>JAEWXC010000089.1 GCA_023396115.1 Actinomycetes bacterium | reverse complement strand
GCACCAGACGCGACCACCACGCCTCGTCGGGGTCGGCGCCCTCGGCCCACCGGCCGGTGTGGGCGCGGACTGCCGCGACCAGGGCCGGGTCGACCTGCAGCGGCTTGGGCACCATCAGGTCGCCACTGCGGGTGAGCAGGGTGACGTGCTCGGGCTCGGTGCCCGAGGCCAGGTAACGCAGCCGTCCCGGCGCCGCCTCCTCCCAGCGCCCCCCGCGGGCCGCGGTCAGGTCGAGCACCACGTCGAAGGCGGTCAGGGCCGCGCCCCGCACCGCCACCTGCTGCCCGGGGCCGTGGGTGGCGGTGGCGGCGACCAGGGCCCGGTGGTCGGGTCCGGTGCCGGTGTGGCCGGTGCAGAGCAGCACCGCGGCGGCCCGGTGGGGGCCGAGCGGGGTGTCGAGCCGCCAGCCGTGCGCCCGGGGCTCGAGGTGGGTGACCCGGGTCGGGACGTGCCGGATCCGCAGCCGGGGGGAGCGGTGCAGGCGCTCGAAGGCCCACGCCAGGTAGGCCCCGACCCGGGCGCGCGGCGGGTACGGCTCGGCCGGCCACCCCTGCTGCTGCTCCCAGGACCGGAAGGAGGCCTCCACGCTGCGGCCGCGGAAGTCGACCAGGGAGGCGTCGACGTTCATCACCAGGTGGTTCGGCTGGGTGGGGTCCCAGACAGTGCCGGCCCCCGGGACGCCGGGCTCGAGGAGCAGCACCTGCAACGGTGCGGTGGCCGGGTGCCCGGCCAGGGCGTCGTCGAGGTGGACCAGCGCGGAGAGCGCCCGGGGACCACCGCCGACCACCGCCAGGTCAGCGGCCGTCGTCGCGTTCACGCCGGCCTCAGCGACGGTTCGGCCTCCTCGGCCACCGGCCACGAGTCACCCGTGTGGGTCAACGCCCGCTCCCCGTCGGCGACCTCCCGACGCACCCAGTCGTCGTCGAAGACGGTGTCCAGGTAGGGACCCCCACTGTCGTGGACCACCCGCGCCACCAGGTCGCGACTGGTGAAGGTGTGGGCCTCCCGGGCCAGCGCCGCCACGATCGCCCCGGTGGAGGCACCCACGAGCAGTCCCTCGCGCCGCGCCATCCACCGGCAGCCCAGCACCATCTCCCACTCCGGGATCCGGACGACGCGGTGCGGGCGGACGGCGCGACCGTGGGCGGAGACGAAGCCGGCGCCCAGGCCCGGAAGCTTCCGCCGGCCCGCACGCCCACCGAAGAGGACCGAACCCTCCGCGTCGACACCGACCAGCCGGGTCGACCATCCCTCGCGCTCGATCGCCTGCTGACAACCGAGCATCGTGCCGACCGTGCTGGTGGCCACGTACAGGTGGCTCGGCGGGCGGCCGAGTGCCTCGACCAGCTCGGGGACCGTCGTCTCGGCGTGGGCGCGGGGGTTGTCGGGGTTCTCGTACTGGTTCACGCTCACGGCGCCGGGGATCTCGTCGAGAAGTTGATGCACCCGAGCGACCCGGGCCACGAGCAGGTCCTCGCCGGGCGGCGGGGCGACGCGGACCACCTCGGCGCCGTGGGCGCACATGGTTCGCACGGTCGTCTCGTTGACCCGTTCGTCGACGACCGCCACGAAGCGGAGCCCCCGCAGCGCACAGAGCCGCGAGAGCGCCACCCCCAGGTTGCCCGAGGTGGACTCGACGACCGTCGCCCCGGGGTGGAGCAGGCCGTCACGCTCCAACCCGTCGAGCAGGAAGGTGGCGGTGCGCTCCTTGGCGCTGCCGGAGATCTGCTGGCTCTCCAGTTTCGCCACGACCGGGGCGGCCGAGTCGGGCAGGAGGCGGCCCAGTGTGGTCGCCGGGGAGGCGACGAAGGATTCGTGCAGGCGGGGCGGAAGATTCATGGGTCGCGATCTCCTGGTGACCAGGGTCTGTCGGCTTCTGCGGCGGCGTGCGTGGCGCAGTCAAGCACAGGTGACCGACCCACAGGTACCGGCTCCGCGGCGGGATGTGTTTGCGCAGATCCGCCCCGCGAGCCCCGGTGTCGTGCCTACCCTGCTGGGCATGGCCGTGCGAACGGGGACGCTGGGTGTCGTGGCGGCACTCCTGACGGGTGCACTGCTGTGTGGAGCGTGCGGTGCGGACGGGCAAGCAGGCCGGGACGAACCCTCCCCGGTGGCTGCCTCCTCGACGGTTCCGGACCCCACCCGGTCCCCGAGCCAGACCCCGACCGAGTCGCCCACCCCGGAGCCGCTGACGCCGGAGCAGCAGTGGACGGTCCACTACACCGAGGACGAGTCCGCGTACGTGGCCGCGGTCGCTGCGGCGCTGGCGCTCAAGCCGCGCCGGGTGCAGGGACTGTCGGGGGCACTGCGGTCCTGCGCACTCCTGGCGGCGGAGAAGAAGCTCGACCGACGCACCGGCGTCCTCGCTGCCGCCTTCGGGTTGCCGGCTGCCCCGTCCTACGCCCAGGCCGTGGCGGTCCTCGACGCAACCGTGACCACCGTCTGCCCCGAGTTCACCTCCTTCCACGAGGCCCAGACCGCCCAGCGTGCCGAGGAGTTGGAGGCCGAGGCCCGTCGCCAGCGGCGCGCGGCTCGGAAGGAGCGGCAGAAGGCACGGGAGAAGGCGCGCCAGGAGGCAGCCGCGCAGGAGGCAGCCGAGCAGGCTGCGCAACACGTCCACTACGCCAACTGCTCGGCCGTGGAAGCGGCCGGCGCTGCCCCGATCCACGTCGGTGACCCCGGCTACAGCCGCGACCTCGACCGGGACGGCGACGGCGTCGCCTGCGAACAGTAGGTCGCGGGGGCAGGCCACCCTCCCCACCGCCGATCCGTTAAGTTAGGTGCACCTAACCTGAGGAGTGCGTGGTGTACGGAGAAGTGGTGTTCACCCGGCGGCTGACCCCGCAACTGGTCAGGGTCGTCCTGGGCGGTGAGGGGCTGACCGGGTTCACCCCGGCCGAGGCGGCGGACCAGTACGTCAACTGCTCCTTCTGGCCCGCGGGAGCGACTCCGGCCGTGCCGTTCGACGAGGCCGCCCAGCGCGACCTGCCCCGCGACCAGCGCCCCTATCCGCGGCGGATCACCGTGCGCGCCTGGGACGCCGAGGCCGGGCACCTCACCCTCGACATCGCCTCGCACGGTGACGTCGGGTTCGCCGGCCGCTGGGCCGCGGAGGCGCAGGTGGGGGACCGGCTCCAGTTCCGGGGTCCGGGTGGCGACTACACCCCGCACGCCGACGCCGACACCTACCTCTTCGTCGGCGACGAGTCGGCACTCCCGGCGATCGCCGTCTGCGCTGAAGCTGTCGCGCCCGGCCGCCCGGTCGCCGTGGTGGTCGAGGTCGAGGACACGGCCGGCCAGATCCCGCTCACCTCGCCCGGCGACCTGACCGTGCACTGGGTGCACCGCGCCGGCCACGCCGACCCGAGCCACCTGCTCGCCGACGCGGTCGCCGCGCTGCCCCGCCCCGACGGCGTGCTGAGCGCCTTCGTGCACGGCGAGGCCACCGAGACCCGGAACGTGCGCCGGGTGCTGCTGGCCGAACGTCGGGTCGACGCCGACCACCTCTCCTGCTCGCCCTACTGGTGCCGCGGGATGGACGACGAGGCCTGGCGCAGCGTCAAGGCAGCGTTCGTGCGCGAGACCAACGCCGAGACTTTCGACTGAGCCACCCGCGCGGTCCTCGATCCGGGGCTCGACCGGGATCCAACGCGCTGGAAGCGATCCAACGCGCCGCCACGGGATCCAACGCGCCGCGAGCGATCGAACGCGCCGCTACGGGTTCCAACGCGCTGGCATGCCGGACGGTCAGACCAACTAACTGCGCGTTACAACCAGTGGGGGAGCGGGGTCAGGAGCCCCAGCGGTTGATGTCGACGATCTCCATCTCCTGGGGAGCATCCGAGCCCGGGCGGGAGACCGCGAGCATCGCCTCACCCAGACGACGCGTCGTGGTGACCTTGTCCGGCGCCACCCGCTCGAGCAGGGGGAAGAGACCACCGACGACGCGGTAGAGCCCGGCGTACAGGGGCGTCTGCGAGCGGGCGCCGTCGAGGGGCTGGATGAAGCCCGGACGGAACGTGCGGAACCGCGGCGAGAGGGCCAGCACCGTGTTCTCGGCGCGCCCGCGGACCCGTGCCCACATCACCCGGCCGCGTTCGGTGCGGTCCGAGCCCTCACCGGTGACGAACGAGAAGGCCGCCTCCGGGTTCGCGGCGTGCAGCGCCCGGGCTGCGGCGACCGGGTAGTCGTGGTGCACGACGGCGTAGTCGGCCTCGCTGGTGCGGAACGAGGTCGTGCCCAGGCAGAAGAGCAGCGCGTCCGTGCTCGCGAACTCCTCGGCCAACGTGGAGTAGTCGGTGAAGTCGGTGTGGGTGACCTCGCGGAGCTTGGCGTGCGAGGTGCCGAGCGGGCGACGCACCACGGCGAGGACGTCGGTGACGTCGGGGGCGGCCAGGGCCCGGGCCAGGACGCCCTGACCGATCATGCCGGAGGCACCGAAGATGACGACGCGCACGCAGGGCTCCTGAGGTGGGGGACCGGGTCGGACCCAGCCTAGTGGGGGTGGTGGCTGGTTCGATGCCCTCATGAGCGACCAGCCCGTGCGGTGGGACACCCACCCCGTCACCCCCGAGCGATTCGACGACTTCGCGGACGTGATCAACCCGAACCGGCGCGCCACCCACTGCTGGTGCCTCTCGCACCGCTGCACCGCCGGGGAGATCGCCGACCTGGGCCCCGACCGCGCCGCCGCCATGCGCGCGCTCACCGAGCGGGAGCCACAGGGCGTGGTGACCTACCGCGACGGCGTGCCGGTCGGCTGGTGCAGCATCGGGCCGCGCGCCCACAACACCCGGCTCAGCCGGTCGAAGCTGATCCGGCCCGTCGACGACCTGCCCGTCTGGTCGATCATCTGCGTCGTGGTCCGTGGTGGGCACCGCCGTCAGGGCGTCACCCGGCACCTGATCGAGGGCGCCGTGGAGTACGCCCGCAGCCAGGGTGCGCCGGCCGTCGAGGCCTACCCGGTGGACACCCAGGGCGGGCGGATGGACCTGACCATGGCGTTCGTCGGGACGCTGGCCATGTTCGCGGCGGCCGGGTTCGAGCAGGTCGGGGTCACCGACGCGGTCGCCAGCAAGATGCCGCGGCTCGTGGTGCGCCGGATGCTCTGAGCCCGCTCAGCTCCGTCGGTGGAACCGCAGGTCCCCGTTGGGCAGCCTGCGGTGGTCGTAGGCCGGGTCGTGGATCCGGTGGTGGTGCCGGTTGCACAACAACACTGCGTTCGCCAGATCCGTCGCGCCACCGTGGGACCACGGCACCAGGTGGTGGGCCTCGGACCAGGTTCCGGGGATGTCACACCCGTCGGCCCGGCAGGTGCTGTCCCGGATGAGGAGTGCCTTGCGTTGGGCTCGGGTGAACAGCCGTTGCGCCCGACCGAGGTCGAGCACCTCGCCGACCCCGTTGAGCACGGCCGGGATGATCTGGGCGTTGCAGGCCAGCCGTCGGGCCTGAGTGGCGGTGATCCGGTCTGCGCCGTCGGGAGCCGGTGTCCCGAGCGTCGCGGCGCCCAGTTCCGACCGCAGGGCGTCGAGGGTCATTGTCACGACCAGCGTGGTCGCGTCCCCGCCGTGGACCGGCAGGCGAGTCGGGTCGACGGTTTCCAGAAACTGGCAGAACGCTCGGGCCGCCCGGTGCCCGTACGGCACCGTGCTCCGTATCTGAGCCCCCGCCTCGTCGCGTCGCGGGTTGGTGAAGGCGTGCAGGTACGTGGCCAGTCGGGCCGCGTCCGCATCGGGCAGCAACCCGCTGATCCGCGTGGTGCCGTCACCCATCGAGCGCAGCCCCAGCCGCATACGTGCCTCGGCGGAGGCCTCCAAGTTCGCCAGGTGCCGCGCCTCGACTGCCTCGGCGATCTCTGGGGCCACGACGTCGAGGATCCGCCGCCCCAGTCGTAACAGCGCGGCGGGGTCGTGGTGTTCGGCCTCCGCGACGAGCGTCTTCTCCGCCAGCGTGACGGTCTCGGGCGCCAAGTCGTCGGGCAGTTCGTCGAGGGCCCGCGCGATCACCGACGCCTGAGCCCGGTTCACCACCCCCGCCCGGAACGCCTCGGCCAGCAGAGGTCGTCGCTCCAACGCGAGAGCGAGCCGCAGGTCCGCCCGCGCGTCCCTCCCGGAGGAGTGCGTCGCGTGTGCGACCCAGGACGCGGCGTCCCGCGCGCCGGTCTGCTCGGCGACGTCGTCGGCAGCAGCCAGGACCCGGAGACGGAGTTCGCACACCCGGGCCTCGACCTCGGCCAGCTCCACCAGCGCGACGGCCTTCTCGTCGGCCTGCATGAAGGTCGGGTTCGCGTGTGCGACCGACGCCAGTGAATCGACGAGGTCGTGCGCGACCGCACAGATCGGGTGCTCCACGGCCACCTCCTCACCTCGTCAACACCCTCATTCTTGCATCGAACACCTGTTCGAGTCAAGGGTGTTGGTGCAGGTCAGGAAGGGTGTCATGTCTCAGGACATCGGTGACAGTTCTGCATCAGGACATCGGTGACACTTTGGCGGGTCTTGGTGGTGACACTTCGTTCGCGAGGCTGCGGCGGTGGCTGCCTATGAACCCATCGATCCCCG
>JAEWXC010000049.1 GCA_023396115.1 Actinomycetes bacterium | reverse complement strand
ACCCGGCGAACGAAGCCCTGACTCAGTACACGATCGGAGCCGACCTCGAGGCCTCGCGCGACCCCCGGCGAGGCGACTGGTCAGGCTTCGATGACGATTGGCGTGAGTTCGGTCCCGGCGCTGTCGCGTTCCAGCGGCGTGTTCGCCACCTTCTCACCTCATGCGGGATCGCCGATCCGCGCAGGGTACCGGCCAGCAACGCGGTGTTCGTGCGCAGCACGCGGGTTGCGACGCTCGACGCTCGGCGGTCGGAGGCCCTGCTCCACCTCTGCTGGCCGGTCCACGAGAGGGTGATTTCGGCGCTCGCGGTGCCAGTGGTGGTCTGCTTTGGCCAGGCGGCCGGGCAGTGGGTTCGTGCTCAGGTCGGCGCGATGAACGCGGCTGCGATCGACACCTTCGTCGAGGACAACCAACGACGATGGCGGAGCACCACGCATCGGGGGCGAGACGGCATCCAAGTTGTGACGCTGACGCATCCGAGTGTGGCGGACTGGACGAATCCGCGAACGGACCCGACGATGCTCGTCGTCGAGGCGCTGGAGCGGGCAACGCGATAGATGTCCGGTTCATTCGCCCGCTGGGCGGCGGATTGATGCCACCCGTTCATCGCTCGAGGCCACCTCACTCGGCTGGTCCCCGGACGACCCCTTCGTCGGGGCGGCCGTGCCCGCCAGACCCTGAATCGTCGGCTCCCGAGCAGGAGTCTTCTCGACGGCACGGCAAAGGTAAGGCTAACCTTACCTACATGTTCCGGTCGGTTGCTGTCACTGCCTCCGCACCCTCGGCCGCCGAGGTGGCGCGCTCGGTGCTCGCCCACGCCAGCCAGGTCCTCCTCCGGGCCGGCACTCACGAGGTGGAGGTGCACCGCCACGCCCTGACCCGGCACGGCGTCCTGCTGCTGCTCGCACCGGCGGACACCGAGCCCCTCGCCGGGGGCACCGGGTGGTGGAGCGAGGGACAGCGCGCCCGCACGGTCCGACTGACCGCCACCGAGGTGGCGCCGGTGCCCCTGGCGGACCGGGTCCGGGGGACCGTCGTGCTCACCGGGCGCCTCGGCCCCCTGACCTCGCCGTTGGCCCCCGAGGCCGAGGCGCACCTGCGCGGCCCGGTCAGCGGTGGGCAGGTGCTGCGCCTGGTTCCCCGCCGGATCAGTGTCGAGGGGCGGTTGGTGCCCGGCGCCCACCCGGTGGCCGTCGACCCCGGCCAGTACCTGCGTGCCGAGCCCGATCCGCTGCGCAGCCAGGAGGGAGCGTGGTTGACCCACCTGCTGGCCGACCACGCCGACGTGCTGGACGCGCTGGCCGGGCAGACCCACGGTGCCCCCGCCGGGAAGGTCCGGCCGGTGGCGCTGGACGCCTACGGTCTGGTGCTGCGCGTCGGTGACCGCGACGTCCGGTTCTCCTTCTCCGCCCCGGTGAGTTGCGGCTGCGACCTCGGCCCGGCCTTCGCGGACCTGCTCGACCGGGAACTGCCCGAGGGCCCGCGGGTCCAGTGCGACTGACCCCCGGGCGGTGCCGCGCCCTGCGATGATCGGCGGGTGCGCACCTTCGGTTCCGTCTCCGACCTGCTCTCCGCCGTGGACACCGAGCTGGAGCCGGGGGAGTGGCTCACCGTGGACCAGTCACGCATCGACCGGTTCGCCCGCGCCACCGACGACGAGCAGTGGATCCACACCGACCCGGCCCGGGCCGCGACCGGGCCGTTCGGCAGCACCGTCGCGCACGGCCACCTGACCCTCGCGCTGGTGCCGGCCCTGCTGCGCACGGCGGTCGCGTTCGAGGGGCTCACCACTGCGATCAACTACGGCGTCGACCGGGTCCGGTTCCCGGTCCCGGTTCCGGTCGGGTCGCGGTTGAGGGCCAGGCCACGGGTGGTCGAGGCCCACGAGGTGCGCGCCGGAACCACGCACGTGGTCTGGTCGACGGTCGTCGAGTTGGACGGCGCCCCGCGACCGGCCTGTGTGGCCACCATCGTGACCCGCTACGTGTTCTGAGCCACCGGTCACCGCGACCGGCCGGGTTCAGGGGCCGCCGACCAGCCGGCGCAGCTCGCGGGTGACCTCGACGTCGGCCGAGACCACCACCATCCGCTCGACCCGCAGCCCCTCGGGCAGCGGTCCGGGGACCGCGACCTCGTCGCCGGCACCCGGCAGCGCCAGGACCCGACGTGTCACCACGGCCCGGCGCAGTGCTTCCTCAGCCGCGTCGCACACCAGCTCGTCGGCTCCTGTGGCGGTGCCCTCGACCCGGTAGGTGACCTCGGCCTGCACCCGGACCAGCGCGCCGTCCGCGCTGCTCGCGCGGGTGCTCACGTACTGGTGGCGGGGGACGTCGGGGTCGGGCTGGGCGGTCCCGCGCAGCCAAGCCCACCGGGCCAGCAACGCGATCGGGACCAGGACGGGCACGAGCACCAGAGCCAGGTTCTCCACGACTCCTCCTCGCCCGTGCGGACCGGTGTGGTGCGGCGGACCCGGACCCTCAGGCCGGTCCGGGTCGCCGCACCACCATCCTGC
>JAEWXC010000006.1 GCA_023396115.1 Actinomycetes bacterium | reverse complement strand
TGCGAAGGGCCCCGACCGGATCTCCGGTCGGGGCCCTTCGCCGTGCTGGTGGGCGCCTGCGCGCTGCGCAGCAGGTCAGCGGTTGATGAGCTTCTTCATCCGCTCGTGCGACCCGGCGACGATCTTGTGCCGGTTCGGACCCGCCTGGACCTCGGCGATCTTCTGGTTGCCGTCGGCCACCACGACCGGACCGTTGGCGATGTTGGCCAGCGCCTCGGCAGCGACCACCGGCGGCTCGCCGATGACCAGGCCGGGGATGTCGAAGTTCAGGCCGGCGCGCTCCATGGCGGGGGTGCGGGTGACGCCCAGGACGTACTCCAGCACGTCGACGTTGTGCTCACGCAGCTCCAGCCACAGGCCCTCGGCGAAGACCCGGCCGAACGCCTTCACGCCCGAGTAGATGGTCTGCTCGTAGTGACCCAGGTAGCCCGAGAGCGAGCCGATCAGGACGATGCCGCCGCGCTTGCGCTCACGCATCGAGCGGCCGTAGTGGTGCACCAGACCCAGCATCGCGGTGATGTTCAGGTCGATCACGGTGCCGAAGCCGTCGAGCTCGCCGTCGAGGAACTCGTGGCCGTAGGCGTTCGCGCCGGCGTTGTAGATCAGCAGGCCGACCTCGACGTCGGCGGTCGCCTCGATGATGGTCGCGATCGCGTCCGCGGCGGTCAGGTCGACCGCGACGGTGCGGGCCTCGACGCCCTTGGCGCGGCACGCCTCGGCGGTCTCCTCCAGCGGACCCGGCTTGCGGGCGATCAGGACGAGGTTGAACCCCTCGTCGGCCAGCTGCGTGGCGAACTCGGCACCCACGCCCTCGGAACCGCCGGCGATCACCGCCCAGGGGCCGTACTTGCTGAGGTCAGGCATCGGGAACTCCGTTCACGTCGTCACCCGCCGGTCGGCGGAGCGGGGGATGCCCCGCGCCACCCAGTGTCACCGCGGGTGGACAGCCGGGGCGAATGGAAGTCCCGTTGAACGGTCCCGCCCGGGGCTCAGCGCGCCTGGTGGGTGTGCACGATGTAGACGTCGCAGTCGGCCTTCGCGGCGACGGCCGAGGCGATCGACCCGAGCAGCCGGCCCATCCCCTGGACGCGCTTGTTGCCGACCACCACGATCGAGGCGCCGACCTTCTCGGCGGTGCCGATCAGCACCTCGGCGGGCTTGCCCTGGGCGGCCGTCGCCTCCACGTCCAGGTCGGCCCGGCGCACCTGCCCGGCCGCGGTCTCGGCGATGGCCAGGGCCTCCTCGTCGCTGGCGAAGCGGTACTCGTCCCGGCCCTCGTTGAGGGTGGCGACCTCGAGCTTGTCGTAGGCGGTGACGACCACGAGCTTGCCGCCGAGGGCTCCGGCGAGCTCGGCGGCCCGCTGCACGGCCGCGCGGGCGGGAGGCGTGCCGTCGGTTCCGGTGACGATGGTCAGCGACATGAGTACTCCTTCTGCTGGACTCCGAGTGATTGTGGCACCGACCGGCGGGGATGGGCAGGCCCTGTTTCCCGGTCAGCGGATCCCGCAGCCGGGTTCGGGGTCGCGTTCGGGGCCGGTCCGGGGGTCGGGGTCACGGGTGCGGTCACGGTCGGGGCAGCCGGGTGTGGGCGTCCAGCAGGGAGGGTCCGTACCAGGTGAGCAGGCGGCCGTCGACCAGGTGGGTCGGCACCGTGAACGCCTCCGGACCGTCGTCGGCGGTGAACCGGTAGGGCTCGTCGGGCAGCAGCACCGCGTCGACCAGGCCGGCTGCCACCGCCCCGGGGTCCACGTGCGGGTAGCGGCCCCGGTCGGGGTTGAGCGCCCCGGCCCCCGCGGCGTTGACCCAGCCCAGACGGGCCAGCAGGTCCCCGGCGAACGTGTCCGCACCGACCACCATCCACGGGTCGCGCCAGATCGGCACCAGCACCCGGGCCCGTGGCGGCGGGACCGGCGCACCCCACACCCGCTCGGCCTCGGCCAGCCACGCGGGCGGTTCCCAGCCCAGCGCATAGAACAGCCGGCGGATCGAGGCCAGAGCCCCCGGGACCGTCTCCACGTCGCAGACCCAGACCGCGACCCCGGACTCGCGCAGCCGGCGCACGTCCAGCTCGCGGTTCTCCTCCTTGGTGGCCACCACCAGGTCGGGCTTCAACGCCCGGACCGCGGCCAGGTGGGGGTTCTTGGTGCCCCGGACCCGGGCACAGGACAGGTCCTCGGGGTGCGTGCACCAGTCGGTGGCGCCGACCAGGAACTCCGGGTGCACCGAGGCCAGTGTCTCGGTCAACGACGGCACCAGTGAGACCACCCGGCGCACCCGGGCGGGCAGGGCCACCTCGGCGCCGAGGTCGTCGTGGCCGATGCGCATCCGGCTCAGACGTTGCGGCGGTACTGGCCGCCGACCTCGAAGAACGCCTCGGTGACCTGCTGCAGGGTGCAGACCCGGGCGGCGTCCATCAGCACCGCGAACACGTTCTCGCCGTTCACCGCCGCCTCCTTGAGCCGGGTCAGTGCCTGGGCCGCCTCGGCGCCGTGCGCCTGCCGGAAGCCGGTGACCCGGTCCAGCTGGGACTCCTTCTCGGCCTCGGTGGCGCGGGCCAGTTCGACCGTGTGCGGCTCGGTGTCGGCGTGCGGGGGCAGGAACGTATTGACCCCGATGATCGGCAGCGACCCGTCGTGCTTGCGGTGCTCGTAGAGCATCGACTCGTCCTGGATCCGGCCGCGCTGGTACCCGGTCTCCATCGCGCCCAGCACGCCGCCCCGCTCGTTGATCCGGTCGAACTCGGCCAGCACCGCGGCCTCGACCAGGTCGGTCAGCTCGTCGATGACGAACGAGCCCTGGTTCGGGTTCTCGTTCATCGCCAGACCCCACTCGCGGTTGATCACCAGCTGGATCGCCAGGGCCCGGCGCACCGACTCCTCGGTCGGCGTGGTGACGGCCTCGTCGTAGGCGTTGGTGTGCAGGCTGTTGGCGTTGTCGTAGATCGCGATGAGGGCCTGCAGGGTGGTGCGGATGTCGTTGAACGCCATCTCCTGGGCGTGCAGCGAACGACCCGAGGTCTGCACGTGGTACTTGAGCTTCTGCGAACGCTCCGCCGCGCCGTACTTCTCCTTCATCGCCACCGCCCAGATCCGTCGGGCGACGCGGCCCAGCACCGAGTACTCGGGGTCCATGCCGTTGGAGAAGAAGAAGGACAGGTTGGGGGCGAAGTCGTCGATGTCCATGCCGCGGGCCAGGTACGCCTCGACGTAGGTGAACCCGTTGGCCAGGGTGAACGCGAGCTGGCTGATCGGGTTCGCCCCGGCCTCGGCGATGTGGTAGCCGGAGATCGAGACCGAGTAGAAGTTGCGCACCTGCTGGGCGATGAACCACTCCTGGATGTCGGCCATCATCCGCAGGCTGAACTCGGTGGAGAACAGGCAGGTGTTCTGGCCCTGGTCCTCCTTGAGGATGTCGGCCTGGACGGTGCCGCGCACGCTGCGCAGCGCCCCGGCCCGCAGCTCGACGGCCTCCTCGGCCGAGGGGTCGCGGTCGTGCTCGGCTCGGAACTTCTCCACCTGCTGGTCGATGACGGTGTTGAGGAAGAACGCCAGCACGGTCGGCGCCGGCCCGTTGATGGTCATCGAGACGCTGGTGCTGGGGTCGACCAGGTCGAAGCCGTCGTAGAGCGCCTTCATGTCCTCCAGCGTGGCCACCGAGACGCCCGAGGTGCCGACCTTGCCGTACACGTCGGGGCGCGGGTCGGGGTCGCGGCCGTAGAGGGTGACCGAGTCGAACGCGGTGGAGAGCCGGGTGGCCTCGCCGTCGGCGGAGAGCATCTTGAACCGGCGGTTGGTGCGGAACGGGTCCCCCTCGCCGGCGAACATCCGGGCCGGGTCCTCGCCGTCGCGCTTGAACGGGAAGACGCCGGCGGTGAACGGGAAGTGGCCGGGCAGGTTCTCGGTGCGCCAGAACGTCACCAGGTCGCCGTGGTCGGTGAACCGGGGCAGCGCGACCCGCGGGATCCGGGTGCCGCTCAGCGACTCCCGGGTGAGCTGGGTGACGATCTCGCGGTCCCGGACCCGCACCACCTGCTGGTCGCCGGAGTAGGACTCGACCACCGTCGGCCACGCCTCGATCTGGTCGACCACCTCGTGCGGCACGTCCTTGCGGGCCTGCTCCAGCAGGGCTGAGACCGGGGCTGCGTCGTCCCCGGCGAGCTCGCCGGCCACCGCGTCGAGGCGCTGCACCCGGCGCGCCGCGGCGGCCAGGGTCGCGGTGCGCGCGTGGTAGCCGCGCACGGTCTCGGTGATCTCGGCCAGGTAGCGCACCCGGTCGGTGGGCACGACCTGCCGGATGCCCGAGGAGTGCCGCACGCTGACCCGGGGGAGCAGCCCCTCGGTGACCGGCAGGCCGCGGCCGGCCAGGTCGTCGCGCAGGTGCTGGTAGAGCGCGGTGACGCCGTCGTCGTTGAAGGTCGCCGCGCTGGTACCGAAGACCGGCATCTCCTCGGGGCGTTGGCCGAACGCCTCCCGGTTGCGGACCAGTTGCCGGCCCACGTCGCGCAGCGCGTCGGCGGCCCCGCGGCGCTCGAACTTGTTGATCGCGACGGTGTCGGCGAAGTCGAGCATGTCGATCTTCTCCAGCTGGCTGGCGGCGCCGAACTCGGGCGTCATCACGTACAGCGAGGTGTCCACGAACGGCACGATGGCCGCGTCGCCCTGGCCGATGCCGGGGGTCTCGACGATGACCAGGTCGAAGCCGGCGGCCCGGGTCACCGCGATCACGTCGGCCAAGTGCTCGGGGACCTCGTGGGCCCCGCGGGTGGCCAGGGAGCGGAAGAAGGTGTGGCCCGGGTCGAGGGCATTGGCCCGGATCCGGTCGCCGAGCAGCGCGCCGCCGCCCTTGCGCCGGGTCGGGTCGACCGCGATCACCGCGATCCGCAGCTTGTCGGCCTGGTCCACCCGGAACCGGCGGACCAGCTCGTCGGTGAGGCTGGACTTGCCCGACCCTCCGGTGCCGGTGATGCCGAGCACGGGGGCGGTGCTGGCCCGGGCCGCGGCCCGGATGCCGGCCAGGAACGCCTCGTCCAGTTGGCCGGTCTCGGCACCGGTCAGGGCTCGGGCCACCGCGGCGCGCTCGCCGGTCAGCACCGCCTCGAGCGTGGTGGGGGCGAGGGTCCAGGGGTCGGTGTCGCAGTCGGCGACCACCGAGTTCACCATGCCGACCAGGCCCATCCGCTGCCCGTCCTCGGGGGAGAAGATGGTGACCCCGGACGTGCGTAGCCGGGCGATCTCCTCGGGGACGATCACGCCGCCGCCCCCGCCGACGACCTTGACGTGGTCGGCGCCCGCGGCCCGCAACTGCTCGACCAGGTACTCGAAGTACTCCACGTGCCCGCCCTGGTAGGACGAGACCGCGACGCCCTGGGCGTCCTCCTCGAGCGCGGCCTCGACCACCTCGGCGACCGACCGGTTGTGCCCCAGGTGGATCACCTCGCAGCCCTGGGACTGGAAGATCCGCCGCATGATGTTGATCGAGGCGTCGTGGCCGTCGAAGAGGCTCGAGGCGGTGACGATCCGGATCGGGTTCTCGGGGCGGTGCAGCTCGTTCACGGTCTCTCCCGGGGTGACGCTGGAGCAGATGCTTGGATGTCCTACAAATTGAATGGTAGGATATCCAAGCTTTACTCGGAAGTAGCCTGCGGGGGGCCTCGCTGGAGTGGGTCAGTCCTCGACGCGGTCGCCGGTCGCGGCGCGCACAGCGCCCAGCAGACCGGTCAGCGCCGAGACCTGCTCGGCCCCGATGCCCGGCTTCTCGAACACCTCGGAGTTCAGCGCGACGGTGGCCTCCTCGACCACCTCGGCACCGGCAGCGGTGAGCGTGGCCAGCACGACCCGCCGGTCCGTCTCACCGCGGGAGCGCTCCACGAAGCCCTGCTTCACCAGCCGGTCCACCGCGCTGGTGACGCTGGTGGGGTGCACCTGGAGCAGCGAGCCCAGCCGGGTCATCGGCATCGAGCGCTCCCGGCTGAACGACAGCAGTCGCAGGATCTCGTAGCGGGCGAAGGTGAGGTCCCGGGGGCGCAGGCACGCGTCGATCCGCTCCATCAGCAGCTGGTGCACCCGCACCACCGAGGTGACCATCGCCATCCCGTCCGCGGCGTCGTACCAGCCGTGGTCGACCCACTGGCGGTGGGCTTCGCGGATCGGGTCGCGCTCGGGCATGGCAGGAGAATACGTGGACGCCCACCCATCCGCGGTGCGGAAGGGTGGGCGTCCCGATACCAGGTCAGCGCCCGGTCGGTGCTGGTTCAGTGCTGGTTCAGTGGGCCAGCCACTTGTCGGAGCCGAAGATCTCGTAGCGGATCGCGTCCTGGCTCATCCCCTTGCCCAGCAGCCCGGCGTGCACCGACTCCATGAATGGCTGCGGGCCGCACAGGTAGGCGCGCGAACCGGCTGCGACCTCGAGCCCGGACAGGTCCACCAGTCCGGCGGCCAGGTCCGGACGCGGCTCGCGGGTGCCCAGGTCCTCGTACCAGCGCAGCAGCGAGGCGTTCGGCAGGGCCGCCACCAGCTCCTTGAGCTCCTGGCGCAGCGCGTGCCGCGACGGGGAGCGGTCCGCGTGCAGCACCGTGACCCGACGCTGCGACCCGGTCGCCCGCAGGTGGTGCAGCATCCCGATCACCGGGGTGGTGCCGATCCCGGCCGTGATCAGCAGCAGCGGGTCCTCGGAGTCGTCCAGGGTCAGGTGCCCCACCGGCGGCGAGGCCTGCAGCAGGTCGCCCTCGAAGACGTTGTGGTGCAGGTGGTTGGAGACCTCGCCGGCGGGCGTGGGGCGGCCCTCGGCGTCGGTGCCGGCCGGGATCGCCTTGACCGTGATCGTCCAGGTGCCGGCCCCGAAGTCGCGGACCAGGCTGTACTGGCGCAGCTGGCGGGCGCCGTCGGGCATCCGCACGCCGACCGAGACGTACTGGCCGGGCAGACCGACCGGGAGCGCCTCGCCGGTCGGGTCGGCCAGCACGAAGGTGACCGTGTCCGGCGACTCCTGGATCCGGGCCCGCACCACGACGTCGCGGAAGATCTCCTGCGCGGTCGTGCCGGCGGCCGCGTACATGCCCTCCTCCAGCGAGATCAGGTCGCGCGCCATGTTCCAATACACCTCGTCCCAGGCCGCGGCGACCTCGGGCGTGACCGCCTCGCCGAGCACCTCGACGATCGCCTCGAACAGGTACTTGTGCACGATCTCGTACTGGTCGGCGCTGACGCCCAGGGAGACGTGCTTGTCGGCGATCCGGGCCAGCACCTCGATCGGCTCGGGCAGGGTCGGGTCGACCGCGACCATGGCGTAGCGGGCGATCGAGGCGGCCAGGGCCTTGGGCTGCTCGCCGGCCGCCTGGGCGCCGCGGTTGAACAGGTCACGCAGCAGCTCGGGGTGGGCGGCGAACATCTTGGAGTAGAACAGCGGGGTGATCTCCCCGATGGCGCCGCCGACGGCGGGCAGGGTGGCCTTGACGATCTCGGTCGAGCTGGCGCTGAGCACTGGTTCCTCCTGGATGTGGTGGAGCGGTGGCTTCCGTCGCGGGTGGCGGCGGGGATCGGGGTCAGCCGGGTGGGCGGCTGGTGAGGGCCAGCAGGACCGGCCCGGTGGGTGAGGCGGTCAGGTCGGCCACGGTGTAGGGGTCGAGCACGGAGAAGAACGCCTCCTGCGCCTCGCGCAGGACGCCGCGCAACCGGCAGCCGCGGGCCAGCGGGCAGGGGTTGTCGCCCTCGCACTCGATGACCTCGTCGGGGCCCTCCAGGGCCCGGACCACCTGACCGACGCTGGTGGAGCGGCCCTGCTCGGTGATGCTGAGTCCGCCGGTGCGCCCGCGCCGGGTCTCGACCAGGCCCATGCCCTGCAGGGTGGTGACCACCTTGGCGGCGTGGGTGTAGGAGACCTGGACGGCCTCGGCGGCGGCCTGGGTGGTGGTGCTCTCGCCCTCGGGCAGGACCGCCAGCCGCATCAGGATGCGGAGGCCGAGGTCGGTGAACCGGGTGAGCTGCACGTGACCCACGCTAGGTTATTTGGAATCTTGAATACCAATTAAAGGCGACGTGATCCACGCCACGCCCGATCCGGTCGGGTCTCAGGCCAGGTGGGCCCGCCAGGCGGGCTCGCGCTTCTCCAGGAACGCAGAGACACCCTCGTGCGCCTCCGACGAGGTGTGCGAGCGGGCCGCCGCCTGCTCGGTGAGCAACCACAGCTGCTCCTCCTGCGCCACCCGGGCAGCGCCGACGGTGGCCAGCACGTCGGCCACGGCCTCCGGCCCGCTGCGGGTGATCGCCGCCGCCAGCTGCAGCGCCCCGGTGACCGCCTCGCCGTGCTCGGTGACCCAGTTGACGAAGCCCAGCTGCTGCGCCCGCGGCGCCCCCAGCCGCTCGCCGGTCAGCAGAAGCTCGAGCGCGACGTTGGGGGTGAGCTTCTCGGCGCCCCGGAACAGGGCCCCGCAGTTGGCCACCAGTCCCCGCAACGCCTCCGGCAGACCGAAGGTGGCGTCCTCGGCCGCCACGACCAGGTCGCAGGCCAGGGCGATCTCCATGCCACCGCCCAGGGCGAGACCCTCGACCGCCGCGATCAGCGGACGGCGCCGGACCCGTCGGACCAGGCCGTAGGAGCCGCCCCGCTCGGTGCGCGGAGCGCTCGCCGACGTCAGGTCGGTGCCCGCCGAGAAGTTCCCGCCGGCACCGGTGAGGATCCCCGCCCGGATCCCGTCGCCGTGGTCGAGCCGCTCCATCGCCGCGTCCAGCAGGTCCGCGGTCTCCTGGTCGATCGCGTTGCGCTTGTGCGAGCGGTTGATCGTGATCAGCAGGACGTCGCCGTGCTCCCCGGCCAGCCGGGTGCGGACGGGGGAGTAGACGTCGCTCAGGTCGGGCTCGGTGCTGGCGGGCTCGGTGCTCATGGGGCCACCGTAGGGCGTGCCACCTGTGGAGGGACGGCCACCGTCGAGCAGTCACTGGCACAGGCTGGACGGGTGGAGGTCACCGAGGTGCTGCGCAGGCGGGGCGGCGTGGCCACGCGCGCCCAGCTGGTGCAGACCTGTGGCCGGGCGCAGGTCGACGCTGCTCTGGCGCAGGGGCGCCTCGTCGTCGTGGCGCGTGGGCGGTACGCGCTCAGCACCGTCGACGCCGACCTGCGGGTGGCCCACGCGCTGGGCGGGGTGCTGTCGTGGTCCAGTGCGGCCCTGCAGCACGGGTGGGAGGTGCTGCGCCCGCCCGAGCTGCCGCACGTGACCGTGCGCCGGGGACGCAACCTGCGGGTCACGGACGCTCGCGTGCACCACAGCACCCTGGACGTCGACGACGTCACGGGTCCGGTGACCAGCGCGGAGCGGACCGTCGTCGACTGCCTGCGCTCGCTCCCGTTCGACGAGGCGTTGGCCGTGGCCGACTCGGCGCTCCGGTCCGGGCGCTCGCAGCGGTGGTTGGTCTCCCTGACCGCGGGACTGGACGGACCGGGGTCGGGGCAGGCGCGGCGGGTGGCGGGGATGGCCGACGCCCGGGCCGACAACCCGTTCGAGTCCGGGCTGCGTGCGCTGGCGCTGGGGGCCGGGCTGCGCGTGGAGCCGCAGGTGAACCTGTCCGGCCCCGACGGCTTCCTGGGGCGACCGGACCTGGTCGACCGTGAGCGGGGGCTGGTGCTGGAGGCCGACTCGTTCGCCTGGCACGGCTCACGTCGCGGCCTGGTCCGGGATGCGCGGCGGTACAACGCGTTCGTGCTGGCCGGTTGGCGGGTGCTGAGGTTCTCGTGGGAGGACGTGGTGCTGGAGCCCCACCGGGTGGAGGCGGTGATGAGGGCAGTCGTACAGGGAAGTACACATGTGACTGGGACGGCCTGAAACCGGACCGCGGACCGGGTTGTGTCATTCGGTGTACGAGAGCCACTTCTACACTCGCGGCATGACCGCCAAGAAGATCGTCGTCGTCGACGGCGCCCGTACTCCCGTCGGCTCGTTCGGCGGGATGCTCAAGGACATCCCCGCCCACGAACTCGGCGCCACCGCCGTCACCGCCGCCCTGTCCCGCGCCGGCGTGCCCGGCGACGCGGTCCGCGAGGTCGTGATGGGCCAGATCGGCCAGGTCGGCCCGGACGCCTACAACGCCCGCCGGGTCGCGCTCGCCGCCGGCCTGCCGAACTCCACCCCCGCCTACACCGTCAACCGGCTGTGCGGCTCGGGCCTGCAGGCCATCTGGTCGGCCGCGATGGAGATGCGCTGGAACGACCTGGACATCGCCGTCGCCGGTGGTGACGAGTCGATGAGCCGGATGCCGTTCCTCGACTTCGGCGCCCGCAACGGCTACAAGCTCGGCGACCGCTCCCTGGTCGACGGCACCGTCGGGATGCTGACCGACCCGTTCAGCGCCAAGCACATGGGCGTCACCGCCGAGAACGTCGCGGTCAAGTACGGCGTCTCCCGGGCCGAGCAGGACGAGTTCGCCGTCGAGTCGCAGCGACGTGCCGACACCGCCGAGGCCAAGGCGGCGTTCGCCGAGGAGATCACCCCGGTCGAGGTCGGGGGCCGCAAGCCGTTCACGGCCGAGGTCGACGAGCACCCCAAGCCCGGCACCACCACCGAGACCCTGGCCAAGCTGCGTGCCGCCTTCGTCAAGGACGGGTCGGTCACCGCCGGCAACGCCTCGGGCATCAACGACGGTGCCGCTGCGGTGGTGCTGGCCACCGAGGACGCCGCCGCCGAGCGCGGTCTCTCGCCGCTGGTCAGCCTGGAGGCGGTGACCACCGGCGCGATGGAGCCCGAGCTGATGGGCTACGCCCCGGTCCTGGCCCTGAAGGCGCTGTTCGAGAGGACCGGCCTCACGCCGGCCGACATCGGCACCTTCGAGGTCAACGAGGCGTTCGCCTCCCAGGCCATCGCGGTGGTCCGTGACGCCGGCCTGGACCCGGAGAAGGTCAACCCGTACGGCGGTGCCATCGCGCTGGGCCACCCGGTCGGCGCGACCGGTGCGATCCTCACCGTGCGGGCCGCCAAGGACATGGTCCGACGCGACCTCGAGTACGGCGTGGTCACCATGTGCATCGGTGGCGGCCAGGCCCTCGCCGCGCTGCTGAAGCGGGTCTGACATGGCCCTGGTGAACTACAGCGTCGCCGACGGCGTCGCGCACATCGAGCTGAACCGTCCCGAGGCGGCCAACGCCGTCGACCTGCCCACGAGCCGTGAGTTCGGGGCGGCGGTCACCGCCGCTGAGACCGACGACGCGGTGCGCGTGGTCCTGGTGACCGGTGCCGGCAAGCGGTTCTGCGCCGGCGGCGACGTGGCCTCGATGGTGGCTGCGGGCACCGACCCGGCCAGCCAGACCGCCTACCTGCAGGAGCTGGCCGACGACCTGGACGGTCACTTCCAGCGGCTCGCGGCGCTGGCCAAGCCGGTCGTCGGCGCGGTCCAGGGTGCGGTGGCCGGTGCCGGTGTCGGTCTGGCGCTCTCGTGCGACCTGGTGGTGGCGCAGGCCGGCACCAAGTTCGTCTTCGCCTACCCCGGTGTCGGGCTGACCCCCGACTGCGGCGTCTCCTGGCTGCTGCCCCGCGCGGTGGGCCAGCATCGGGCCCTGCAGTTCGCGCTGCTCGGCCGCCCGCTGGTGGCCGAGGAGGCCCGCGAGTGGGGCCTGGCGACCGAGGTCGTCGAGGACGCCGGCACCCGGGCGCGGGAGATCGCGGTGACCCTGGCCGCCGGTCCGGCGCAGGCGCTGGGCCAGGCCCGTCGCCTGCTCCGCGCATCGGCGACCAGCACCCGTGCCGAGGCCGGCGCCGAGGAGGCCCGCACCATCGCGGCCGCGGTGACCGGGGACGAGGCGCAGGCGCTGCTGGAGGCGTTCACCTCCCGGTGAGCCACGGTGGCACCCGTGCCCGCGACCGACGTGGCTCGTCAGTCCAGCACGGGTGCTGCCGCCGCCCGGATCGCGGCGAGCAGCTCGCTGCTGGGGCGCGCGGAGCGGATCACCACCACGGTGCTGCCCTCGTCCTCGGGCGGTGTTCCTCCGGCGTCGGGCAGCTGGCGCGCGACCACCGTCATCGCCCGTTCGAACTCGGCCAGGCTGGTCGCCTCGTCGCTCTCGCCGCGCAGCCACCGCCGCAGCACGTGGTTGTGGGCGGTGACCACCGCGTTGGCCATCAGCTCGGCCTCGAGTGCGTGCTCGGGTCCGCCGCCCATCCGCTCGTGCAGGAAGGTGCGGAAGACCCGCAGGTAGCGCTGCTGGCCGGCAATTTCCCGGGCCCGCAGTTGCGGGACGGTACGGGTCAGCCCGTAGCGGGTGCGGGCGTGCTCGCCCTCGTCGAGGTAGCTGCGCAGCACCAGCCGGCTGGCCTCGGTGAGCGCGAGCAGTGCGGTGCCGCGTCCCGCGCTGTCGAGCCGGTCCTGCACCGCCGTCAGGAGCGCCGGGTGGTCGGGGAAGACGACCTCCTCCTTGGAGGAGAAGTTCCGGAAGAACGTGCTGCGACCCACTCCGGCGCGCAGCGCCACGTCGTCCACCGTGGTGGCGTCGAAGCCACGCTCGGCGAAGAGGTCGAACGCGGCCTCGATCAACCGCTCGCGGGTGGTGGTCACGTCGCTCACTCCTCCTGCTGTCCCGTTGTGGTGCCACGGGTTCGGCCTACTGGACGGTACTGAGTACCGTACCCAGTGAATCGGGTTCCAGAGGAGGAAGCATGCAGAAGGTCGGAGTCGTCGGGTGCGGGCTGATGGGCGCGGGCATCGCCGAGGTGTCGGCGCGGGCCGGGCTGGACGTGGTCGTGGCCGAGTCGAGCCAGGCGGCCGCTGACGCGGGCCGGGCGCGGCTGGAAAAGTCGCTGGCGCGGGCCGAGGCGAAGGGCAAGATCGACTCCGCCGCCGACGTGCTGGCACGGATCCGGGTCGTCACCAGCCTGGAGGAGCTGGCCGACCGGGACCTGGTGATCGAGGCGATCGTCGAGGAGGAGACCGCCAAGACCGCGCTCTTCAAGGAGCTCGACCGGATCGTGCAGAACCCGGACGCGATCCTCGCCTCCAACACCTCCTCGATCCCGATCATGAAGCTCGGCGTGGTCACCTCGCGCCCGGACAAGGTGATCGGCATCCACTTCTTCAACCCGGTGCCGGTGCTGAAGCTGGTCGAGCTGGTGCCCTCGATCGTCACCTCCCCCGAGGTCACCGAGCAGGCCCGCCGGTTCGTCGAGGACCAGCTCGGCAAGACCGCCATCGACTGCCAGGACCGTGCCGGCTTCGTCGTGAACGCCCTGCTGGTGCCGTTCATCCTCTCGGCGATCCGGATGTTCGAGTCCGGCTTCGCCAGCGCCGAGGACATCGACCACGGCCTGGTGCTGGGTGCCGCCCACCCACAGGGCCCGCTGGCCCTGGCCGACCTGATCGGCCTGGACACCACCAAGGCCGTCGCGGAGTCGCTGTACGAGGAGTTCAAGGAGCCGCTCTACGCCGCCCCGCCGCTGCTGAACCGCATGGTCGACGCCGGCCTGCTGGGCCGCAAGACCGGCCGCGGGTTCTACACCTACGACCGCTGACCCGGTCCCCACGACGCCGGTCCGCCCCTCGGGGTCGGGCCGGCGTCGCGCATTCCCGCTGGTCGAGCCTGCCGAGACCCGACCTCCGGTGGTCGAGCCCGCCGAGACCCGGTGCCCTGCCATCCACCCCGCGAGGGATCATGGCTCCATGAGCACTCCGCGCTGGTTCACCGACACCAAGGACGACCACTCCACCTGGTACCGCGACCGGTTCCGGCAGCTCGCCGCCGAGGGCGCCGACCTGGCGGGGGAGGCGCGGCTGCTCGACGCGATGGCACCGCGCGGTGCCCGGGTGCTCGACGCGGGGTGCGGTGGCGGCCGGTTGGCCGGGGCGCTGCACGCGGCCGGTCACGACGTGGTCGCCGTCGACGTGGACCCGGTGCTGGTCGAGGCCGCCGCCGAGGACCACCCCGGCCCCCGGTACGCGGTGGCGGACCTGAGCGCCCTGACCCTGGCCGACCTCGGCGGGGAGCCGGTCGACCTGGCCGTCAGCGCCGGCAACGTGCTGGTCTTCACCGCCGCCGGGACCGAGCGTGAGGTGATCTCCCGGATCGCCTCCGTGGTCCGTCCGGGCGGCCGGGTGGTGCTCGGGTTCCGCCGCGACGAGGCGTACCCGTTCGAGCGGTTCGACGCGGACCTGGCCGCACTCGACCTGCCCGTGGAGTTCCGGTTCGCCACCTGGCACCTGGACCCGTTCACCGACGAGTCGGACTTCGCGGTGACTGTGCTCCGCGTACCCGCTCGGGACTGATGAGGGGACGGGGCATGGCTGAGCAGCAGGACCGGGGGCCGGTCTTCGACGGGGTCCGGATCGGACGCCCGGCCACCGGCGCGCTGATCGACGCCGGCTACCGCAGGCTGGCCGACCTGCCCGAGGACCTGTCGGTGCTGCTGGCACTGCACGGGTTCGGACCCAGCGCCCTGGCGAAGCTGCAGGCGGCCCGCGGGCACTGACCCCGGGGTGCTTGAAAACCGGACCGGTACGGCTTACGTTCGGCACACGGTTGAGCCGGTGTCCACTCGGGGTGCCGGCCGTGGAAGGGAGTCGACCATGCTGTGGACCATCTTGGTGGTGCTCGCGATCATCGCCCTCGTTCTGTTCATCCTCGGCAAGCGCGGACGCTGAGGAGACGCGCATCGGGGTTTCCCTGACGGTCGGAGGGTCCGGTGCTGCACCGGGCCCTCCGGCGTTTTCCGGGGGCGCCCGGGTACCTCCTAGCATCGCCGCGTGGTGCAGTTCATCGGATTCCTCGGCAGCCTCGGTGCCGCCGCGATGTGGTGGCCGCAAGCCGTCTCGGTGCTCCGCCGGCGCCACGACCCGGTGGCGCTGCGCGGCGTCAGTCTCGCCACCTACACCGTCGCGGTGGCCTTCAACGCTCTGCTGCTGGCCTACGGCCTCACCCACCGGGCCGCGCCCGTGGTGCTGGCAGCGCTCGGCAACCTGGTCTGCGCCAGCCTGATCGTGGCCGTCCTGGTGCGGTCCCACCGGGCGGTGCCCGCATGACGCTGCTGCTCGGCTGGCTGGTCGCCCTCGTCGACGTGGCCCAGTTCCTGCCCCAGGCCCGCCGGACCCTGGCCCAGCGACTGGAGCCCGAGGCGCTGCTCGGGCTGAGCGTGCCCACCTGGTGCGTGGCGACCGGGCAGGCGGTGGCCTGGATCGTCTACGGCACGGCCGAGGGGCTGTGGGCGATCGTGCTGCCCAACCTGGTGATCGCCCCGGTGTGCGCCCTGGTCCTCATCCTGCGGCTACGGGCCGGGCGGCAGGTCCGTCGGGAGGTGGCCCGCGCCGCCTGACGCGGGGACCGGGTCAGCCGAGGTCGTCGACGAGGGGTGGCGGCGCCTGCAGGTCGTGGGCGCGGAGCAGGACGGCGTGCTCGACGCCCATCGCCCGTCCCTGGGCCGCGGTGATGGCGGTGATCATCGGGGCGACCGGCGGGTGCCCCTCGATCGTGGCCAGGTAGCCGGCGTGCGCCTCCAGCGCCGCGATGCCACGGGCCAGCGGCTCACCGCCCACGTCCACCCCGTGCGTGGGGCGGGTGTGCCCGCCGACCAGGAGCCACCGCACCGACCACGGCAGGAGGCCCTCGTCGAGCAGTTCGGGGAACACCCAGCGGTTGCCGGCGTCGCGGACCGAGTCCAGGGCGGCCAGACCGACGACCCGGTGGTCGGCCTGGTTGAGTCCGGCGATGAACTCGACCTCCCAGGAGCCGGTGAGCACCACGTCGGGGCGGTGGGTGCGGATCGCCCGGGCGATGTCGCGGCGCAGGTCGAGCGACGGTTCCAGCATCCCGTCGGGGTGGTCGAGGAAGGACACCTCGTGCACCCCGACCGCTGCGGCGGCGGCGACCTGTTCGTCGTGCCGCAGCGCCGCGGCCTCCGCCGGGGCCACCGAGTCCATGCCCGCCTCGCCGCGGGTCACCATCAGGTACCCGACGTCGACGCCGGCCGAGGTCCAGACCGCGACGGCCGCGGAGGTGCCGTACTCCACGTCGTCGGGGTGGGCGACCACGCAGAGCACCCGGCGGAAGTCCTGGTGGGGCAGGGGCGGGAGCAGGTCGGGGGACATGGTTCGACGCTAGGTCGGGGCACCCGGGGCTGGATCGCCTGAACTGGGGAACTACCCGCGGACCTCGAGCGCCACGTCGAGGTGGCCGGCGTGCCGCGCGTACTCGGCCAGCACGTGGAAGCAGATCCACTCCAGGGTGGGCGGGTCCTGCCCGAGTCGCCCGGTGGTGGCCCCGGGTGTGTCCAGCGGGTGGGTCGCCAGGACCTGCCGGGTGCGGCGGCCGATCGCGTCCAACCGCTCGGCCAGGTCGGGCGCGCTCACCGTGGGCGGGACGACCCAGCGGCCGGTCCCGGCCTCGTCGTCCCACGGGTTCTCGATGGTCCAGTCGCCCCACGGGTCGGGGACCTGTTCGCCGAGGAAGCCCCACACGAACCAGCGCTGCTCCATGTGCAGCACGTGGCTGAGCAGTTCGATCGGGGACCAGCCGCTGGGCAGGGTTGAGCGGCGCTGGTCGGCCTCGGGGAGCGCCAGGACCGCGCGGGCGATGTCCCCGCGCACCCAGTCCAGGTAGTCGGCCCACCGCTCCTTGCCGGCGGGGCCGTGCTTCTCCGGTTCGGCCGGGTTGCGAGCGACGCGCTGGTCCTCGCTCACCCGGGCTGCCCGATCTGGGCGGCCACGGCCACGACGATGCCGTCGGGTCCGCGCAGGTAGGCCATGGTCCAGGCGCCCTCGTACTCGCCGACCCCGCCGACCAGTCCGTACCCGAGCGCCGCAGCCCGGTCCACCGCGCCGCGCACGTCGTCCACCTGCAGGCAGACGTTGCGGATGCCGAGTTCGGTGGACATCGCCGTCGGGTTGCCCGGTGTGGTGCCGGGGGAGAGGAACCGGCCCAGCTCGATGCCGGTGCCGCCGCCGGGTGGGCGGAGCATGACGATCTCGCTCCGGGCGCCGGGGATGCCGCAGACGGTCTCGATGAACTCGCCCTCGATGAGTGCCCTCCCCTCGACCTCCAGGCCCAGCGCGACGAAGAACTCCGTCGCCGCGTCCAGGTCGGAGACGGTGATGCCCACGTGGTCGAACCCGTGCACGCTCATGCCGCCACGCTACCGCTGGGCCGAGCCCACTGGGGCCCGGTGGTCGAGCCCGCCGAGACCGCGGTGGTCGAGCTCGCCGTGACCGCGTTGGACGAGCCTGCCGAGACCGAGACCGCGGTGGTCGAGCTTGCCGAGACCCACCCCGCCTCACCGCCGCCGGTGGAACCGCAGGTCCCCGTTCGCCAACCTGCGGTGGTCGTAGTCGGGGTCGTGGATCCGGTGGTGGTGGCGGTTGCACAGGAGCACTGCGTTCGCGAGATCGGTCGGGCCGCAGTGGGACCACGGCAGCAGGTGGTGGGCTTCGGACCAGGTGCCGGGGATGTCGCACCCCTCCGCGCGGCAGGTGGTGTCGCGGATCAGGAGTGCCTTCCTCTGGGCGCGGGTGAAGAGCCGCTGCGCCCGACCCAGGTCCAGCACCTCCCCGACGCCGTTGAGTACTGCCGGGGTGATCTGGGCGTTGCACGCCAACCGTCGGGCCTGGGTGGCGGTGATCCGGTCCGCCCCGTCGGGAGCGGGAGTCCCGAGCGTTGCGGCGCCCAACTCTGACCGCAGCGAGTCGAGGGTCATGGTCACGACCAGGGTGGTCGCGTCGCCTCCGTGGACCGGCAGTCGGGCCGGGTCGACGGTCTCGAGGAACTGGCAGAACGCGCGCGCCGCGCGGTGCCCGTACGACACGGTGGAGCGGACCGAATGGCTTGTGTCGTCGCGTCGCGGGTTGGTGAAGGCGTGCAGGTACGTCGCCAACCGGGCCGCGTCCGCGTCCGGCAGCAGGCCACTGATCCTCGTGGTGCCGTCACCCATCGAGCGCAGCCCCAGCCGCATCCTCGCCTCGGCGGACGCCTCCAGATCGGCCAGGTGTCGCGCCTCGACCGCCTCAGCGATCTCGGGTGCGACGACGTCAAGGATCCGCCGCCCCAGCCGCAGCAAGGCGGCGGGGTCGTGGTGCTCGGCCTCCGCGACGAGCGTCTTCTCGGCGAGGGCGACGGTCTCGGGTGCCAGGTCGTCAGGCAGTTCGTCCAGCGCCCGCGCAATGACCCCGACCTGGGCCCGGTTCACCAACCCGGCACGGAACGCGTCGGCCAACAGTGGACGTCGTTCCAGGGCGAAGGCGAGCCGCAGGTCCGCCCGGGCGTCCCTCCCGGAGGAATGCGTGGCGTGCGCGACCCAGGATGCAGCGTCCCGAGCCCCGGTCTGCTCAGCCACGTCGTCGGCAGCCGCCAGCACCCGCAGCTTCAACTCGGACAACCGGGCCTCCGCAGTCGACAGTTCGACCAGCGCCGCGGCCTTCTCGTCGGCCTGCATGAAGGCCGAGTTCGCGTGCGCGACGGACGCCAGCGAGTCGACGAGGTCGTGCGCGACCGCGCAGATCGGGTGTTCCACCGCGTCACCTCCTGGCCTCGTCAACATGTGATGTATCAGGACATGGGTGACAGTTCTGCATCTGGGCATCGGTGACAGTTGGTGTGTCAGGACTTTGGTGACACTTCCGGAGTTTTCGGTCGGGTGCCGGGAGGTCGGCCGTTGCCGACGTAG
>JAEWXC010000016.1 GCA_023396115.1 Actinomycetes bacterium | reverse complement strand
GGTCCGGGTCGGTCAGCGCCGCCAGCACCCGGTGCAGGGGGTGCGGGGCGGCGGGGGTGTGCGGGGTCGGGTGACCGGTGAGCAGGTGCTGGGCGGTCCGCCCGGCGGCGTGCAGGTCCTGGCGGGGGTCCGGCGGGGCGCCGCGGGCCTGTTCGGGGGCCATGTAGCCGTCGGTGCCGATCGGCCCCGGCTCCCGGGTCAGCCGCGGGCCACCGACCCGGGCCGCGACCCCGAAGTCGGCCAGCCGCAGCCGGGGCGGGCCGTCCCCGGTGGCCTCGAGCAGCAGGTTGGCCGGCTTCACGTCGCGGTGCACCACCCCGGCGGCGTGCACCGCGGTCAACCCGGCCAGCAGCTGGTCCAGCAGCACCGTCACCAGGCCGGTGGGCAGCGGACCGTGCCGGCGGACCAGGTCCGCCAGGCTGCCGCCGGGGGCCAGCGGCATCACCAGGGCGACGAGGTCGTCGGCCGCGACCCACCCGGTGGGGGCCAGCACGTGCGGGTGGTCGATCCGCAGCGCCTGCTCGTGCAGGAACCGCGGCAGCAGTCCCGCGTGGTGGGCGTCGAGGACCTTCACCGCGACCACCTCGCCGGTGTGCCGGTCCCGGGCCCGGTGCACGGAGCTGTGCGTGCCCGATCCGATCCGGCCCAGCAGCTCGTACCGACCGGCCAGCCGGGCTCCGCGGTGCAGTCCCCGGGGAGCGTGCCGGGTGCCCCGCCAGGGGGTGGTCGGCCGGCTCGGGTGCACCCCTCCACGCTAGGGCTCGGGGGCGGTCCCGGGCCGGGCTCCGTCCACAGGCCACGGATTCGGGCGGGACCCCCGCGCGCTGGTAGCCTGACGCGTCTGCTGCGTGCCCACCCCACCGACGGGGATCGGACGCGCGGCAGGACCGGGCCCCGGCCCGGACGCACAGCCCTCCTGCCACGGACCGTCCGTGGCCGCCGAAGTCCACAGGAGGTGGAATCAGCTATGCGTGCCTATGAAGTGATGGTCATCCTCGACCCGAGCCTGGATGAGCGCACCATCGAGCCCTCGCTCGACAAGTACCTCAACGTCGTCCGCAAGGACGGCGGGTCCGTCGAGAAGGTTGACGTGTGGGGTCGCCGCCGTCTCGCCTACGAGATCGCCAAGAACGCCGAGGGCATCTACGCCCTGCTCACGCTGAACGCTGAGCCGGCCACCGTCAAGGAGCTCGACCGCCAGCTCACGCTGAACGAGTCGATCCTGCGCACGAAGGTCATCCGCACCGACTCCAAGTGAGTCGTTGGGGACAACTTCACCCCCTCTGTCGGCGGTATCGGCAACGATGGCGTCCGGCAGAACACTGAGGATCCAGTAGGAGACTGACATGGCAGGCGACACCCTCATCACCGTGGTCGGCAACCTGGTCGACGACCCGGAGCTGCGCTTCACCCCCTCGGGTGCGGCCGTGGCGAACTTCCGGATCGCGTCGACCCCGCGCACCTTCGACCGTCAGAGCAACGAGTGGAAGGACGGCGACACGCTGTTCCTCTCCTGCGCGGTCTGGCGGCAGTACGCGGAGAACGTGGCCGAGTCGCTGCAGCGTGGCATGCGCGTGATCGTGCAGGGCCGCCTGAAGTCGCGTCAGTACGAGACCCGCGAGGGCGAGAAGCGCACCGTCTTCGAGATCGATGTCGAAGAGGTCGGTCCCGCGCTGCGTTCCGCCACGGCCAAGGTCACCCGTGCTGCCCGTCAGGGTGGCGGCGGTGGCGGTGGCTACGGCGGCGCGCCGTCCGGCGGTGGCCAGCAGGCCTCCGGCGGCGACGACCCCTGGGCCACCCCGGCCCCGCAGCAGTCCGGTGGCTACGGCCAGCAGGGCGGCGGCGGTTACGGCGGCGGCAGCAACCAGGGTGGCGGCGGCTACGGCGGTGGCCAGCAGGCTCCCGCCAACGACCCGTGGGGCGCTCCCGGCGTCTCCTCGGACGAGCCTCCCTTCTGATCCTCACCTGTCCAGCACCACCATTCCGACCCGGCTGCCACCGGGACGGGCTGACTGAAAAGGAAGCACCACAATGGCCAAGGCAGTGATTCGCAAGCCGAAGAAGAAGGTTTGCCAGTTCTGCAAGGAGAAGGCGACCGGCGTCGACTACAAGGACGCCACCCTGCTCCGCAAGTTCATCTCCGACCGCGGCAAGATCCGCGCCCGTCGTGTGACCGGCAACTGCGTCCAGCACCAGCGCGACGTGGCCACCGCCGTCAAGAACGCGCGCGAGGTTGCCCTGCTGCCCTACACCTCCACCAGTCGCTGAAGGGAGCCTGGACGATGAAGCTCATCCTGACGCAGGAGGTCGAGGGCCTCGGTTCCCCCGGCGACGTCGTGGAGGTCAAGGACGGCTACGGCCGCAACTACCTGATCCCCCGCAACCTCGGCACCCGCTGGACCCGTGGCGGTCAGAAGACCGTCGACGCCATCAAGTCGGCGCGCGCGAGCCGCGCCGTCCGCGACCTGGGTCACGCGACCGAGGTCAAGGGCAAGCTCGAGGGTTCCACGGTCACCGTGAAGGTGCGCGCCGGTGAGGGCGGTCGCCTGTTCGGCGCCGTCACCCCGGCCGACATCGCCGGTGCCCTCTCGGAGGCCTCGGGCGAGTCGGTCGACCGCCGCACCATCGCGATCGCCAACCCGATCAAGTCGCTGGGCGCCCACGAGGTCTCGGTCAAGCTGCACGACGAGGTGTCCGCCACGGTGGCCCTCAACGTCGTTCCGGCCTGACGCCTGACGCACCAGAACGGCCCGGTCCCCTCGCGGGGTCCGGGCCGTTCTGCGTCCCCGTGAGCCCGCCGACCTCCCCCCTTGCGTGGCGCGGACCTCCCCCCTTGCGCGACGCCGACCGGGCACTTCCGTGGCGCCGACCGGGCGCTTGCGCGCCGCTGAGCGGGCGGTTGTGCGCCGACCGGGCACTTGCGTGGCCCCGACCTCCCCCCTTGCGCGACGCCGACCGGGCACTTGTGCGGCGCCGACAGCTGGTGGCGCGGCGCAGGGATGGCGATCCGGGCGCCGGCCAGTGCCGCGCGCACGGTTTCACGTGAATCACTCCCGCCCCACTCGTGGCGCAGGCTCAGGCGGGGCCGGTGACGATCCAGCGATCGCCGCGGGCGCGCTGCACCAGCACGACGCCGCGGCAGCCCATGAAGGCGACCACGAAGACCACCCAGATCGCCACCAGGGTGCCGCCCAGGTGGGCGACCAGCAGCACGACGGGGGCGTGCACGGCCAGCACCACGAGCCCGGCCCAGGCCAGGTAGCGTCCGTCGCCGGCCCCGATCAGGACTCCGTCGAGGACGAACACGACCCCGGCCAGCGGCTGCCCGAGTGCGGCGATCAGCAGCACCGGGACCAGGGCGTCCTGCACGGCCGGGTCGGGGGTGAACAGGGGCCCGAGGAAGCCTGCGACGGCGGCGAGCCCGAGGCCGGTGACCACGCCGCTCCACAGACCCCAGCGCACCATCCGGGCCGTCAGCCGGCGGGTGCCCTCGACGTCTCCGGCGCCGAGGGCCCGACCGGTGAGTGCCTGTGCGGCGATCGCGATCGCGTCGAGGACGAAGGCCAGGAAGCCCCAGATCGTCATGGCGAGCTGGTGGGTGGCGACCTCCACGGTCTGCTGGGTGGTGCCGGTGGCGACGGCGAAGGTGGTGACCAGCAGCGCGGCGCGCAGGGTCAGGGTGCGCACGAGCAGCGGCACCGAGGCGCGGCCGGCGGCGCGGATGCCGGGGAGGTCAGGGGTCAGGGGCGCCCCCTGGGCCCGCGCGGCGCGGACCACGACGGTCACCAGCGCGGCCGCGCTGAGTCCCTGTGCGATCACCGAGCCCAGCGCCGACCCGGCGATACCCATCGCGGGCAGCCCGAACCAGCCGAAGACCAGCACCACGTTGAGGACGACGTTGAGCAGGTTGCCCGCGACGGCCACCACGAGCGGCGTCCGGGTGTCCTGGAGGCCCCGGAGGACTCCGGTGGCGGCGAGCATGAGCAGTAGCGGGACGGTGCCGAAGAAGGCCACCCGCAGGTAGGTGGTGCCGAACCCGGTGACGTCGGCGCCCGCCCCGAAGAGTCCGACCAGCGGTCCGGCCAGGGAGGCGCCGGCGACGGTGACCAGCACCCCGATGCCGACCGCCAGCCAGAGCCCGTCGACCCCCTGGGCCAGGGCGTCCCGGGTGCGCCCGGCGCCGAGGTGACGGGCGACGCTGGCGGTGGTGCCGTAGGCCAGGAAGACGCACAGCCCGATGGCGGTCTGCAGCACCACCGAGGCCAGACCCAGACCGGCCAGCTCGGCCGTGCCCAGGTGCCCCACGACCGCGGCGTCGGCGAGCAGGAACAACGGTTCGGCGACCAGGGCCAGGAAGGCCGGGACGGCCAGCCGGAGGATCTCCCGGTCGACCCGACGGGCCTCACTCCTCGGTGTCGGGGGCGCGCTGCTCACCCGGGCACCGTACCCGCGTCCTCCGACGTTCCGGTGACGAGCCGATCAGCTCCGGTGCCGGGACCGGTGTTGTCCGCGTTGACCTGCGAGAAGTCCGTTTCCGGGCGCTCGGCGGCCAACCCTCAACCTGTGCATGAGGTGTGGGTATCTCTGTCTCCGGAGCAGTTTGTCGACATAGCAACAGGTGAACGGGAGGTGGTGCGACGGTGAACCATCCCCCGCCGGAAAAACTTTTCTCCACAATTGGGGGAACGCTGTCTGTGCAGGTCAAACGTGGTATCAGCGCCCAGACGGAGGCCTTGTCCACACCATCGTCCCCAGCGCCTGCACAGGTGAACGCGTGTCGTCCACGTTCTCCACCAACTTCTCCACAGGGGCCTGTGGACAACTCGGCTGTCCGGCCTTGGCCGGGACTGTTCCCAGCACGTAGGTTCGCGCCTGTCCCACACCCGCTCAGCACCGCCTCGCGTCGCGTCGAGGCGCACGTGTCGGGGGTGGCAGGTAGACCGGGAGAGCACTCCCGGGCAGGGGACCGGGGAGCCGAGAAGGAGGCCGTGGGTGAGCGTCACCGAACAGTTCGGGTCGGGTGCGGAGCCGTCGTTCGACGAGTGGGGTGACGGGCCGGCCGCGTACGAACCGGGTGATGCGCCGCGCGGTGGTGCCGGTGACCGGGTGCCGCCCCAGGACAACGCCGCCGAGCAGTCGGTCCTGGGCGCCATGCTGCTGAGCAAGGACGCCATCGCCGACGTGTCGGAGTCGGTCCGGGGCGTGGACTTCTACCGTCCCGCGCACGAGGCGATCTTCGACGCGATCATCGACCTGTACGGCCGCGGCGAGCCCGCGGACGCGGTGACCGTGACCGCCGAGCTGCAGCGCCGCGGCGAGATCCAGCGGGTCGGCGGGGCACCGTACCTGCACACGCTCACCGCGAACGTCCCGACTGCGGCCAACGCCGGCTACTACGCCGAGATCGTGGCCGAGAAGGCGGTGCTGCGCCGCCTGGTCGATGCCGGCACCCGGATCGTGGCCAGCGGCTACGCCGGCGAGGGCGACGTGGACGACATTGTCGACTCCGCCCAGGCTGAGATCTTCAAGATCACCGACAAGCGCAGCACCGAGGACTACGCCCCGCTCAGCGACATCATGGACGGGGTGCTCGACGAGATCGAGCAGATCTCCAACCGTGAGGCCGGCCTGTACGGCGTGCCCACCGGTTTCGCCGAGTTCGACGACCTGACCAACGGCCTGCACGCCGGTCAGATGATCATCGTCGCGGCCCGTCCCGCGATGGGTAAGTCGACGCTGGCCCTGGACTTCTGTCGCGCGGCGTCGATCCACAACAACCTCACCTCGGCGTTCTTCAGTCTGGAAATGACGCGCTCGGAGATCACGATGCGTCTGCTCTCCGCGGAGGCCAAGGTGCCGCTGAACCACATCCGCGGCGGCAACATGACCGACGAGGACTGGTCCAAGCTGGCCCGCAAGATGGGCGAGGTCTCCTCGGCGCCGATGTTCATCGACGACAGCCCCAACATGACGATGATGGAGATCCGGTCGAAGGCCCGTCGCCTCTCGCAGAAGCACAACCTCAAGCTGATGGTTATCGACTACCTGCAGCTGATGAGCTCGGGCAAGAAGGTCGAGTCCCGTCAGCTGGAGGTCTCGGAGTTCTCGCGTCAGATCAAGCTGCTGGCCAAGGAGCTCGAAATCCCGATCATCGCCCTCTCCCAGCTGAACCGTGGTCCCGAGCAGCGCGGCGACAAGCGCCCGATGATGAGCGACCTGCGTGAGTCCGGCTCGATCGAGCAGGACGCCGACATGGTGGTCCTGCTGCACCGCGACGACGTCTACGAGAAGGAGTCGACCCGTCCCGGTGAGGCGGACCTGATCGTGGCCAAGCACCGTAACGGCGCGACCCGGGACATCACCGTGGCCTTCCAGGGCCACTACAGCCGGTTCGTCGACATGGCGAACGGCTGATCGTGTGCCTGTGTCGAGATGCAGCGAAAACGAGGCGATCGAACTTTCGCCTCAAGAACACTGATTCAGTAGAGATTGGACTGAGCGATGGCACGCAGCGACACGCTCCGCCGGGAGATCGCGGGCCTCGAGACAAAGAAGGCTGGATTCGCGAAGGTGATCGCCGCGCAGGAGAAGGTCGCGGCCACCGCTCGCGAGGCGGCGCGGAAGAAGCGCGAGCAGGCCAGCCGCTCCAGGAGCGCCACGACAGTACGGACGGCTCTTGCAGCAGCCGAGCGCGAGGAGAGGAAGGCGGCGGCCGCCGAGGACAAGATTGCGAAGGCGCGGAAGGACATCGCGACTGTCGACAAGAGCATCGCTTCGAAGACCACGTCGCTCCGAACGGCTGAGTCGTCGGAGCGGCGGAGCGCGGAAAGTGCGCAGCGCCGCGATGACACCCGCCGCCGTCGAGAGGAGATCAACCACGCTCGGGCGGTGGCGCAGGCGAGCGCTCCACCGGCGCAGGTCCGCTACGTCGAGGTCACACCACCCCGGCCGGAGCCGCTCCGCGTCCTCTACCTCACCTCCAACCCGGATGCGACCGAGACATCGGTGACGAGCCCTGACGGCTCTGTTGTTGAGCAAGGCACCTGGCTGCGCGTAGACCAAGAGGTTCGGCAGGTTAAGCAGGGACTGCGAAGCTCGAAGTATCGCGACCTCGTGGTCGTTGAGCACGCTCCTGCAGCGACGTTCAACGATCTCTTGGACGGACTCAATGACCACCGTCCGCACGTCGTGCACTTCTCGGGGCACGCCGACACGCTCGGGGTGTGGATGGAGAACGAGGCTGGTGACACAGACGGACACGACGTGGACTTCTCGCTCCTGGCTCGGCTGCTTGGCGCGACCGACGAGCCACCGCGGCTCGTTGTTCTTAACGCATGCGAGAGCATCGAGGGCGCTGACGATCTGCTGCAGACCGTCCCGTTGGTGATCGGCATGTCCGACACGATCGATGACACTGCTGCCATCGTTTTCGCGAGGTCCTTCTATGCCGCGCTGGCCTCGGCGCAGTCCGTCGCGACGGCGGTCGAGCAGGCCAAGGTGCAGATGCTCGCGGCGTCGATGCTCGACCCGGATCAAGTGGACGACTCCAGCCTCCCGACCTTGTGCGCTCGGGATGACGTCGATCCGGCGACGCTTGTCCTGGTGGCACCTTCCGACTCCGCCCCATGAGGCTGGAACGAAGCGTCGGTAGCCATGCGGCGCCGGTTCGACAGCGCGTCTGACCGATGGTGGATACGGTGATCGTTGCGTAGTTCTGCAGCGACGATGAGGAGCCGTATGACCGAGGACGAGGCGCGCGTGGCTGCGCTCGCCCTGATGCCCCAGGGCGTCGAGCCGCTGACCCTCTCCGAGCTCGAGCAGTACCTGGCGGCGGCCGCGGACCTGCTCCGCGGGAGCATCGACCAGGCCGACTTCAAGGCCTACATCTTCCCGCTGATGTTCTTCAAGCGGATCAGCGACGTGTACCTTGAGGAGTACGCACAGGCGCTCGACGAGTCGGGCGGGGATCACGAATTCGCGCTGTTCGCCGAGAACCACCGGTTCGCGATCCCGTCGGGCAGCCTCTGGGAGGAAGTGCGCAGTCACGCGGAGAACATCGGCACTGCTCTGCAGACCGCGTTCCGGGAGATCGAGAAGGCCAATCCCGACACCCTCTACGGGATCTTCGGCAACGCGAGCTGGACCAACAAGGACAAGCTCCCCGACCGCAAGCTCGCCGACCTCATCGAACACTTCTCGACGAAGGCGCTGACCAACGCCGCGGTTCCCCCGGACGTGTTCGGCAACGCCTACGAGTACCTCATCAAGCGGTTCGCCGATCAGTCGAACAAAAAGGCGGGCGAGTACTACACGCCTCGTTCGGTGGTCGCCCTGCTGATCAACATCCTCGACCCGAAGGAAGGCGAGACCGTCTACGACCCTGCTTGCGGGACTGGCGGCATGCTGATCGAGGTTATCGAGCACGTGAAGGCGGCTGGTGGTAGCCCCAAGACCCTATGGGGCAAGCTCTACGGCCAGGAGAAGGTGCTCGCCACCTCGGCGATCGCCCGGATGAACCTCCTGCTTCACGGCGTCGAGGACTTCAAGATCGCGCGCGAAGACACGCTCCGCAACCCCGCCTTCTATACCGGCAACCACCTCGCCCAGTTCGACTGCGTGGTCGCGAACCCGCCGTTCTCACTCAAGAACTGGGGCGAGCCTGAGTGGGGATCCGACAAGTGGGGCCGCAATCAGCTCGGGGGCGTTCCGCCCAAGGGGTACGCCGACTGGGCGTGGGTACAGCACATGCTCACCTCCGCGCGCCCGAGGACCGGACGTGTCGCTGTCGTCCTGCCCCAGGGAGCCCTGTTCCGGCAAGGTGCCGAAGCTCGCATCCGCAGGCACATCCTCGAGTCCGATGCCGTCGACGCCGTCATTGGGCTCGCGCCCAACCTCTTCTACGGCACAGGACTGGCCGCGTGTGTCCTCATCCTTCGAGTGGTCAAACAGCCGGACGAGAAGAACAAGGTCCTCTTCATCAACGCCGAGGACCTGTTCAAGCGCGGCCGAAACCAGAACACCCTCGAGCCGGAGCACGCCGAGGCGATCCTGGACGCGTACGAGCTCTACTCCGACACCGAGGGCCGCTCCCGCGTGGTCGACCTGTCCGAGATCGAAGCCAATGACTTCAACCTGAACATTCCCCTCTACGTCGCGCCGACCGATGATGGCGAGAAGCTCACGCTGGCCGAGGCGCTCGCCGATCTCGAAGCAGCCCACGCCGCTGCGACCGAGACCTGTGCAGCGCTCGAAGCAGAACTGGCGAAGTGGGGTCTGTCCGCGTGACGTCCAGGATCAGCCAACGGGAGCTTGAGAACTATCTCTGGGGCGCCGCGACAGTGCTCCGCGGGCTCATCGACGCCGGCGACTACAAGCAGTACATCTTCCCGCTCGTCTTCCTGAAGCGGATCTCAGACGTCTACGACGAGGAGCACGCGGCCGCGATGGAGGTGTACGACGACGAGCAGCTCGCCGACCTCCCGGAAAACCATCGGTTCGCGATCCCCGACGGCTGCCACTGGGATGACATTCGCGGCGTCACCCAGAACATCGGCACCCACCTCCTCCACGCGATGCGGGCGATCGAGAAGGCCAACCCGGACACCCTGCCGGGCGTCTTCGGTGACGGCGACTGGGGCAATAAGGACCTGCTGCCCGACTCAACGCTGTCCGACCTGATCGAGCACTTCTCCACGAAGACGCTCTCGATCGCGAACCTGCCGGAGGACGAGCTCGGCAACGGCTACGAGTACCTGATCAAGAAGTTCGCCGACGACTCCGGCCACACCGCGCAGGAGTTCTACACCAACCGCACGCTCGTCCACCTGATGACCATGATGCTCGAACCCCAACCCGGGGAGTCCGTCTACGACCCGACTTGCGGCACCGGCGGCATGCTCATCTCCACCGCCGCGGAGCTCAAGCGGCAGGGCAAGGAGTGGCGCAACCTGCGGCTCTACGGCCAGGAGATCAACTACGGGACCTCCGCCATCGCGCGGATGAACCTGTTCCTCCACGGCATCACCGACGGCCACATCGCCCACGGCGACACCCTGAGCCGGCCGGCGTTCCTCGATGAGAAGGCTGGACTCCAGACGTTTGGCGTCGTGCTCGCCAACCCGCCCTACTCGATCAAGACATGGAACCGCGCCGCCTTCGCCAAGGACCGGTATGGCCGAAGCGTCTGGGGCGTCCCGCCGCAGAGTGCGGCCGACTACGCCTTTATTCAGCACATCGCCAAGAGTCTCGACCCCGAGACTGGCCGGGCTGCGATTCTGCTTCCACACGGGGTTCTGCACCGTGTCGCGGAAGCGGCAGTACGTCGCGCCATGGTCGAGTCGGACCTCGTTGAAGCCGTCATCGGGTTGGCGCACGGCCTGTTCTACAACTCGGGTATGGAGGCCATCGTCCTCGTCCTGAACGCCAACAAACCCGCGGAGCGTCGGCGCAAGGTGCTCTTCGTTGACGCGAAGAATGAGTACTACCGGTCCGGAGTGCAGTCGTTCCTCAGCGAAGCGAACCAGCAACGGATGCTCGACGCATACCGTCGATTCGCGGACGAGTCGGGGTTCGCTGCAGTCGCGAGCCTTGAGCAGATCGCGGCGAAGAGTCACAGCCTCGCGATCCCTGCCTATGTGAAAGTCGAGGCGACTACTCCGGTAGCCGGCGACGGAACCGCGGCCTCCGACACGATCGCCGCGGTGGACGTTTGGCGCGCGGCCTCTGCTGACGTCGACTCAGCGGTCACGGCCGTCCTCGCGCAGTTGCGCGTGGAGGTCACCGCGTGAGCCTCAACCTCGACAAGTCTGCCTGGAAGCGCGTCCGCCTCGGCGACGTCATCCGCCGCTCCCGCAGGCAGGTCGACCCTTTCGAAGTCGGCGTCGAAAGGTACGTCGCCGGCGGCCACATCGACGGCGATTCGATCACCATCGACCGCTGGGGCGACGCAGGCGACGGCCAGATGGGTTCCACATTCCGCTACGTCTTCGAGGCCAGACAGGTCCTCTTCGTTTCCGCACGCCCCTACCTGCGCAAGTGCGGCATTGTCGACTTCTCAGGAGTCGTAGCTGACAAGACCTACGTCCTCGATGCCATCCCTGAGACGGGGCTGCTCCAAGAGTTTCTCCCCTTCGTCCTCGCTTCCGACGCTTTCATCGCGTACGCCACCGCCGAGGCCACTGGTTCGATGAACCCCCGACTGCTTTGGGGACCATTCCAGCGGTACGAGTTCGACCTCCCGCCCCTCGACGAGCAGAAGCGCATCACTGACCTCCTCTGGGCCATGGAGCGCCACAAGCGTGCCCTGTGGGAGTCGCGAGACGCTGCGCTCGCAGCGCACCGAGTCTGGCTGGACGAGACGATCAAAGGCCTCGACAAGGCGCGGCATCGGACCGTCGGTGAGCTGATCGCCGCGAAGGAGCTGACGCTGCTGACAGGACCGTTCGGAAGCACGCTGAGCGCGAAGGAGTTCATCGAGGGCGGCATCCCGGTCATCCATCCCTCGCACATTCGCGAGGGTCGCGCGACGGCCGATCCCAGAAGCACGCTTCCGCCAACCCGCGCTGAGGAACTGAAACGGTGGCAGGTGGCCGCCGGTGACATCGTGATGATGCGAAAGGGAGACGTTGGTCGCTCGGCGATCATCACACCGGAACAGGCTGGGTGGATCATCAGCTCCGACTGCATCTCCATTCGTCTCTCCGAGGATGCCAGCCTGAGTCCGGAGTTCCTTCGGCTCGCGCTCTCGGCGCCGACCGCCATGGACACGCTGCTGAGGAATGCGCCGGGAACGACGATGCCAGGAATCAATGAGCGCTCGTTGCAGACGATCTCGGTGCCCGCACTGGACGACTCCGAGCAATCGTCAATGATCGAGAAGAGCCAGCGTTTGGAGTCGCTCACCGATCGACTCCGCACCGAGCGCGATGCCGTGACTGAAGCATGTGCGTCAGTGTTGGCGGAAGTCTTCGGGGGCAACTGATGGCGCAGTTCAACGAGGCGAACTCTGTGCGCGACTTCCTCCGTGACCTGGTGCAGTCCATCGACGTCCAGTTCGTGCCGGGCAACGAGCTGCCGCGTCGTACCGACGAGGTGCTGCTGGAAGGTGTACTCAAGAGTGCGCTGATCAACCTCAACCCCGAGATCGAGGCGGACCCAGCGAAGGCTGACGAGGTCATCTACAACCTGCGCGCGATCCTGATCGCGGCTCGCAACAGCCCTCACCCGGTGGTCGCCAACGAGGAATTCATGGCGTGGCTGACCGGGCAGAAGTCGATGCCGTTCGGTCCGAACGGAGAGCACACCACGGTCCGGCTGATCGACTTCGACAACCTCGACGAGGACTCGTCCAACCAGTGGATCGTTTCGACCGAGGTGACCTACAAGCAGGGTCGCCTGGAGAAGCGGTTCGACCTGGTGCTGTGGTGCAACGGCCTGCCGCTGGTCGTGGGCGAAGCGAAGACGCCGATCCGACCGGCGTACACCTGGATCGACGGTGCCGCGCAGATCCACGACGACTACGAGCAGAGCGTCCCGCAGTTCTTCGTGCCCAACGTGTTCACTTTCGCGACTGAGGGCAAGGACTTCCGCTACGGCACCATCGGCATGCCGGTCGAGCTGTGGGGACCTTGGCGGGAGGACCCGACCGACGAGGACGCACCAGCAAAGATCGGGCTCGTCGCGGTCCGCGAGGCCGTCGAGGGCGTCCTGACCCCGCGTGCGGTGCTCGAGTTCCTTCGCTTCTTCACCCTCTACGCGACCGACAAGAAGCACCGCAAGATCAAGATCATCGCGCGATTCCAGCAGTTCCAGGCAACCAACCTGATCGTCGACCGGGTGCTGCTCGGAAAGGTCAAGCAGGGCCTGATCTGGCATTTCCAGGGATCGGGGAAGTCGCTGCTGATGGTCTTCACTGCACTCAAACTGCGTGCTATGGCCGAGTTGACCAACCCGACGATCCTGATCGTGGTCGACCGCATCGATCTGGACACCCAGATCACGGGCACCTTCAACGCCTCCGACGTGCCAGGCTTGGTGTCCACCGATTCCCGGGCGCAGCTCCAGACGCTGCTCAGCCAGGGCGCCCGGAAGATCATCATCACCACGATCCACAAGTTCGGCGAAGCGCCCGGCGTACTCGACGCACGACAGAACATCATCGCGATGGTCGACGAGGCCCACCGCTCCCAGGAGGGCGACTACGGGCAGAAGATGCGCGAGGCGCTGCCCAACGCCTACCTCTTCGGGTTGACCGGCACCCCGATCAACCGGCGCGACCGCAACACCTTCAAGTGGTTCGGTGCCCCCGAAGACGAGGGCGGCTACCTGTCGCGGTACTCGTTCCACGACTCCATCCGCGACGGCGCAACCCTGCCCTTGCACTTCGAACCGCGCCTGTCAGAGATCCACATCGACCAAGAGGCGATCGACGCGGCATTCGAGGAACTCGCTCGCGACCGCGACCTTTCCGAGAGCGACAAGATCACGCTGTCGAAGAAGGCGGCCTCGATCGAGGTTCTGATCAAGACGCCTTCACGCATCGCGAAGATCGCTGCCGACATCGCGGCGCACTTCCAGGCGAAGGTCGAGCCGCAGGGCTTCAAAGCCCAGGTCGTCGCCTACGACAAGGCCTCCTGTGTCGCCTACAAGAACGAGCTCGACGCGCACCTCGGCCCCGAGGCATCGACCATCGTCATGTCGAAGTCGCGTGGCGACTCATCAGACTGGGCCAAGTGGACCCCCGGCGCCGAGGAGCTGGAGCAGGTCGTCGCTCGCTTCAACGACCCCGCCGACCCGCTCAAGATCATCATCGTCACCGCAAAGCTGCTGACCGGGTTCGATGCGCCGATCCTCTACTGCCAGTACCTTGATAAGCCGCTCAAGGAGCACACCTTGCTCCAGGCAATCACCCGCACCAACCGCGTGTACCCGCCGGACAAGACGCACGGCCTGATCGTCGACTACCTCGGCATCTTCGACGACGTCGCCAAGTCGCTCGCCTTCGACGAGCACGCCGTCCAGCAGGTCGTCTCCAACATCGAGGAGCTCAAGAAGCAGCTCGCGCCGGCGATGGCCACCGCACTCGCCTTCTTTCCGGGCGTCGACCGTACCGTCGGCGGGTACGAGGGCCTCGTCCAGGCGCAGTCCGCGATCGCCGACGACGTCACGAAGGACGCCTTCGGTGCGGCGTACAGCGTGGTCTCGCAGCTATGGGAGGCACTGAGCCCCGACCCCATGCTGGCCGGCTTCCGCGACGACTACCGGTGGATCACCGACGTGTATGAATCCGTGCGTCCCTCTGACATCGCAGGTCGCCTGGTCTGGCACGCGCTCGGGGCCAAGACCATCGACTTGATCAACGAGCATGTCCAGGTCGAGATCCCGCAAAGCGGCGACACCATCGTCCTCGACGCCCAGACGATCGAAGACCTGATGACAGGCAAGCGCAAGGACGTGCCGATCGAGGAGATCGAGAAGCAGATCACAGCTCGCATCGCACGCCACCTCAACAACCCGGTCTTCATCGAGCTCGGGCAGCGCCTCAACGATCTGCGAGAGCGATACGCCGACATCCAACAGTCCAGCCTCGACTTCTTGCGCGAGCTCCTGGAGCTCGCCCGCGACACGGTCGCCGCGGAAAAGGCGGCGGACGAGACCCCTCGCGAGGAGCAGGGCAAGGCCGCGCTAACCGAGCTCTTCGAAGCGCTGAAAGGCGACGAGACGCCGATCATCGTGTCCAACGTGGTCGACCGGATCGACGAGGTCGTCCGTGGCGTGCGGTTCGAAGGCTGGCAGTCCACCATCCGCGGTGACCAGGAAGTCCGCCAAGCACTGCGGAAGACGCTCTACGTGCAGTTCAAGATCCGCGACAACGACGTCTTCGAGAAGGCCCTCGGCTACGTCCGGGAGTACTACTGACCGGCGCCAACTCGGATGAGTTCGCAGAGCTCTAGCCAGACCCCTGTACTCGAAGTCGGGTCGACTCCGGGAAGGCGCTGAGGAGCCACTTGGTCCTGGCCAGATCCGCTGAGAGCGCTCGCCGGGCTCGGTGGGTGAGGTGGCGGTGCTCGAGCTCTGCCTCGAGCCGATTGACCTCCGCCTGGAGACGCGCCGCTGCGCTCAGCGCCCGTTGCCGACATGACGGAGTGCAGTAGAGCTGGGGTCGGCCTGCTCGCCCCGACCACTCAACCCGACTTGTGCAGTCCGGGTTGTCGCAACATCGGTCGGTCGCCACGGACGAGCCATGCGCATTTGACGCGATCCTGGTCACGATCACCCTCCCGACCATGTAGCTGTTTGGGGTTAGATAGCGCCCGGCGGTGGCGGGTGTTGGCGAACTCGACGTTGGCGCTTCAGCGTTTATTGTGCACCGCCTGCGCACAATTGGCGAGCAGTCGGCCCTTCCTCAGTGGAATAGACGCAATAGAGGGAATAGCCGCGGTTCCCCCTTGCTCACCAGCAAATGCGCAGTCAGGTTCTTGTGCGCGTCCGCTGGCGGGCATACGCTGCGACAGTCGATCCGAAGGCGAGCGCCGACATCCAAAAGGGCAGAGGCGCACCCGCGGCAACGGGTACGCCTCCTGGTCGATTCCCGATGCACGCATGAAAGCGAGGGAATCTTCCTTGCCCGATTCTAATATCGATCTCCGGCTGCCCGCTGGTCTCGGTGGCGCCGTCCGATGGACCTTCAGACTCGGAGCAAACACTCTCGAGTGGGATTGGAGCGATGGTCCGCCGGACCTTCGAGAGCTGTCCCCGGTCCGGACGCCCACGTCTGGAGCAAAGTCCAGGCACGTTCCAGTTCGCGCGTTCAGCACGACGACGCGAGAGCATGTGGTGCTGGAGTCCGGGCTCGAACACGACCTACTCCGGCTTCTTGACCGTGATTCCCGAACGGCATGGATCACCGCACAGCCCTGTCGAGTCGAGTGGCTCGATGCCGGTCGCCTGGCCGCGAGTCACGTTCCTGACCTCCTTTCAGTCGACGTAGACGGCCAAGTGACGCTGTGGGACGTCCGACCAGAGCACGCCGCAGGGATGGTGGAGTTCGTGGCCCTCATGGATGCGACCTCGTCTGCGGCAGCCGATGTGGGCTGGCGGTTCCGCCTTTTCAACGGGATCTCCGACGTGCATCGCTGCAACCTGTTGTGGCTGCACGGATACCGCCACCGGCCCGGCTGGGCGGATCGCTGGGAAGAACACCTGATCGAACGTGCATCGAGCGGCGCGCGTCTTGGCGACTTGGTGCAGGAGGACGACGAGCAGGCCTCGCTCGTGTGGCATCTCATCTGGAGCGGCCGACTGGCGGTGGACCTGAGCAGTCGACTCGATCCCACGACCGAGGTTGCAGCGTGTCAGGCGTGAGGCAGGCGAAGGTGGGCCTGGCGATCGGCGATCGAGTTCTAGGCGACGACGGATACCTCCTCGTGGTGCAGCTCGCACGCCACACCGTGATGTTCGAGACGAGCGTCGGTGTTCGCCGCGAGGTGCCCTACAGCGAGATCAAGGGGGTAGCCGTCAAAGATGGAGGAGCGGCAGCCGTGATCGTTGCCCTCGAGCCGTGGTGGTCCGGCCTGTCGGCGCCGATTCGGCGAGACGCTCTCGACAAGCTCGAGGTGGTGATGGAGATCCTGACCGGCTACCGGTCCGGCTTCGCGCGGTTCGCCCAACCTGGAGAGCCATTCCTGAACGTCAGTGACCCAGGCTTCAGCGAGACCCGACGTTGTGAAGCGATGGCTCGCCAACTTGCCTTCGAGAGGGAGACTGATCGCCAAGTCCTAAGGCGCGTTGCGAACGGTGAACTTCAATCGGCTGGCGTTGGGGCTAGCACCGTGCAGACGTGGATACGCGCGTGGCGTGCCGAAGGCCTCAGGGGTCTCGTCGACAAGAGAGCCACCAAAGGCCGGCGCGGTTTCGATCAGCTCGACGAACGTGTGCGTCAGATGGCGGACGACGTGTTCGCTCGGTTCGACGGCGACATCTCGAAGGTCAACATCACCACCATCGAGGCGGACATCCGGCTGCAGATGAAGGCCGAGGGTCTGGCGGATGTGGTCCTACCGCAGCGGTTGTTCCAGGAGTACCTCTCCGAGCGCCAACGTGCTCTTGGCAGGAACACGCGCGCGCAGCGCTCTCGGCATCTGCGCCGCAAGGCATCGGCCCACACCAGCTTTCCCGCGATGCATCCGAGCCACATCGCGATCGACGCCACCCGCGCCGACGTCCTCGTGTGGGACGAACTGCGCGAGAGGCCGGTCAGCGTCGAGATCCTGACGGCCATCAGCGTTGCTACGCGCGTCGCGGTCGGTCTACGGGTCACGCCACGTTCCGGCAACGCGGTTGAGGCGGGGCTGTTGCTCTACGACGTCATGCGGCCCATGTCGATGCTGGTTGAGGGCACCACGGTCGATGACTGGCGCTGGTGCGGGGTGCCCGAGTCACTGGACCTGTCGAACGTCGCCGTGCATCGTTCGCCGAAGCGCATCCTGCCACCCGGCCAGAGTCTCCAGGGCGTCCACTTCAAGCCGGGCGTACGGCCGTCGTCGATCCGCTGCGACCACGGATCGGTCTTCCTGTCCGAGCACTTCATCGCCCTGCTCCGCGACTTCGGGATCGACCTGATGCTCTCTCGTGGCTCCAAGCCCACGGACAGCCCCCATGTGGAACGCTGGCACGAGACACTGCAGCGGGCCTACCAGGCGATTCCCGGCTTCAAGGGCCGCAACGTGGCCGAGCGAGGCCGCAAGGTGGACGCGACTGGCGAGGCTCTCCTGACTGCCGCCGAGCTCGAACGGCACCTGCGTCGGTTCGTGGCGCTCGACTACCACCGCTCCTGGCACGAAGGCCTTGTGCTGCCGGGCGCACCATCGGCGCGGCTCACGCCGCTGGAGATGTGGGACGCGATGCACGAGGTCACCGGCCGTCTCCACGTGCCGCAGCACCCCGACCTGATCTACCAGTTCCTGCCGATCCGCTGGCTCACCATCGGGCACGCAGGCGTCGAATACAAGAACCTCACCTACGACGCCCCGGTCCTTGCCGACTTCCGTGATGTCCGCAAGGGCACCTTCCAGGCCGACTCGCGCAAGGCTCCGTTCCACTACGACCCGCGTGACGTCTCCCGGATCTGGTTCCGTCACCCCGACACCGGCCGCATCCATGAGATCCCGTGGAAAGCCCGCCACCTGCTCGACATGCCCATGGGCGACTGGATGCACGAACGCGCCCTCTCCCGCATCGCCGAACGCGGAGGCAACGCCACCCTGAATCGGAAGTCGACCTGGCGGCAGATCATCGCCGAGCTCGGCCAGCTGACTTCGGCGGAGGAGACGGCTGAGGCCCGCGCCAAGGGCTACGCCGCCCGACTGCGCTGGGAGCAGGCACAACGCGACCACGCCGAAGCAGCCGAGGCGGCAGCGATGTTCGACGGCGACCAGGACGGCGTGGTCACGCCGCTCCGGCCGCGCCGCGCGGAAGGCAACGCTGAAGACGGGTTCGACATCGACGCGGAGTGGCCGGACTACGACGAGGTGGGCGACTGATGGACGCCGAGATGTGGCACCACCAGGCAACCGCGCCCATGGTTGCTTCGCCGCAGCCGGCCACAGCAGCTGACCTGGACGCCATGAACCCCGCGGGCAGGAGCTCGTACGCCGACGCGGTCCGCGCTGCTCTGCGGGCGCGGCGCGTCTCCTCGCCCGTGCACGACGCCACCGCCAACGCGATCGACTGCGCGCTGGAGTCTGCGCTCCTCGAGCCCCCCGGCGCCCGCACCATCCTTGCCCTCTCGGCGCCGTACACCGCTGGCAAGTCGACGCTCATCAAGAGCTGGGCACAGGACCGCTACCGAACCTGGGCGAAGGCGACCCGATCGACCAGACCCCGATGGACGCCGACGCCCGGAATCACCGCCGACCTCGTCCCGATCTGCTATCTCACTCTGTTGTCGGAGTCGCGTAGCAAGGACCTCTACACGCAGATCCTCTCCTTCGTCGGCTACCCGGCCAGCGGCGTGGAGCGGACCCTCGCACTGCGCGCCGTCAAGGCCCTACAGACCCACGGGGTCCGTCTCGTCATCCTCGACGACGCCCACATGCTCCGCACCACCTCGGTCACCGGTCGCGCCACCTTGAACGCGGTCAAGCACCTCAACACCGAACTCGGCGAGGTCGGAGGCGTCCTGATGCTCGTCGGCGCCGAACTGACCGGCGGTGACGTGCTCAGCGACCCCCAGATCCGCGGCCGGCTCTCCGAGCACACGCTCGCCCCCTACGAGGTCGACACGGCAACGGGACGCGCGCAGTGGCAACGATTCCTGAAGAGCTGCGAGGACGTTCTCCTCCCGTACGTGCCCGACGTCGAGCGAGGTCTCTTCTCCTCCCGTCTTGCCGGCTACCTGTGGCGCCGCACCCAGGGGTACGTCGGCGACACGACACGCCTGCTGATCGACGCAACCGCCACCGCGATCGAGACCGGTGCGCCACTCGACCGCGCCATCCTCGACCCGATCTGGGTGAGCCAGCGCGCACAGGACGCACAGATCGACCAGACCCGAGCCAACACCGCGAGGCGAGCCGCGTCCAGCAGGGTCTCCCGATGACGCCGCGGCTCCCGGTCAGCATCGACCCCCACCCGGACGAGTCGATCGCCTCGATGCTGCGCCGCCTCAGCACGACCACCGGCATCCCGGTCCACAACCTCCATCCTTGCGGCGTCAGCGGCCGCCTCACCGATCGTCAAATAGGTGCCCTCACTCGCACCCTGGGGCTGCCGCCGCGACGACTGCGCACCCACACCCTCCACCACCGGCTCGCTGAGCGGCACAGCCGAAAGCCGGCGAGCATCGAGCTCCGCCGCACCGACACATCCATCTGCTCTGCATGCGGAATCGGCAGCCTGTGGAGCGGCCTGGTCTGGGTCAGCCACTGCCCGAGCTGCCAAGCCCTTCTCAACGAGGGCGTGACTGTCGACAGCGCGGCTCACGCACTGGAGATGCAGGACGCATTCCTGCGATCGATGCGAGCGGCGACTGCGGGGTTCGCCGATCGCCGACTGCGGTTGCTGCGCCTCCTGCGTCTCCACGTTCACCTCGCCACCGTTCACGCCGCCACAGGTGCCCGACCGGCCGGGTCGTGGCAGGCACCCGCCTGGATCGCCGGGTTCGCCGAACACGCCTGGCCGGCCAGCCGGACCGTCCAGGCAACCCGCGACCTGATCGGCGAACTCACGCTGACCCACCTCGGCGAGACCCCAGCCCCGGAGGACGACTGGCCGGCGGCCCGTCAGGCGCTCCACGACCAGCTCCGCGGGTCGCGGATCACGGAGGCGGCGATCCCCGACTACCTCCACCCCCGGCACCGGGCCCTGGACGTCGACGCGGCCGGCGAAGACCTCGGCCACGGCATCGCGCGAGCCCTGCGCCGTGAAGCCATCCACGCAGCCACCGAAGCACGTCCCACTGTCGCCCAGTTGGACGAGCGGTACGGCGACCTGCGTAAGCAGCCCATGACCGCGGCCTACGTCCACCACCTCGGCAACACGACCGCTGGACTGCGGATCCTGTCGAGCGAAGCCGACCGACTCGCGCATGCTGGCATCGCCGACTACCGCTATCGCCGCGCCGTCCTGACGACTCTGCATTCCGTCCCGATCTCAGCGCTCGCGCACACAGCCGTGCCCCGCACGCCACGCAACCAGAGGCTGGCCGCCGCCTGGATCTGGCTGGAGCTCACCCACGGCACGCTCGGCCTGAGCCCTCACCACGCCGGAATGCGACGGGAACTGCGGTCATTCGATCAAGCGCTTCTCCCGGAGGATCGACTCATCCTCATCGACTACGGTCACCAGCTCCTCGGCGCCGTCGCCGCCGACGTCTCTCATGACGCCCAACAGGCGGTCACACGTGCAGTCGGATATGCCGATGCTGGCTGATCTGGCACCGCTGCCGGTCACCGTCGCTCCCGTCGCCGGAGAAGCACTCGACGGGTATCTCGAGCGGCTGGGCGCTGCGAACGCGCTCCCTCACCCCGTCCTCGTCCAGCGCCTCTCTGAAGCCGGCGCACCGACAGCCTTCCTGGCCACCGCACCAGCGGAGCGGTTGATCGCGAACCTTGCTGCGCTGACCAGACTCGACCCGGTCGCGCTGCGGTGCTGCACCTTGGCGAGCATGGTCGGCATCGACACCAACGGACTCGACCCAGCGAACAAGAACACCTGGCGTCGAGTCGCCGCCCGTGGCTGGCCGCCCGTTCACGGCACCGCGCTGTGCCCACGTTGCCTTGACGAGGACGGCGTCTGGCAACTGCGATGGCGCCATCCCTGGGTCACCACCTGCAGCCGGCACGACTGCTGGCTGCTCGACCGCTGCCCCACCTGCGGTAATCCATTCCGCTCACACCGCACGCCCCTGCGGGCCGTCGACGCCGCGCCCGATCGTTGCGGAAACCCCGGCAGATCTCGCGGACGCGGATGCCAGCAATCTCTCGGCGAGCTCATCCCAGTCCGGACGTCCACGGATGTATTGGTCGCGCAGCACCGGATCGACGCTGCCATCGGCGGTCAGCGGGTCGTCATCCTCGGCGACGCGCTGAACCCCAACGACTACCTGTGCGAACTCAAGGCGCTGACCGTTCTCCTGCTCCACCTCGCGATCCAGCCGGGTGGCGACCAACGCGCCCAGTGGGCGGACCTCGCCCGCGCCGACCAAGCGCGAAGCGCCGGTGCCCGCGGCGCCCGGTGGGGTCTCGCGCCACCGGCCGACCTGCAGCTCCGCGGCCAGGCAATCGCCGCAGCCGACGAGCTCCTCCGCGCCGCGAGCCTCGACGCTGCCGCAGACCAACTGCACCCCTGGACCGACCTCACGCCCGCAACCAACGACGGCCAGCTCGGCTGGCTGGCCGACCACACCACGATGACCCCGCTGCTCAGCCGCCTGGTCATGGCCGCCACCGCCACCCGCCGGAGACTGGCCACCCTGCTCGACACCTCAGTCGGTGCGCTGCCGTTGACGGCGATCCCGCAGGTCATCCCGGCCGGCGTCTACGACAGCCACGTCTCCGGGATGCTCGACGTCACCGCCCGCACCGGCCGCCTGTTCGTGAGCCTGTGCCTGGCCCGCCAACACCTCGGGAACCGCACCTGGGCCGAGGCCGCCGTTGCACTCGGCCTCCCTCCAGAGCTCGGGACGAAGACCGCCCGCGCCTGCAGCGCCGACCTCCTCGCCCCGGCCAGCGACTTCATCGCCGCGCTGAACCGGGTCGCTGACGACCTCGACACCAGGGTCGACTACCGCGCCCGGGAGGACGCCGTACGCCGTCTCGCGCGCAGCCGCCGTTGGTACCGGTCCTGGGCACGACGCCACCTGCCCGGCAGCCACGCCACGAGCCAGCAGTACGCCGTCACATGGCTCTGGACCGAGTACGCGCACGGACACATCGACACCAGCCCCGGTTGGCAGCACCCGCCAGACCATGACGGCCGCGCCCGTTACCGCGCCTATGCCGGCCGTCTCGACAAAGCCGCGACCGACGCACTGGTTGGACTGATCCGGAGCACCGCGGTAGCGACGAGGAGGACCGCATGAAGACCGCAACGCAGATCTGGGGACTGTGGGACTGCGAGGAGCTCCTTAGCGTCCACCTCACGCACGACGCCGCCCGCGAGGCCAGAGACGAGCACCTCGAACGCTGCCGCTGCTTCACCGACGACCAGGACGCCATCAGCATCGCCGTCCAGATTCGACCCATCCAGCTCTCCGCAGATCCGGTGCCTGTGGAGAACCCGAACCAGGGCACCCGATCGGGCCACCATGAGCAGACAACGACCAGCCGGGGAACGGCGCAGCCGAGCCACCAGCGGAGAGGAGGCCGACATGCCGACCGATGACGACCCCGGCAGCTCCGCCGAGCCTCGGACAACCCTGCCGGTCTTCTTCGTCCCGCAGGCCGACGGTGTCGACGCCACTCTCGACTTCACCACGCCCGGCCCTTTCGGCGACTTCGCCTTCACCGCCGGCATCCCGCAACCCGACGGCACCGTCAGGGAACGCGTGTACGGCGCGTACCACACCGATGAGCCTGCGGTCTTCGTCGAGATCCTCCAGCACTGGGCCCGTGTTGCCGAACCCGACGACATCCTGGCCGGTCTCGAGCGGGCAGAGGCCGTCCTGCGCTTCCTCACCGATAACCTCGCCTCGACCACCCGGTCCCAGAACGACTTCGCCGACCTCCTGCGCCGCAGCACCGAGCCAATGGCGGTCATGAACTTCCTGCCCGTCGACCACGAGCACAGTGACGAGCGAGGCGACGTCATCGTCCTTTCAGCTCGCGGCACCGACCTCGCCTGGCTCAGCCGCCGCAGCCCGTGCACGACCGTCACCGTTCCGCCGAGCCACCTCTGGGTGTTCGTGACCGGGATGATGTGGCGCACCTACGACCACGACGGCCTCCCGCTCTCGCGGCTCAACACCACCGCCTACCAGATCGCCGTTGCCACCTTCCGTCGCGCGATACACAGCCGCAGCGAGGCGCACCTCGAGACATCGGCGGCATCTGGCGGCGAGATCCCGGGCGAGAATGTGCTGACGACTCGTGAACTCGTCGCGGAACTGTGCGACCTCCTCGGCGCCAAGCTGGTTGCCTACCTGAGCTCCGCGCCAGACACGCGAACCGTGCGCGCCTGGGCCGACTCGACCGACCCCCGCTCGCCTCCGGACGACGTCGTCAACCGGCTACGCCTCGCCCACCAAGCCGCGTCACTGCTCCTCCAGCAGGACTCCGCCACCGTCATCCAGGCCTGGTTCCAAGGCCGCAACCCGCACCTCGATGACTCCGCCCCAGCGCGCGTGATCCGCGAGAGCGCGGCGACTATCGCCGGCACGAAGGTGCTTGCGGCCGCGCGCGCGTTCGCCGCGTGCCCCGAGCGCACGCCGCAGCAAGAGGGGGGTCACGGCTGACGAACGCGGAATGCCGTCGACTCTGACGGCCAGCATCGACGACGACGCCACCGGACGTTGGCAGATCACCACAGAGACCTGCAGCACCTACGTCATCGATCTCGACCAACGCGTCATCACCCGCGTCCCCGAGCGACGCGCCCTCGGCCGCGACCACGAACCGCTCCTGCTGCACCGAGTCCTCGACGTCCGCGTCGGTGACACCGGCTGCTAGCGGACCAGTCGTCAGCCAGCCTGCGCGTGAGTGACTAAGCCTCGCACCCCATCACACAGCGCCTCGAGCTCCGCCACGAGGCGCGCGTCTGCATCACCGACGAATCGAAGGACGGCTTCGGCGCGCCCGAGGGCGTCGACGGCACGTGACAGGGCCACCTCTTCGTTGATGCCTGAGTCGGCGGAATCGTCAGCTGATCGACCGAAGGCCAGGACATCGTGCCGAGACCGACGCGCGAGCTTCTCAAAGTGCTCGACCGTTGCTCGCGCTCGCTTGTAATCACGATCAGCCAGTCGACGGCATGTCTCGGAGCAGTAGTCCTTCTTGCGTCCCCTGCCTACCTGCTGGCGGAACTCCTTGCGGCACTGCGGGCGCGCGCAGAGATCCGGAAGGTCGAACTGATCGTCGGCGGCCTCCCCTGCCACCGGACGGACGTGATCGGCACTCGGCATCGTGTCACCTCATAGGTCGCGCGGAATATGCCTTCGAGGGCCTCCAATACTCGCTTAGTCTGCGCCAGACGCGGCGGCGCCACGCCGCAGGTCGGGCGGCGTGAATCGCGCGTAAATGCGGATGACGCTGATGCGCGACCGCGGAATTGGTCGCGCGGATTGGGCGTGTCGTCCGGAAACGTCGCTGGCGTCTGCTGCCATATGTAGAAGCGGGTGCGCCCAGAAATGCAGTGCGGGCGCCTGGTCTAGCCACCAGACGCCCGCGGCACGCGAGGTGATCGCATGCGGATAAGCGCCTGCATCTCATCACCGGACGAGCCCGACCCACAAGATGAGATCCAGCAGGAGAGACCATGAGCAACACCAACCGCAGGCACGTCGTCCGAAACGAGAACGGCGGGTGGGACGTCCGCGCTCCCGGCGCCCAGCGCGCCAGCGCACACACCGACACTCAAGCCGAGGCCGTACGCCGGGCCGGCGAGATCGTCGGCAACGCCGGCGGCGGCGAGGTCGTGATCCACCGCCGCGACGGCCGCATCCGCGACTCCGACACCATCGCGCCGGGCAACGATCCCAACCCTCCGCGCGACAAGAAGTGAGGCGCCGGCGATGCAGCACCTCTACTTCGACCTGAAGCAGCAGAAGAAGGGCGCAGTCGCCGTCGTCACCCTCGACAAGCAGGCGAACGTCCGTTTGATGACGGCGAGCAACTACCGCGCCCTCAAGGCCGGCCGGCGCTTCTCCTTTCATGGCGGCCGCGCCACCAAGTCGCCCGTCCGTCTTCCCATCCCCAACAGCGGCCACTGGTTTGTCGTCGTCGATCTCGGCGGGCTGGCTGGGCGAGTCCGAGCGAGTGTCGCGGTTCAGCCACCGCCGCCAGGCATGCTGGCTCCGATCCGCGAGCGGAGCCCGATCAGCGACGTCCAGGTTCGCGAGCCGGTCGAGCCCGACGGAGACGCCTTGGGTGGGCAGACGTGGGACGTCTTCATCTCCCACGCCAGCGAGGACAAGGAGGCTGTCGCCATTCCGCTGCGCGATGCCCTCGTCGACCTCGGCATCAGCGTGTGGCTCGACAAGACCGAGTTGACCATCGGCGACAGCCTCCGTCGGAAGATCGACCAGGGCATCCGGGCGAGCCGGTTCGGGATCGTGATCCTCTCCGAGCGGTTCTTCGCCAAGGGGTGGACCAACCACGAGCTCGACGGCCTCGTCACCCGGACCGTCGCCGGCGAGCAGACCCTCCTGCCCATCTGGCACAACCTCACCGGCGACCAGGTGCGCGCGTACAGCCCGTCGCTGGCCGACAAGGTCGCCCTTGCGACGGACTCGATGGCGGTGGAGGAGATGGCCGAGCAGATCGCCGCCGTCATTCGTGGTGAGACCGAGGACGCAGCATGACCACCACAGTCGCCGCACCTCCGTCCGGACCAGTTGCAGATCGCCCGAGGCCCTCGGCAGGCAGGCGACGTGACACCGACCGGCCCGGCATGCTGATGACGCACGCCATCAAGCTCCGCGACAAGGTGCCTAGCGGCCGCAGACGAGCAGACACATCACGCGCGCTTTCTTGGGCGCAGATCGCTGTGGGCGTCCTTCTCGTCAGCCTCGGCATCACCGTGCTCTACTTAGCCGGTCCTGCGTGGAACTGGGCAGGCGGTGTTGCCGTCGGCCTGGGTCCGGCCATAGCGATGCTGGGCGTGATCGACCTTGCGAGGCGGGGCGCCAACGGAGAGCTACGTGTCGAGCGGATCTTCCGCACAATCAGGCTCGGCGGCGCCGCCGTGACCGTGTTGCTCATCGGCTTGGAGGTGCTCACGGCGTTCGTCGCGGTGGCCTTGCTTGTTACCGCGGTGATCCTGGGTAGCTGGTCCGAAGAGGTGGTCTACTTCCTCTCCAACGCATTGGTGTTCGCGACCATGGCTGTCGGGATCATGATGATGGTCCGCGTAGAAGACCTCCGTCCGGTCCCGCTGACACGGGCGAGGTGGTGGCGCGAGCTCGGGACGTTCAGGCAGTTCACGAACATCGCAGTGCCGGTCGCCATCGTGGGCGCCACCGTCGCGCTCAGCCTCCGTGACAGCAGGTCCATTGCTCTAGCGATGGTTGGACTGGCCGCGGTTCTCCTCAGCTGGGCGCGAGCGGACCGTGCTGCGCGACAGACGAAGCAGTGCGGCGTCTGGTCGAGGCGGCTGATGGGCTTTCGGCTACCGCCGGTCGGTTGGTTGCTTCGCTCAAGCGGGGAGACAATGCGGTCGAGGAGGGGACTTGCAAGGGAGCGGTGCTTGACGCCTTATGGAACCTTGAGCGCTCCTGTCGCAAGAACCTCCGTCGTGGCATCCCCGGTCGGCCGCGGTTCTTGGTCGACCTTGAGTTGATCTCGGTGATCGGCGGATGCCAGAACATCCTCACGGGCTCACCGAGCGGATGCATCGGCGGGCCGTTCACGGCCATGGTCGTGCAGGACCTCGTCCATATGGCGCCGGAGGAGTTTGCGCGACAACTGCAGGTCTTCGCTGGCGACATCCGGCGTCTCGCCACCCTGACTCCGGCCGGCTGGTGACCGGGGTGGGTGAGATCGGCCAAGTTCGGCCGACGCGTGAGCGGTGGCGGGGTGAGATATCCGTGCGGCAGCGGTCATCGGCGGCTACTGTCGGAGGCGAGCCTTACGCTGGAATTCGGAGTGGCTATGATCACTGTGCTCGAGGCACGGCAGAGGAGGTCGGGCGCATGGCGCGGTCGGATCTTCTCCTCGACCTGGTCGAAGCCGAGCGGCGCGGAGACCGCGAGCGATTCCGTGTCCTCGTGGAAGCCGTCATCTCCGAGGAGCGCGCCAATCAGCACCACCTGTTGGCGGATCGTCTGTCGGAGCTCATCACGACGATCGGCACCAGCAAGCCCCGCGACGACCATGCCGCCGCGATCCGCGACTTGGTCCAAGAGATCGTGCCCGAGCGAAGGTTGGAAGACCTCGAGCTCGCTCCGGTGACCCGCCGGGTGATTACTGAGCTTGTGGAGGAGCAGAAGCGCTCAGAGCTGTTGCGGAGCTATGGCATTGAGCCTCGCAACCGGCTCCTCCTCTCGGGGCCCCCAGGCAATGGCAAGACCAGCGTTGCCGAGGCGATCGCAGCAGAGCTCATGCTGCCCTTCTACGTGATCCGTTACGAGGGAGTTGTCTCGAGTTTCCTTGGCGAGACGGCGGCGCGCTTAGACAACGCTTTCGAGTTCGTCCGCAGCAGGCGATGCGTCCTGTTCTTCGACGAGCTCGACACCATCGCCAAGGAACGATCCGATGAGCACGAGACCGGTGAGATCAAGCGGGTCGTGTCCACCCTGCTCTTGCAGATTGACCGACTGCCAGCACACGTCATCCTGATCGGTGCCACCAACCACAGTGAGCTGCTCGACCGCGCCGCGTGGAGGCGGTTCCAGGTCAGAGCCGAACTCCTGGCCCCGTCCCGAACGCAGGCCACCGAATATCTCGAGCGCCTGGCCAGGCGTCTGGGCGGAGACCTTGGCTACGCACCGCGAACCATCGCCGACAAACTCGCCGGGGCGAGCTTCGCGGAGCTCGAGGAGTTCGCCCTCGACATCCGCCGGCGCGCGGTGTTGGAAACACCAGACGCCGACCTGCGCCGCATCGTCAAGGAACGGCTTGAGCACTGGCATGCTCAAGCCGGCGAGTGAGCGGGGAGCCGCGCCCCCTCCTCTCACTCGGTGTGCCGGAGGCAGGCGAACGGATCAAACAGACCCGCCGCAACATGCCGAGGCTCACCAAGGTCTCGCCTAGCCGTCAGGGCCAGCGGATCAGCCCTCAGTTCCGTGAGCTCGTTGAAGCCTTCGACGCGCGTCGAGCCGCGGTCAGCACTGAGCAAGTGGACGAGGTCGATCCCGACCTCGTGCTCGTCTTCGATCTCGCCGGCACGGTCGAGGCATTTGGCAACGCGATCAACAAGATCGAGGGCCTGGAGTTCCTCGCAGAGCTGCTCGACGAGCCGAGCGAGCCCGACGACGACTTCCACATGGTGCAGGACGGTCAGCCCACCGACTCCGCGGTAACGCATTCGCTCTACCTGGTGATGTCGAACGAGGCCGCTGTCGGCCAGTTAGTGAGGCTGTTCGAGCAGTGGCAGCAAGACCCTGACATGAAGTTCGAGCAGGGCCTCGGCAAGTTCAAGTCCGCGTTCCAGCAATTGCGAGCGATCCGTCGCTGGGGACCTGAGGATCGGATCCGCGAGACAGGACTTCTCGAACGCTGGCAAGAGACACTGGAGCTTGTCGGGCAGTCTGTCAGCTCTGTTCGTGTCGAGATCGAGCTCTGGTATCGGCGCGAAGCCGAAGACCGTGCACACGCCGAGTCACATCTTGGGACGCTCGTACAGAGGGCGGGCGGAAGTGTCATCAGCCGGGCTCAGATCGAACAGATCGCGTACCACGCGGTGCTCGCCGAACTACCGATCCAACAGGTCGAGACCGTGCTCGGGGAGGGCGCCTCGGCCATTGCACTACTCAATGCCGACGAGATCATGTTCGTCAGCCCCTACGTTCCGATGTCTGTGACCGCGCCCGACGCTGAGCCCACTGGACGCAGTCCCATCGGCCCGGTCGAGCGGGTCGCCGGACAGCCACGGATCGCGCTCCTTGACGGTCTCCCGTTCCAAAACCACGATGCACTCGCCGGTCGCCTGATCGTCGACGACCCTGATGACCTCGGGGCAACCTACGGTACCGCGAGCCGTCACCACGGGACCGCCATGGCATCTCTGGTAATCCATGGCGATCTCTCCAAGCCGGGCGAGCCACTGGATCGGCCCGTCTACGTTCGCCCCATCCTGCAGCCGCACCCAGTCCAGCCGCGCTCAGAGGTCGCCGTCCAGGGGGTCTTGCTGACCGACCTGCTGCACCGGGCGATCCGTCGGATTGTCGAAGGCGATGACAACCAGGCGCCCGCAGCCCCGAGCGTTCGAATCGTTAACCTCTCCATCGGCGCCCAGTCCCGGGCATTGGTACGTCGGATGAGCCCGCTCGGACGACTCCTGGACTGGCTTGCCGTCCATTACAACCTCCTGTTTGTCGTCAGCGCTGGGAACCACCCGGATGTGCCGATCGTGATCCCCGCGGGGGCGGCAAGCACGCGCGAGGAAGCCGCGCAAGCCGCGCTTGAGGCGGTCCATGCGAGCAGCCGTCTGCGTGGGATCCTGCCGCCTGGCGACGCCATCAACGCTCTCACTGTGTCGGCCACCCACGACGATGCGAGCGGTGAGGTCTCCCTGCCGGATAACGTCTGGGACCTGACCTCGCAGGGGGCGCCTGCCTTCTATGGTGCCGTCGGTCCTGGCGTTGGCAGATCCATCAAGCCCGACGTGTACCACTCCGGCGGCCGCGCGCTTTATCAGGAACCTGTGGTTCCTGATGGCGCCTCCGAGGTCGCGCTGGCCGCAGCGAATACGGCTGCGACCGGCCCAGGGATCCAGGTCGCCGCTCCCGCAACCGCCGGACGCACCGACGCCACCAGCTACACCCATGGCACCAGCAATGCCACCGCCTTGGTCACCCGCGAGGCGAGTCGCATCTTCGACGTCCTCGAAGCAGGTCGCGACGATCCGCAAGATGCGCCGTTCCCCGACGCTCAGTATCACCCCGTCCTCGCCAAGGCGCTGCTCGTTCACACCAGCACATGGGGCGACGAAGGCAAGCGCCTCCGCGCTGCGCTGAACCTCGACGGCCAAACGTGGCGACGCGCGCTCACGCCCGTGCTCGGGTACGGCTCGATCCGGCCGGAGCGCATCGCGACGGCCGCAACCAACCGCGCAGTGCTCATCGCAGGCGGATCGCTCGGCCGGGAGCAGAGGCACACCTACGCCATTCCTCTTCCCATGTCGCTGCGGGCAAAGGCTGAGTGGCACCGCATCACCGTCACAGTGGCGTCGTTCGTCCCGGCGGCAGGGAACCTGACCCGTTACCGCGGAGCCAAGGTCTTCTTCGAGAAGCTCGACGACGGTGACACCGGTGGGAAGCGAATCGAGGCAGAAGGCACTGCTGTACGCCGTGGCAGCGTGCAGCACGAGATCGCTGAGGGCCAGCAAGCGCTCGTATTCAGCGACGGCGACGCGGTCCAGCTCCACGTCCAGTGCATGGATGACGCCCAGCGACTCAAGGCCGGAAATGTCGTTCGCTACGGACTTGTCGTCTCGGTGGAGACGGCCGTCAGCACCTCGACCACGATCCACGACGAGGTCAGGGCACAATTGCGGGCCCGTGCTCGCGTCGCCCAGCGCGGGCGTATCCAGCCCTAGCTGTGATGTCCAGGGACGTTGTTCTGGCCCCCGCCCGTAATGACACCGTGCCGATTCAAGAAGTATCTGTCCAGACCGCTTGCCATTGAAGGCATGTTAGAGTTTGGGGCATGTCGAGTCCCGAATCA
>JAEWXC010000100.1 GCA_023396115.1 Actinomycetes bacterium | reverse complement strand
GCGCCGCCAACCGGGCGTCGCTCACCAGCACGTCGGTCAGCGGCACGTTGCCGGTGTTGGTCACCGTGAACGAGTACTCGATGGTGTCGCCGGCGTCGGTGATGCCCGACCCGTTGCGGTCCACCGGTTCCCCGGCGATCTTCTCGATGTCCAGGCTGGGGACCGGGGTGGTCACCGGGGTGGTGGTGCTGTCCGGCGGGGACTCGACCTCTCCACCGTCCGGGTCCACGCCCCGGGCCAGGGCGGTGTTGTGCACCGCGCCGGCCTCGACGTCGGCTGCGGTGATCGTGTACGGGCTGCTGGTGGCGCACTCCACGCTGCCACCGACCGGCACCCGGGCGGCGTCGCACACCACGGTCCCGCCGAGCATCGGGTCGACGATCTCCAGGGCCCGGACCGGCACGTTGCCGGTGTTGGTGACGACGAACGTGTACTCGATCGTGTCCCCGGCGTCGGTGATGCCCGACCCGTTCACGTCGACCGGCGTCGCGGCTGTCTTCTCCACCGACAGGCCGGCGAAGGGCTCGGTGGTGGGGGTGGTGGTGCTGTCCGGCGGGCTGGTCACCGGGTCACCGTCCGGGTCCTCGCCCTCGGCGACGGCCCGGTTCTGCACGGTGCCGCCGCTGACGTCGGCCGCGGTGATGACGTAGGGCGCCGAGGTGGTGCAGGCGGAGCTCTCCCCCGGGGCCAGGGTGGTCGGGTCGCAGGTCACGGTCAGACCGGCGTCGGCCAGCATCGGGTCGTTGACGACCACGTCGTGGACCGGGACGTTGCCGGTGTTGGTCACGGTGAACGAGTACTGGATCGTGTCACCGGCGTCGGTGATGCCCGAGTCGTTGACGTCCACCGGGGTGCCGGCCGTCTTCTCCACGGCGAGCAGCGGCTGCGGGGTGACCACCGGCGTGGTGGTGGTGTCCGGGGGGCTGGTCACCGGGGTGCCCGGGGTGGTGCCCGGGCCGGGCGGGGTACCGGTGGCGGTGGCGGTGTTGCGCACCTGGCCGGCCTTCTCGTCGGCCTCGGTCACCACGTACGGCTTCGAGGCCGTGCAGGTCAGCGAGGCGCCCGGCGCCAGCGTGGTCGGCGCACAGGTCACCGTGATCTGGGCGTCGGCCAGCATCGGGTCGTTGACGACCACGTCCTCGACCGGGACGTTGCCGGTGTTGGTCACGGTGAACGTGTACTCGATCGTGTCACCGGCGTCGGTGATGCCCGAGCGGTTGACGTCGACCGGAGTCCCGGCGGCCTTGTCCACCTGCAGCGACGGGCGCGGCGTGGTGGTCGGGGTCGAGGTCGAGGACGGCGGGCTGTCGACCGTGCCGCCGTCGGGGTCCTCGCCCCGCGCCGTGGCGGTGTTGGCGACCGCGCCGGAACGCTGGTCGGCCTCGGTGATCGTGTACGGCTCTGCGGCGCAGGTGGTGCTGGCGCCGGGTGCCAGCGCCGTGTCCTGGCAGGTGATGGCCAGGCCGGAGAGCTTCGGGTCGTCCACGGCGACCTCGCTGATCGGCACGTTGCCGGTGTTGGTGACGGTGAACGTGTACTCGATCGTGTCACCGGCGTCGGTGATGCCCGAGCGGTTGACGTCGACGGGCGTGCCGGCCGTCTTGAGCAGGGTCAGCCCCGGGGTGGGCCGCACCGTCGGGGTCGAGGTGCTGTCCGGGCTGCTGGTCAGCGGCTCGTCGTCGGGGGTCCTGCCCACCGCGACGGCCCGGTTGTCCACGCTGCCCGAGGCGACGTCCTGGGCGGTCACGACGTAGGGCGCGCTGGCGGTGCAGGTCGTGGAGGCGCCCACCGCCAGGGTGGTGGCGGCACAGGTGAGGGTGATCGCCGGGGATGCCTGTCCGGACAGTTTGGCGTCCTGCACCGCGATGCCGCTCAGCGGCACGTTGCCGGTGTTGGTCACCGTGAACGAGTACTGGATCGTGTCCCCGGCGTCGGTGATGCCCGAGCCGTTCACGTCGGTCGGGGTGCCGGCGGTCTTGTCGATCCGCAGGCCCGGGTCCGGGCGGACCACCAGCGTGGTGGTGTCCGACGGTTCGCTGGGCACCGGCTCGTTGTCGGGGTCACGGCCGCTGGCGGTCGCCACGTTGTGCACCTGGCCGGCGGTCTCGTCGGCGGCGGTGACGGTGTACGGGGCCGACGCGACGCACGTGGCGCTCCGGCCCGGGGCCAGGGGCCCGGTCGGGCAGGTGACGCTGATCGCCGGGTCGACCCCGTTCAGCATCGGGTCGCTGACGGTGATGTTGCGCAGCGGCACGTCGCCGGTGTTGGTGACCGTGAACGTGTACCCGATCGTGTCGCCGGCGTCGGTGATGCCCGAGTTGTTGACGTCCTGCGGCGTGCCGGCGGACTTGACCAGGGTCAGTCCGGGCTGCGGCACGACGACCCGGACCCGGGCCTGGTCGGGCTCGCTGGGGACGGCGGGGCCACGCGGAGGCGTTCCGCTGGCCGTCGCCGTGTTCACCACGGTGGTGCCCTCGTCGGCGGCGGTGATCACGTACGGCCCGGAGGCGACGCAGGTGACCGAGGCCCCCACGGCCAGGCGACCGGCGGGACAGGTCACGGCCACCGGTGGGTCCTGCGCGGACAGCAGGTCGTCGGTGACGCTGATCGAGGTGAGCGGCACGTTGCCGGTGTTGGTCACCCGGAAGGAGTAGCGGACCTCGTCACCGGCGTCGACCAGTCCCGAACCGTTGGTGTCGTCGACCGAGGAAACCGACTTGTCCAGCGCCAGTGACGGGCCGGGCCGGTCGGTGGGCGTGCTGGTGGAGGACTCCTCGGACTCGACCGGGGTGCCGGGGGTGGAGCCGGGCTCGTCGGGGTCGCCGACCCCGGGCGGGGTGCCGAGGGCGGTGGCGACGTTGTCGACCGCGCCGTCGGTGACGTCCTGGGCCGTGATCGTGTAGGGCTCGGCGGTGCAGGTGGTGCTGGCGCCGGGTGCCAACGTCGTGGTCGGGCAGGTGATGGCCAGCCCGTCCAGCATCGGGTCGTCGACGGTGACCTCGGTCAGCGGCACGTTGCCGGTGTTGGTGACGGCGAAGCTGTAGACGATCGTGTCGCCCTCGTCGACCAGACCGGAGTCGTCGACGTCCACCGGGGTGGCGGCCGCCTTGACCACGGTGATCGACGGGTCGGGCGTGGCAACCGGCGTGGTGGTGGTGTCCGGCTCGGACTCGGTCTCGCCGCCGCCGGGCGGGGTGCCGGTGGCGGTGGCGGTGTTGACCAGGTTGCTGCCCTGGTCGGCGGCGGTGATCACGTAGGGCGTGGCGGTGCACTCCACGCTCGCGCCCACGGCCAGGGCTCCGATCACGCAGTCGGCCAGGGCGTCGGCGTCGGCGCCCTCGAGCATCGGGTCGCTCACGCGGACCCCGCTGAGCGGCACGTTGCCGGAGTTGGTGACGGTGAACGTGTAGACGATCGTGTCGCCGGCGTCGACCAGGCCCGATCCGTTGGTGTCCGACGGGGTTCCGGCGGTCTTGTCGATCCTCAGGCCCGGAGCCGGGGTGGTCACCGGCACGGAGGTGGAGTCGTCGTCGGTGACCGGAGTGCCGCGGGGCGGGGTCCCGGTCGCGGTGGCGGTGTTGTCCGCGCTGCCGGCCGCCTGGTCGGCAGCGGTGATCGTGTAGTCAGCGGTGCCGCAGTCGGCGCTGGCCCCGGGGGCGAGGGTGGTCGGCGCACAGGTGAGGTTGCCGAGCTCGGGGTCGTCCACGCCCACCCCGGTCAGGGTGACGTTGCCGGTGTTGGTGACGGTGAAACCGTAGGTGATGGTGTCGCCGGCGTCGGTGATCGTCGAGGAGTTGGTGTCGGCGACTCCGACGATCCGCTTGTCCAGCAGCAGCGCAGGCGTCCCGACCAACGGGGTGGACGTGTCGTCCTGGTCCGGGGGGACCGGGGTGCCCGAGGTGGTGGTTCCGGTGGCGGTGGCGGTGTTCTGCACGCTGCCGGCATCCACGTCGGCCTGGGTGATCTGGTGGGTCACCGGACCGCAGGTGAGGCTGGCGCCGGGCTGCAGCGACCCGGTCGGGCAGGTCAGCCCGGGGAACATGGGGTCACTCACCACGACGGTGGCCAGGGTCCTGGACCCGGTGTTGGTGACGGTGAACGAGTAGGAGATCCGCTCCCCCACGTCGCCGACGCCGTTGCTGTTGGCGTCCACCAGGCTGGCCTGCTTGTCCAGGGCCAGCGAGGCGGGGCCGACCACGGGCGTCGAGGTGGTGTCCGGCGGGCTCTCCACCGGCCGTCCGCTGGGGGTGGTTCCGGTGGCCCGGGCGATGTTGTCGACCGATCCGGCGTCGATGTCGGCCTGGGTCAGCGTGTAGGTGGCGGTGCAGGTGGTGCTGACGCCCACCCCGAGGGTGGTCTGGGGACAGGTCACCGCGCCGACCTTGGGGTCGACCACGGACACACCACTGATCGTGACCGGGCCGGGGTTGGTGACCACGAAGGTGTAGGCGATCGTGTCGCCGGCGTCGACCCGGCCGGTGCCGTTGGCGTCCGCGATGTCCCCGGCCTGCTTGTCCAGCGACAGGGCTCCGACGGGCGGGGTGGGGGGCGGCGCGCAGGCCGAGTTGTTGCCGGTGGGACCGGTCTCCTGACCATTCGGCAGGCTGGCCCGGTTGCCCAGACCGCCACCCGCCGCGCAGCCCACCGGCGCGGTGGTGTTGGTGTAGTGGAAGGTCACCGCCACCCGGTACCGGTGCACCGTCGGCGACCCGGCGGAAGTGTCCCGGACGATGGCGGTGTTCGCCGGGGCCAGGGTGTGCGGTCCGGTGCCGGTGCCGCTGCCGCCGGGCACCCCGGGAGCGTCGCTCGTCCAGGTGACGGAGTCGACCACGGCGTTGGCGGGGAAGGTCAGGGAGTCGGTCAGCGGACCGTAGCTGCCGGCACGGGGCCCGGAGTTGGTGACCGTGACGTCGTAGTTGACCTGGAACCGGCCCTGGGCGTCGGGGCCGGTGACGGCCCCGTCGACGCGCTTGGCCACGTCGAGGGTGGTGGCGCGCGGGGTGTTCGTGACGTCGCAGCGCACTCGCTGCCCGGTGCCCAGCCCTGACAGGGTCCAGGACGGAGCACTCCCCTGGACGGTGACGGGGGCATTGTTGTTGGCGGTGTCGACGCACTCCAGCCGCGCCGCGTAGTCGCTGAGCGGGTTGGTGCTGCCGGGGACCATCGACTCGCTGATCGTGTAGGTCTGGTTGGACTGCACCAACGCGGGTCCGGCGCTGGCGGTGGTCTGGCTGCCGTTGGTGGTGGCGACGAGTTGCCCGGCGCCCAGTCCGGGTCCCTCGGCCACCACCCGGAACTGGTCGTTCGCGGCGAGCCGGCCACCGTCGACGAGCTTGCGCACGGTCAGCCGGGGCCGCGTGGTGAACGTGAACGCGTGGTCCTCCACCTCACCGGCGTTGTTGCGACCCGTGGGGCTGAGCGTCTCGCTGGCGCCGGCGATCCGCAGCCGCATGAACGAGGTGGCCTGGCGCTGGGTGGGCAGTACGTCGACGGGGACGTCCCAGGTCAGGGTGACCGACCCGGAGGCCGGACAGTTCGGGGTGGCGGTGGAGCGTTCGGAGGCGTCGAAGACGCCGTTGAGGTTCCAGTCGATCCACCCGGCCAGCTTCCCGGCCACGGTGCCCGGGTTGCGGGTGCAGGCCACCGTGGTGGTGTACGTCCCGCCCGGGGTGACGGTGGTGCTGGCTGGCAGCGAGACCGCGTCCTCGTCGTCGGGACCCGCGGCGGGCGCGATGTCGTCGCCGGTGGCATCGTTGGAGTACGGCTGGAACAGCTCGCCGTCGGCGACGGCGCCCAACCGCGGTGTCGGCTGCGTCACCGTGGCCAGGTCGAACCCGGAGAACAGGTTGGTGCCGCGGTTGCTGGGGAACGTGCCGGACGCCAGCGGGACCTCGCCGCCGGTGTAGGCGAACTGGGTGGCGGCCACGGCTTCGCCGTAGGAGGCCGGCGCGTCGCCGAAGTCGAAGTCCAGCAGCACGCCGAGCGCGATGGCGCTCTTGCCGCCACCCTTGACGGTGACGTTGGTGGCGCTGGTGGCGTTCTCCATGAAGGCGATCGCCGAGGGCCCCGGGAACTGGCTGGGGTTGTTCTCGCAGGAGTTGTTCGCCGGTCCGTACATGGCCAGCGTGTTGTTGCTCCCCGAGACGGTGCGCCGGGCGGTGGCCGCCAGGGTGCAGTTGGCTCCCCGGACCCGGTCCAGGATCCGCCAGGTGGTGGGCAGACCGGTGGCAGCGTCGGTGGTGGGGATGGTGGCCGCGACGTGCTCGGTGCTGCCCGAGGCCTCGGCGTCGGCCATCACCAGTCCGGACAGGGGCAGGTCCTCCCCGCCCAGGGTGGCGCTGCAGGTGAAGTCGAAGGTGACGGTGGCACCGTCACCGCGGTTGGACAGGCCCACGACCATCTGGTTGTTGCTGCCGGTGCCGCCGATGTTGTACAGCTCGTCGAAGCCGTCTCCCTGCCAGGTGCCGGGGCGGTAGGCCTCCAGGTGGGTGGAGTTCGTGGAACTGTCGGTCCGCTTGATGTTGTTGACCGTGCAGGTCACCGCGAGCGTCTGGCCGGCGATGGTGCTGGTCTCGGTGACGGTCTTGCCGGTGTTGGGGATCGCCTGACCCGGGGTGGTGCCCCAGGAGACCCAGTCGATGGCCTTGAACCGGGCCTGACCCTGGGTCGCCACGACGGCCTCGGCCGGGGTGGGCGCCACCGCGCTGTCCACGACGGTGAACGCGACCAGTGACGAACCCAGCAGCGTGACTGCCACCAACGCGCGACCGAGCCTTTTCAGGCGTGACTGCACCACAAGAACCATCCCCCGTTTCGTCCGCGCGTCGACAACCGCGCGGATTCCGCAAGGATCATAGACACAAGAATGGATTCGCATCTGCTTCCGGGGGTCACGGCGACGTGAAAGGGCTCACCCCACGAAGACGGCGACCGGCTGGGCGGACCCGTCATCGGCACGCTCGTACAGCGCCAGGAACTCACCGTCCGGGGCGAACAAAGCATGTTCACCGTCGTCGGCCAGGGTGAGCGGCAGTCGCCGGCCGACGCGCACGGCACCGGCCTCAGCCTCGGTCAGGTCCGTGGCCGGGAAACTCATCCTGGCCGCCCGGGCGATCGGGACCTGGGTCCAGGTCTCCTCCAGCTCCTCGAGGGTGTGGGCGTCCTCGAGCGTGAACGGTCCGACCGCGGTACGGCGCAGGGCGGTGAGGTGGCCGCCGGTGCCCAGGGCAGCGCCCAGGTCCCGGGCCACGGCGCGGACGTAGGTGCCCGAGGAGCAGCGCATCTCGATGTCGACGTCCACGCAGCCCTCTGCGACGTCGGGCTCGGCGCGCACGTCGAGGACGTCGAGGGAGTGGATGGTCACCGGTCGGGCCTTCAGCTCGACCTCCTCACCAGCCCGGACCCGGGCGTAGGCCCGCTGGCCGTCGACCTTGATCGCCGAGACCGCGGTGGGGACCTGCTCGATGTCGCCGACGAACCCGGCCAGCGCCGTGCCGATCCGCTCGGCGTCCAGGTGCAGCGCCGGGGCGACCCGGGTGGTCTCCCCCTCGGCGTCGTCGGTCAGGGTCGCGACGCCGAGCCGGATGGTGGCCCGGTAGCCCTTCTCCGTCAGCATCAGGTGCCCCAGCAGCCGGGTCGCCCGGTTGATCCCGAGCACCAGCACCCCGGTGGCCATCGGGTCGAGCGTGCCGGCGTGCCCGACCTTTCGGGTGCCGGCCAGCCGACGCACCCGGGCCACCACGCCGTGCGAGGTGATCTGGGCGGGCTTGTCGACGACGACCACCCCGGAGGGCACGTCGGGGTTGGCGCGGGCCACCTCAGTCGTCGAGGTCGTCGAGATCGCCGTCGGGGTCCTCGACCACCTCGCGCGGCTTCTTGTACGGGTCGGCCTCGCCGGCGTGGGTCTTGCCCTCGCGGGCAGCGGCCACGGCCGAGTCGGACTCCTTGGCCCGGGCCAGCACCTCGTCCAGCGCCCGGGCGCTCTCGGGCAGCGCGTCGGGGATGAACTCCAGGGTCGGGGCGTGGCGCATGCCCAGCTGGCCGGCGACCTCGGACCGGATCAGGCCCTTGGCCGACTCCAGCGCGACGGCGGTCGAGGCGAGCTCGGCCTCGTCGCCCAGGACGGTGTAGAAGATCGTGGCCTGCTGGTTGTCACCGGAGACGCGGACGTCGGTGACGGTGACGAAACCCAGGCGCGGGTCCTTGATGCGGCGCTCGAGCATCTCGGCGACGACGACCTTGATCCGGTCGGCCACCTTGCGGACGCGGGGGCTGGCCATGTGGGGCTCCTCTTGTGGGACGGGTGGGGCGCCGGTCCACGGTAGTGGATCGGGCGCCCGGTGAGTGGTGCGGCGGCGGGGCCGCGGGTGGTGGTGCGGGTGGTGCTGGGAGC
>JAEWXC010000052.1 GCA_023396115.1 Actinomycetes bacterium | reverse complement strand
GGCTGCACCCCAGGCTCCGGCTGCCCCCGCCGCCCCGGCTGCCCCCGCGGCTCCCCAGGCCCCGGCCGCTCCGGCTGCACCGGCCGCTCCGGCCGCTCCCGCTGCCGAGCAGTCCGCTCCGGCCCGTGACGAGCGCTCCTACGTGACGCCGCTGGTGCGCAAGCTCGCCGCCCAGCACGGCGTGGACCTCTCGACCCTGACCGGGTCGGGCGTGGGTGGCCGGATCCGCAAGCAGGACGTCCTGGACGCGGCCAACGCGGCGTCGAAGGGTGCCGAGGCGCCTGCCGCCCAGGAGTCCTCCTCCGCGGCCGCCCCGACCGGCGAGGCCTCGCCGCTGCGCGGCACCAAGGAGCCGATGAGCCGGCTGCGCAAGATCATCGCCGAGCGCATGGTCGACTCGCTGCAGACCTCGGCCCAGCTCACCCAGGTCGTCGAGGTGGACGTCACCAACGTCGCCCGCCTGCGCGACAGCGTCAAGGACGCCTTCGCCGCCCGCGAGGGCGTGAAGCTCAGCTACCTGCCGTTCTTCACCAAGGCCGCCATCGACGTGCTCAAGCAGCACCCGAAGCTGAACGCCTCGATCGACACCGCGGCCGGGGAGATCACCTTCCACGACGCCGAGCACGTGGCGTTCGCGGTCGACACCGAGCGTGGCCTGCTGACCCCGGTGGTCAAGGACGCCGGCGACCTGTCGATCGCCGGTCTGGCGAAGAAGATCGCCGACGTCGCCGAGCGCACCCGCACCAACAAGGTCACCGCCGACGAGCTGTCCGGCGGCACGTTCACCATCACCAACCTGGGTAGCTTCGGGGCGCTCTTCGACACCCCGATCATCAACAAGCCCCAGGTCGCGATCCTCGGCCCGGGTGCCGTGGTGAAGCGCGCGGTGGTGATCGACGACCCGAACCTGGGCGAGACGATCGCGGTGCGCCACATGGTCTACCTGGCCCTGTCCTACGACCACCAGCTGGTGGACGGCGCCGACGCCGGCCGCTTCCTGCGTGACCTGAAGGCCCGCCTGGAGTCCGGTCAGTTCGAGGTCTGAGCGACCCCGCTGACTCCCCGACGCCGGGGCGACCGATCCGGTCGCCCCGGCGTCGGGCACTTCCGGGCCGGGGGCGTCGTCCCGGCGTGGCACAGTGGAGAGATGGACGTCCTGGTCGCCGGTTCCTCCGGATTCCTCGGCACCCACCTGTCGCGTGCTCTGGCGGGGGCCGGGCACCGGGTCCGCAGGCTGGTGCGCGAGACACCCGTCGGCGCGGCGACGTGGGCTGGCAGCCGGGTGCCGTGCTGGACCCGGGGCACCTGGACGGCGTGGACGTGGTGGTGAACCTGGCTGGCTCCCCCACCCTGGGCAACCCGCACTCACGGCGCTGGGCCCGGGACCTGCAGGTCTCGCGGGTCGAGGGCAGCCGGACGATCGCCACCGCGGTGGCCGCGCACCCGGACCCGCCGGCGCTGCTGAACGCGAGCGGGATCTCCTGGTACGGCGACCACGGCGGCACCCCGCTGACCGAGGCCTCCGACAGCCGTGGGCACGCGCTGCTCACCCGGGTCTGCCACGAGTGGGAGGCCGCCACCCGCCCGGCCGTCGAGGTCGGCGCCCGGGTGGTGCTGCTGCGCACCGCACCGGTGCTGGACCGTCGCTCGGCGCCGCTGTCGGTGCAGCTGCGGCAGTTCCGGCTGGGTCTGGGCGGACGGTTCGGTGACGGCCGGCAGTACGCCCCCAGCATCTCCCTGCGTGACTGGGTCGGTGCCGTCGTGCACGCTGCGGAGCACCCGCACCTCACCGGCCCGGTCAACCTGTGTTCACCCCTCACCCCGACCAACGCCGAGGTCACCGAGGCGCTGGCGGACCTGGTGGGCCGGCCGGCGCGGCTCCACGTGCCGGCGACGGTGCTGCGGGTCGCCGCGGGCGCGATGGCGCCTGAGCTGCTCGGGTCCCTGAACACCAGCCCGTCGGCGTTGATCGCTGCCGGCTACCGGTTCCGTGACGCCGACATCGCGGCGGTGCTGGACGCTGCCACCGCCTGAGCTCAGCGTCCGGGGACCGACGCGGCGACCTGCCACACCCCGCCGACCCGTCGCCAGGTGATCCGTCTGGTCCGGGGTGTACTCGCCGGCAGGGTCCGACGGCCGCCGTCGCGGTGCCGGGCCTGCGCACCGGTGAGCCGGTCGGTGACCTCCAGGACCAGGGAGTCGGCCCCGCTCCCGGCGCCCACCACCCGCCACCGCAGCACCTGGCTGCGCATCCCGGTGACCACGAACCCGCGGCGCACCCACCGGCGCAGCATCGCCACGTCCCGCTCGCCTGCTGCGGACCCGTCGGTGTACAGCGAGCGCAACGCGGCCACGTCCCCCTGCGCCCACGCTGCCGCCCGGGCCGCGTCCCACTCGCGCAGCACCGTGCGGGCCGGCGCCTCGGTCACGGCAGCGCGCTGGCGGTCGGTCCCGGGTGCGTCGCGGTCGAGCACGAGGTGGCCCAACAGCGTCACTGCCAGGGCGACGCTGGTGAGCACCGCCAGGGTCGGGAGCAGCCGCCTCGGGTCCATCACCCCACCCTGCCCCGGAGCGGGCGTCGGTGTCGGGGCTCCTCCACAGGCACGTCCCGCCGCTGCATTGTCCCTGCCGTGTCCCCGTCCGGTCGGGACACGCCCCGGGCTCCGGGCCCCGCGGGCGTAGGCTCGTGCCATGGCTGAGGTGGAGTACCGGATCGCAGGTCTCGGCGACGAGGCGGTCGACTACCTGGCGGCGTGGGAGCTGCAGCGCCGGGTGCACGCCGAGGTGGTGGCCGGGGCCGGGGACACGGTGCTGCTGCTCGAGCACCCGCCGGTCTTCACCGCCGGCAAGCGCACCGATCCGCACGAGCGCCCGCTCGACCCCGGGGGCGCGGACGTCATCGACGTCGACCGCGGCGGCAAGATCACCTTCCACGGGCCCGGCCAGCTGGTCGGCTACCCGATCGTGACCCTGCCCGACCACGTCAAGGTCGTCGACTACGTGCGCCGGGTCGAGGAGGCCCTGATCGCGGTGTGTGCCGAGTTCGGCGTCACCACCGCCCGGGTCCCGGGCCGCAGCGGGGTCTGGTTGGCCGCCGACGAGCGTGGCCCCGAGCGCAAGGTCGCGGCGATCGGGATCCGGGTCTCGCACGGGGTGACGATGCACGGCTTCGCCCTCAACTGCGACGTCGACCTGGGCTGGTACGACCGGTTCGTGCCCTGCGGGATCGCCGACGCCGGGGTCACCTCGCTCAGCAACGAACTGGGCCGCGACGTGCCGGTCACCGAGGTGCTCGACAGCGTCCGCCGGCACCTGGACACCTACCTGGCGTGGGAGGACTACCAACCCACCCCGGACTACGAGCCGCGCCCGGAGCCCGGTCGAACGCCCCGGATCGAGCTGGTGCGTCCCGGCGCCTGAGCGTGCGCGCCCAGAACCGTCCGCCGCTCGCGGACCGGACGGTCACGGCCGTGAGGCTGGCCGCAGCTGCGCTGGTCCCCCTGATCACCTGGGTGGTGCTCGTCGTCGCCTCCTCCGGGATCGACGGTGCCGAACTCCGTGGCGCCATGGACCGGGTCACGACCACCGAGCCCTGCGTGGAGGAGAGCGGAACGCCGTACCTGTACTCCCCCCGGGCCGACGTGGAGGACATCTGCACCCGTGGCGCGGCCGGCGACCTCCTGGGTCAGCGCCCGCTCGACCTGGCCCGGGTGCACTTCCTGGGAGTCGGGGTCGGCATCGCGGCGTGGCTGACCGTGACCTCGGTGTCGCTGGGCACGCACCGGGCGCGTCGGCGACGGCAGCGGACCCCGGGCCCCGCCTGGACCGAGGTGCTGGTGGGCGCCGGGTGGGCTGCCGCCGGAGTGCTGGTGGGGCTGGCCGGGTGGTGGGCCGGACTGTTCTCCGTGGCCGACTGGCGTGATCTGCCGTACGACCCGTTGACCGGCACCCAGGTGCTGGGTCTGGTGCTGCGCACCGCGCTGCTGGCCGGTGTCGTGGGGGCCGCCGCCACCGGCCTGGGGAGGCTGCTGCGCACCCGCTCGGTCACCGTCCCGCTGGGGGTGGCGGCCGCGGTCACGGGGGCGGTGGTCCTGGTGTGGGCGTTCTTCGACCCCCAGTACGGGGAAGCGGCGTGGGTCTCACCCACCGAGCACCTCTACGCCCTGCTGGGCATGTCGGCCCACGCACCCGACGGCGAGCCACTGGGTCCGTGGTGGGCCCTGGCGCACGTGGCGGTCGCAGTGGGAGCGGTCAGCCTCGTGGTCACTGCCACCGGCTGGACGGTGGGGCGGGTACGCCGACGTGCCCGCCGACCGTCCGCGGCGTAAAGTTGCCGGCGTGACTACCCCCTCCCCTGACGGCCGCAAGCTGCTGCGCCTGGAGGTCCGCAACGCCGAGACCCCCATCGAGCGCAAGCCCGAGTGGATCAAGACCAAGGCGCGGATGGGGCCCGAGTACACGGCCCTGCAGTCGCTGGTGAAGTCCGAGGGGCTGCACACCGTGTGCCAGGAGGCGGGCTGTCCCAACATCTTCGAGTGCTGGGAGGACCGGGAGGCCACGTTCCTCATCGGTGGTGACCAGTGCACCCGGCGCTGCGACTTCTGCCAGATCGACACCGGCAAGCCCGAGCCGCTGGACCGCGACGAGCCCCGCCGGGTGGCCGAGTCGGTGCGGACGATGGGACTGCGCTACGCCACCATCACCGGCGTCGCCCGGGACGACCTGCCCGACGAGGGCGCATGGCTGTACGCCGAGACGGTCCGGGCGATCCACGAGCTGAACCCGGGCACCGGCGTGGAGAACCTGATCCCGGACTTCCACGCCAAGCCCGACCTGCTGGCCGAGGTCTTCGAGGCCCGGCCCGAGGTGCTGGCCCACAACCTGGAGACGGTGCCGCGGATCTTCAAGCGGATCCGCCCGGCGTTCCGCTACGAGCGCTCGCTCGAGGTGATCACCGCGGCCCGCGACTTCGGCCTGGTCACCAAGTCCAACCTGATCCTGGGCATGGGCGAGACCCGCGAGGAGGTCAGCCAGGCGTTGGTCGACCTGTACGAGGCGGGCACCGAGATCATCACCATCACCCAGTACCTGCGCCCCTCGGTGCGGCACCACCCCGTCGAGCGGTGGGTCAAGCCCCAGGAGTTCGTCGAGCTGGCCGAGGAAGCCAGCGAGATCGGGTTCTCCGGCGTGCTGTCCGGCCCGCTGGTCCGTTCGTCCTACCGGGCCGGTCGCCTGTACCGTCAGGCGTTGGAGGCCCGCGGGGAGACGGTCCCCGAGGGCTTGGAACTCGCCTCGATCAGCACCACCGCGACCCTGCCCAGCAGCACCGTCGCACCCGACAGCCTCAGCACCACCGCGCCCTGAGCGCACCCGACCCACGAGCAGGAAGCAGCACCATGTCGACGCCCACCACCGACCTCAGCCGGCGCCAGCAGTTCACGCAGAGCTACCAGATGGCCAAGCGCACCGACCCGCGCATCGGCTGGTGGGTGCTCGGCGCCGCCGTCCTGGCGGGTGCCCTCGGCTTCCTGGTGCTCTTCCTGCTGCCCGGTGACGGGTTCTTCTCCTGGATCTTCACGGTGCTCGGCACCCTGCTCTCGGCGTCCCTGGGCGCGGTCGTGGTGTTCGGTCGACGCGCGCAGCGGGCGATGTACACCCAGATGGACGGGCAGAAGGGCGCGGCCGCGTCGGCGCTGACCATGCTGCGCCGCGGCTGGAAGACCGACGCCGTGGTGGCGTTCAACAAGCAGCAGGACGTGGTGCACCGCGTCGTCGGCCCGCCCGGCGTCGTCCTGGTCGGCGAGGGCAACCCGAACCGGCTCAAGCAGCTGATGGCCTCCGAGCGTCGCAAGCACGAGCGGGTCCTGTCCGACACCCCGGTGCACGAGGTGGTCTGCGGCAACGGCGAGGGCGAGGTGCCGCTGCCCAAGCTGGTCAAGCACGTCACGAAGCTGGGTCGCGGCGTGAAGGGCCCGGCGCTGACCGACGTGCTGAACCGGCTCAAGGCGCTGGACGCGAACCGTTCCAACATCCCGATGCCCAAGGGCCCGGTGCCCACCAGCATGAAGGGCATGCGCGGCAACCTGCGTGGGCGCTGAGCCCCCACCCCGCGCCACGACGAAGGCCCACCCGGTTGTCCGGGTGGGCCTTCGTGCTGCCGGTGACTCGGGGGCGGGTCAGCCCATCGGGTTGGTGGTGACCTGGTCGGCCGGCGGGGCCTTGATCGACACCTTCGTGCCGAAGTCGCTGTAGATCATCTTGGTGCTGGCCTTCTTGCCGTTGACCTTCATGCTCGTGCCCATGATCACGGGGCGGCCCTGGTCGTCGAACCAGAAGTCCAGGGTCATCGACTGGGGGGCGCTGGGGGCGCTGCCGCCGGCGTCGGGGCGGAGGGTGACGGTGTAGTGGTCGGCGTCGCCGCCCTCGACCTGCTCCTCACCGACGAAGGTGACGGACTTGATGCTCTTCATGAACTCGTCCATCGCCGCGAGCGGGTCGGTGTTCTCCTGGGTCTGCTCGAGCTCGGTCTTCATCCACTTGTTGCCGGTGGCCGGGCCCATGTTCATGAAGAGGGCACCGTCGACCATGATCGTGCGGGTCTCGGCGCCGCCGGCCTTGGAGGTGAACTCCATCGACGGCGGGGTCGAGGTGTAGTCGACGACGCCGGACATCTCGCTGGCCAGCACGCCCTCGCCCTCCGAGCGCACCTTGGCCGTGGTCAGCTGCTCGGTGGCCTTCTTGAACAGGGCCCGGAACTGCTCGGGGGTGACCTCGGTGCCCGCGGCAGGAGCCTCGGCCTCCGGCTCCTCGGCCTCGGGGGCCTCGGTGGTGGCCTCGGTGTCGGTGGGGTCCTGGGTGGCCGAGGCGGTCGAGCCGGGCAGGCGGTCGTCGGCGTCGCCGGTCTCACCGTCGGCACAGCCGACCAGTGCGAGGGCCAGCACCGGGGCGGCAACGGTGAGGGTCAGGGTGCGCTTGAGTTTCATACCGGCAGTCTGTCCCGCATCGGGACGCCTCACACCTACCGAGTCCAGTTCGTGTCGCGGGTTCTGGCCGGGGTGAGCGCGGCTGCTCCCCGGCTGCTGAGGGAAACTCCGGGAATCTCAGCGGCGCGGGGCGAGCGGCACGGTGGCCGTACCGACGGCGAGGTCGTGCAGCCCCCGACCGTCGGCCTTGAAGACCAGCGGCGGGACCAGCAGGGCAACCAGGACGCTGCGCAGCAGCGCGGCGAGCAGGGAGACGGGGCGGGCCGAGCCGTCGGCGCGGACCACCCGCAGACGGGTGGCGAGCTTGCCGAAGGATCCGCCGAGGGTGGCGGTGAAGACGGCGGTCTCGAGGACGAACAGGACGAGCGTCCAGATGCCTGCGGGGTTGGAGGCCAGCAGCCCGGAGGCGACGGCCAGGGAGATGATCGCGTAGCAGGCGAGCCAGTCGACCAGCAGGGCGCCGACGCGGCGGGCCCAGGAGGCGGTCTCGACGGTGGCGGGGGTGCTGGTCACGGGCTCCAGCCTAGGTGGGGGCCGGTGGGGGCGCCGAACCGGGAGGACGTTCCACGACCCGACCCTTCTGTTACACGCCCGAAACATTCGGGATACGGTCGAGAAACTGCAACTGCGTAGGTTCTGGCTCGTTCGGTGCAGCGTCGCACCATCCGATCCCGCGCCCAGGGTCGGCACTGCGTGTGCCTGACCGAGGAGGACGAATGTTCAACACCAGCGAAGAGCTGCTTCGTTACATCAAGGACGAGAACGTCGAGATGATCGACGTCCGGTTCTGCGACCTGCCCGGCATCATGCAGCACTTCACCGTGCCTGCCTCGTCGTTCGACGAGTCCGTCTTCGAGGACGGCCTCAGCTTCGACGGCTCCTCGATCCGCGGGTTCCAGGCGATCCACGAGTCCGACATGAGCCTGTTCCCGGACGTGACCACCGCCTACATCGACCCGTTCCGCACGGCGAAGACGCTGGTCATCAACTTCTTCATCCACGACCCGATCACCGGCGAGGCCTACAGCCGCGACCCGCGCAACATCGCCCGCAAGGCGATGGCGTTCCTGGCCAGCACCGGTATCGGCGACAAGGCGTTCTTCGCCCCCGAGGCCGAGTTCTACGTCTTCGACGAGGTGCGCTTCGCCACCTCGGCCAACGAGGGCTTCTACCACATCGACTCCGAGGCCGGCGCCTGGAACTCGGGTGCCGCCGGCACCGCCGAGCACCCGAACCGCGGCTACAAGGTCAAGTACAAGGGCGGCTACTTCCCGGTCGCGCCGTACGACCACTTCGGCGAGCTGCGTGACGAGATGGTCATCGAGCTGGAGAAGTCGGGCCTGCAGGTCGAGCGCGCCCACCACGAGGTCGGCACCGCCGGTCAGGCCGAGATCAACTACAAGTTCGACGAGCTGCTCAAGGCCGCCGACGACGTGATGAAGTTCAAGTACATCATCAAGAACGTCGCGTGGCGCAACGGCAAGTCGGCCACCTTCATGCCGAAGCCGATCTTCGGTGACAACGGCTCGGGCATGCACGTGCACCAGTCGATCTGGAAGGGCAGCGACGCGCTGTTCTACGACGAGACCGGCTACGCGGGCCTCTCGGACATGGCGCGCCACTACATCGGCGGCATCCTCAAGCACGCCCCGAGCCTGCTGGCCTTCACCAACCCGACGGTGAACTCCTACCACCGCCTGGTGCCGGGCTTCGAGGCCCCGATCTCGCTGGTCTACAGCCAGCGCAACCGCTCGGCCTGCGTGCGGATCCCGATCACCGGGTCCAACCCGAAGGCCAAGCGCGTCGAGTTCCGCTGCCCCGACCCGTCGGCCAACCCGTACCTGGCCTTCTCGGCCCTGCTGCTGGCCGGCATCGACGGCATCAAGAACAAGATCGAGCCCGCCGACCCGATCGACAAGGACATCTACGAGCTGCCGCCGGACGAGATGGCCGAGATCAACCAGGTCCCGACCAGCCTGGACGCGGTGATGGACAACCTGGAGAGCGACCACGAGTTCCTCACCCAGGGCAACGTCTTCACCCCCGACCTGATCGAGACCTGGATCGAGTACAAGCGGACCCAGGAGATCCTGCCGGTGCAGCAGCGTCCGCACCCGCACGAGTTCGAGCTGTACTACGACATCTAATTCGTGGGTCTTGCTGACCTGCGCATAGGTGCCTGAAACGGCGTCTGACCTGCGAAAACGTCTCTCGACGTCTTCCAGTGTCAGGCGTCGCTTTTCGTTCTTGTGCGTACCCAGTGCACCCCACGACTCTGGTTCCCTTATTTGGCTCCACTGCAGAGGGTCAGGGCTGCCGCACGCAACAGTTCGACGTGCCTCAACTAGGGGCGGTCAGAAGCCCAGAACTTTGCCCAGAGCCGAGAAGAAGAAGTCGAACGTCCTCTCGATGGGACCGTTGCTCCGCGCCGTGTTGGACTTCTGCCAGAAGTAGGCGTGATCGCCCGCGAACTCGTCGTTGACGACCGAGGTGCGGCCCCAGAGGTACTGCCAGAAGTTCTCAGTCCGATTGACTCCAACCGCGAGACGGGAGTCGAAGCCCATCGTCAGCTGCTGCTCGATACGCGTGGAACTCTGCCCGGGTACGTCGGCCTGGACGTCGCCGCACCCCTCCACCAGCAGCGACCCTGTGCCTGTGAACATGATGTAGCGCACCTGCCAGGTAGCAAGGGCGTGAATCCCCCATCGCCACCGAGTCTGCAGGTCCGGGCTGCCGATCACGCCAACAACGTGAGTCGGCCGAATCACCAAGCCGGGGTGGCGCTCGAAGTCGATGCGCATGAGGTACGAGTCAGGATCGTCGGGCGACGCCAACGTTGCCTTCGTTCCATCCCTGTCCCCTTCCACCCTGCTCAGCCCGACGAGGCCGGCGGCGAAGCTGATGAACGGGGAACGCCAGCGGTACAACAACTGGCTCCGCACCTTTCCCTGCACCGGACGCACATGCGCGGACCGCGCAGACAGGCGTTCACCCGGGCCCAGCTCGATCGTCAGGGTTCGTTCGGCCGGACTCGTTCGGAGCCAGGCCGCGGCGTCCTCAGATCCGTCTGCCAGCCGGAATGGCTTGTGCGCGCGACGAACGAGGGGCATCAGCACGAAGTAGGTGATCGTTCGCAGGATCAACGGCAGGAAGAGCACGGCCAGGGCAATCACGGCCAGCCACTTCCAAGACTTCGACCAGAGCCTGACCAGCCAACCGGCCCACGACGCCTGGGCCTTCCGCAAACTGTCTTCTTCGGACTGCTTCTGGGCCAGGTCCGCTTCAGCGGTTGCAACCCTCCGCTCCTCATCCGACGTCACGCCGTCGTCGCCCAACTTGTCGAACTTTTCGGCGGGTGTCAGCTCAGGATCGACGAGTATGGCGCGGGTGCGCTCAGCCTCTTCCAGTTCTCGCTCGGCAGTGGTGACGGCCGCGTCGAGGTCCTCCACGGCTTGGTCAGCCTCGTCGCAGAAGTTGCCAGGCGCGATCGCAGCGCCGACCTTCTCCAGGCGATTGCACACGCTGCCCTGGGCATCTTTGAGGTCCGCACGTTTCTCCACGAGCCTCTGCCGGCCCGCAACAACCTCAGATTCGGCCTGCTCAGTCAATGGCTCGATCTGGCTGGTCATCAGTTCATCTAGTGCGCGAGCGAGCCGCTGCCGATCGTGAACCACGTCATCGAGCCGATCCTGATCTGCAAACGCCTCCTTCACCGGAGGAATCAGGACGGAGGTCACCACGACCACGAGGAAGAGCGACACCAGCATCGCGACGAAGAGGCCCACCTTGCGCAGCAGGAATCCGAAGACCGTTGACAGGAGGCGCACCCCGCCGATGTTAGGTCTCGGGCGGGGCGGACCTCAGAAGATTCGCCCGAATTCGCGGGCTTCCGTCTTGAGGGTGGCCGACGGTGAATCGGGCCGCCTCCGGCATACCTAACCGACAACGGCCAACCTGGAAGCCTCCGCGAGGACTACGCGCGGAGTCCGAGCCCCTCACGATCGCTAGTCAGCCACACGAGACCTTCGCCGAAGCGACTGTTGATCTCATTGGCCAGCTCATCGTAGGCCGCAGCATCAACCTTGTATTCGCTGATGCTGGCGCTCCACACGAGCTGCGCACGCTCGGCAAGCGCGGCTGCCAGGACCCGCGCAGAAGTCGCGCTCGAGTCGCCCGCGGCATCGAGTTCTGCCTTGGCCACGTAGCGGGGCGATGACCACCCAGCCCTGAGCGCCTCACGAACCTCGTCAGACACGCTGTTTGTCATGTGAACACCTCGCCTAGTTCGTAGCTCGGTCGCCAGTTGCCGCCCCCTGCGCGGCCCGGGCTGTCGGGCGAACCGCCCGCATCCGGAGACTAGGGGCGACATCCGACACAGCGCGGTCAATCTGACAGGAATGCCACGCCTCGTCGCCAGATTGGATCAGGCGTCCGATGACGCCCGCGGCAGGGTCAGCCGCTCGAGCACCCGCGGCGTGACGTCGCTCCCTGCGGGAAGCCACATGCGCGCCGGACGGCCGCCGTCGACCCGCATCTCCTGGGCGCCATTCACGAGGTACGGCGTCAGCTGCGGCTGCATGCGACGGCGGAAGGTGTCGCGCTGGAGCAGCGAGCCGTGAACACCCTCGTGGACGACCTTGAGCTCAGCCAGCGTGAACGGGCCTCCACATGCGCCGTCCGGATCGGGCGCGACCTCGTACCGCTCGCGCACCGTGGCCACCGCTGAGCTCACGATCTCGTCGTGGTCAAAGAGCAACCCGAGTCCCCCCGAAGCGCCCCCCGCTGGATCGACCGGCACCAGTTCACAGCGCGCGGCCGCTTCCGAGACGACGTCGGCCAGTTCGGCGTATGGCACGACGACGTAGTGGGCCATCGAGATGGTCCATCCACGCGGGTCGCGGTCGGGTGCGTCGAAGACGCGCAGGAGTCGGGGCTGCACGACCGGAAGCGACAGGCCAACCTTCTCCCTCAGCGCGGTCGCCACACATTGGGCGACTGTCTCCTCCTCCCGCAGGAATCTTCCCGGCAAGGCATACCCCTCCGGCGATGAGGTCCGCCGCTGCACCACGACCGCCAACTGCCCGGGCAGCGTGCGGGGCGCCCTGGACGGGATGACCGTCAGGACCGCGACGTCTACGGCCACGTTCGGGCGGGGAAATGAGCTCAAGGCAGCCATAGGTCTAGACCTTAGCAGCAGTTCTGTCGGTAAGGGGTCGTACAGTGTGAATCACTTAGGAGCGACCCTGCATCTAAGTATCAAATGGAGGTGGAATATGCAAACACTCCACGTCGGTAGCGGCACGACTCACGGCGCCCTCACCGTCTTCCCGATCTGGGGCGAGCACGCCACGCTCCCCCGCCACACCACCCGCATGGCGCACGTCCGGGTCGCCGAGCAGGCCGGTGGCCCGTCGGTCGGCAACCTGGTCATGACCAACCTTGCGGCCCACCCGGCCCTCGTCTTTGAGGGACAGGTCCTCGAGGGCGGCTGGCAGACGCGCATGCTCACCCGTTCGATGCTGCTGCCCGCGAACGCCGAGACCCCTGTCGACGTCGTCTGCGTCGAGGCAGGCCGCTGGGAGGGCTCGCGCACCCACCGCAGCATGGGCCGCCGGGCCAGCACCCGGGTCCGCGCAGGCCTCCGTGCCCAGCGCCCCCAGCCCGGGCAGGCGAGCCCGGACCGGCAGCAGGAGGTGTGGCGTCGGGTCAGCGAGTATGACGCCCGGTTCGGCGCCAACGCGACGAGCTCCTTCGCCGTGCACGCCGATCGCGCAGCCGACGAGGTCGGCCGCCTCGTTCACGGCCTCAAGGCGCTGCCTGGCCAGATCGGCGTGATGGTGGCCATCGGCGGACAGCCCGTCTTCACCGAGGTCTTCGGCACGAGCATGACGCTGCACCGCGAGTTCGACTCGATCGTTCGCGCCGCTGCGTTGGATGCACTCGGCGCCGAGCCCATCGCGACCCCCTCGCGCAGGGCCCGCCGGTTCCTCGATCGAGCAGCTCGTCTGCCGATCGCTGCGGTGGCCCCAGCCGGCATCGGCATGGAGCTCCGCGCCCGGGACGACTACGTCGACCTGCACGGTCTCGGCTGGAATGGGCGCGCGGCCCACCTGGTCCTCGCCAACCCGCGTCACGCGCTGGCGGGTGCCTGATGAAGAACCTGAACGCGGCGCAGACCGACCGCGCGGTCGGGGTGCTTCTTGCCGCTGCCTGCGGCGATGCACTCGGCGCCGGTTACGAGTTCACCTACCCGCCGGCGAATCTCGTCCCCGAGATGATCGGCGGCGGGCTCGGCGGATTTGCACCGGGCGAATGGACCGACGACACCGCACAGGCGGCGGCGGTTGCGGAGGTCGCGGCGACGGGGCTCGACCTCCGCACTCCGCTCGCGTTGACGATGATCGCGCAGCGCTTTGCCGATTGGTACGCCGGGAGCCCGGCCGACGTGGGCATCCGGACGTCCGCCGTCCTCCGCAGCGCGGGGCGTAACCCGACCGGTGAGACGATGGCCGCTGCGGCCCGGCAGGTGCACGACCGGATGGGCCGGAGCGCCGGCAACGGGTCGCTCATGCGGACCGGCGTGATCGCCCTTGCATACCTCGACGACCCGGCGGGTCTGGTCGACGCAGCCATTGCGGTCAGCGCACTCACCCACCACGACCCTCTCGCCGGGCAGGCGTGCGCGGTGTGGTGCCTGATGATCCGCCATGCGATCCGCGACGGGGAGTTCCCGACCTACGACGACATCGCCGAGTGGGTGCCCGATCCCGACTTCTGGCGAGAGGTCATCGTTACCGCGGAGACGGACGATCCGGGCTCGTTCACGCAGAACGGGTGGGTCGTCGGCGCACTCCAAGCTGCGTGGTCGGCGATCACGCACACGCCCGTGCCGGCCGACGTGCCTTGCCGCCATCTTCAGGATGCGCTCGGCACAGCCATCCGGATCGGTCACGACACCGACACCGTCGCCGCCATCGCGGGGGCGCTCCTCGGGGCCAGGTGGGGTGCTTCGGCCGTCCCCGCTGCCTGGCGGCGGCTCCTTCACGGCTGGCCCTCACGCCACGGCCAGGACCTGGTGGAGCTCAGCCACCTGATCGTTGGCGGCGGCAAGCGCGATCGCGCCGGCTGGCCCGGCCTCGAGCGGCTCGAATACTCGTGGAACCAGGGTTTCGTCGTCCAGCACCCGCACGACGAGGGCGTCTGGCTCGGCGACCTCCGAGGTCTCGATCTGCTGCCGCCGGAGGTTGACGCCGTTGTCACCCTGTGCCGCTATGGGCGGGCCCAGGTGCCAGCGTCCGCCGAACACGTCGTCTTCCGGTTGATCGACACCACGGCGGAGGACAACCCCAACCTCGGCTTCGTCCTCGACGATGTTGCCCGCACCGTCGCCGAGCTGCGCACGCAGGGGCGCGTCGTCTACCTGCACTGTGTGGCAGCCCAGAGCCGGACGCCGACCACGGCAGCCGCGTACTCGACGTTGCTCGGGCACGAACCTCTGGTCGCGTTGCAGGAGATCTGCGCGGTACTGCCCGACCCGAGGCCGAACCCTGCCCTCGTCAGGTCTCTGTCAAAGCTGAAGGGCGTTCGTTGAGGGCGGTCGTGCCGCGCGCAGGGTCGGCTCCGAGCGCAAGCAAGGCTTCCTGGAGCGGCGACCACACCGCGTCGTCGGGTACGCGCTCCTGCAGAGCGACGTAGAGGCTCCTGGCCGCGTGCGAGATGTCCCTGCTGTGACGCGGAAGCAAGCCGTTGAACCGCCGGTCCAGGAGCCATGACGAGTCAGACGCTGCGAATGCGCCGACCGCGTCCAGGAAGATCTCCATGGCCCGGATTCGGCAGGAGTCGTCGACCGCACCGCGCGCGTTCGGCATGGTGAGCCAGGCGAACTGACCCCGCCACAGCTCCTTCATCAGGGGCCGGTCGCGTACGTCGATCACGGTGCCGTACGCCCCTCGATGTCCCGACTTGGAGCGGTATTCATTCACCTCGTAGGCGAGGCGGATCACGTTGTCGTCAGTGAGCGACGCACCCACGACCAGGACGTGGCGGGTGACGAACAAGGACTGGAGCATTGCGGCCGAGGGCCGCGACTGCGCGTCATACGAGACGAACTGCTCGCGAGACAGCACGATGCTGCTGGGCAGGTCGACGTCGCCGTGCATCTTGAGGACCCAGCGTTCTGCACCCTTGACCGGCTGCTTCGGGAGCACCGTGGCCACCTGTCCACCACCGGCTGCGATCGCGGTCTCGTACAAGCGGTCGTAGTTGGTAGTGATGGCTTCCTGGCATCCGAGCGCGGCGAGCAGCACGTGCCCCAGCGCGGGCTGCTCGTGCCGGTCGAGGATCTCCGCAATACGACGGCCGAGCTCGACACGGGCATCCTCGACCGTCCCACCGACGACTTGCTGGACCAGCTGTGCCTGATCGAGCGGCGACATCGAGTCGAACTCGGCAACGGCGAGATCCGAGGCCTCTCCGACCAGCTCCTGCAGCAGCGCTCCCCATCCTGGAAGCCCGGCTCCCATACTGACGCCGGCGCCGATGAACAGGGCCAACTCCCCGTTGCGCGCAAGCCCACCGAGGCGCTCTGCCTCGCCCCTCAAATCATGGTCCAGCCGCCACGATCGCCGCTTACGGCGCACGTGCTGTGCAGCGGCGTACATCGACGCGTCCTTCACCGCAAGGGCGACGTCCACCCCGGCCGCGGCAGCCTCCTGTTGCAAGGCCGGGATCAGCTTCCGCAGGAGCCGACCGCGCTGGTCCCCCATGCCACCGCCGTCGGTTCCGACGACCGGAAGCACGACCAGGGGCCGGGCGCGCCCGATGCGCGACTCCGTCGCACGCCGGCCAATCTCCTGCACGAGCCGCGACGTGCGGTCGACGAGGGCAAGCACGCGGTCAGCCGCTTCGAGACCAGAGACGCTCAGCAGCCAGATGTGGTCCGTAAGCGCGCTCGGCGCGAACTCGCACGGCTTCTCAGCCCAGTCGCGCGGACGGTGAGCTTCGCGATCATTTCCGAGAAGGCCCGCCCAGGACTCTCGCAGCCTGCCATGCGTACTCGTCGGAACGATCGCGTAGTCGTGTCTCACCGACTCGAGGAGGCCATGAAGGACGAAGAGGTGGCCGGTGGAGTGGAGTGCTGCGGACATGGAGCGGAGCCTACGGATCTTGTGTCGATCGCGGTTTGAGATCTCCGCTTGCGGGTGTCAGTCGAGGTATTCGCGTTGGCCCTCGAGGTCGTCGAAGAACCACTCGATCCGCTGCGGGAACGACATGACGAACAGAGCACCGCCGGGGCCGAGGTGGACCTCACCGTGGTCGAGCATCGCGGTCGCCGGCCCGTCGTAGTACTCGACGAGCCACTCCTGCAGGTCCTCAACATCTTCTCCGCCGACGAAGCGGTAGAGACCCGTGTCGTCGATCAGCTGTGCGTAGCCATCCGCGTCGACGGTCCATTCAAACGCACACGCGCTGCACACGTAATGCGGCTCGTCACCGACCACACCGTGGGGATGCGCGGTTTCCTTCCGGCAGCGCGGGCAGCTGCGTCGTACGTCGTCGGGCTGGGTCCAGAGGTCGGTCACCGCCCAGCCACTCCCGCGACGGACCCCAGCGCCTCGAAGGCCTCCTGCGTGGTGGTTTTGCAACCCAGCTCATGGTCGACCTTGCCGGTGCCATGGTGGTCGGACGACCCGGTGACTACGAGGCCGAGGTTGGCGGCGATGCCGCGCAGCTCATCCCGGACCTCGGCCGGGTGGTCCTGGTGGTCGACCTCGATGCCGACCATGCCAGCGGCCTGTAGCTCCGCGTACCTCTCCTCGGAGATGTCGGATCCGCGTGCCCGGGAGTGGGCAATGACGGGCGCGGCACCCGCGGCGACCAGCGCCGAGATGGCCTCCGCGATGGTCGGCGCCCAACGGGCAACATAGACCGGGTGCTCGTCAGCGAGCCAAGTCGCGAAGGCGTGCGCACGGTCGGTGACGTAGCCGTCTGCGATGAGCGCGTCCGCGACGTGGGGCTTGCCGATCACGCCCTCCCCCGCGAACTCGCGCACCGTTGCCTCGGTGATAGCGACGCCGTGGTCGTTGAGGTTCGCCAGCAGCTTGAGCATGCGGTCGTCGCGGGAGGTCACCAGCTTGTCGAGGATGCCTACCAGCGCCTCACCTGAAGGATCGGGCCAGTAGCCGAGCAGGTGCTGCGACCGCCCCCGGTTGCGCACCGTCATCTCGATGCCCGGCACGAACGTCAGCCCGAGCTCCTCGCAGGCCGCGGCGGCCTCGGCCCAGCCGGCCGTGGTGTCGTGGTCAGTTAGCGCGATCGTCGACAGCCCCACGGCTGCGGCCTTGGCCATCAGTCCGGCCGGGGTGTCGGTGCCGTCAGACACGTTCGAGTGGGTGTGCAGGTCGATCACGAGAGCTCCTTCTGGTGGTCCGTGCCCCAGCCAACCGGACCCGCCACCATCTGTCCGGTGAACGCGGTCACTCGCCGTCCACCGACTCGGGGCGGGCAACCCGGCCACGCTTGCGATTGCCACGGTGGTAGGACTCGCGACTCATCTTCGACATGTACGCCGACCCGGCGACTCCCTCGATCCGCCCGTAGCTCTCGAGCCGGTCGACCTCGGACAGCTCGGCCGCGATCTCGGCCTGCATCGGAGCCGGCGCTGCACCCATCGCCTCGATGAAGCGGGCCTTCGTCTCCCCCATCAGCCGCTGGCCGCCGTCGAAGTCACCCCGCTCGAAGGCCTCCGACGCCCGGCGCTTCACGTCCTGCGCCTCCTGGAAGAGCACCTCGGAGTGCACGGTGGGGTGCGGGATCCGGCCGGCCGCCTCGTCCCCGGGGACGACGTTGACGGTGATCGGCAGTGCCGCGGTGTGCTCGACCAGGCCGGGAAGCTCGACGTACTGCAGCTCGAGGGTGGCGATGTTCGCCAGCCCGAGACCTGCCATCGCGGGCACCTTGAACTTGAGCAGCACCTTGCGGTTCTCCTCGGCGTAGAGGTCGCCAAGCTCGACCATGACCTTGCCGTCGCCGATCTGGGTGGCGGGCAGGTCGTTGTAGAGCCTGAGGAATACCACGGCCGGCTCGAAGGCGATCGTCAGCGTGAGGGCCTGTACGACCTTGTTGAGCAGCCCGTCGACCTCGCCGGCGATGGCAGCGCCCGCAGCGTCGGGGTTGTCGGCGAACACGTGGTTGCCGTTGCCCGACCGCGCGATCGCGGAGAGCAGCGTCTCGTCGTAGCCCTGGCCGTAGCCGAGGGTCGAGGTGACGATGCGGTCGGCGTACGCCTTGGACGTGATCGAGGCGAACTCGTCGGCCCCGCGAATACCGCCGTTGACGTGGCCGTCAGAGACGACCAGCACCGTGCCACCCGCGTCGCCGGCGACACGCCGGATCTCGCGAAGCCCGCGCAGGTAGCCCGCCGACAGGTCGGTCATGCCGCCCGCCTGGACCGACTGGATCTGGCTGATCACCCGCTCCTTGTCGGTCAGGGGGCCGGCGGGTACGACGATGTCCGCGCTGTCGTCGAACGTGACCAGACCGAAGTTGTCGGTCGGCTCCAGCCGACGAACAAGCGCGACAAGCGCCTGCTTCGCGCCCTCGAGCGGCGCGCCCGACATCGAGCCGCTGCGGTCGAGGACGACCTGCAGCGAGGCCTGCGGGCGGGTGACCTCGGCGAGCGAAGCGGGAGCCTCGAGCTCGAGGAGCACGGCAACCTCGTCCTCGGCCTCGTGGGCCACGACGTTGACGTCGAGAAGTGCGTTGATCTTCATGGGTCCCCCTAGGGAGTCGTGCGGGCAAGGGTGGTCCGCGGGTGGTTCAGGTGGTCATGGTGCATGCGACCCCCGACAGAAGTCGCTCACGTATGTGCCTCTCAGGAGGCCTCGCCCATTCGAATCGAGCGGATGATCCGGACGACGTCGAGGGGGTTCTCGGCGCGCCACCGACTCACTCGCGCCAGCGTTTGCGCGCGCTCGATCGGCGGGACGCCCAAGCGGTCGAAGTGCCAGGCGAGCGCGTCCTCGGCGTACCAGATGTTCGCGATGGGACGGGCCGCACGAATCGCGGCCAGTGCCTCGACCGGGTCCCACCCAAGTCCGAGCATGATCGCGTAGCCGGCGGACGGTCCGCGGTTGATGCCCATATGACAGTGCGTCAGGACCTTCGCGTCCGGATCCTCAAGGGCTGCGAGCGCCCAGCCGACGATCCGGTCGAACCACTCGCTCGGCACCGGCTGGCCCGCGTCGTCGATCCCCGCCCAGAGGTAGTCGACCTCGGGAACTAGCGCCCACAGCTCCGCGTCCTCACACTCCTGCCGAACGTCGAGCACGTGCGTAATGCCAGCCGTCACCAGATCGAGAGCCTGCGCTACCGCCAGGGTGTCGTCGTACGAGAGATCACCTCCGACCGCGATGCGGTCCGTCACGAACTGCGCGTTGGCGCAGGTGAATCCAGTCATGCTGTCCTCCTTCTCAAGGTGTTGTGCCCTGATCGACGACGGCGGTCCGGATTTCCTGACACGGTGGATCCATGGAGCTCGAGGAGGCCCGCGAGGTCGCGGTGGCGATCGCCCGACGACGAGGGGTCACGTGGTCGCCCGAGGATCGCGAGGACGTCGTCCAGGATGCCCTCATCAAGTACGACGCAGCGCGCAGCACCGCCGCGTTGCACAACCCGGCCGCCTGGCTCGAGACCGTGATCGGCAACCTCTTCATCGACCGCTCGCGGGCGGAGCAACGGCGGCGCGAAGAGGCGGATGACATCGCTGACGGTGATGACCCCATCGCTGTCATGTTCGCGGCTCCGGTATTCGCCTCGCTCGAGGCCATGCGCGAGGAGGTGATCAGCAACGTGCTGGACCTGATCTCAGCCGACGATGCCGACCTGCTGCGCCAGCGCTACCTCGGCAACCGGTCCGCCGGCGAACTGGCGGAGGAGCTGGGCATCACCACGGCGAACCTCGACCAGCTCTGCACCCGGGCGAAGCGAGCCCTTCGAGAAGCGCTCGGACAACGCCCCGACCTTGTCGAGGAGCTACATCGCGCGCACCCTCACGTCTACCGCTCGGACCGCTGACCTGCCCGGTCGCGCGTCCACTGTCGGGGGCCTTCCCTATTGTCGGAAAACCCCGCATTCCGCCGGTTGCATACGGCGACCAGCGCTAGGTTCACATGCTCTGAGGAGGTGCGCATGATCCGGTTCGAGACCACCGCCTACGGCAGGGCCGCGCTCGAAACGCTCGCTGCCGTCGTCAGCGACCTCAAGGCGGCGGATCCGCTGCGTTCCTTGACGATCCTCGCACCCAACAACATCAGCGCGATCGTTGCGCGTCGACACCTTGCGCACGCCAAGGCGGTCGCAGCCGTCGAGGTCACGACACTGCCCCGCTACGCCGAGCTCCACGTCGCACACCTGATGGCCGGACGACGCCCCGCTACCGGGCCGATCACGGTGGCGGCGTGGCGTGCAGCCCTAGCAAAGGACCCCGGCGTCTTCGCCGAGACAGCCGACCATCCCCAGACCCTCGCTGCGCTCGCCCGCGCGCATCACGAACTGCGCGAGCTCAGCACCGATGAGCTCGACACGGTCATGTCCGCAACTCCCCTGAGCGCGGACGTCGTCCGGCTGCACCGCGAGGTCGCGAACTCTCTCGCACCTGACTGGTACGACGAGACCGACCTGCTGACGGCTGCGGCCACCCACCTCACCGCCTCCGCACCAACCGTGCTCTACCTCCCCCAGCGGCTCACGCGCGCAGAGCAGGCTGTGCTCACCAGGATCGCCGACGCCACTGAGCTGGTCGTCATCGCTGCGCTCACCGGTGACGCCGCCGCGGACCGCATCGTCACCTCGGGCCTCGAGCCCCTTGGCTTCACGCCGGTCGAGGCCGCGACGCCTCCGCGTGCGAGCCGGATCATCACCGCCTCCGACTCCGACGACGAAGTACGCCGCGTGGTCCGCGAGGTCGTCCGCACTCTTTCCACCGTGCCAGCGCACCGCGTAGCTGTTCTCCACTCGAGCAACCAGCCCTACAGCCGGCTACTGCACGAGCAGCTCGCGGCTGCCGGCATCGCGATCAATGGGCCGGGTTCGCGCAACCCCGAGGAGCGCTCGGTGCCCCGGGCATTCCTCGACCTGCTGGCCCTGTCCGAGCAACGGCTCCCGCGCGCGGCGTTCTTCCACGCCATCAGCAGCGCACCGCTACGCGACTTCACCGGCGCGCGGCTTCCCGTGGCGCGCTGGGAACGAATCTCCCGTGATGCCTGGGTCGTCAGCGGTGACGACTGGGACGTGCGCCTGGCGCTGCACGGCAAGCGGCGCGAGTTCGACCTCGACGCCTCGACAGCACTGAGCACCTTCGCGACGACGCTGCTGGCTCGATTCGAGGACGCGGCCGCCGCCACGACGTGGGGCGACCTGTCGGCATGGGCTTTGGAGCTTTTCGAGGCACTCGTCGGTGACGTCGAGCAACTCACCCTCCTGCCGCCCGAGGAGAAGTACGCCGCGACCGCCCTGGTCTCCGCGATCCAAGGGCTTCGGTCGCTGGGCGCAGCCGGCACTGATGCCTCCCTCGTCGTACTGCGCGAGGTCCTCGCGCAACAGATGTCATCGGCGGTTCCGCGCGTCGGCAAGTTCGGCGAAGGCGTCCTCGTGGCTCCCCTGTCCGCCGCCGTGGGGCTCGATGCGGACGTCACGTTCGTCGTCGGGCTGAGCGAGGACCTGTGCCCCGGCCGGCAGCATGACGACCCGCTGCTGCCCGACCGGGTCCGCGTCCGGGTGACTGCGCTGCCGGTGCTGCGCGACCGTGTCGACGAGGTGCATCGCCATCTCCTCGCGGCATTCGCCTCCGCGCCCGAGGTCGTCGCGACATTCCCGCGGGGGGACCTGCGGCGCACGACAGGGCGGCTGCCGAGTCGCTAGTTGCTACCGACGCTACGGCTCCTGACGGACCGCCCTGACCTTGCAGCAACCGAATGGGAGTCGGCTCCCCCTGTCGACACCGTGCAACATGCCCGCTCCTACGCCGAGCAACTGCTGCACACCGACGTCCTGGCAACTGCACAGGAGTGGCGCACGCGTGCCGCCGCGGCTGGAGTTCTGAGCGATGCTGTGACCGATCTGGGCACCGTCGTGATCGAGGAGCGCGCGAGCGAGGCCTTCACCCGGTTCGACGGCAACCTCGCAGGGGCTTCGGGGCTGCCCGACTACGCGGCCGGCCTGGAGTCGATCTCGGCCAGCGGGCTGGAGAAGTTCGCCGGGTGCCCGCACACCTTCTTCGTCGAGCGGCTGCTCGGCGTGCGGGCGATCGAAAACCCCGAGGAGCTGGTCCGGATCAAGCCCAGCGACCTCGGCACCTTCCTGCACGAGTGCATGGAGGAGCTGGTCCTCGCGGCGACAGACGATGCCACGATGCCGGCTGCCGGAGCACCTTGGACCGATTCTCATCGTGCCCGGCTCGTGCAGATCGCGACGGCAAAGGCCACCGCCTACGAAGCGCAGGGGTTGACCGGGCACCCGCGCCTGTGGGGCGAGGACCGACAGCGGCTCATGGCGACCCTGCACGCGATGCTCGACGCCGACGACGCCTGGCGGGCGGCCAACGGCGCAGGCATCTGGAAGGCCGAGCTCGGTTTCGGCAAGGGCCACCCTGCTCCTGACGTGACCGTTCCGATCCCCGGCGGCACAGTGCTGATGAATGGTTCCGCGGATCGTGTAGACGTCGCCGACGGTCGGATCTTTGTCATCGACATCAAGTCGGGCAAGCCCGACGAGTACAAGAAGATCAGCCAGGACGACCCCACGGTCGGCGGCACCAAGCTGCAGCTGCCGGTCTACGCCTACGCCGCCCAGGCCGCGCACCGCGAACGCACGGGCGCGACGCTTCCGGTCACCGCGGCGTACTGGTTCGTGCACCGCTCCTCGGGGCGGGTCGAGCTCGAGATGACCGAGGCCGTCGAAACGGGGTATGCGACGGCACTCCGGGCGATCACCTCGGCGATCAAGGGCGGACTCTTCCCATCGCGTCCACCCGTGAACGACGACTACATCTGGGTGCAGTGTGCGCACTGCAACCCTGACGGCCTGGGCTACCGGACCCGCGCGAAGTGGAGCGCCATCGCCAACCTTCCCGAGCTCGCCGACGTCACCTACCCCCTCGGCACTCCCGGAGGCACCGATGACTGACCCCCAGGACCAGGCCGCCCGCACGCTCATCACCACGGGCACGGACCGGACGCTCTTCGTCAACGCGGGCGCGGGATCGGGCAAAACCACCGCGCTCGTACGACGCGTGGCGCGGCTCGTGATCGATGACGACGTCGCCATGGAGCGGATCGCCGCGGTGACGTTCACCGAGAAGGCGGGCGCCGAGCTGCGCGACCGTCTCCGGGCCCGCTTCGAGAAGCTCGCGCGCCAGGAGACCGACCCGAGTCGTGCCGCACGCGCACGCGCGGCGCTCGACGAGCTCGACGCCGCCGCCATCGGCACGCTCCACGCCTTTGCGCAACGCATCCTCATGGCACACCCGATCGAGGCAGGTCTGCCGCCGGCGATCGAGGTGCTCGACGAAGTCGCCTCCTCGATCGCCTTCGATGACCGGTGGTCGCGCATCCAGCGTGACCTGCTGGACGACGACGCGATCGCAACGCCCCTGCTGACCGCGATGCGCCTGGGCGTCGATCTCAAGAAGATCCGGTCGCTCGTACGACGGCTGGGTTCTGACTGGGACCTGCTGCCTCGCAAGGTCCTTGCGCACCAGCCCGCACCCCTCACGGTCCCCGACATGGCGCAGGTGGCGGCCGCACACATCGCGGCCCTCGACATCGCGGCGAGCTGCCTCAACACGAGCGACAAGCTCTACCCGTGCGTGGTCGATGCCGCAGACTTCCTCGGCGCGCTGGCGAAGGCCGGCACGGTCGACGAGGCCCTCGACCTGCTCGAGGGGTGGTGCGGCAGCGGACCAGCAGAGAAGGGCTTCAAGGGCGGACGATACGGCACGGCGGCCGCCTGGCCGCGTCCTGCCAAGGAGATCCGCGACGACATCAAGGAGCTGCTGGCAGCGGCCGATGCGATCCGCCGCGGCGTCGTCGACCAATGCTCCCGCCAGATCACCTTCTGGGCCGCCCGCCACGTGCTCGCCGAGGCCACGCACCGACGAAAGGAGGGCCGCCTCGAGTTCCACGACCTGCTCGTCCTGACGCGCGACCTGCTGTTCAGGTCGCCGCATGCCGCCGACGTGCGCGACGCGCTCCACGCGACGTACGAACGACTTCTGCTCGACGAATTCCAGGACACCGACCCGATCCAGATCGAGCTCGCCGTGCGCATCGCGGCCGGACGCGACGCCGACGCTGAGGACTGGGAGGACGTGGTCGTCCCCGAGGGCCGCCTCTTCCTCGTGGGTGACGCGAAGCAGTCGATCTACCGCTTCCGCCGCGCAAGCATCGAGACCTATCTCGGCGCCGAGGAGCGGCTCGGTGAGCGGGTCACGCTCGATACCAACTTCCGCACCATCCCGGAGGTCGTCAGCTGGGTCAACGCTGTCTTCGGCACCCTGATCGTCAAGACGGGGCTCAGCCAGCCCGAGTACCAGCCTCTCGTTGCGCACCGCCCTGCGGCGTCGACGATGACCGGGCCAGCCGTCACCGTTATGGGAGCAGACGGCCACACCGACAAGCCCAAGGCGGCCGAGATGCGCCACCGTGAGGCTGCCGACGTCGCCAGCCTGATCCAGGAGGCCCTGCACGGAGAGGATCCGTGGACCGTCTGGGACGAGCACGCCGAAGTCTGGCGCCGGGCTACCCCGCGTGACATCGCGATCTTGATCCCGGCACGCACGTCGATGCCGCTGCTCGAGGATGCGCTCGACTCGGCAGGTGTCCACTACCGGGCCGAGTCGATGTCGCTGGTCTACGCCGCCGACGACGTCCGCGACCTGTTGATGGTCGCTCGGGCGATCGGTGACCCGGCGGACGGCCTCGCGCTGGTAGCGGCGCTCCGATCGCCGCTGCTCGGCTGTGGCGATGACGACCTGTGGGAGTGGAGGCACGCAGGGGCGCGCCTGGACATCTTCGCGAAGGCACCGACGGACGCCCTCGGCGATGGACCTGTCGGCCGCGGCATCGCGTGGCTTCGCACCATGCACCAGGCAGTGCGCTGGATGACGCCGAGCGAGGTACTTACCCGCATCGCCACCGACCGACGCGTCTTCGAGATGGCGGCGAAGCAGCAGCGCCCCCGCGACGGCTGGCGCCGCCTGCGTTTCGTCATCGACCAGGCTCGCGCCTGGACGGAGGTCTCCCACGGCGGACTCCGCGGCTATCTGGCGTGGGTCGCACACCAGGCCACCGACAACTCCCGGGTCTCCGAGGCGATCCTGCCTGAGCTCGACGTCGACGCGGTACGTGTCATGACGGTGCACGCAGCAAAGGGCCTGGAGTTTCCGATCGTGATCCTCTCCGGCATGTCCTCGGCGCCAAACACGCAGAAGGGCGTGAGCCTGCTGTGGACTCGCGATGGGTACGAAGTCGCCTTCGGCGGCAGGGGCCTGCAGTCGCTCGACTACGAAGCTGAGCAGGCGATTGACGAGCAGATGGGCGACGACGAGAAGCTGCGACTGCTCTATGTCGCGACGACCCGTGCCCGGGACCATCTCGTCGTGTCGCTGCATCGAGACCTCGAGTCCAACACCGTCACCGCGGCAACGCTGATCGCGGGCGCCGAAGGCGCCACGGCCGCCGACGCCGCTAGCTTCACCGCCGATACGGACGTCGCCGCACCAGCCGTCCCGCCGGAGGCCGTGAACGCTCCCCTCCCCTGGGACGAGTGGCGCGCCAAGGCGGAAGACGCCATCGCCGCGAGCAAGATTCCGGCCGCACAGACCGCATCCGGACTCGAAGGCACTGAACCCGAGGTCGCCCTCGCGCAGGATGAAGCCCTCCAGGGCATCGCCAAGGGCCTGCGCGACCTGGGCCTACCGCCGTGGTCGAAGGGACGCTACGGCTCCGCGATCGGCCGAGCCGTCCACGGCGTCCTCCAGGTCGTGGACCTCGCGACGGGCGCCGGGGTGGCCGACGCAGTGCACGCACAGGCGATCGCGGAGGGCGTCACGGACCAGGAGGACCTCGTCGGCATGCTGGTCCGCTCGGCCCTCGACGCGGACGTGGTCCGAACGGCGGCCGCCCACGAGCACTGGCGCGAGATGTACGTCGGCACTGAACTGCCCGACGGCACGCTGCTCGAGGGCATCATCGACCTCGTGTACCGCGACGCGGACGGCACGCTCGTCGTGATCGACTACAAGACGGACTCGGTCACGCCTGACGGCCTCGCAGACCGGGTGGCGTACTACACGCCGCAGCTCGCGGCGTACCGCCAGTGCCTCGTGGCTGCGACCGGAGCCACGGTCCGGACCGAGCTGCTCTTCCTGCACCCCGGATCAACTGGCACATCGGTTCCCGTGAGCTGAGGGCGCCCGTCAGAAGCGACCCCGATCGACGTCAGGCGTCGTACGCCTCCAGCGCCACGATGTGGTCACGGAATGCAGCCAGCGACTCCAGCTCGTCAAGGTCGTCGCGCGAAGGCCAGTAGTCCGGATCAGGCGTTGCGCGAGGGTGGTTGTACTCCATCTCCCGCAGGGCGGCGATCATCCATGCCCTCCCCTCGGGCGAACCGACCGACAACAGGATCTCGCGAGCTGACGTGTACTTCTCACGCAGGCGTTCGGCGGTCTCCGGAGCCGTCACCGCGAGGGCGTCGAGCCCCGCGAGGTTGTGCGCGTTGTCAGCGAGCTTCACCAGCCGGCCAAGTGGATCGAGCGCGGCACGTCGGATGAGTTGCTCGTACGGCTCGCGTTCCCGCTTGGACACCGCAGCGACGGCCCGCACCACTGGATACGGCACCCCGGCCTGCAGCAGCGCGGACTCGTCCGTGTCGGTGTCTTCGATGATGTCGTGCAGGTAGCCCGCCATCTCGGCGTGATCGCCGAACTTCCTCAGACTCGCCGCAATCGGCTCCAGGTGCGCCGAGAAGTAGTCACGGCCCTGCTTGTCGATCTGGCCGGCATGAGCCTCGCGGGCAAGGGCACAAACACCCTCGACCCTCAGCATTGGTCGTGTCATGGGCGAGTCCTCTCGTCGGTGCTCGCAGGATCCGCGAGCCACCTGTCGGCTCAACGTCCCACACCGAAGATCGTCGCAGAGCCATCCGACACAATCCCGAGGTCAGCCGCGCCACGGCCGGCACATCCATCTGACGAGGCACCGATGTGTCGGGGGCTCGGCGCACCCTGCTGCCCGTGAAGAGCAATGACCACCAGCGAGCGCCGCTGGCCGGGGAGGGACCCCGAAAGACCAACCCGTACGCGAGCTTCCACAACAGACTCGCCATCGCCTGGAAGCAGCGCACGACCAGCCTGCCCGAGGACGCTCGCAAGCCGGGCCACTACTCGCGGCGAGGCAGCCTCGAAGGTCCGTATCCCGTGTGCCTGCCGCCCGAATACGCCGACCACAATCTCCTGCCCGACGTCCGTGATGGCGCGATCGCCCTGTTCGACGAGCTCGACATCCCGTGGCATGACTCGGTCGCCGGAGGCCCCAGCAACCACCTGCGCGACTCCCAGGCGCAGTGCGTCAATGCTCTCTTTCCGATGGTGGCCGACCCACACCGCATCAATCAGGCATTCGGGCACGCAGTGGACATCGCCGAGGTCCTTCAGATCGAGCCCGGGCGGTTCCTGACATTCGAATACATCGGACCCGAGGACTTCTTCGGCGAAGGTATCCGCCACGGCAAGGACGTCGGACGGCGGCGCGGAACACACTGCACCAGCGTCGACGCCGCGTTCCTGTTCACGACCTCGGCTGGAGCGACCGAGCTCGCGCTCGTCGAGTGGAAGTTCACTGAGTCGTATCTGACCGCCCAGGACCGCGCTGCCGCGTCGGACGCGGTACGGATCGCGCGGTATGGCGCGGACCTCACCGACCCTGAAGGACCGGTGCGCGACGACGTACTCGCAACGGAGATGTTGCTCGACGAGCCGTTCTACCAGCTCGTGCGCCAACAACTACTGGCCTACCGGCTCGAGCAGTCCCGCGCGCACGGCGCGGACGTCGTGCGCGTACTGCACGTCCTCCCACCCGACAACAGCGGCTACCAGGAGTCGCTCGTTCGCCCGCAACACCGGGTAGTGGGGAGTAGCGTCGACGAGGTGTGGACCACGCTTCTCCGAACCCCGGACCGGTTCGTGCACGTCGACCCCGCCGTGTTCCTCGACGCGGCTGTCACGAGCAGCGAGTACGTCGACCGCTACTCCCCCGCGGTGGCATGCGATGTCTGAGGTCACCGTCGTCACTGGCGACATCACCAGGCAGGATGTCGATGCAATCGTCAACGCCGCCAACCGTGCGATGCGCGGAGGTGGCGGAGTCGACGGGGCGATCCACCGTGCCGGAGGCCCGGCCGTTCTCGAGGACTGCATCGCCCGCTTCCCCCATGGCCTCGCCACCGGCGATGCGGGCTGGACCACCGCCGGCGACATGCCGGCCCGCTGGGTGATCCACACCGTCGGGCCCAACTACGGACGTGGCGAGACCGACCGCGGCCTCCTGGTCTCGTGCTACCGCCGCTGCCTCGAGGTCGCTGACGAGCTCGGCGCGCGAACGGTCGCGTTCCCCCTGATCAGCGCCGGCAGCTACAACTGGCCACGCGACGACGCCGTACGCGCCGCCGTCGAGACACTCCGCACCACCCGGTCCGACGTGCGCGAGGCCCGGATCGTCGCATTCAGCCCAGCCACGCTCACCGCCGTACAGACTCGTCTCTGAGCGCGGACACGAAAGGACCCCCCCAATGGCGTTTCAGGTCTGCCCCCAGCACGCGATCGAGGAGGTCGACGGCGTCTGGATCAGCAACGATGTCGGCACCCAGTTCACCTGCAACCGCACCGACCATGTGGCACCAGGTCCGTTCACATGGATCAGTTCGCCTCCGCCGCCTCCGGGCACCGATCTGAACGGGATCGCCGACGATCTCGGCCTGGGCGTCGAGATCCCGGCCGTGCTCAAGGAGTTCGCCGGCCAGTGGATCGAGTTCGGCGTCTTCGAACGTGCCTACGCACTGGCCAATCCGCAGGACTGGGCGTTCCTCATGGATCGATACAGTCACACGGCGGTTGCACCCAAGCGCTACACCGTCTCGGCATTCCTCGCAGCGACCCTGGGCAATCTCGAACGCGCAGGGATTGTGGCCTTCCACTCCGGACCCGCGACGGGCCGCTGGGCGTACAACCGCACGATCTCGTACTGGTCGCTGCCGCCGGCGCCAGACTGGTCCGAGCGCCTGTCCTGGGAGGAATCCGGACAGATGATCGACTACGTGCCCGGCGCGACAGAGCCGTGATCTGCCCTGGCACACCAGGACCACGCACTCCAAAGGAAGGCAGCCGGATCCAGCCAACGAGCAGGAGGCGAGGCGGGGCGGCCCTAGCGACGTCCCTTCATTTGAGCGGCCTGCCCTTGACGACCTTGGATACCGGGTAGGAGCGGACGTTCGTTGCCCCACGAACCGACTCGTGCTTGGGACTGCTGCACGGTCAGGTGACAGTGATTAGTCACGCAGCCTGAACGGCTGGCGTGGTCATGATCGCCTCGAACTCGATGGGGGTCAACCGGCCGAGCCGGTCTTGTCTGCGGCGTCGGTGGTAGGTCCGTTCGATCCAGGTCACGATCGCGATC
>JAEWXC010000043.1 GCA_023396115.1 Actinomycetes bacterium | reverse complement strand
GAGCGGGCGTCGGCGTCGGGGCGGCGGCGGGGACCGCCGGCCAGGCCACGGGCGGCACTGGAGGGGCGGGATCGTCCGGTCCCGCGGCCCGGGCGCCCGGAGGTGCCGATCGGGATGACCTCGGCGTCGCCGGAGTCGGCGTGGTCGTTGGTGTCGTTCATCGGCCCCCCTGCCGCTTCGACCGCTCGCCCGGGGATCCGGGCGTCTGCTCGCTGCCGGTCGCACCCTCGGTCCCGGCCAGCGGCACCATGCCCTCGCTGCGGCCGAAGTCGGCCAGCGCGTCGGCGGTGTTGTACCGCGGGGAGTACCCGAGGATCTCGCGCATCCGGGTGGTGTCGACGCCGCGACCGTAGGTCAGGAAGCCCAGCTGTTCGGGTGAGAAGCCCGAGAGACCGGTGGAGCGCAGCACGGCACCGAGCCGGCCCACGGCCGCTCCGGGCAGTGGCACCGAGGCCCGGCCCAGCCGGCGCAGCGCCTGGGAGAGCAGCACGACCCCGGAGCCGGCGACGTTGAACGTGCCGGCGACGTCGGTGCGCAGCGCGTGCAGGATGACGTCCATCAGGTCGTTCTCGTGCAGGAACTGCAGCCGCGGGTCGAAGCCGGCGACGGTCGGCACGACCGGCAGCCGGAAGTAGGAGGTGATCGGGGAGACCACGTGCGGACCGACCACGTTGGCGCAGCGCAGGGTGGTGACCCGCACGTCGGGTCGGCGCCGGGCGAACCCGCGCACGTACCCCTCGACCTCGTAGACGTCCTTGGCGTAGCCGGTGCGGGGGACGGACTTGGGGCCCATCTCCTCGGTGAACATCGCCGGGTCACGGCTGGTGGCGCCGTAGACGGTGGTCGTGGACTTGACCACCAGGTGCTGCACGCTGGCCGCCTTCTGGCAGGCCGCCAGGAGCTGCATCGTGCCGATGACGTTGAGCTCCTTCATCGCGTTGCGCCCACCGGCCGAGCCGGGGGTGGCGATGACGCTCATGTGGACGACGGTGTCGACGTCCTCCTTGGCGATGACCTTGGCGATGACCGGGTTGCGGATGTCGGCCCGGATGAACGAAGCGGCGCCGATGTCGCCGCGGGGCGGTACGACATCGACGCCGATGACTCGTTCGACGGACGGGTCGGCTGCGGCCGCGCGCGCGAAGCGGCGTCCGATGTCACGGGACACGCCCGTGACCAGCACCACCCGTCCCATCGCTGGTCGGGACTTACTTCCCGAGCTTGCGACGCTGGACGCGCGTCTTCTTCAGAAGCTTGCGGTGCTTCTTCTTGGACATGCGCTTGCGTCGCTTCTTGATGACAGAACCCACAAATGTGCCTTTCAACTCACAACCGGGCCGCCTACGGCAGACCCGGGCGACCGGTACAGGGTAACGGCCGGGCGGTCCAGCACGACAAATCGGCTGCCATCCGGACCCTCCCGGCCCGGGGCGGCGGCCGCGACGGACCGGCCGGACGCGGCTCAGCCGGCGTCGAAGAAGCTCTTGCGGATGTAGTCGTTGACGTCGTCCTCGCGGACCCGGAACGACCGGCCCACGCGCACCGCGGGCAGCTCGCCGCTGTGGACCAGGCGGTAGACGGTCATCTTGGAGACGCGGATGCGTGCCGCGACCTCGGCAATCGTGAGGAACACGGCGTCGGACAGGTCGCCGGTCAGATTCTTCTCAGCCATCACATGGCCCCACTTTCTCAGGCGCCACGGCACCGGCTTCCCCACCGGTGTCCTGCGTGGCTCAGGCCGAGACTAGAGGCATGTGGGGCGCATGGGGAAGAGGGTGACGGAAGAAACTTGTGGGACTTCGGCGTGTCGGCTTGATGTGGACCCCGACCGTTCCAACCGAAATGGCGACCTCAGGGCAGTGGGTCGAGACCGTGCAGCGGGAACACCTCGGTCCGGGTCGCGTGGATCGCCCGGTCCAGCCAGGTGTCCGGGTCGTAGCCTCCGCGCCAGTCCCGCCAGGCGGGGTGCCGGCCGTCGGTCATCCGGAACGGCGCCACCCGACCGGTGCGTTCGGCCACGTGCGCGCGCCAGGCCTCCGGGGTCTCGGTCTCGGGGTCCAGCGGGTGCCCCGAGGCCACCGCGAGCAGGTGCGTCCAGGTCCGCGGCACCACGTCGACCAGGGCGTACCCGCCGCCCCCGGTGACCACCCACCGGCCGTCGGTGAGGTCGTGGGCGAGCCGGTGCAGCTCCAGCTGGGCGGCCCGCTGCCCGTCGGTGCTCAGCATCAGGTGCGCCAGCGGGTCCTCCATGTGCGAGTCACAACCGTGCTGGGAGACCAGCACCTGCGGCGCGAACTCGGTCAGCAGCGGCGGCACCACGGCGTGGAAGGCCCGCAACCAGCCGGCGTCGCCGGTGCCGGGCGGCAGCGCCACGTTGACCGCGGACCCCTCGGCCCCCTCGCCGCCGGACTCGTGCGGGAACCCGGTCCCGGGGAACAGCATCTGCCCGGTCTCGTGCAGGGAGATGGTCAGCACCCGCGGGTCGTCGTAGAAGATCCGCTCCACCCCGTCGCCGTGGTGGGCGTCGACGTCGACGTAGGCGACCCGCTCGCAGCCGTGGTCCAGGAGGTACTGGATGCCGACCGCGATGTCGTTGTAGACGCAGAAGCCGGCCGCCCGGCCGGGCATCGCGTGGTGCAGTCCACCGGTGATGTTGGCGCTGTGCAGCGACTCGCCGCTCCACACCTGGCGGAACGCCTCGACGGTGGCGCCCACCACGTGCGCCGAGGCCTCGTGCATGCCCAGGAAGACCGGGTTGTCGTCGGTGCCCAGGCCGTGGTCCAGGTCGACGGCGCCGCGGTGGTTGCCGACCCGGTCGACGGCCTCGAGGTACTGCTGGCTGTGCACCCGGGCCAGCAGCTCGGTGGTGGCCAGCGGGGCGTCGACGGTGCGCAGGTGGTGCTCCAGCACCCCCAGCTCCCGGGCCAGGTCCATGGTCAGGTCGACCCGGACCGGCGCCATCGGGTGCTGGGGACCGAAATCGTAGGCGGTCAACGACGGGTCGAACACGACGGTCGAGGGGCCCTCGCAGGCCACCGTCGGGAGCACGAAACGGTCCACGCTCAGGACTCCTGGGCCAGCGCCCGGGAGCGGTCCCGGGCTGCCTCGGCGGCCGCCAGGAACGCCGCCCGCACCCCGCGCTCGTCGAGCTGGCGCAGACCTGCGGCGGTGGTCCCGCCCGGCGAGGTGACCTGCTCGCGCAGCAGGCTCGGGTGGGTGCCGGTGCTGCGCAGCAGCTCGGCCGACCCGGCCAGGGTCTGCACGGCCAGGGTGGTCGCGGTCTCCCGGGGCAGCCCGAGGTGGACCCCGGCCTCCACCAGCGCCTCGACGACCAGGAACACGTAGGCAGGTCCGGAGCCGCTGATCGCGGTCACCGCGTCCTGCTGGGACTCCGGGACCCGGACCACCGCGCCGGTCCCGGCCAGCAGTGCCTCGACCTCGGCCAGCTGCTCGTCGGTGCAGTGGCGCCCCGGCGACAGGGCGGCCATGCCCCGCCCGACCAGGGCGGGGGTGTTGGGCATGACCCGCACGACCGCGACCCCCTCCGGCACGACCTCCTCGATGGCGGCGGTGGTGGTGCCGGCCGCCAGGGAGACGAGCAGCTGCCCGGGGCGGAGCTCCGCGGCGACCTCGGCGAGCACGCTCAGCACATCACCGGGCTTGACCACCAGGGCGACGGTCTCGGCGCGGCTGACGGCGGTGAGGTTGTCGACGACCTCGACCCCGTAGCGCTCGGTCAGCTCGACGGCCCGCTCGGCCCGCTTCTCCCCCACCAGGACCTCGGCGGCCGGGCGGCCGTCCCGCAGCAGCCCCGCGAGCAGGGCCTCCCCCATCGCGCCGGCCCCGATGATCGCGGTGCTGCCCATGTGCCGCTGCTCCTCCCGGCGTGCTCGACGCCGTGTCTGCTCAGCCGGTGCGGGTGCACCGGGATCCGTGTGCCGGCTCCACCGGCCAGGGGCCGAACTCCGGGTCGTGCTCCGGTTCAGCTCCGGGTTCAGTTCCGTGGGACCAGCGAGGCCAGCACGGACGCCCAGGGCCGGGGGTGCTCGGCGAGCTCGGTCAGCAGGTGTCCGTACCACTGCTGACCGTACGGCACGAGCACCCGCACCGACTCGCCGATCGCCGCCAGACGGCGCTGCTCGTCGGGACGACCGCCCCGGACCATGCGGAACTCGTACGTACCGGGGCGACGGGAGTGGCGCCCGGCCAGGGAGACCGCCACCCGCACCAGCCGCGGGTCCTCACTGGCCAGCACCGGGTGGCCGGACCCGGCCATCAGCACCTTGAGGCACCGCACGGCGGAGCGGTCCGCCTCGTGCGGGTCGGTGAACCAGGGTTCCTCGCCGCCGCTGAGCCGGGGCGCCACGGCGGAGAGGACCACCCGCGACCCCTCGTGGGCCAGCTGGCGGCAGTCGTCCTCGGTGCGGTGCAGGTCGGCCGCGAGCAGCACCGCGGTCCCGGGGTACTCCTTGCGCAGCTCGGCCAGCAGGTCGAGGGCCGCCTGGGTGCTGGTGCCGTCGCGGCCGGTCGCGTCGAGCACCAGCGGGGTGCCGGCGGCGCGGGCCAGGCGGGCCAGGTCGGGGTCGCGGGCCACGGTCGCGGCCGGGAGCTGCACGGCCAGGTGGTAGCGGTGGCCGCGGCGCTGCAGCTCGGCCAGCAGGGTGCGGGGGTCCTCGTCGGCGTCCAGCGGGGCCAGGGTCACCGCCAGGTCCGCCGCGAGCAGCTCCTCGGCGAGCTCCAGCGCCTGCTCCCGACCCGGGCCGACCACCCAGCGACGGGCCAGCGCGGGCCCCAGGCGGGTGCGCTCGAAGGCGCCGCGGACCCGCACGGAACGGGCCGTGGCGAGCACGCGGCGGCGCAGCGGGTCGGGCAGGGACATGGGCCCGAGGGTACGCGGACGTGCGCGTCCGGGCAGGTGCTCCCGGGGGATCGGAGGGCCCGGCCGGCTCAGGGTGTCCGGCGCCGCAACGTCGCGGCACCGACGACCAGCGCCGCCAGCACCACAGCCACCAGCACCAACAGGTCCACGACCGTGTCCCTGGTGGGTCCCCCGGCAGCGACCCGGGTGGTGGCGTCGACGGCGTAGGACAGCGGCATCACGTCGCTGACCACCTCCAGCACCCGCGGCAGCTCCTCGCGCGGGCGCAGCAGGCCGCACAGCAGCAGTTGCGGGACGACGACCGCGGGCAGGAACTGGACGGCCTGGAACTCGGTGGTCGCGAACGCGCTGACCGCCAGCCCGAGTGCGGTGCCCAGCAGCGCGTCGGCCACGGCCACGAGCAGCATCAGCCCCAGCGGTCCCCGGACCTCCATGCCCAGCAGCCCGTGGCTGACCGCGGTGGCCAGGGCGGCCTGGGCGGTGCCGAGCAGCCCGAACGCCAGGGCGTACCCGGCCAGGAAGTCGCCCTTGCCCAGCGGCATCGTCATCAGCCGTTCCAGGGTGCCCGAGGAGCGTTCGCGCAGCGTGGTCACCGAGGCGACCAGGAACATCACGAACAGCGGGAAGACGGCGAGCAGGGCGGGTCCGGTGCGGTCGAACTGGTCCGGGGCGCCGGGCACCACGGGGGTGTCGCCGGAGAAGACCCACCACAGCAGCGCCATCAGCAGCGAGGGGAGCAGGAGCAGCATCGCGGCGGTACGCCGGTCGCGTCGCACCTGGGTGAGCACCCGCCCGGCGACGGCGAAGGTGCGCCGAGGGCTCACCGGTCCCCCTCCACCAGCGCCACGAACGCCTGCTCGACGTCGGTCGTGCCGGTCCGGCGCCGCAGCTCGGCCGGCGAGCCGCGCCCCACCACCCGCCCCTCGCGCAGCAGCACCAGGTCGTCGCAGCGCTCCGCCTCGTCCATCGCGTGGCTGGAGACCAGGACCGCGACCCCCGCCGCGGCCAGGGCGTGGAACCGGGCCCACAGCTGGGTGCGCAGCAGCGGGTCGAGTCCCACGGTGGGCTCGTCCAGCACCAACAGGTCGGGGGCGGCCAGCAGCGCCACGGCCAGGCTGACCCGGGACCGTTGACCGCCGCTGAGCCGGTCCACGGTGCGCTCGGCCTGCTCGGTCAGGTCGACGGTCTCCAGCACCTCGGTGACCCGGGACCGGTCCACGTCGAGCACCCGGGCGAAGAACCGCAGGTTCTCGGTGACGGTCAGGTCGCCGTAGACGCTGGGGGCCTGGGTCACGTACCCGACCCGGCGCCGCAGCGCGGGTGACCCGGCCGGCTCCCCGAGCACCGTGACCGTGCCCGCGCGCACCTGCTGGGCCCCGACCAGGCAGCGCAGCAGCGTGGTCTTGCCCGAGCCCGACGGACCGAGCAGCCCGGTGACACCGGGACCGAGGTGCAGGTCGAGGCCCTCCAGCACGTCCCCGCCACCGCGGACGACGTGCAGGCCCTCGACGCGGACCACCGGATCCATGCGGCCGACGCTACTCCGCCGCGAGCGGCCCGGCGGGATCAGCCGGTCAGGTGCCGCCGGGCGAAGGCGAGGGACTCGCGCAGGTCCTCGACCCGCTCGTCGCGGTCCGCGGCGCGGCGGGTGTTGATCTCCACCACCACGTCGCCGGTGAAGCCGGTGGCGGCCAGGTGCCGCAGGAACGGCTCCGCCCCGATCGTGCCGCGGCCCGGGACCAGGTGCTCGTCCTTGGCCGAGGTGGTGCCGTCGGTCAGGTGCACGTGACGCAGCCGGTCCCCGAGCCGCAGCGCCATGGCGACCGGGTCGCTGCGGGCGATCGCGGCGTGGGACAGGTCGATCGTGGTGTGGCGGTAGTCCTCGGCCGAGGGGTCCCACCCGGGCAGGTACATCTCCATCGACCGGCGGGCCGAGGCCCGCCACGGGTACATGTTCTCCACCGCGAACGCGATCCCGGTCGACGACTCCAGGGCGGCGATCCCGTCGACGAACCCGGCGGCGTACTCGCGCTGCCAGCGGAACGGCGGGTGCACCACGACCACCTCGGCACCCACCGCGCGCGCCATCTGCGCGGAACGTTCGAGCTTGCCCCACGGGTCGGTGCCCCAGACCCGCTGGGTGAACAGCAGGCACGGTGCGTGCACCGAGCAGACCCCGATGCCGTGCGCCTGGGAGAGCTGCTGCACGGCGCTGACCTGCTGGGAGATGGAGTCGATCCCGACCATCACCTCGACAGCGTCGTAGCCCAGCTGCACCGCCAGCTCGAACCCCTCGGCCGTCGAGCCGGGGTAGACCGAGGCGGTGGAGAGCCCGATCCGCGGGGTCGTCATGCCCGGTCCGGTGCCGCCGGGGTGCGGACCGAGATCTGGTCGAGACGCTCGAGGATGACGCCCTCGCGCAGCGCCCACGGGCAGATCTCCAGGGCGGGCAGGTCGAAGATGTCCATCACGGCCTCGGCGACCAGCGCCCCCGGGACGATCTGGTGGCTGCGGCTGGGCGAGACCCCGGGCAGCAGGGCGAGCTCGTCGGGTGCCATCTCGACCAGCTTGGGGATCCACTCCGACAGCTCGTCGGCGACCAGCTGGCGCGGCACCAGCGGACCGTCGCCGGACGGGGCGGCCCCGCAGATCCGGGCCAGGGAGCGGAACGTCTTGGAGGTGGCCGCGGCCCGGTCCGGTGCCCCGTTGCGCAGCAGGTGGCCGGCGTCGCGGGCGATGTCGGCGCGGATCGACCGGCGCAGCTCGCGCACCTCGTCGGCGTTGTCGGGCCCACCGAACCACTGCCGGGCCAACCGGGCCGCCCCCAGCGGCAGCGACCAGGCGACGTCGGGGGCCTCGTCGGGGCCGCCGGCGATCTCCAGGCTGCCGCCCCCGATGTCGAAGACCGCCAGCCGTCCGGCCGACCAGCCGAACCAGCGGCGCACCGCCAGGAACGTCAACCGGGCCTCGTCCTCACCGGGCAGCACGTCGATCCGCACGCCGGTGCGCTGCTCCACCTCGGCCAGCACCTCGTCGGTGTTGCCGGCCTCGCGGACCGCGGAGGTGGCGAAGGAGAGCATCTCCTCGCAGCCCTTGTCCTCTGCGACGACCAGCGCACGCGAGGTGAAGGTGGCCAGGGCGTCGATGCCCGAGCGGGACAGTGCCCCGTCGTCGTCGAGGTGCTCGGCCAGGCGCAGCGGCTCCTTGAAGGAGTAGTGCGGCAACGGGGCGGCACCCCCGTGGGCGTCGACCACGAGGAGGTGACCGGTATTGGAACCGATGTCGAGCACACCCAACCGCATGCGGCCCAACGTACCGGCCGCGCGGGTGGTCAGCGGCACACCGGGCCGCGGCCGGAACGCACGCCCGTGGTGGGGTCTGGCGGCCTAGGCTGGTCGGGTGCCCGAAGTCGACCTGGTCTTTCCCCGTGCGTTCGTCGAGTTCGCCGACCCCGCCGACGACGACCAGGTCTTCCGCTGCGACCTGACCTGGCTGACCTCGGCCTACACCTGCATCTTCGGGCGCGGTTGTGCCGGCATCTACGCCGACTCCCCCGACACCGGCTGCTGCACCCTGGGCGCGCACTTCTCCGACGCCGACGACGCCACCCGGGTGGCCGGGTTCGTGGCCCGGTTGACCCCGGAGCAGTGGCAGCTGCACCCCGGCCGCGAGGTGCGCCGCGAGGACTGGGTCGAGACCGACGAGGAGAGCGAGGAGAAGACCCGCGCGGTCACCTCCGAGGGTCAGCGCGGCTGTGTCTTCGCCAACCGACCCGGATTCGCCGGCGGGGCCGGCTGCGCGCTGCACGCCCTGGCGCTGGACTCGGGGCTGGAGCCTTTGGAGACCAAGCCCGACGTGTGCTGGCAGCTGCCGCTGCGCCGGACCTACCGCCGCGTCGAGCAGCCCGACGACACCTCCTACCTGGAGGTCACGATCGGCGAGTACGACCGCCGCGGCTGGGGCCCCGGCGGGCACGACCTGGACTGGTACTGCACCGGCAACACCGAGGCGCACGTGGCGCCCGAGCCGCTGTACCTGACCAGCGCCGCCGAGCTGGTGGCGCTGATGGGTGAGGCCGCCTACGCCGAGCTGGTCACGCACTGCGAGGCGCACCTGCGGTCCCGCTCGGCGCTGGCGCTGCACCCGGCCAGCCCGCCCCTGGCCTGAGCCGCCTCCGGGCCGTCCCGTCGGCGCCGGTCCCGGGCGCTCGCCGTTGCGACTCGGGCGTCGGTGTGGCGCGCGCCACAGCTGTCTCGACGTCAAGACAGGTCTACCCCGCTGTCGGGGCGCCGCGGGCCTCTGCTGAGAATGAGGTCATGCGACTCGACCACCTCTCCTACGCGGCCGGCCCCGACGGACTTGCGAGCACGGCTGCGCGGATCGGCGAGCTGCTCGGTCGCGAGTTCGTCGACGGTGGCATCCACCCCCGCTTCGGCACCCGCAACATGACCCTGCCGCTGGCCGGCGAGACCTACCTGGAGATCGTCGAGGTGCTCGACCACCCGGCCTCCGACAAGGCGCCGTTCGGTCAGGCCGTCCGGGCCCGCTCGGCCCTGGGTGGTGGCTGGCTCGGGTGGGTCGTCGCGGTCGACGACATCGCCCAGGTCGAGACCCGGCTGGGCCGCGAGGCGGTCAACGGCAACCGTCGTCGCCCCGACGGCTCGGAGCTGCTGTGGAAGCAGATCGGCGTGAACGGTCTGATCGCCGACCCGCAGCTGCCGTTCTTCATCGAGTGGGAGTCCGACGCGCAGTCGCGTCCCTCCGCCGGTGCCGACGAGGACTGGTCGCTGGCCTGCCTGGAGATCGCCGGTGACCCGCTGCGGGTCTCGGAGTGGCTCGGCGAGACCGTCGAGGCGCCGCTGGAGGACGTCAAGGTCGAGTGGGTCGCCCCGCACGGCACCCCCGGCGTGATCGCGGTCCAGGTGCAGACGCCTGCGGGCATGGTCCGCATCTGACCCACCACCCCGTCCACGCGGAGCACCGGTGATGCGCGTCCCCTCCCCCGGCGTGCGGGCCGACGGGTGAGCCGCCCGTCCCGCGGGGCCGTCCCGAGCCCCAACATCTGGCAGCACACCGCCACCTACGAGATCGAGAACCGCGGCGCCGACCCCGACCGGGTGATCGAGACCGCGATGGCCTCGATCGCCGACTGGTCCGGCCAGCACTTGCTCGACCTGGGCTGCGGCAGCGGGTTCCACCTGCCCGGCTGGGCGGCGAGCGCCCGGCAGGTCACCGGCGTCGAACCGCACCCCGACCTGGTGTCGCTGGCCCGTCGGCGCACCCGCCGGCTGGAGAACGTGCAGGTGCACCAGGGGGTCGCCCAGCAGGTGCCGGTGCCCGACTCCAGCGTCGACGTGCTGCACGCCCGGTGGGCCTACTTCTTCGGGCCGGGCTGCGAACCGGGGCTGCGCGAGGTCGCCCGGGTGCTGCGCCGCGGTGGCACCGCGTTCGTGATCGACAACGACGCCACCCGGTCCACGTTCGGTCGCTGGTTCGCCCGGGGCTACCCCGGCATCGACCCCGCGGCGGTCGAGCGGTTCTGGGCCCGGCACGGCTGGCAGCGCGAACCCCTCGACATCCGCTGGGAGTTCGACTCCCGCGCCGACTTCGAGGCGGTGGTCCGGATCGAGTTCGACGCCCCCACCGCCGACTGGGTGCTGGCCCAGCACGAGGGCGCCTCGGTGGACTACGCGGTCAACCTGTGGTGGCGCCGGTTCTGACCGGCCTGTCTGCACCGTCCTGTCTGCACTGGCCTGTCTGCCCGGTCTCTCTGGACGGGCCTGTGACCGTGCCCTGTGGAGGGTCCCGGTGACGTGTCGGAGGCCGGCACTACGGTTCAGCGCATGAGCCGGACCGCCCGCCCCCGCCCCGCCTACCGCTGCTCCGAGTGCGGCTGGGAGACCCCGAAGTGGGTCGGGCGTTGTGGCGAGTGCCAGGCGTGGGGCTCGGTGGCCGAGGCCGCCGCGCCCACGGTGCGCGCCAGCGCCGCCCCGGTCTCCGCGCCAGCCGTCCCGATCGGCCAGGTCCCCACCACCGACACCGCGTTCCGCTCCAGCGGCGAGCCCGAGCTGGACCGGGTGCTGGGCGGCGGCCTGGTCCCCGGCGCCGCGATCCTGCTGGCCGGTGAACCCGGGGTCGGCAAGTCCACGCTGCTGCTCGAGGTGGCCGCCCAGACCGCGCGGCAGCGGGTCCGCACGCTCTACATCACCGGCGAGGAGTCGGCCGGCCAGGTGCGGATGCGCGCCGACCGCACCGGCGGGGTGATGGACGAGCTGTTCCTGGCCGCCGAGACCGACCTGGGCGCGGTGCTGACCCACATCGAGCAGGTCCGTCCCACCCTGCTGGTGATCGACTCGGTGCAGACCATCAGTGCCCCCGGCGAGGGCGTGCCCGGCGGGGTGAGCCAGGTCAAGGAGGTCGCCGCCGCGCTGGTCCGGGTGGCCAAGACCCGCAACATCACCACCGTCCTGGTCGGGCACGTCACCAAGGACGGCTCGATCGCCGGACCCCGGGTGCTGGAGCACCTGGTCGACGTGGTGCTGCACTTCGAGGGGGACCGCAACTCCCGGTTCCGGATGGTGCGGGCGGTCAAGAACCGGTTCGGTCCGGTCGACGAGGTCGGCTGCTTCGACCTGTCCGCCGAGGGGATCAGCGCGGTCACCGACCCGACCGGCCTCTTCGTCGCCTCCCACCACCACCAGGTGCCGGGCACGTGTGTCGCGGTCACCCTGGAGGGGCGTCGGCCGATGCTGGCCGAGGTGCAGGCGCTGGTCACCCCCACCGCCGCCGAGCGGCCCCGCCGGACCACCTCGGGGGTGGACTCGGCGCGCTTGGCGATGGTGCTGGCGGTGCTGCAGCAGCACTGCGGCATCCGGCTGCACACCTCCGACGTGTTCGCCTCGACCGTGGGCGGCGCCCGGCTGACCGAGGCCGCCAGCGACCTGGCCGTGGCGATCGCGATCGCCACGGCCACCACCCGCCAGCCCGCCCCGGCCGGCGTGGTCGCGATGGGCGAGATCGGGTTGGCCGGCGAGCTGCGCCGGGTCCGCGACCTGCCCCAGCGGCTGGCCGAGGCGGCGCGGCTGGGCTTCCGGGTCGCGGTGGTCCCGCACGACCCGGCCACCCACCGGGGCCGGGCCCCGGAGAAGTGGACCGTCGACGGGATGCGGGTCATCGACGTGCCCGACATCGCCAGCGCCCTGGAGGTGCTGCGGCTCACCGCGCGGCACCGCCCCGAACCCCGCCGCGCGGCCCGCGAGGACGACTGACCCCGGCGGGTCGGGTCCGCCCCGACCCGGCCGACCTGCGTCACCGGTCCCGCGACGCCGGTGCGAGGCCCTAGACTCGTCGCGGGCAGCGGCCCCCAAGCAACCGGAGGACACGTGGTCGGGACCGAACGTTCGGACGAGACGCTGCGTCTGCGCGCGACACTCGCCCAGATCGCACCGGGTACGCAGCTGCGCGACGGTCTGGAGCGGATCCTGCGGGGCCGTACCGGTGCCCTGATCGTGCTGGGTCACGACAAGCAGGTCGACGGGATCGCCACCGGCGGCTTCACCCTCGACGTGCCGTTCACCGCGACCGGTCTGCGCGAGCTGGCGAAGATGGACGGCGCGATCATCCTGGACAAGGACACCACCCGGATCCACAAGGCCGCGGTGCACCTGATGCCCGACCACACCATCCACTCCGACGAGACCGGTACCCGGCACCGCACCGCCGACCGGGTCGCCAAGCAGACCGGGTTCCCGGTGATCTCGGTGTCGCAGTCGATGCAGATCATCGCCGCGTACGTGGGCGCCACCCGGCACGTGCTGGAGGACGCCGGGCAGATCCTGTCCCGCGCCAACCAGGCCCTGGCCACGCTCGAGCGGTACAAGATGCGCCTGGACGAGGTGACCAGCACCCTCTCGGCGCTGGAGATCGAGGACCTGGTCACCGTCCGCGACGTCGCCGTGGTGGCACAGCGGTTGGAGATGGTCACCCGGATCGCCCGTGAGATCGAGGACTACGTCCTGGAGCTGGGGACCGACGGCCGTCTGCTGGCGCTGCAGCTGGAGGAGCTGGTCACCGGGGTCGACGCCGAGCGGGAGCTGGTGGTCCGCGACTACCTGCCCAGCGGCCGCCGCGGCCGGACCACCGAGGCCCTGATCGGCAAGCTGGAGGCGCTCTCCTCCACCGAGCTGGTCGACGTCGGGCAGGTGGCCAAGGCCCTGGGGCTGGGCGACGCCGAGCACCTGGACGGCGCGGTCACCCCGCGCGGGTACCGGCTGCTGGCGAAGGTGCCGCGGCTCCCGGTCAGCGTCGTGGACCGGCTGGTGGAGCACTTCGGTGGCCTGCAGCAGCTGCTCTCGGCCGGGATCGACAACCTGCAGGCCGTCGACGGCGTCGGGGAGCTCCGGGCCCGCAGCGTCCGGGAGGGCCTGTCCCGCCTGGCGGAGTCCAGCATCCTCGAGCGCTACGTCTGAGTCCTGCCTCCCGGCGTGGCCGGGAGGCAGGACGTGAAGAGGTTGAGGGAGCCCGCGGCGGACTGAGGAACGAGGTCAGGCGCGACGGCGGCTCGAAACCGCGCCCACCCCACGCCGACCGGGCACATCCGCGACGCCGACCGGGCACTTGCGCGCCGACCTCGCCCCTTCCGCGGCGCCGACCGGGCACTTCCGCGACGCCCACCGGGCACATCCGCGACGCTCACCGGGCACTTCCGCGACGCCCACCGGGCACTTGTGCGCGCGGTTCACGCGTGCTCGGCGACGGAGGGAGCCGCCCCGGGGCTGGGTGGATCAGTCCTGGGGTGAGTCCGGGGACGCGGCGTTCCCGGTCGGGCTCGGGTCGCCGGTGGGTGTCCCGGTCGGGGCCGGGCTGGTCGGCTGAGGAGTGGTCGGGGTCGGCTCGGTCGGGTCCGGGGTCGGGTCCCGGGTCGGTTCCTGGCTCGGCTCGTCGCCGGGATCGCCCGTCTGCTCCTCGCCGGGCTCCTGCGTCGGAGTGGGCGAGCTCTCCCGGGTCGGCGTCGAGGTCGGTTCGTCGCTCGGCCGGGGTTCGTCCCGGGTCTGCTCCTGCGAGGGGACCCGGTCGACCGGCACCCGCACCGTGGGCTCGGGACGGACCACCAGGTAGAGGGCCAGCACCGCCAGGAACGCGACCACCAGGACGACGGTCGAGGTCCGCGGCCGGTGCGGCGACGGCGTGTCAGCCGCCTCGGTCGTCTCGTCGGCAGAACCCTCCACGGTCGGGTGCTCGGTGTTCGGCACGGGGCGGGTGGGCTCGTCAGTCATCGGCCACCGCCGTCGGGTTCCCGGTGGCCAGGGTGGTGGGCACCACGACCCCCTCGCGGCGGAACGCCGCCGCGATCCGGGCGCGCAGGATGCGGCCGACCTCGAACTGGCGACCCGGCAGGGTCCGGGCCACCACGCGGATCAACAGCTCCTCGGCCTCGATCGACTCCACGCCCATGACCTGCGGCTTGTCGAGCAGCAGGGGCGCGAGTGCCGGGTCCTCGAAGGCAGCCGTCCCGACCCGCCCGAGCACGTCGGTGACCAAGTTGATGTCGATCCCCGCCGGGACCGGGACGTCGAGCACCGCACGGGCCCAGTCGCGCGAGTAGTTCGTCACCTGCACGATCGAGCCGTTCGGTGTCACCACGACCTCGCCCTTGGTGGCGCGGATGCGGGTGACCCGCAGGCTCACCGACTCGACCGTGCCGATCACCGGCTCGGCCACACCCACCACGGCCACGCGGACCAGGTCGCCGTAGCCGTACTGGCGCTCGGCGAGGACGAAGAAGCCCGCCATCACGTCCTGCACGATCCGCTGGGCACCGAAGCCCAGGGCGACACCGACGACGGTGCCGGGGACCACGAAGCCGGTCAGCGGGATGCCGAACCGGTCGATCACCATGACGCCGGCGACCACGTAGACGAGCACCACCAGGGCCCAGATGACGACCTGGGCCACGGCCCGGTGGTACTTCTCGGACTCGGTGCGCACCAGCTGGTCGCCGGCAGCGTCGCGGGCGTCCATCCGGGAGATGTACCGGAGCCGGTTCCAGTTCAGGAAGCGCGCCACCAGGGTCGCACCGAGCACGATGAGCAGGATCTCCAGTCCGTCACCGCGCAGCCACCAGAGGAGGTCGTCGAGACCCGTGACCTGCACGTGGGGCACGATCCCTCCTCACTCCCTCGGGGCGGGCAGCTCGGCCCGCTCGCCACTCGTCCTGTGACGCTGCCCGAGTCTTCCACGACGTTCAAGCCGCGGCCGGTCCGGATCCGGGGCTCAGCCGTTCGGCTCGACCGCACCCGACGGCTCGGGGGAGGTCTGCTGCGAGGTGGCGTCGTCGGAGCCGGACTGCTCCCCCTGGGAGGAGCCGTCCTTGTCCTTGGACTTGTTCTTGCCCTTGTTCTTCGCCTTGCTCTTGGACTTGTCCTTCGACTTGGACTTGTCCTTCGAGCCGTCCTGGTCGTCCTCGTCGGTCTCGACCTTCGTGCCGGGCGGCAGCAGGCGGAACTGCACCGAGTCCGGTTCACCGCCGAGCGCGGCCGTCTCGACGTGGTAGTAGCCGGTGCCCGCGTAGTCGGTCAGCCGCGAGCAGTCCTCGTCGGAGCGCCGCGAGTTCCAGGCCATCGCCACCTTGGTGGTCGTGGCACGCCGGACCACGACCTCCTGCGCCGGCACCGCGTCCGCGCAGTGTCGGGTGTTCCAGATCGGGTCCTTGCCGGAGGTGATGCTGACCGCCACCGTGCTGCCCGAGAGCTCGAACGTGCAGGCCTCGGTAGTGCGGGTGGTGAGGGTCAGCAAGATCGGCACCGACCGCCCGGCGACCGCGGTCCCCACGGTCGGTTCGATGACCACGTCGGAGGGCTCACAGGGCCCGGACGGGTCCGGCAGCGGCTCCTTGGTCGGCTTGACCTTCGTGGTGGGAGCAGCCGGTGCGGGGGCGTCGTCGGTGCGGTCCCCCTGCTCGGCGTCGCGGGTCGGTGCATCCACCTGGGCTGCCTGCCCGTTGGTCTCGGGGTCGTCGCCACCACCGGAGAAGACCATCGCCAAGACAACGACCAGGACCAGCGGAACCGCCAGCAGCAGCGTGCGCCGCACCCAGTAGACGCGAGCGGGCAGCGGACCTCGTGGCCTGGTCAGCGTGCTCATGCCCGGAGGCTACCGAGCCGGGAACGCCTCTCGGGGTTGCCACTCCGCGGCGCGGCCGGCACCCGTAGAGTCACCGCGGTGGAGGAGCTGCACACCCGGGTGCTGGACTGGTACGCCCGTGAGGCCCGCGACCTGCCGTGGCGACGCCCGGAGGCGTCGGCCTGGTCGGTCCTGGTCTCGGAGTTCATGCTGCAGCAGACCCCCGTCGTCCGTGTCCTGCCGGTGCACGCGGCCTGGCTGGAGCGGTGGCCCACCCCCTCGGCCTTCGCCGACGCCCCCGTCTCGGAGGTGCTGCGCGCCTGGGGGCGGCTCGGGTACCCCCGCCGAGCGCTGCGACTGCACGCGGCGGCCCGGGAGATCGCCGACCACCACGACGACCAGGTGCCCGCGGAGTACGACGACCTCGTGGCCCTGCCGGGCATCGGCGACTACACCGCCGCCGCGGTGGCGGTCTTCGCGCACGGTCGGCGCCACGCCGTGCTCGACACGAACGTCCGCCGGGTCCTGGGCCGGGTGCTCGACGGCGTCGAGTACCCGGCGGCCAGCATCCGGGTCGCCGAGCGTCGCCGGGCGCTCGAGCTCCTGCCCGCCGACGACGCCGACGCCGCCACGTGGTCGGTGGCGGTGATGGAGCTCGGGGCACTGGTCTGCACGGCCCGCTCGCCCGGGTGCGAAACCTGCCCGGTGGCCGCGTCGTGCGCTTGGCTGGCTGCGGGACGTCCGGCGCACGACGGCCCCCCGCGTCGTGGCCAGGCCTGGGACGGCACGGATCGCCAGTGCCGCGGTCGGGTCATGTCGGCGCTGCGGGACGCCGACGCCAGCCTGGCGGTCGACGAGCTGGCCGACCGGTGGCCCGACCGGGACCAGTTGACGCGCTGCCTGGCGTCGTTGGTGGCCGACGGGCTCGCGGTCCAGGTGGCGCCCGAGCGATACGCCCTCCCCTAGACCGCTCCGGTCGCCGCAACCGCCCGGTCGGCGTCGCACAACCGCCCGGTCGGCGTCGCACAACCGCCCGGTCAGCGCCGCGTTTGTGCCCGGTCGGCGTCGCACAAGTGCCCGGTCAGCGCCGCGTTTGTGCCCGGTCAGCGCCGCAGGGCGGCACCCCGGGTGGGGTGCCGCCCTGCGGGGGTGGCTGGTCTCGGCTGGTCGCCGAGGTGCCGGTTCAGCTGGCGCCGAGCTCCCCGGCAGCCTCGTCACCGGAGGACGCCGGCGGGACGTCGGTCCCGGACTCCGGGGCCGACTCGATCCGGGCCTCCAGCTCCGCGGTCTCCAGCGGCGGCACATCGGGCACGCTGGAGATCTTCTGGCCGGTGAAGGTGAACGTGGCGCTCGGCCCGGACCCCTCCACGTCGACCAGCACCAGCTGCCCCGGACCGACCTCGCCGTAGAGCATCTTCTCGGCCAGCACGTCCTCGATCTCGCGCTGGATCGTGCGACGCAGCGGACGCGCACCGAGCACCGGGTCGAAGCCCCGCTCGGCGAGCAGGTCCTTGGCCGTCTGGGTGAGCTCGATGCCCATGTCGCGGTCGGCGAGACGGTGCTCGACGTTGGCGATCATGTTGTCGACCATCGCGATGATCTGCTCCTGCGTCAGCGGCGGGAACACGATCACCTCGTCGACACGGTTGAGGAACTCGGGGCGGAAGTGCTGCTTGAGCTCCTCCGACACCTTGCTCTTCATCCGGTCGTAGGTGGTCTGCGCGTCGTTGGCGTTGCCGAAGCCCAGGCTCACGCCCTTGGCGATGTCCCGCGACCCCAGGTTCGTGGTCATGATGATCACGGTGTTCTTGAAGTCGACGACCCGACCCTGGGAGTCGGTCAGGCGACCCTCCTCCAGGATCTGCAGCAGCGAGTTGAAGATGTCCGGGTGGGCCTTCTCGACCTCGTCGAACAGGACCACCGAGAACGGCTTGCGGCGCACCTTCTCGGTGAGCTGGCCGCCCTCCTCGTAGCCCACGTAGCCGGGGGGCGAACCGAACAGGCGCGAGATGGTGTGCTTCTCGCCGAACTCGCTCATGTCGAGCTGGATCAGCGCGTCCTCGTCGCCGAAGAGGAACTCCGCGAGCGTCTTGGACAGCCACGTCTTGCCGACACCCGAGGGCCCGGCGAAGATGAACGACCCGCCGGGACGCTTGGGGTCCTTCAGGCCGGCACGGGTGCGACGGATCGCCCGCGAGAGCGCCTTGACGGCCTCCTCCTGGCCGATGACCCGCTTGTGGAGCTCGTCCTCCATCTTGAGCAGACGGGTCGACTCCTCCTCGCTCAGCTTCACGATCGGGATACCGGTCGCAACCGCCAGCACCTCGGCGATGAGCTCGTCGTCGACCTCGGCGATCTCGTCCATGTCGCCCGAGCGCCACTGCTTCTCGCGCGCGCTCTTGGCGGCGATCAGCTGCTTCTCCTCGTCGCGCAGGCGGGCCGCGGCCTCGAAGTCCTGCCCGTCGATGGCGCCCTCCTTGCGCTGGCGCACCTCGGCGATCTTGTCGTCGAACTCACGCAGGTCCGCCGGCGCGGTCATCCGGCGGATCCGCAGCCGCGAGCCGGCCTCGTCGATCAGGTCAATGGCCTTGTCCGGCAGGAACCGGTCGGAGATGTACCGGTCGGCCAGGGTGGCGGCCGAGACCAGCGCCTCGTCGGTGATGGTCACCCGGTGGTGCGCCTCGTAGCGGTCCCTCAGGCCCTTGAGCATCTCGATGGTGTGCGCGATCGACGGCTCGGCCACCTGGATCGGCTGGAAGCGGCGCTCCAGCGCGGCGTCCTTCTCCAGGTGCTTGCGGTACTCGTCGAGCGTGGTGGCACCGATGGTCTGGAGCTCGCCCCGGGCCAACATCGGCTTGAGGATGCTGGCGGCGTCGATGGCGCCCTCGGCGGCACCGGCCCCGACCAGGGTGTGGATCTCGTCGATGAACAGCACGATGTCGCCGCGGGTCTTGATCTCCTTGAGCACCTTCTTGAGGCGCTCCTCGAAGTCACCGCGGTAGCGCGAACCGGCCACCAGGGCACCCAGGTCGAGGGTGTAGATGTGCTTGTCCTTGAGCGTCTCGGGCACGTTGCCCTTGACGATGTCCTGGGCCAGCCCCTCGACGATGGTGGTCTTGCCGACGCCGGGCTCACCGATCAGGACCGGGTTGTTCTTGGTGCGCCGGGACAGGATCTGCATGACCCGCTCGATCTCGGTGTCACGACCGATCACGGGGTCGAGCTTGCCCTCCCGGGCGGCCTGGGTCAGGTTGCGGCCGAACTGGTCCAGCACCAGCGAGGAGCTGGGCGCCTCGGCACCCGAACCCCCGGTGGTGGCCGCGGCACCCGCGGCCTCCTTGCCCTGGAAGCCCGAGAGCAGCTGGATGACCTGCTGGCGGACCCGGTTGAGGTCGGCGCCCAGCTTCTGCAGCACCTGGGCGGCCACGCCCTCGCCCTCGCGGATCAGGCCGAGCAGGATGTGCTCGGTGCCGATGTAGGAGTGACCGAGCTGCAGCGCCTCGCGCAGGGACAGCTCGAGCACCTTCTTGGCCCGCGGCGTGAACGGGATGTGGCCGGACGGGGCCTGCTGGCCCTGGCCGATGATCTCCTCGACCTGGGCGCGCACGGCCTCCAGGGAGATGTCCAGGGACTCGAGCGCCTTCGCAGCGACGCCCTCACCCTCGTGGATGAGGCCGAGCAGGATGTGCTCGGTCCCGATGTAGTTGTGGGAGAGCATGCGGGCCTCTTCCTGGGCCAGCACGACAACTCGCCGGGCTCGGTCGGTGAACCGCTCGAACATGTAGTTCTCCTCGTCAGTGCGCGTCGTCCCCGGACGGAGGGCACCTGTGGGCGACAACCGTGGGACACCGGGTTCAACGGATGGATCCACCCTACGTGTTCCCTCCGACGCGACCAGCCTCGTCCGCTGGCAGCGAACAGGCCTCCCACGACCGGGACGGCCGACGGGTTCAGCGGTCCAGGACCGTGACCCGCACCGTGCGCTCGGCCGGGCGGCCTCCGGTGTCCAACCGGAAGCGCAGGGCCAGGTGCTCGGCCGCCTCCGGCACCCCGTCGGCCCGGGTGGGCAGCCGGAACTCGACCCGCTTGCGGCCCCGCGGCACGTTGACCCAGAACCACTGCCGGGTGCGGTGCAGCGGACGCGCACCCGGTTGCGGGACGTCGAAGAGGCGCGCGGGCAGGTCCGCGGCCCCGGCCAGCGCCCCGGGGGTGCGGACGAAGCGCACCTGCAGGTAGCCGCGGTGCGCCAGCGGCGTGGTGAGCCGGAACCGGACGACGGCGTCGCGACCCTCGACCACCCGCAACTCCGAGCGGCGCAACCGCAGCCGCGGCCGCGGGTCGTCCTCGCGCAGGGTGAGCGAGCCGTCCCAGGCGTCGGTGCTGCCGCCGGACTCGACGTAGGCCGACAGGTAGCGGACCTGGTCACCGCCGTGCAGGCGGTCGGGGCGGTGGCGCAGACCGATCGACCCGGAGCTCGCCCCGGCCGGCAGGGTGGTGGTGCCGGTGCGCTGCCGGCCGGTCTCGGAGACCGCGAACCAGCGCACCCGCAGCGGTGTGGTGGCGGTGCCGTGCACCCGCAGCGGCACCCGGACGGTCACCGGGGCCCTGCCGTCACCCTCACGCCGGGTGACCCGCCCGACGTCGAGGAGCGGCGCGCGTCGCGCGGGCACCGGGGCCAGGGTCGCGGGCGTGCTGGCCACGTCGAGCAGCACCACCCGCCCCGCGGCCGAGCCCGAGACCAGCTCCAGCGCCACGATCCGGCGCAGGTCCACGGCGGCCGCACCCGGGTCGACGACCAGGTCCTGGGCCCACCACTTGCCGGTCCGGCGGGTGCCGGGCAGCCGGTCGAGGCGTCCACCGCGGGCGGGGGTCACCAGGGCGGTGGCGCCGTCGGCGTCGACCAACCGCACCCGCAGCGTCACCGAGGGGTGGTGCTGGTCGACCACGGTGCGCAGGTCGAGCCGACGGCCGGTGAGGTCGACCGGTCCGGGCAGGTCGAGGCGGCCGGTGCGACCGGTGCCGGTCCAGGTGAAGTCCAGCCCGGCCCGGGCGGCCGGTCCGGGGGTGCCGGGGACGACCCAGTGCGGGGTGGTGCCGTCGCCGGCACGGCGGCCACAGTCCTGGGCCGTCACGTCCGCGACACCGCGGCACTGCACGAGTCGGCCGGTGGACCGACCGGCGCGCAGTTCGGCGCCGGGGCGCCACACGACCCGGCCTCCACCGAGGGCGTGGCTGCGGACCACGGCGTCCCCGGTGGCCGTGACCCGGCTGTCGGAGCCGTCCAGCAGCGGGAGGAACGCCTCGTCGCCGGTGGTGAACAGCCGCACCGCGGCGGCCACGTACGCCAGCGCGACGCCGCGCTGCTCGGCCTTGGAGAGCCGGATCGGGTCGCGGGTGCCGCAGGCCTTGTCCGCGGGGCCGCCCCAGTCGTCGAACGAGGGGGCCCGGGACATCCCGGTGGTCCACTCGGTGTTGAACCAGTTGTGGTTGGCGCCGGCCACGTAGACCGAGCTCTTCAGCGAGGTGTCGCCGGCGACCAGGCCGCGCGACAGGTCGGTGTACTGCTGGCCCTGGAGGTCGGAGACGTCGCCGTCGCAGCCGGGCAGGACGGTGACGGTCGGCACGAACGGCGCTGTCTGGGCACCGAAGTCGGTCGGGGCGAGCAGGAGTTGGCCGACGATCCGGTAGGGCGCGTCCAGCGGCACCTGCAGGGAGGCCCGGTTGACCCCCTCACCGCCGCGTGAGTGCCCCACCAGGACGACCCGGTCCAGGTCGACCTGCGGGTCGGGGCGGGTCGCGGCCCAGTGCGCCAGGTGGGCCCGGACCACGCGGGCCCGGGCGTCGGCGCCGCCGTCGGTCAGGGCGTCGTCCTGGGCGTTGATGCCGTTCACCCGCACCGACACGGTGCTGTAGCCCTGGCTGGCCAGCCGCCGCTGCAGGTAGTCGTAGCCCAGGTGGCTGGGGATCTCCCGCTCCTTGCCGGCGCACGGCCAGGCGCCCGACCCGAAGTCCTGCTTCTTGCCGGGGACGTAGCAGTAGGGGTGCCGCCCGTGCAGGAACAGCACCAGCGGCCGCGGCCCGGTCGCCGCCGACGAGGTGGGGGTGACGACGTGGCCGACCATCTCCACCGGCTCGGCCAGCCCGGGCACCTTCACGCCGGGCAGGTGGTAGTCGCTGCTGCTGACCGGGAAGGTGCCCGGCGCCGCGGGGTCGCCCGGCAGCACCGTGCCGGTGGCAGCGGGAGCGGCCACGAGGGGCTCGCCGGTGCTCGCCGACTGCTCGTCGAGGAGCACCCCGGACAGCTCGACGTCCAGCTCGGCCACCTCGGGGGCCGGGCCCGGGACGGTGACGACCACGCTGCGTCCGTCGTCGGCCACGGTGCTGGTGCCCCACGGCAGCCCGTCGCGCAGGATCTCGGGACGGTCCGATCCGACCGGGAGCCGGGTGGGGGCGGTCCACGAGACCCGGTGACCGCCGTCGACGGCGTCGATGCTCCACCGCCCGGGGCCCTCCACCTCGCCCGCGGTGCGAGCGAGCAGGAGCGTGTCACCGGGCACGCTCGGCGTGCTCGGGGCGGGCTCGGCGACCGCGGGGGTGGTGGGCAGCAGGGAGAGCGCCAACAGGGGCGCGACCAGGACGGAACGGAAGGGGGACACAGTGCTCCTCGGGCGTCGTGGGCCCAGCGGCCCGGGCACATCCTGCACCCGAGCAGGTGCGACCGGGTCGCCGGGGCGCACGACCCGCACATCCCACCACCGCCGACGGTGGAACGCCGACGGGCGCCGACCCCCGGGGAGCCGGCGCCCGTCAGAGCGTGCGGTCGTCAGTGCGCCGCGTCGTACGCCTCCTGCACGGCTGCCGAGACCCGGCCCCGGTCAGAGACCTGGTGACCGTTGGCCCGGGCCCACTCGCGGACCTCCTTGAGGTTGCTGGCACCGGACGCGGCGCGGGAGGAGGAGCGACGGCGCGTGCTACCGCCCTCGGCCCGGCGTGCGTGACCGACCCAGGGGGCGAGCGCGTCGCGGAGCTTCTGGGCGTTCTTCTCGTTCAGGTCGATCTCGTAGTGCTTGCCGTCGACACCGAACTGCACGGTCTCGTCGGCCTCCGAACCGTCCAGGTCGTCGAGCAGGACGATCGTCACCTTCTGGGCCACAGGATTTCCCTTTCCTCCGCCGAAACGGCGATGTGAATTCTCCGGATTGCCCGGGAATGGCATTTCCCGAGAATGCAGGAATTACTCAACAGCATCTCCGCAGGTGGGACAAGTCCGGAAATGAAATACCCATTCGACGATCGGAGGGAATCCGGCCCTCATTTCCCTTCGTACTGGGCGACGTAGGTCGTGGTGGTGGTGGTGCCGCCCGCCAGGTGCCCGGTCGCGACGGCGCTGGTCACGAACTCCTGGACCGAGGGGCTCCCCGCCGCCTCGGCCGCCCCGGCCAGGGGGACGTACACGCCGCCGATGTCGTGGTTGTCGGGAATCGACCCGTGGTCCACGGTGCCGGTCACGGTGGTGTGCTGGGACCCGGCCGGGTTGTCGTGCCCGTCCAGACCCGGGACCACGTCGCCGGTGTTCTCCAACGACAGGACCTGCACCCCCTCGGCCGGTGACATTCCCGCGACCGGTGACCCCGCGGTGACCACGTGGGTCACGTGGTACCCGAAGTCCTCGTCACCGGCCAGCGCGACGGCCTGCATCCCGCCCTGGGAGTGGCCGACCAGCATCACCGGGTCGTCGGGGTCGACACCGGCGTGAGCCAGGGCCTGGGCGACCGCGTCCGCGTAGGCGGTGTGGCTGCCGGCGATGAGTTCGAGGTTGGTCCCCATGTTGCGCACGTCGTCGGGGTCGGTGAACCCGTCGGTGCCGGGCAGCTGCACGATCCACACCGTCTGACCGTCCGGGCCGACCACCTGCTGCACGGTGAACTGGCCGTCCACGTCGGCCGCCGCGGCATCGGCCAGTGCCTGCACCAACCCGGCCAGGTCCTGCGGCGCCGCGTGCTGGGGTCCGTGCGGATGCGGGACGGCAGTGCCGCCCCGGTCCTCGAACAGGTGCGGACCCAGGTCACCGGCGGCCGAAGCCACGTCCGGGTGCCACGGATCCAGCCCGCTCGCCCCAGCCACCACCGCACCGACCGGCAGCCGGTTCACCGCGTCCAGCAGGCCGCCGGAGGAGCGGACCAGGAACTGCAACGCACCGGGGTGCCGGGTGGCCAGTCCCGGGACCTGGCGCAGCGCCCCGAGCGCCACCGGCAGGGAGCCCGGCAGCACCACCAGTGCGGCCACGGAGAGCGCCGCCACCCCGGGCAGCACGTGGCGACCGACGGCGTAGGCGACCAGGTCGGCCGTCCGTTGCGCCGCGGCGTCGGCGCCCTCGTACAACGCCACCATCCCGCGGGCGGCCACCGAGACGGCTGAGACCTCCGCGGCCCGGTGGACCAGCCCTCCGGGCCCCCAGGTGGCCCGCAGCACGCTCTGCTCCACCTCGGCGAAGGTCGCCGGGGAGAGTGCCCCGGAGAGCAGCAGGTCACCGTCCGCGGCCTCGGCCTTGTCCGTCCAGGCGTGGCCGGACAACGTGTCGCCGGTGCCCGACCAGAGCTCCCCCAGCAGGCGCACGTCGTCGTAGCGGGCGCGCACCCCGCCGACGCCACCGGCGACCCGGACCTCCCCCGCGCCGCTCACGCCAGCGCTCCCCGCCACACCAGCGCGCCCCAGGGCCCCAGCACCTGGCCGCGGGTGAACCGGATCCGCCCGTGCCGACCGGGCGCGAGGGTCCACCAGTCGTCCGGGCCGAGCACCGCCGCCAGGGTGGCGTGCCGGCCGGTGTCCCGGTTCACTGCGGTGGCCCGCAGCCGCCCGCGACACCCGCACACCAGCCGCTCTCCCGCACCGGGCAGTGGCCGGTTGTCGGGGACGCCGGCCAACGCCAGGGCCAGGTCCTCCGCGGAGCACTCGAACCGTTCCCGGTGCCCGCCCGGGGGCCGGGCCTGTGGCACCCAGGACCGGCAACGGCGGGGCCAGTCGGCGAGGTCGAACCGCTCGGCTGTGGCCGTCGACCCGCCCCCGGTGGAGGCGACGGCGACAACCTGTTCGCCGTCGCTGCCGAGCAGCACCCGTCGACCCACCTCCGCGACCTGCACGTCGAGCACCACCCAGCACCGGGCCCGGTCCAGCTCGGTGAGGGCGTCGTCGACCGGCACGCTCAGCACGCGAGGCCCAACCGGGCCGGCATGTCGAGCCAGTCCCGGTGCCCCGGCGGCGGCCAGGGAGTTTCCAGCAGCCGCCGGTCGTCGTCGACCCCCAACAGGTCGCTCACCCCGTCCACGACGGCGGCCGCGGCCCGCTGCAGCCGGTCGGCGGCCTCGGCGAGCAGGGCGGAGACCCGCCGCTGGATCTCCGCGATCCGGGCGAGCAGTTCCTCGACCCGCGCAGCGTGGCGGCGCACCGCGGCCCCGGCCTCGTCGTAGCGCCCGGCGACCTCACGCAACGCCAGGCACTCCTGGGCGGTGCGGACCCGCATCGCCGTGGCCGCGGACGAGACCCACTCGACGGTGTCGCTGCGGGCCCGGAGCTCCTCGGCGCAGCCGCGCAGCTCCTCGGCACGTGCCTCCAGCCGGTCGGCGACCCGGCGGATGGCGGCTGGTTCTCCGTACATGGCGTCCTCCTCGTCGGGGAGCACGACGCTGCCGGATCAGGTGACGGCCCGCTCCCCACCGCACCTGGGTGGTGGAGGGAGCGCCGGCTGCCGGTGCCTGGGGAGGATCAGCGGCCGACGTTGCGGGCGAAGACCAGTTCCAGCCCCAGCAGGGTGAGCCACGGCGAGTGGTCGGTGAAGCAGGAGCACTCGGCGGCCACCAGGTCGGCCAGGTGTCCGGTGGCGATCACGTGGACCGGCTGCCCGGACTCCCCGAGCTCGGTCAGGATCCGGGACACCATGCCCTCGACCTGGGCGGCGGTGCCGAACACCATGCCCGACTGGATCGCCTCGACGGTGTTCTTGGCGATCACCGAACGCGGCCGGCGCAGCTCGACCTTGCGCAGCTGGGCACCCCGGGTGCCGAGCGCCTCCAGGGAGAGCTCCAGACCCGGCGCGATCGCCCCGCCGACGTAGTAGCCCGCGCCGTTGACCACGTCGAAGGTGGTGGCGGTGCCGAAGTCGACGACCACGGCCGGCGCCCCGTACAGCTCGGCCGCGGCGACCGCGTTGACGATCCGGTCCGACCCGACCTCCCGCGGGTTGTCCATCTTGACCGGCACCCCGGTCCGCACACCGGGCTCGACCACCACCGAGGGCAGGTCGGCGTGGTGCCGGGCCAGCATGTCGCGCCACTCGTGCAGCACCGCCGGCACGGTGGCGCACAACGCGACCCCCTCGAGGTCGGTGTGCGCGTCGCCGAGAAGACCCCGCAGCAGCACCGCCCACTCGTCGGCTGTGCGCCGCTCGTCGGTGGCGACCCGCCAGTGCGCCAGCACCTCCCCGTCCCGGACCAGCCCGAGGGTGGTGTGCCGGTTGCCGATGTCGGCGGCCAGCAGCGTCGCGGGGCCGGGGCGGGAGGTCACCGCAGGTCCATGCCCAGGTCGAAGACGGTCACGGAGTGGGTCAGCGCCCCGACCGAGATGTAGTCCACGCCGGTCTCGGCGACCTCCCGGGCCCGGGCCAGGGTCAGGCCGCCGGAGGCCTCCAGGACGGTCCGCCCGGCGGTGATCCGGACCGCCTCGGCCATCGTGGTGGTGTCCATGTTGTCCAGCAGCACCCGGTCGCAGCCCTCGTCGAGCAGTTCACGCAGCTGGTCCAGGTCGGTCACCTCGACCTCGACCGGCAGCCCCGGGAAGGCCGCCCGGACGGCCCGCAGCGCCGGGACGACGCCTCCGGCAGCGACCACGTGGTTGTCCTTCACCATCGCCATGTCGGCCAGCGAGAACCGGTGGTTGGTGCCGCCGCCGCAGCGCACCGCGTACTTCTGCAGGGCCCGGTAGTTCGGCAGCGTCTTGCGGGTGTCGAGCACCTGTGCCCGGGTGCCGGCCAGGGCACGCACCCAGTGGGCGGTGGCGGTGGCGACCCCGGAGAGGTGGGAGGCGTAGTTCAGCGCGGTGCGCTCGGCGGTGAGCAGGCCGCGGGTGGGTCCGGAGACCTCCATCACCACGTCGCCGGCCTCGACCACGGTGCCGTCGGCGAGCCGGTCGGTGACGGTGACGGTCTCGCCCATCACCACGTGGAAGACCAGGGCGGCGACCCCGAGACCGGCCAGCGTGCCGGGTTCGCGGGCGGCGAAGACCGCCGTGCCCTGCTGGTCGGCCGCGATGGTGGCAACGCTGGTGGTGTCCACGCCCCCGTCGGGCAGGTCCTCGGCCAGCGCCGAGCGGATGTCGGCGTCGATCCGGGCCGGGTCGAGCCCGGCGGCCGCCAGCTCGTCGAGCAGCGCTGCGGGCAGCTCCTCGTAGCGGGTCAGGTCATCCATGCCGGCCATCTCACGCCTCCTGCGGGGTCGGGGCCGGGCCCAGGTCACTCGCCCGGGCCGGGAGGAAGGTGGTGCGGGCGCCACGCTCGGTCATCACCGTGTCGAAGTGACCGGCCCACCGGGCGTCGTCGCGCTCGGGGTGGTCGTCGCGCCAGTGCGAGCCGCGGGTCTCCTCGCGCAGCGCCGCTGCGGCGGTCAGGGCTGCGGAGATGGTGAGCAGGTTGGTGGTCTCCCACGCGTCCTGCTCGGGGTCGGGGCTGGTGCGGGCCGCGATGGCCTCCAGCTCGGCGGTCGCCGAGGCCAGGCCACCGGCCTCACGCAGCACGCCCACCCGCGACGTCATCACCTGCTGCAGCCGGCGCCGCTCGTCGCCGGAGACGAGCCCGGGGGTGCGGTGGTCGGGAGCGGGCTCGCGCCACGGCCCCAGCTCGCCGGGCAGCACCGCGGCGATCCGGCGGGAGAAGACCAGGCCCTCGAGCAACGAGTTCGAGGCGAGCCGGTTGGCGCCGTGCACGCCGGAGCAGGCCACCTCGCCGGTGGCGTAGAGCCCCGGCACGTGGGTGCGGCCGTGCAGGTCGGTGGCGACCCCGCCGGAGGCGTAGTGCTGGGCCGGGGCCACCGGGATCAGGTCGGTGACCGGGTCGACCCCGTGGCTGCGGCAGGTGGCCAGGATCGTGGGGAAGCGCTGCTCCCAGAACTCGCGCCCCAGGTGCCTGGCGTCGAGCCACATGTGCGGCTGGTCGGTCTCCAGCATCCGGCGGGTGATCGCCTTGGCCACCACGTCGCGCGGGGCCAGGTCGGCCAGCTCGTGCTGGCCCTGCATGAACCGGTTGCCCTCGAAGTCGACCAGGAACGCGCCCTCGCCGCGGACCGCCTCGGAGATCAGCGGCTGCTGGCCCTCGGTGTCGGCGCCCAGGTACATCACCGTGGGGTGGAACTGGACGAACTCCAGGTCGCGCAGCACCGCACCGGCCCGCAGCGCCACCGCCATCCCGTCGCCGGTGGAGACCGGCGGGTTGGTGGACTGGCTGAACACCTGCCCCAGGCCACCGGAGGCGAGCACCGCGGCCCGGCAGTGCACGGCACCGACGCCGTCGCCCTGGCCCTCGCCGAGCACGTGCACGGTGAGCCCGGCGACCGCACCGGCGGCGTCGAGCAGCAGGTCGACGGCCAGGGCGTGCTGGATGACCTCGATGCCGGCCTTCTCGATGGCGGCGATCAGGGCACGCTGGATCTCGGCGCCGGTGGCGTCGCCCCCGGCGTGCGCGATCCGGTCGCGGTGGTGGCCGCCCTCGCGGGTCAGGCTCAGTTCACCGTCGGGGTGCAGGTCGAACTTGGTGCCGAGCGCGATCAGCTCGCGCACCGCGTCGGGGCCCTCGGTGACCAGGGCCCGGACGGCGGCCAGGTCGCAGGCACCGGCCCCGGCCACCAGGGTGTCCCACTCGTGCTCGGCGGGGGTGTCCTCCGGTCCGAGTGCCGCGGCGATGCCGCCCTGGGCCCACTGGGTCGACCCGGCACCGAGGCGGTCCTTGGTGACCACCAGCAGGCTCAGGTGCGGCGCGGAGGCGTGGATCCGCAGCGCGGCGGTGAGGCCCGCGATGCCGGACCCCACGACGACGACGTCGGCGCGGGTCTCCCACCCCGGCACGGGGGCCAGGAGGCGGGCGGGGATCCGGGGCACGGGCTGGCCGACCACGTGGATCAGTGGCTCACGAGGTCGCCGCGGACCAGGTCGTCGGAGCCGAACGTGTCGGCCGGGTCGGCCGAGGTGCCGAGCACCTTGTTGTCGGCGTCGACGAAGACCACGCTCGGCTCGAAGGTCATCGCCTCGGCGGTCTCCATCTGGCCGTAGGCGATGAGGATGACCAGGTCGCCGGGGTGCACCAGGTGTGCGGCGGCGCCGTTGATCCCGATCACGCCCGAGCCCCGCTCGCCGGCGATCGTGTAGGTCTCCAACCGGGCACCGTTGGTGATGTCCACGATGTGCACCAGCTCGCCCGGCAGCAGGTTCGCGGCGTCCAGCAGGTCGGCGTCCACGGTGACCGACCCGACGTAGTCCAGGTCGGCCTGGGTGACGGTGGCGCGGTGGATCTTGGACGTCATCATCGTGCGGAGCACAGGGTGTTCCTCTCAGTGGGTGGTCGGGGCCGCGGTCGCGGTCCCCGCCGGTGGGACGAGGTCGAAGGTCAGGGGCATGTTGTCGATCAGCCGGGTGGCGCCGACCCGGGCGGCGACCAGGATCCGGCCCTCGCCACGCTCCGGCGGCTCCGCCAGGTCGGGGGCGGTGAGGGCCAGGTAGTCCAGCTCCAGCCCGGGCTCGCCGAGCAGGGTGCCCATCGCGGCCCAGCGGGCGGCCGGCATCCCGTAGCGGGCCCGCTCCTGGGCGGCGCGCAGGGCACGGCTCAGGGTGGCCGCGACCTGTCGCTCGTCGGGTGAGAGGTAGCGGTTGCGCGAGCTCAGCGCGAGCCCGTCGGCCTCCCGGACGGTCTCCAGGCCCACGACCTCGACGCCCAGGCACAGGTCCTGCGCCATCCGGCGGACCAGGGCGAGCTGCTGGTAGTCCTTCTCCCCGAAGACCGCGACGTCGGGCTTGACCAGGCCGAACAGCTTGGCCACGACGGTGAGCACGCCGCGGAAGTGGCCCGGTCGGGACTCCCCCTCGAACTTCGACGCCAGGGCACCGGGCTCGACGGTGACGGACTCGGCGGCCGCGTCGGTGCCCTCGAACGGGACGCCGTGCGGGTACATCTCGGCGACCTCGGGGGCGAACACCACGTCGGCGCCGTGCTCACCGGCCAGGGTCACGTCGGCGTCCAGGGTGCGCGGGTAGCGGTCCAGGTCCTCGTCGGGGCCGAACTGGAGCGGGTTGACGAAGACGCTGACCACGACGGGGCCGTCGACCAGGCCCCGGGCCCGGGCGACCAGGGCGGCGTGCCCGGCGTGCAGGGCTCCCATCGTGGGCACGTAGCCGACGCGGTGCCCGGCTGCGCGGGCAGGAGCCAGGAACTCGGCCAGCTCGGCGCGGGAGTGGACGAGGGTGGGGGTCGGCACGGGGATCAGTACCGCTGCCGGTCAGCCTGGCGCGGCGGGAGGCCGGTGACGCTGCGCAGGTAGGAGTCCTCGGCGACGTCGAGCACCTGGATGATCCGGCGGGCCCGGATCGGCAGCAGTCGACCGTCGGCGACCACCCGGGCCAGGGTCGAGCGGGCCATCGCCACGTACGAGGGCAGCGTGTCGGGGGCGTTGGCGGCGATGTCGGCCAGGTGGTGGGTGACGGTGTTGACGTCGCCGCGCACGATCGGGCCGGTCAGCGCGGCGTCGCCGGACTGCAGCGCGTTGTCCAGCGCGGCGGTGAGCAGCGGGCGCAGGGTCCGGGCCGGGTCGTCGGCACCGGCGGCCGAGAGCAGCTCCATCGCCTCGGTGACCAGGGTGACCAGGTGGTTCGCGCCGTGCGCGAGACCGGCGTGGTAGAGCGCGCGCCGCTCCTCGGGCACCCACATCGCGGTGCCACCGAGGTCGGCGACGAGCTGGCTGGCCAGCGGCTTCTCGGCCTCGTCGGCGGTGACGCCGAAGACGCACCCGGCCAGGCGGGGCAGGTCCACCGAGGTGCCGGTGAAGGTCATCGCCGGGTGCAGGGCCACCGCCCGGGCACCGACGGCCACCGCCTCGGCGAGGACCGCGAGACCGTGCCGGCCGGAGGTGTGCACCACGACCTGGTCGGCCCGGATCGCCCCGGAGGCCGACAGCACGGAGACGACGTTGGGGAGCATGTCGTCGGGGACGGTGAGCAGGAGCAGGTCGCTGCGGCGGGCCACCTCGGAGGGCTTGGTCACCTCGACACCGGGGAGCAGTTCGGCGATCCGACCGCGGGAGGCGTCGGACTCACCGGCAGCGGCGACGACCTCGTGGCCGGCGGCGCGAAGCGCGGCGGCAATGACGGCACCGACGCGGCCGGCGCCGATGACGCCCACCCGGTGCGCACGCCAGACGTGCTGGGTCATGTGAACCTCACGTTTCAGTCCCGCCGACCACCCGCGCACGGGCCGGCCAGGTACCAGACGATGGTGTCTCACCAAGAACAGCGAAGAATCTACGCCTGTCGATTCCCCGCGTCACCCGGACCGGGGTGTGACGTGGGCCATGCTGCCGGTTCCCGGCGCAGGTGGTACCCCTGAGCGGACCGCGTGGCCGCCGGTGTCCGGGTCGGCCTCAGCGTCCCAGCAGACGGCGACGCACCCGCCCGGCCAGCACCCGGGCCAGCTGGGGGCGGGAGAGTTCGTCGGCCCGCAGGGTGGCGCCCAGCTGGGCGCGGAGGTCGTCGGCCTCCCGCTGCCAGGCCGCTGACTGGGCGGGCGTGCTCCGGGCCCGCTTGTCGGCCCGCACCGCGGCACCGATCTCGCCCATCGCCGGGCCCCGGTCGGGCCGGAGCTCGTCGAGGCGGGTCACCAGGCCGGCGACGTGACGGGCGGCCACCTCCACCGGGACGGGGACCACGTCGGGGTTCGCGCCGACCCCGCGGGCCACGGACGGGTCGCCGAGCAGGGACAGGTCACCGACCACGCGGACCCCGGTGGCTGCGATGCCCTCGGCCATCGCCGCACCGAGCTCGCAGACCCGGTCGACGGCCCACTGCGGGGTGAGCACCTTGGGCTCCTCGGGCAGCGGGGTGCGCTGCTGCAGGTGCCGCAGCGACCCGAACCGCACCAGTCGGGTGTGGTCGGCGACCTTCCAGCCGTGCTCGCGGTAGCGCTCGTTGAAGGCGCGCAGCATCTCCACCTCCGAGAGCGTCAACGACCGGTTGGCGGTGAGCTCGCGGGGTTCGAGGGTGCCCGGGGTCAGGGAGGTGAGCGCCTCGAAGGCGTCCAGGACGCCGCGGCGGTCCCGTTCGTCGACCACCACCACGCTCACCCGGTCGGCGCCCACGGCCTCCACCCAGGTCCGCACCAGCCGGTCGTGGGTGTGCCGGCGCCAGAACGACGGGGTGACGGTGCTGCTCCCCGGGTCGTCGAGCAGGTCGTGCAGCCACGCCTCGTAAGGTCCGCAGTCAGCCGGCCGCAGCGCGGCGCCGTTCTGCATGTACTGCTGCCACTGGGAGGCGAGGATCCGCACCAGCGGACGCAGGGTGATGACCACCTGGATCCGGTCGGCCCCCATGTCCTGGACCAGCGGGCCGATCCGGTCGGGGGTGGCCTCGCACAGGAACTCGGAGCTGACCACGGTGGTGGCCTCGCCGGCGGCGGCGACCTCCGCCACGATGCGCGCCCACTGGGCCTCGCCCTCGGCCAGGGTCCGCCCGGCCAGCGGGGTCCCGGTGGCGGCGGCCATCGCCCCCAGCATCGGGTGCGGGCCCTTGCCGGGGTAGACGACGCCCTGGGCGGCGGCGGCCTCACGGTTCTGGTGGAACGCAGCCTGGACGGTGGTGGTGCCGGTCTTGTGCGGACCGACGTGCAGCACCCGGGTGCCGGCCGGGAACGGTGCGGGGCGCCCGGTCATCGCCGACCTCCCAGCAGCCGGCGCAGCAGTTCGCGCGCGGTGAGGTTCTCGATGTTCTCCGGGTCGGTGCGGGCCGACTCGACGCGGGCACGCAGCTCGGTGACCCGGGCGTCGAGGGAGTCGGCGTCGTGGGCGGCACCGGTGGAGCGGGCCGCCTCGGTGAGCACCGCGACGGACAGGGCGGCGGCCCCGTCGACGTCCAGCGTCGCCCCCAGCGGGCCGTCGGTGACGGTGAGGCCGGCGCCGGCCTGCAGTGCGGCCCCGGTGAGCCGGTCCACCAGCTCGGCGTCGGTGGTCCCGACCGCGGCGAGCTCGGCCCGCAGGGCGTCGACCAGTCGGGGGTCGACGGGGGTGGCGGCGTCCTGCGTCACGGCCTGGGCCGTCGGGTCGCCGCCGCTGTCGTGGGCTGCCGTGCTCGACACGCTCTCTCCTCACCGGGCTCGCCCGACCCGTCCGCCGCAGCGGGGGTCCGGCTGGTCGCGCTCATGCTAGGCCACGGGTCGCGGGCCCGGCCCGACCCGAGGCGGACCCGGGCAGGCGGGGTGACCGGAGTCGCGCCCCGGCGCGGGCACCGGCGTGTGGGAGACTCGCAGACGTTTCCTGACGGCCGAACTGACGAAAGCGAGCGACCCGCTCCATGACCTCGACCTCCGACGGCCCCGCCGGTACCCCGACCACGACCCCCGGCGGCTCCCTGCGCCGGGTGGCGGTGCTCCTGGCCGGCGGCGTCGGCACCCGCGTCGGACTGGACATCCCCAAGCAGCTGGTCAAGATCGCCGGCCTGCCGATCATGGAGCACACCCTGGGCATCCTCGACCGGCACGAGGAGGTCGACGAGATCATCGTGATGATGACCCCCGGCCACCTCGACGCGGTCCGGGCGATGGTCACCAAGGGCGGCTACGGCAAGGTCACCCAGATCCTCGAGGGCGCCGACACCCGCAACGGCACCACGCTGCGGGCCCTGGACGCGCTCGGCGAGGGCGACTGCAAGGTGCTGCTGCACGACGCGGTGCGTCCGCTGCTCTCCGAGCGGATCATCGGCGACTGCTTCGAGGCGCTGGACCGTTACGACGCCGTCGACGTGGCCATCCCCTCGGCCGACACGATCATCGAGGTCGCCGAGGACAACACGATCCGCGACATCCCGCCGCGCGCCGCGCTGCGCCGCGGGCAGACGCCGCAGGCCTTCCGTGCCGACGTGATCCGCCGGGCCTACGAGATCGCCGCGGACGACCCGGCGTTCGAGGCCACCGACGACTGCACCGTGGTGCTGCGCTACCTGCCGGACGTGCCGATCTGGGTGGTGCCCGGCGACGAGCGCAACATGAAGGTCACCGAACCGATCGACCTCTACATCGCCGACAAGCTGTTCCAGCTGACCGCCCAGGACCTGCCGACCACCTACTCCGACGAGGACTACCGCCGGGTGCTGGAGGGCAAGGTGCTGGTCGTCTTCGGCGGGTCCTACGGGATCGGCGCGGACCTGGCCGAGCTGGCCGCGGGCTACGGCGCCACCGTGTGCACCTTCTCCCGCTCCGGCACCGGCACGCACGTGCAGCGCCGCGAGGACGTCGCTGCTGCCGCCGCCCAGGTGGTGGCCGAGCACGGCCGGGTCGACTACGTGGTCAACACCGCCGGGGTGCTGCCGATGGGCAAGCTGGTCGACGCCACCGACGAGACCATCTGGGGCGCCACCGAGATCAACTACATCGCCCCGGTGCTGATCGCGCAGATCTTCCACCCGCACCTGCTGGCCAGCCAGGGCAGCCTGCTGCTGTTCACCTCCAGCTCCTACACCCGCGGACGCAGCGGCTACAGCCTGTACTCCTCGGCGAAGGCCGCCACCGTCAACCTCACCCAGGCCCTGGCCGACGAGTGGGCCGCTGACGGGGTCCGGGTGAACTGCATCAACCCCGAGCGCACCGGCACCCCGATGCGGACCAAGGCGTTCGGCCAGGAGCCGGCCGACTCGCTGCTGGAGTCGGTGGCGGTGGCCCGCGCCTCGCTGGACACGCTGCTGTCCCAGGGCACCGGTCACGTGATCGACCTGCGCCGCATCGACCCGCTCGCCCAGGCCCTGGAGGGGCTGGCCGCAACCGACGACTGAGCCCTGATCCGCCAATCCGCCCGCTGCCGCTCGCGACGCGGGCGGCCGGCGGACCCGGGCTGAGCCCGGCACGACGAAGGTCCGCACCCCGTGGGGTGCGGACCTTCGTGCGTTCCCGGGCCGGGCACCGGCCGAACGCGAGGGTTCAGGGGCGGGGCTCAGGTGAGCCAGGCCTGCGCCACCCGTTCCGCGGCCCGACCGTCCATGTACCGGTTGAACTGCTGGTCGTAGGCCGCGTACTGCTCGGCGTGGTCCCGGCTGAGCCGGTCCAGGTCGCGCAGGTGGGCGACGACCTGGTCGACGTCGTCGACCAGCGGGCCCGGTGCGGTGCTGCGGTAGTCGTAGAGGAAGCCCCGGATGCCGCCGACGTACTCGTCCAGGTCGGGCACCAGGAAGACCATCGGGCGGCCGGTGAGGGAGAAGTCGAAGCGCAGCGAGGAGTAGTCGAGCACCGCGGCGTCGGAGGCCAGGATCAGGTCGTTGATCTCCGGGTAGGCGGTGACGTCGATCATCCGCGCCCCGGGGGTCTCGACGGCCGGCTGGTGGAACCTGTGCCCGCGCATCAGGAAGACGTAGTCGGGGCCCAGTGCGCGGGAGGCGGCGGTGATGTCCAGGTGCAGCACCGCCTCGGCCCGGCGCCAATTGGTGGCCTTGTCATCACGCCAGGTGGGGCCGTAGAGGATCGCCTTCTGTCCTTCGGCGATGCCCAGCCGGGCCCGGGTCTCGGCGCGCAGCCGCTCGGCGTCGGGCCCGCGCAGCACGTCGTCGCGCGGGTACCCCCGGGAGTGGATCGGACCCTCGTAGGCGTACTCGGTGCGGTAGTGGATGTCCATCTCGGGCGACGGGGTCAGGATCAGCGACCAGTCGTCGCGGGTCCGGGCCAGCTCGTGCTCGATCCGCAGCGGGGTGTAGCCCTTGGCCCGCCACATCCGCAGGCCCATCGACTTCGACGGGTAGCCGTGGAAGGTCTGCAGCAGCCGCTGGCCCTCGCGCACGTGGAACCAGCGGTCCACGTCGATGTTGAGCGAGAGGTACTTCGCGGTGGCCATCGCCTCGTACCACTCGCGGGTCTGCATGACCACGCGGTCGGCACCCGGCGGGGTCCACACCGACTCCGAGGCGACGCCCCACACGATCCGCAGGTCCGGGCGGGTGGCGACGATCTGGTGGTGCAGCGCCAGCTGGGAGTCGGTGGCGTCGACCCCGGCGTAGGACTGCAGGTAGACGAGGTCCTCGGCGATCGGGGCGTCGGTGGTCGCGTGCCACTGCTGCAGCACGGCCTGCGGGTGCGGTCCCCGGTCCCGGTCGGTGACGGGGGCGCGCAGGAACAGGCCCACGTCGCGGCCCATCCGGATCATCCGGTGGTGGAACCCGCCCGAGACCCGGGTACGGAGCAGGTCGGTCAGTGCTTCCTCGCCGAGCCACACCTTGCCCGGGTGCTTGCCGTCGGCGGAGGTGAGCGTCACCCAGTAGCGCCCGGTCGGCAGCAGCGTCTCGCGCAGCTGCCACGGGTCGTGCCGGGTGTCGAACTCCACGACCAGCTGCTCGGGGGTGCTGACCACGACGGTGCCCTCGACCTCGGCCTCGGGCCGGCCGAGCACGAACCGTGGCGTGGCCGGCGGCTCACCGAGCCAACGGCCGGTCAGCCGGACCAGCCCGTCGAGCACCTCGTGACGCTCGATGACGGCGCTGCGCGTGGCCTCGACGAGCGTGGTGCCGCCGGAGTCCGACCGCATCAGCACCAGCGACCCGGCGCCCTCGCCGAGGAACGTCGCGTCCGGTGCGGGCCAGGCCACGTCCAGCTCGCCGTCCCCGGACTCCGCGGTCACGCTCCACCGGGCGCGACCGGGGTCGACCCAGCCGCGCGGCACGGTCAGGTCGACCTGCCACGCGTCCTGACCCTGCGGGGTCAGGCGGGCCCGTTCGGAGAGCCGGCCGGCTCCGTCGACGCGCAGGTGCGTGGGGGCCGCGCCGGGACGCGTCGCCTCCAGGGTGCCGTGCAGCCGGCGGCCCTGCAGCGCCACCTTCCGCCAGCGCAGCCGCGGGGCGGGCGAGACCACGACGGCGGGGTGCGACCCGCCGGCCAGGCCGACCTGCCACTCCCCCAGCACCCGGGGCGGCAGGTGGCCGGTGTCGAGCATCCCGGCCGAGCCGCGGTCGTCGACGGCGGTGATCCGGCTGGTACGGGTCAGGCCACCGGTGGCGAGCGACACCTCCACCTGGCCGCGCCACGGCCCGTCCGCGGCGGCGGCGAGCACGTCGGCGGGGTCGACCCGGAGCCGCACGGCGCCCTGGGCGAAGTCCTGGAACCGCTGCGGGTTGGCGTCGCCCTGGTTGGCGCGCGGGTCCGGGGTCAGCTCCACGGTGACCGGCACCGCGGCGCCCCCGCCGTCGGGCACCAGCCGGGCCTGCACCTGCGGCGGTTCCGGCATGGAGACGAAGTCGATCCGGGCGTAGAGGTCCAGCACCCAGGCCCCGTCGAGCCACTGGGCACCGTGCAGCTGGAGCCGCATCGGCAGCTCCGCCTCGCTCATCTCGAACGCCTCGTCGGGCAGGCCGAGGGTGGTGTCGTCGTGGAACGGCAGCTGGGCCCGGACCACGCCGTCGGCGACCTCGGTCGGCACGTTGCCGTTGGTGAACCAGCGGCCGGCAACGAACCGGGCCAGTTCCGCACGCAGCCCGCGCCGGGCCAGGGCCAGCTTGACCTTCGACTCCGCACGCAGCAGCCGGCGCACACCGGGGCCGGCGTGCTCCTCGAGCCGCTCCACCTCGGTGCGCAGCAGCTCCCACTGCTCGTCGGTGGCGCGCTCGACGTCGTCCAGGAACGGGTGCACGGCGGTGTCCATCACGCCCCACAGCCACTGGTCGAACGCGTTCGGCACGGCCAGGGACCGGAGCCGGGCGGCGACGCCCTCCTGCTCGCGCACCCAGTCGGACAGGCCGTCCAGGACCGGCAGCGCGGAGCCGACCGCGACCCCGTCACGCCGGTCGGTCGGCACGTAGGTGCCCTCGCTCAGCAGGTCGAAGCGGCCCCGCGCGTAGGCGTCCAGGACCACGTCGTGGCGGTGCTCGGTGCCGTCGGCGAACGCCAACGACTGGCTGCGCCACCAGCTGGTGCGGAACAGCTTGTTGCCCAGGCCCAGGTCGGTGGCAGCGACCGGCGACGCGGCGAGCGTGGTGCCGGTGACCCCGGTCCGGTGCGCCGCCTCCAGCGGGGCGGTGACCACGGCCATCGGCACGTCGGGGCGCTCCTGGCGGCCCACCGCGAAGTCGCTGCCGGTGCGTTCGAGCCGCTGCACCAGCCGACCCAGCCCGTAGCGGGGCAGGTTGTCGCCGCCGCGGACCACGACCAGGTACTCGCCCCGGGCGGCCGCGGTGCCGGTGTTCCGCGCCCGGGTCAGGTCGCCCTGCGGCCGCAGCACCCGGATCCGCCAGTCGGCCTCGGCGTGGGTCTCCACCACCGGACGCACGGTGTCGGTGCGCCCGAACGGGACCACCAGCACCTCGAGGTTGCGGTGGCTGGAGTCGCGCACCTCGTCGAGCATCGGCCCGATCCGCGTGGTTTCGTCATCACTGACCGGCAGCACGACGCTGACCAGCGGACCGGAGAACCCGCTGCGGAAGCGGCGGGTGGCACGGCCGACCGGTCCCCGGACTCCGGTGGGCACGTGGGACCCGGCACTGCGCAGGGTGCTGACGACGCGCTCGCGAGCTCGCACGGGGGTCCTTCCGGCTGGGGTGTGGCGACGCTGAGCATAACGAGCGGCGGATAGGGTCGGCGCATGCGCGCGACCGCCGTGACCTCCCGCCTGGCCGGACCCAGCTGACGTGGCCCCCGGTGAGCGCCGGGGCGCCGGTGCCCTCGGGCGACTGCTGCGCCGACGCCGCGACGAGACGCCCCGGACCGACCCGTCCACCCCGCAGCCGCCCGGACCGGACGCACCCGTCCTGACCGTGGTGATGCCGGTGCACAACACCGCCGAGTTCCTCGACGAGGCGCTGCAGAGCATCCGCGCGCAGACCCTGACCGAGTTCGAGCTGATCTGCATCGACGACGGGTCCACCGACACCAGCCCGCAGATCCTGGCCCGGCACGCGGCGGAGGATCCCCGGATCCGGCTGCTGCACCAGGCCAACGCGGGGCAGGGCACCGCCCGGAACGTGGCCATCGCGCAGGCCCGCGGCGAGTTCCTCACGTTCTGCGACTCCGACGACACGGTGCCGCCCGGCGCCTACCAGCGGATGGTCGCCGGGCTGCGCCGCTCCGGGTCGGACTTCGTCCTGGGCCGGGCGCGACGGTTCAGCCGGGCCGGCATCGCCCGCGACTCCTACCCCGAGGTGCACACCGAGGACCGCACCGGCGTCGACCTGGCCGGTTTCCCGGTCGCGATGCGCGACATCATCGCCTGCAACCGGGTCTTCCGGACCGCGTTCTGGCGTGAGCAGGTCGGCTCGTTCCCCGAGGGCATGGCCTACGAGGACCACCTGCCGATGCTGCAGGCGCTGCTGCGGGCGGACCGCTTCGACGTGCTGAACCGGATCACCTACAACTGGCGGATGCGGGACGACGGTGCCAGCACCGGTCAGCAGAAGCACTCCACCGCCAACCTGCGCGACCGGCTGGTCTCGGTCGAGCAGGCCCGGGCCGTGATGGCCGACCAGCCCGCGGTGGTGCTCCGTGCCTGGCAGGCCCGGGTACTCGACATCGACCTGGCCCCGTACCTGCCGCACGCCGCCGCGGCCGACGACGAGTACCGGACCCTGCTGGCCGGGGCCTACGCCGACTTCCTGACCGCCGCCGACGCGGCGACCCTGGCCGGGGTCCGGCTGGACCGCAAGGTGCTGGGGTGGCTGGCCACGCAGGGCCGGTGGGCGGAGTTCGAGCGGGCGGCCGTGGCACTGCGGGAGCGGTCCGGTCCTCCGGCCTGCGAGGTCGTCGGCGACGCCCTGCGTCCGGTGCACCCGCCGGCCGGGATCACCGACCTGCCCGAGGAGCTGCGCCGGTTGGGCAGCTCCGAGACGGTGCTGGTGGCGCCGCTGCGGGTGGTGGGCGCCGGGGCCGGTGTGCTGACGGTGCACGGGGTGGCCCGGGTGCCCGGGTTGGACACGGCCGAGAACTCCCGGATCGGCCTGGAGGTCACCCTGCTCCGCGGCGAGGACCGGGTGCCCGCGGTCGTCACCCGGCACCACGACCCCGGGATCGACCTGACCACCGACGACGAGGAGACCTCCTACGCCGGGTCCGCCTGGACCGCCACCGTCGACCTCACCGACCCGCGCGCCGCCCAGGTCGGCGACGGCGCCGGCGCGTGGCAGGTCGAGGTGGAGCTGCGTGCCGGCGACCTGGTCCGCCGCGGACCCGTGCAGGGCCACCTGCCGGGCTCGAGGGGCAGCGACCCCGGTCCGGTCACCGTGGACCTGGCCGACGGGCCGGTGACGGTGACCCCGCGACCGCTGCCGGTACTGACCCTCACCGTCGAGCCCGGTGCCGCCACGGCGGTGCCCGGGGTGCTCGGCGTGGAACTGGGGGCCGAGGACCTCGCGGTCCTGCTCGACCCGGCCGGCACCCCCGCGGAGGACTGGCACGACCTGCGCCTGGTCCTGCCCGGGGTGACGCCGCTGGAGCCGCTGTCGGTCACCGCCGTCCCGGGTGACGGCCAGGGCGGCACGAGCACCGTCGAGGTCCGGTTCCCGCGCACCCGCCCGGTGCCCGGGCTCGGTGAGCTGCCGCTGCCCACCGGCATGTGGCGGCTGGTCCGGGAGGGCACCGCCCAGCCGTTGCACGCGGCTGCCGCGCTGGAGCCACAGCTGCCGCTGCACCTGCTCGGTGACCGGCTCGCGGTGCAGGTGCGCTACCCGGCACGGGCCCGGGGTGGACTGAGGCTGCAGGTGGTGCCGCCGTTGGCGGCCGAGGAGTCGACGACGGTGGGTGCCGCCCGGCTCGAGGACCGGGCTCGCCGGCGGGAGGACGACGAGCCGCTGCGCGAGCAGGTGCTGGTGTGGTCGGCCCCGGGCGGGCCGCCCAGCGAGACCGTCCTGGCGGTGACCGCCGAGCTCCTGCGACGCCCGGGGGCACCGCCGGTCCTGGTCGGCGTCCGTGACCACGCCGCCCCGGTCCCCGAGGGGGCCACCGCGGTGGTGCAGGGCAGTCGGGCCTGGTGGCAGGCGAGGACCTCCTCGCGCCTGCTGGTCTCCGACCACGTGCCCCGCAGCGGCGACCCGCTGACTCTCGCCGGCCAACGTTTCGTGCAGCTGCCCACCGACGTGTGGAGCGGGCTGCTCGGCCGCCCGCTGCTGGAGTCCCGCCAGCGTCCCGAGGTGCTGGTCGAGGAGCGTCTGGAGCGGGTCCGGGGCACCTGGACCGACGTCCTGGCCGCCAACGAGCCGGCCGCACAGGTGCTGCGCGAGTCGTTCGCGTGGCCCGGTGACCCGCTGGTGCTCGGTGACCCCGGACTCGACGGCCTGCTCACCGCGGACCGGGCGCAGGTGCGACGGCGGGTGCTGGGCGACCTGGGCCACGACCCCGGGGCGCCGGTGCTGCTGCTGCTGGCCCAGCCGCGGCTGCGGGGCCGCCGCACGTTGGCGGTGCTGGAGGAGGCACCCGAGCTGGACCCGGCCGTCCTGGCCGACCTGCTGCCCGACTGGCTGGTGCTGCGCCGCGGCCCGATCGGGACCAGCGCTCCCGTCCACCCGCGGGTGCACGACGTGTCCCGGCACCCCCGCCCGCACCAGCTGCTGCAGGTCGCCGACGTGTGTGCCACCGAGGAGACGCCGCTGACCCTGGCCTGGGCGGCGACCGGTCGCCCGACCCTGCTGCACCGCCCCGAGGGCTTGCTGCCGGTGGCGGCCGCAGCCCCGCTGACCGCGGAGCTCCCGGGCCACGTGGTCACCGGCACCGACGAGGTGGCGGCGCTGCTGGCCGACGGCCCACCCGCGGCCGGACCGCGCCCGGCGGGGTTCACCGACCGCTGGCTACCGCGGACCGACGGGCAGGCCGCGGCGCGGGTGGTGGACCTGCTGCTCGGGTGACCCCGGGCCGCGCAGGCGCGGCGTGGTCGAGGCACCGCCGCGCCCACACCGGCGGCAGGAGGGCACCCCTGCCGTCGGTAGCATGACCGGCGCGACCAGGAGGGGATTGGACTTGTCGACGACCAGCAACCGGAAGAGGCCGCTCTTCACGCTCGTCGCGGGCTGCTACGGCGTCTCGCGCTACGTGCAGGACTTCATCGACTCCGTCGATGCCCAGGACCTGCCGGAGGACGAGTACGAGGTGGTGATGGTCGACGACGGATCCCTCGACGACACCCCCGAGAAGATCGAGGCGTGGGCCGCCCGCCGACCCGGCGTGGTCCGGGTGGTCCGCAAGGAGAACGGCGGCGTCGGGACCGCCCGCAACGCCGGCCAGGCGATCGCGAACGGCGAGTGGATCAGCTTCCCCGACCCCGACGACATCCTCGACCCCGACTACCTCAGCCGGGTCAAGACGTTCCTGCTCGAGCACCCCGAGACCGACATGGTCGCGACCAACCGGTGGCTCTACAACGACGTCACCAAGGAGCTGACCGACACCCACCCGCTGCGGCGCCACTTCAAGGGCGGCGACCGGCTGCGCAACCTCGCCCTCGACGACCGCTACTTCCACGGCAGCGCGCCGTCGTCGTTCTTCAAGCTGTCCCGGGTCCGGGAGCTCGACCTGTGGCACGACGGGCGGGTCCGGCCCAACTTCGAGGACGGCCACTACGCCAGCCACTACCTGATGGACCTGCCGGAGCCGAAGCTCGCCTTCCTGTCCTCGGCGCGGTACTGGTACCGCAAGGAGCGGCTGGACCGGGGCTCCGCGCTGCAGCTCTCCATGAAGAAGCCGGACCGCTTCATCATGGTGCCGCGCCACGGGTACCTGGACCTGCTCACCACCGCCACGGAGAAGCTCGGCCGGGTGCCGCTGTGGCTGCAGAACTTCATGATCTACGAGCTCAGCTACTACTTGGGGCGCGAGGACTCCCAGGCCGGACGCATCGCCCCGCCCGAGGTCCGTGAGGAGCTGCACGACCTGATGGCGCGGTGCACCGCGCTGCTCGAGCCGATGGCCGTCTACAGCTACAGCGCCAGCCGGCTGCGCGGCACCACGCGCGACATCATGGCGCACGGCTACGACCCGGACCCGTGGGTCGCCGACACGGCCCTGATCTCCGAGCACGACCCCGACCAGCACCTGGTCAAGCTGGTCTACCGGTTCACCGGACCCCAGCCCGAGGAGACCGTGCTGCTCGGCGGGCGCGAGGTCGTCCCGCACGCCGCGAAGACCCGCGACGTCGTGATCCACGACCGGGTGCTGCTGCGCGAGCGGATCCTGTGGGTCCCGGCCAGGCGCATCCGGCTGGTGGTCAACGGCCGCCACCTGGCCATCACCGACGCCCCGGCCGTCCCCACCCTGCGGGTCTGGCCGAACCGGCTCCCGCAGCGCCCCGGTCCGCTGGAGGCGTTCACCCCGGCGCAGCCCGAGCCCGTCGCGGTCGACCCGGACATCGACCCGAAGGTGGTCAAGCGGGCTGCGTCACGCCGCAGCCGCAAGCGCTTCGCCGACGCGTGGGTGCTGATGGACCGCATCCACAACGCCGACGACAGCGCCGAGCACCTGTTCTCCTGGCTGCGCGAGCACCAGCCGCAGGTCAACGCGTTCTTCGTGCTCGAGGAGGGCACCGAGGACTGGCACCGGCTCCGGGCGCTGCACCCCGACCGGGTGGTCGCGCACGACTCGGAGGACTGGTACTCGCTGATGCTGAACGCGGTGCACCTGATCTCCTCGCACGCCGACGCCGCCGTCTGCCTGCCGCCGCAGCTGCGGGCCTACCGCCCGTGGCCGTGGAAGTTCACCTTCCTGCAGCACGGGGTGATCAAGGACGACCTGTCGGGCTGGTTGAACGCCCGCCCGCTGGACCTGTTCATCACCAGCACGGTCGACGAGCACGCCTCCGTGGTCGCCGACGGCACCACCTACGACTACACCGAGAAGGAGACGGCGCTGACCGGGCTCCCCCGGTTCGACCTGGTGCACGCCGCCGGGCGCGCGGTGCCCGAGGACGCCCGCGACCTGGTGCTGGTCTCCCCCACCTGGCGGACCTGGCTGGTGCCGAACCTGACCAGCGGTTCGCAGCGACGCGGCGCGTTCAGCTGGTTCACCGAGAGCGACTACTACGAGGCCTGGACCGGGCTGCTGCGTTCGGAGGAGCTGGCCCGGGTCTGCCGTGAGCAGGGGCTGCAGCTGGCGCTGCTCCCGCACCCCAACATGGAGACCGCGTTGGAGGGCGTCGACCTCCCCGCACACGTGCAGCGACTCAGCTTCGACGGCACCGACGTGCGGGCGCTCTTCGCCCGGGCGGCGGCCGTGGTCACCGACTACTCCTCCACAGCGTTCAACGCGGCCTACATCGAGCGCCCGGTGGTGTACTTCCAGTTCGACGCCGACGAGATGCACGGCGGCGCCCACGTGGGGCGGGTCGGCTACTTCGACTACGTCCGGGACGGTTTCGGCCCGGTGGCCAGCACCCTGGACGAGGCGGTCGAGGCCCTGGTCAGCACCCTCGAGGGCGGTCGCAGCACCCCGGAGCCGTACCGGCAGCGCATCGTCGAGGCGTTCCCGCACCGCGACGACCAGAACCGGCAGCGGGTCTACGACGCGATCGTGGCGATGGGCCGCAGGAAGCGTCCCGAGTTCGTCGCTGACGCCCCCACCCCGTGAGGTCGCACCGCTGACGTCGTCCGGCTGACGCGTCCGGCGGGGTCGGTCCGGCCCCGCCGGCCGCGCAAGTGCCCGGTGGGCGTCACGGAAGTGCCCGGTCAGCGCCACGCAAGTGCCCGGTGGGCGCCGCTCAGCCGAGGTGGTCGGCGATCGCCCGGACCAGGACGGAGTGGGCGCCGTCGGCGTCACCGAGCACGGAGGTGTAGCGCACGTTCTCCATCCGCGACAGCACCGAGCCCGGCTCGACGACCGCCCACATGTCGGTGCCGCTGCCGGTGTAGTCGGACCACTTGGCCGGCAGGTACGGGTTCAGGTCGTAGTGCTGCAGGGTGCGGAAGTCGTTGACCAGCAGCAGGTCCATGGTCCGGGTCAATGCCAGGAACTCCAGGTACGGCGCGTACGGGTTCGCGGTGATCACGTCCCCGAGCCCGTGCTCGGTCACCTCCGCGGCCAGGGCCGCCGGGTCGGAGGTGAACACGTGCACGTGCACCCGAGCCCGGTCGGCCGCGTCGAGCTTGGCCAGCGCCTCGACCACCTCGGTGAGGCCGCGGGTGGGGTAGAAGACCCCGAAGTAGCCGATGTTCAGCACCCCGGGGACCGGGGTGTAGTCGGCCTCGACGGCCTCGTACAGCGCCGGGTCGGGCACGGGGTGCCACTGCACCACGGCCCGCTCCCGGACCCGGTCGGCCAGGGACGGGTCGGGCAGCCGGGCGAGCATGAACTCGAGCTGCTGGGCGTTGGTGAACAGCAACTCGTCGGCCATCGAGAACGCCACCAGCTCGACCAGCTGGGCGATGTTGCGGTCCCGGGGACCGGTGCCGCCGTGCGCCTCCACGGCGCTGACCAGGCTCCTGTACAGCTTGTCGTTGGCGGCACGGCCGACCCGCGCCTGCCCGTACCCGTTCCAGACGATCGGGTCGGAGAACTCCGCACGCCAGTGCATCTGCGGGTGCTCGACCTTGAGCACCGCGCCCAGCAGGTGCGAGGCGGGCAGCATGGCGCGGGTGTAGAGGCTCTCGTAGGGCCCCTGCTCGTCGATCCACTCCGCGGCCTGGGCGCGACCGGCCTTGACGTAGGCCTTGATCGCGGCCCAGTCCAGCGCCGTCAACGGGACCTTCAGGGCGGCGCTGCGCGCCACCTGGGCCTGGGCCACCCGGGAGGAGGAGTGGTCCAGGACGGCCTGGCCGGTGAGGTCGGACTGGATGAGGTCGACCACCACGCCACGTTCACGGACCCGGCGTGCGGCCACCAGCCCGGAGGTGTCGAGCCACGGCGTGAACCCGACGACGGCCGCGAGCTCGGTGGCGCGGCCGGTGTTCAGCACCCGCCAGGAGACGTGGTCGGCGAGCCCGCGCCGGTGGATCTCCTCCACCACGCGACCGGCTTCCTCGGGCCGCTCGTCGACGTAGGCCCGGATCATGCTGGTCTGTCCGGCGGCCAGGGACCGGCGCACGTTCACCAGGTCGGGGTCGAGCTCGTCGAGCTGGCGCGCCGCGAGCCGCTCGATGACGTCCAGGCGGCCCTGCACGCTGAACTCGAAGGTCCGCTCCTGCCGGGACAGGGACCCGGGGCGCACCCGTCGGTAGTAGGTGGCACCGGAGTCGGCGGGGACCATCCGGACCCCGAAGTTCACCGCCACCGCCAGGTCGAACCAGTAGAGGAGGTCCTCCCCACTGGGCAGCGTCTCGTCGTACCGGGCGGCGCGCGCCACGGCGGTGGGCACCAGCTTCGCGGCGTTGAACCCCAGGGCGGTGCGGCGCAGCGGGCGGGGCAGGAGCTCCCCGGCGTGCTGGTGGGCGACGGCACCGATGTAGTTGTCGTAGTTGGCCACCGCGTCCCACGACGGGTGCCGGCTGCTGCTGGAGACGTCGGCGAGCAGCGACATCGAGACCACACCCGGCGACGCGGCGGCCAGCAGCGCCGACAGGAAGCTGGGCGAGACCCAGTCGTCGTGGTCGACGAACGTCACGTACGTCCCGGCCGCGCTGTCCAGCCCGAGGTTCCGGGCCCGACCGACGCCGGGGCCGGGTGCGGTCAGCAGCCGCACGTTGAGCCGGCGGTGCGCCCGGGCGGCGATGTCGATCTGCAGCCGGGTCCCGTCATCGGGCCCGTTGAGCACGACCAGGACCTCGAAGGCCTGCGGGGACAGGTCCTGGGCCGCCAGGGAGGCCAGGCACTCGCCGATCGCGTCCGCCCCTTGGTAGCAGGGCACGATGACACTGATCTGCGGGCCCTTGGGCACCTGGAACCTCCAGCACTACGACTAGCATGACGACCGCTGTCCAACAGCCGAGACCCTATCGGTCATCCGACCCAGGCAGGAGATCCACCCCGTGCAGCTCACCGAGGCGCCCCTCTTCCTCGTCACCAGTGACCCAGGACGGGCCCTGCGCCGGCTGGGCTCCTCCCGGCGTGACGTGCGGGTCCTGGACAGCACCCCGGTGGAGCTGTCCCCGGGCTCGACCGTGCTGCTGTCCGGCGAGTCCGCCCCCGAGCTCGTCGCCGCCGCCGTCGCGGCGCTCTCCACGACCCCCGGGGCCACCGCAGCCGTCGACCTGGCCCACCTGCCCGACCTCACCGCGCTGCTCGACCCCGCCCTGGGGTACGGCGTGGTCGCCTGGGAGCGCTGGGGCGACCTGGCGGTGGCCGTGCTGGGTCGCGACACCGGCATCGCGCTGACCGACGTCGACCTGGCCGCCCTGTCGGCGACCTTCCCCCACCCCGCCGAGGCCGCCGCGGACCGTGCCCGGGTGAACCGTGAACGCGTCGCGGTGCGCAGCGAGCAGCTCAGCCGCAGCCGGGCCAGCCGACGTGCCGCCAGCGAGCGCGTCACCACGACCCGGGCGCAGCTGCGCACCCGCACCCGCGAGCGCGACCGCGCCCGGCGCCGGGCCAACGCGCTGGAGAGCAGCCGGGAGATGCGCCTGGGCCGTCAGGTCGCGGGCCTCCTCGCCCGGGTTCCCGGGGGCCGCCGGGGTCTGCTCGCGGCCGGGGTCCTCGCCCTGGTGCTGCTGGTCGTGGTAGCCGTGCTGGTCGCCCTGTGGCCGGTGGTCGGTCTGGTGGTCGCCGCGGTGCTGGCGCTGCTGGGCGTCGCCGGCGTCGGGGCGCTGCACCTGCTGCTCGCCGTGCGAAGCGCCCGGCGTGCCGCTCCGGCCCCCGCCCCCGCCCGGGCGGTCCGTGGCCCCGGCCGCTCCGGTCGAGAGGCTCCGCGGGGACCCGCGGCCGTGGACGGGGCGAGCCTCCTGGCCCACCTGCAGCGGGTCCAGATCGAGCTCGGCGACGTCCGCAGCCAGCTGAAGGTGGTCCGCTCGCACGTGGAGCGCCAGCCCGAACGCACCACCATCACCGCCGCCCACACCCGGGCGCAGCTGCAGGCCACCACCCAGCTGTTCAGCATGCTGGCGCCCGAGCACCGGGTGCCGGCGATGGGCGGCTGGGCGGCCTCCCCCGACCTGGTGCTGCTGCTCCTGGACGAGCTGCGACGGGTCCGACCGCGCGTCATCGTCGAGTGCGGGTCCGGCGTCTCCACCCTCTGGCTGGCGCTCGCCGTGCGCCGCTACGGCCTGGACACCCGGATCGTGTCGCTGGACCACGACGCCCACTTCGGCGGCCTCACCACCCAGACGCTGCGCGAGCACGGTGTCGACGACATCGCGCGGGTGCAGCACGCCCCCCTGGTCGACGTGGGACTGCCCGGCCACGAGAGCCGCTGGTACGACCCGTCGGGCTGGGAGAACCTGGCCGACATCGGGATGCTGATCGTGGACGGGCCGCCGACCACCACCGGCCCCGGGGCCCGGTACCCCGCGCTGCCGCTGCTGCTGGACCGGCTCGCACCGACCGCGACGGTCGTGCTGGACGACATGGACCGGGCCGACGAGCAGGACGTGGTGCGCCGCTGGACCGCCCTGTCCCCGGAGTTCACCCGGCTGGACGTGGCCCTGGAGAAGGGCGCGACCCTGTTGCGCCGCGAAGCCTGAGACCGCACTCACCGGCCCGTCGGGTCGGGTCGGCGGCAGCACGCCCCTAGACTCCACGGCGTGAAGATCGCTGTCGCCGGCATGGGCTACGTGGGCCTCTCGAACGCCGTCATCCTGGCCAAGCACCACGAGGTCGTGGCCCTGGACCTGGACGCGGACCGGGTCCGCCTGGTCAACGAGCGCACCTCACCGGTGCACGACGCCGAACTGTCGGAGCACCTGGCCCGCCACCCGTTGCAGCTGCGGGCCACCACGGAGCCCCGGGAGGCCTACTCCGGGGCGGACTACGTGCTGGTCTCCACCCCCACCGACTACGACCCGGCCACCAACTACTTCGACACCAGCTCGGTGGAGAGCGTGGTGGCCGAGGCCCTGCAGGTGGCGCCCGGTGCGGCCGTGGTCATCAAGTCCACGGTCCCGGTCGGTTTCACCCAGACGCTGCGCGAGCGACACCCGGGAGCCGAGATCTTCTTCAGCCCCGAGTTCCTGCGCGAGGGCCGCGCGCTGTACGACAACCTGCACCCCTCGCGCATCGTGATCGGGTCCGACAGCCCGGCCGCGCGGGGCTTCGCCGACCTGCTGCTGGAGGGCGCCGAGACCGAGGCCCCGGTGCTGTTCACCGGCCCCACCGAGGCCGAGGCGGTCAAGCTCTTCTCGAACACCTACCTGGCGCTGCGGGTGGCCTACTTCAACGAGCTCGACACCTACGCGATGACCCACGGACTCGACACCGCCCAGGTGATCGAGGGGGTGGGGCTCGACCCGCGGATCGGCACCCACTACAACAACCCGTCGTTCGGGTACGGCGGCTACTGCCTGCCCAAGGACACCAAGCAGCTGCAGGCGAACTTCCGCGACGTGCCGCAGAACCTGATCAGCGCCATCGTGCAGGCCAACACCACGCGCAAGGACTTCATCGCCGACGACATCCTGCGCCGCAACCCCCGCACCGTCGGGCTCTACCGGCTGACCATGAAGGCCGGCTCGGACAACTTCCGCACCTCCGCGGTGCAGGGGGTGATGAAGCGGCTCAAGGCCAAGGGCGTCGAGGTGCTCGTCTACGAGCCCGAGCTGGCCGAGGACTCCTTCTACCACTCCGAGGTGGTGCGCGACCTCAGCAGCCTGAAGGCGCGTTCCGACGTGATCATCGCCAACCGGCTCAGCGACGACCTGACCGACGTGGTCGACAAGGTCTACACCCGCGACCTCTACCACCGCGACTGAGCCATGGGCACGGCCTTGGGGACGCAGCCGCTGGTGCTGGGACGGCTGGGTCCGCGGCACCCGGGGTGGCAGGACCTCACCGCAGCGGCCGGGGTCACGGTGCGCACCCTCGTGGACGACGACGTGGTCGCCCTCGCCTCGAGCCCGGCGCCCGGGCTCGAGGCGGTCCCGGGGTCCGCGTGGTGCTGGGGCCGGGTGGTGCCGGGGACCCGTCGCCCCGGGTCCCCCGACGACGCCGCCCACGAGCTGCTGCTCAGCGGGACGTGGTGCGACGGCGAGGAGGTCGCGGTCCACACCGACCTGCTCGGGCTCGGCGACGTGTTCGTGCGGCAGGTCGGGCCGAGCACCTTCTTCAGCAACCGGCTCACACCGCTGACCGCACTGGGCGGCGGGCTGACCACGGACGTGGCCGGCTGGGGCGCCAGCTACGGGTTCTACGGGTTCGTCGACGAGACGACGCCGTTCCGCGAGATCCAACGGCTGCGGTTCGGCGAGGTGCTCCGGCTGCGCCGCGGCCGCGTCACCCTGGAGCAGTCACTGCCGCGGTGGCTGACCGACCCGGGGGACCCCGCCTCGGTGCCGGAACTCGTCGAGGCGCTGGTGGCCTCGCTCCCGCCCCGCTCGCTGCGTCGCCGCCACATCACGCTCTCGGGTGGCTGGGACTCCCGGCTGATCGCTTTGGGTCTGCGGGCGCGCGGCGGGCGGCAGCCGCTGGCGTGGTCCACCCCCAGCGACGACGGCTACGGGGACGACCTGCAGCTGGCCGGCGCGGTCGCCCGGGGCCTGGGCCTGCGGCACCGCGTGGTCCAGCCAGCGGACGGGTCGTTCCTGGCCGACCGACGCCGGACGCTGGCGCGCACCGAGCACCTCACCTGGCTGCACACCTGGCTCACCCCGCTGGCCGCCGAGATGCGGGGGCCGGTCCCCCTGCTCGACGGCTTCGCCGGTGACGTGCTGTTCAAGGACGAGGTCGGCCAGGTGGTCGCGACCGGTCGCGACGCCGACCACCGGACCGAGCTGCTGTGGCGCCAGACCGGCGGCAGCCGGGTCGCCGTGCCGGGGCTGTTCCGTGCCGAGGTCGCGGCCGACTGGGCGGACTCGACCCTGGCCAGGGTGGCCCGCGAGCAGGAGCGCTGGGCAGGACACCCCGCCGAGTTCGCGCTGCGCAAGCTGGTGCTGCGCAACGCCCGGGTGATGGCCGCCTCGCCCCTGCGACTGTTCGCTCCCGAGACCCCGGTCCTGCTGCCCCTGGTACACCCGGAGATGCTGCGAGCCGTCCTCACGGTCCCGGTGCAGCGCCGGGCCGAAGGGGCGTTGATGCGCGACCTGCTGCACACCCTGGACCCGGTGGTCGGGTCACTGCGCTCGACCAACGACAAGCCCCGCACGCTGCCGCTCGCCGAGCCTCCGCGCCAGACCCGGCCGGCGGTGCTGAGGCGGCTGCGCCGGAAGGTGCTCGCCGACGACCTGGTGATGGACCTGCTGCACCCGGACCTGGCGTCCCGGCTCACCCGGCCGCGGGGTCGGAGTCTGGCCGACGTCCGCGGCGTCCTGACCTGGGGGGCGGCGCTGGCCGACTGGCGCCGTCAGCACGCCGGGGTGCTCGCCGACGGTCCGGGCCGGACCGGTGACGACGCTGACGGTACGGACGACGGGGCCGACTGAGCGCTGACTGGCTGGGCACGACCCCCCCGGGCAGCGTCACGTCCCGGGCATCATCCCGGTCTGCTGCATCGCGTCGGCCAGGGCCGGAGCCAGGGTGCGGGCGTAGGTGGCGGTCAGGTGCGAGGCGTCGAAGTAGACGACCACGCCGCCCACCACCGCCTGGCAGGTCTCGCCTTCGCAGATCCGGTCGTTGAGGTCGGCGAACACCACCTGCTCGTCGTCCACGGCCTCCACCGCGGCCTGCGCCGGGTCGGGGTCGGGCACCACCCAGTCGGCCCGGGGGCCCGAGCACCGCGTCGTGGACGTGCCGTGGCTGGCCAGGCAGTCGGGGACCGACTCGACCTTTCCCCCGTCACCGGGCGCCGGGGTGTCCCGCAGCACCAGGACGTCGATGTCGGCCCGCGCCAGCTGGGTCAGCACCTTGCGGTAGCCGTCGGTGTATCCCGGTGAGCTCTCCTCGCGGCTGAGCCCGGCAACCGGCAGCGAGACCCGGTTGGACATGACCACCAGGTCGGGAGTGTCCCGGGTGATCTCCTGCACGGTCGCGCGGACCCAGTCGCGGCACGCCCGGGCACGCTGCGGGGTGGAGTAGGTCAGCAGCACGTCGGCCGACGCGCACTGGGAGGCCAGCCGGGTCGTGACGCGCCAGTCGTGCCGTTCCCCGAGCTCCTGCAGCGCGGGCAGCCACTGGCCGGCGTGGGAGTTGCCCAGCAGCACCACGTCCCGGGCGGCGTCCTCGGAGCCGAAGTCACAGGTGCGGACCGGGTAGCGCGGTTCGGAGGCCCAGCAGCCGCGCCGCCCGGAGACGTCGGCGTAGGCGTCCGACCGGTCCTGGGCGGCCCGCGCGGGCGTCGGCACCACGGGTCCACTGGCCGGGGCGCAGTCCCGGCCAGGGTCGAGCGCGCCTGCACCCAGGCAGGGGTCGTTGCTCGCCAACGCCGCCTGCACCGCCTGCTCGGCCTGGTCCGAGCGTCGGTCCACCTCGACCAGCTGCATCCCGGCCACCACCAGCACGGCCGCCATCCCGGCCACCGCGGCGGCGTAGCTGGCGCCTTGGCGTCGGTTCCAGGTGGCGGTACGGAACGGGTCCTCGATCCAGGTCTTGGTGGCCGCGGCCAGGACCAGCGTCGCCGCCACGATCCCGATCGCCGACCACGTCCCGAGTCCCCAGCGGGCGCCGACCAGCACCACCAACGGCCAGTGCCACAGGTAGACCGAGTAGGAGATGTCGCCGAGCCAGCCCACCGGCCGCAGACCCAGCACCCCGCCCGGCGACCACCACTCGCCCCCGGCGGTGGCCAGGATGACCGCAGCGGTCCCCAGCACCGGGACGGCGGCCGTCCAGGACGGGAAGGGGGTGGAGCCGTCGTAGGTGACGGCCGCGTACACGACCGCGGCCAGACCCGCCCAGCCCAGCACCGCCCGGGCGCCCGGCCCGGTCAGCACGGCACGCCACCCGGCCGGCTCGACCCGGCGGGCACCGGCGGGCTCGCCGCGGGTCAGCAGCACCGCCACCACGCCCCCGACGGCCAGCTCCCAGATCCGGGTGGGGGTGACGAAGTAGGCCGCGCCCGGGTCGGTCCCGGTCAGGTGCACCGACCAGGCCAGGGAGGAGGCCACGACCAGGGCCAGACCGGCCCCGAGCACGCCGCGGCGCGGCAACCGGGTGCGGGTCGCCAGCCACACCAGCAGCCCGATCAGCAGCGGCCAGACCAGGTAGAACTGCTCCTCGACCGAGAGCGACCAGTAGTGCTGCATCCCGGTGGGCACGTTCTCCGCGGCCAGGTAGTCGACCGCGTCACCGGCCAGCAGCCAGTTGACGACGTAGAGGGCCGCGGCGCCACCCTGGCGCGCGGTGTTCTCCCACAGGGTCTCCGGGCCGACCAGACGGGTGGCCACAATGGTGGCGACCAGCACCAGCAGCGAGGCGGGCAGCAGCCGCCGGATCCGCCGGGCCCAGAACCCGGTGAAGTCGGTGAACCGGGCCGGTGGCCGCTCCAGCAGGTGGGCGGTGATCAGGAACCCGGAGATGACGAAGAAGACGTCGACCCCGACGAATCCGCCGGTCAGCCGCTCCTGGGCGACGTGGTAGAGCACCACCAGACCGACGGCGACGGCACGCAGCCCCTGGATGTCGGCACGGAAGCCGCGGGCTGGGGAGGTCGACACGGGGCCCTACCCTACGAAACACCCGGCCGCGGGCCCGAACCCGCGCCCACGCGCAGGAGCGCCACGACCCCGCACCCGGGGCGGGTGCGGGGTCGTGGCGGTGCGGGACAGCGGCTCAGGCGCGCTTGCGGACCTCGTCGGTGGCACCGGACTTCCAGGCAGCCAGCTCGGCCTTGAGCGCGTCGAGCTCGCCCTCGAGCTCGGCGACCCGGACGACGGCGTCGGCGGCCTGGTCCTGCGCGGCACTCAGGCCACGCTGCAGCACGGCCTGCTCATCCTCGGCCAGCGAGGCCCGGCGGGCCTCGGCGTTCTTCTTCAGCGTGGCGTCGGCGACGCTGCGCTGGGCTGCACCCAGGGCCTGCTCGAGGTCGGCGATGGTCGCCTCGCGCTCGCGGATGCGGGTCGCCATCGCCTCGGCGAACTCGACGGCCTCACCGGCACGACGCTCGGTGAGGTCGGCGAACTCCTTGGCCTGGGCGGCGCGGTCACGGGCCGCCTCGCGGCGGGCCTGGACGAGCTCGGTGTGGGTGATCTTGGTGGCGGCGGCACCGAGCACGACGACGACGACGGCAGCAACGGGCAGCAGGACCGGGACGCTGGAGACCAGCGCCACGACCACGAGGACGGCAGCGACCACGAGCAGGGTCACCGCCGTCGTGAGGCGGGTGGAGCGCTGGCGGCGGCGAGCGCTCGTTCGAGCCGACGGGGAAGTCATGGCCCAAGGCTAGGGCTGATCGGGCCCCGATCCGGTGCGACACGCTCGTTCGAGGGCCAACGCACCGCAGACGATCGCTCCGGAGGCCAGGGCCGCGGCCAGGGCACGGAGCAGGTGACCGGCGGCCGGCTCGGAGGGAACACCCAGCCAGGAGACGGCGTGACCGACGTATCCGCCCAGCAGGAGAGCGCCGGCCTGGGCGCAGGCCCGGGCCATCACCAGCCGGTTCACGCCGCGGTGCGCGGGCAACCCCACCGCCCCGGGCGCCAGGGCCCGACGGGTGGCGACCGCAGCCGCCGCCACGGCGGCCGCGACGAACGTCAGCACCCCCACCTGGGGCCAGCCGACGCTGGGCGAGGCGTCCCCCAGCACCTGCCAGAGCGGACGGAGCGCCCAGCCCAGCACCATGCCGAGGACGACCAGCGCCGCCAGCGGACCGGGCTGCGTGGGGCGCAACCGGCGCGGATCAGGACCGTCGGCGGGCTGGTCCGGGTCGTTGCCCGGCCCGGGTCCGCCGGCCGGCGGCTCCGGGTTCACTCGACCGCGAGCTCCAGGTCGTCGCGCAGCACCACGCCGGAGGTGTCGGCCTGCGCGAGCAGGTCGGCCACCGGGCCGTGGTCGGGCAGGACCGCGTCGGGCTCCAGGTCGTGCCACGGCTGCAGCACGAAGGCACGCTCCGCGGCCCGGGGGTGCGGCAGCCGCAGGAAGTCCTCGTGCGAGCGGCGGTCGCCGACCACGATCAGGTCCACGTCGAGGGTGCGCGGCTCGTTGACCAGGCCGCTGCGCTCGCGACCGAACGCGTCCTCGATGGTCAGTGCCCGCTCCATCAGCCGCTTGGCCGGGAGCGTGGTGTCGAGCAGGACCACCGCGTTGAGGTACGGCCGGGCGTCCTCGGGCGAGTCGACCGGCTCGGTCTCGTAGACACCCGAGACGCCGGTGACCCACACGTCGGGGGTGTCGGCGATCGCGTTCACGGCACCCTGCAGCTGCGCCATCCGCTCGCCGAGGTTGGAGCCCAGCGCGATGACGACCCGCCGGATCGGGTGCATCTCGCCGGTCAGTGCGTCGGCGTCGATGTGGTAGGGGTTGGGCGTTTCAGTCACAGGGACCTCCTCGTCCTGGTGATCGTGAGGGTGACGTCGGAGAACGTCGCCTCGATGGGTGCCTCAGGCTTGTGCAACGTGACCCTGACCCACCCGACCCGGGCGTCTGCCAGGCAGACGTCCGCGATCCGCTGGGCCACGGTCTCGATCAGGTCGACCGGGTCCTGCTCCACCGCCATCTTGACGGAGTCGACGAGACTTCCGTAGTCGACGGTGTCGCGCAAGTCGTCACTGGCGGCCGCGGGAGCGGTGTCCACGCCCAGGGTGAGGTCCACCAGGAAGGGTTGGCCGTCGCGGCGCTCGAAGTCGAAGACGCCGTGGTGCGCGCGGCACTCGATGCCCAGCACGCTCAACTCGTCGAGGCCCCGCCCCGTGTGCTGCTCGCTCATCGCTGCTCCTCGTCGGCCCGAACCGCCCCGCGCCCCCATACTGCCAGTACGGCCAAGGCGTCGGTCGTGGCCCTCACGTCGTGCACCCGCAGACCCCACACCCGACCCCACGGCTGGGGGGCGGCGAGCAGGGTGGTGAGCGCGGTGTTGGCGTGCTCGCGTCCCTCGACCCCGCGGGGCCCGTCGTCGTCGGCGAGCAGGGCGCCCAGGAACGACTTGCGGCTCGCCCCGACCAGGAGCGGGAAGCCCAGGTCGGCCAGCTCTCCCAGCCCGGCCAGCAGATCCCAGTTGTGCCCGGCCTGTTTGGCGAACCCCAGCCCCGGGTCCAGCACGACCTGCTCGTCGGCGATCCCGGCGGCCCGGATCGCGGCCACCCGCTCGGCGAGCTCGCGGCGCACCTCGGGCACCACGCCGTCGGGGTAGACCGCGAAGTCCGCCATCCGTTCACTGTGCGCACGCCAGTGCATCGCGACGTACCCGGCGCCGGTCCCGGCGACCACGTCGAGGATCTCGGGTTCGGCCAGGCCACCGGAGACGTCGTTGACGATGCTGGCGCCCGCGGCGACCGCCTCGGCCGCCACCCGGGCCCGCATGGTGTCCACCGAGACCACGGCACCGGCCGCGGCCAGCGCGGAGATCACCGGGACCACCCGGTCGATCTCCTCCTCCACCACCGGTCGGGTGGCGCCGGGCCGGGTGGACTCGCCACCGATGTCGAGCAGGTCCGCGCCCTGGGCCAGCAGGTCCAGTCCGTGCGCGACCGCGGAGTCGGTGTCGGCCCACCGGCCGCCGTCGGAGAACGAGTCGGGGGTGACGTTGACGATGCCCATCACCCGGGGCCGGTCACCGGCACCGGGGTTCCAGGGGGTCGTCACCGGACTCACCGACGGCTGTGGATGAGCGCCATCGCCTCGCTGCGCGTCGCGATGTCGCGCATCTGGCCGCGGACGGCCGAGGTGATGGTGCGGGCGCCGGCCTTGCGGACCCCGCGCATGGTCATGCACAGGTGCTCGGCCTCGATCACCACGATCACGCCGCGTGCCTCGAGGATCTCCTCCAGCGCCTCGGCGACCTGGGTGGTGAGCCGCTCCTGGACCTGGGGGCGCTTGGCGTAGACGTCGACCAGCCGGGCCAGCTTGGACAGTCCGGTGATCTTGCCGTTGCTGGCCGGGATGTAGCCGACGTGGGCCACCCCGGTGAACGGCACCAGGTGGTGCTCGCACATGGACCACAGCTCGATGTCGCGGACCAGGACCATCTCGTCGTGGCCCAGATCGAACGTGGTGGTCAGGACGTCCTCGGGGCTCTGCCGCAGGCCGGCGGTGAGCTCGGCGTAGGCGCGCGCCACCCGGGCCGGGGTGTCCCGGAGTCCCTCACGGTCGGGGTCCTCGCCGATCGCGGCCAGGAGTTCCCGGACGGCGGCCTCGGCGCGGGCGTGGTCGAACTCGCCGACCCCCCGCTCGGTCAGGCTGATCGGGTCGGTCACGGCTGGTCCTCCCGGCCCTCGTCACGGGTGCCCAGGGTCGGGTCCCCGTGCACGTCACCACCCGAACCGGGCGGGGTCAGGAAGTCGCCGGCCTCGGAGGTCTCCTCCTCGGGCACCTTCGCGCTGGCCGGCACCTCGACCGGCGGCAGCGTGGAGGGGACCCGGTGCGGCGACCCGGTCCAGGCCGGCCGGACCGGACGGCGGCGCAGCGGCTCGAAGACCTCCGCGACCTGCGCCTTGTCCAGGGTCTCCTGCTCCATCAGGGCCACCACGAGCGCGTCGAGCACGTCGCGGTTCTCCTCCAGGATGTCGAAGGCCTCCTGGTGGGCGGTGGCCAGGAACTTCGCCGTCTCGGCGTCGACCTTGGCCGCCACGTCCTCGGAGTAGTTGCGCTGGTGGCCCATGTCGCGACCCAGGAACGGCTCGGAGTTGGCGTCGCCGAGCTTGACCGCACCCAGGGCGTCGGTCATGCCGTACTGGGTGACCATCGCGCGGGCCAGGTTGGTGGCCTTCTCGATGTCGTTGCCGGCGCCGGTGGTGGGGTCGTGGAAGACCAGCTCCTCGGCCGCGCGGCCGCCGAGCATGTAGGCCAGCTTGTCCAGCATCTCGCTGCGGGTCTGGGAGTACTTGTCCTCGTCGGGCAGCACCATCGTGTACCCGAGCGCCCGGCCGCGGGGCAGGATCGTCACCTTGTGCACCGGGTCGGTGCCGGGCAGGGCCGCGGCGACCAGGGCGTGGCCGCCCTCGTGGTAGGCGGTGACCAGCTTCTCGTGCTCGCTCATCAACCGGGTCCGGCGCTGCGGCCCGGCGATGACCCGGTCGATGGCCTCGTCCAGGCTGGCGTTGTCGATCTGCTTGGCGTTGGCGCGGGCGGTCAGCAGGGCCGCCTCGTTCAGCACGTTGGCCAGGTCGGCACCGGTGAAGCCGGGCGTGCGACGCGCCACCGACATCAGGTCGATGTCGGAGCCCATCGGCTTGCCGCGGCCGTGCACCTGCAGGATCTTGTGGCGGCCCTTGAGGTCGGGGGCGTCGACCTGGATCTGCCGGTCGAAGCGGCCCGGGCGCAGCAGGGCGGGGTCCAGCACGTCGGGCCGGTTGGTGGCCGCGATCAGGATGACGCCGCCGCGGACGTCGAAGCCGTCCATCTCGACCAGCAGCTGGTTGAGGGTCTGCTCGCGCTCGTCGTGGCCGCCGCCCATGCCGGCGCCACGGTGCCGGCCGACGGCGTCGATCTCGTCGATGAAGACGATCGCGGGGGCGTTCTCCTTGGCCTGCTCGAACAGGTCACGGACCCGTGAGGCACCGACACCGACGAACATCTCCACGAAGTCGGAGCCGGAGATCGAGTAGAACGGCACCCCGGCCTCGCCGGCCACGGCGCGGGCGAGCAGGGTCTTGCCGGTCCCGGGCGGGCCGTAGAGCAGCACACCCTTGGGGATCTTGGCGCCGACGGCCTGGAACTTGGCGGGCTCGGCGAGGAACTCCTTGATCTCGCCGAGCTCCTCGATGGCCTCCTCGCACCCGGCCACGTCGGCGAAGGTGGACTTGGGCATGTCCTTGGAGATCAGCTTCGCCTTGGACTTGGCGAACTGCATGACACCGCGGCCGCCGCCCTGGACGTTGTTCATCAGGAAGATGAACAGGGCCACGATCAGCACGAACGGCAGCAGGGTCAGCAGGATCGACCCGATCACGCTGTTCTTGGGGACCTTGGTCGTGTACTTGTCGATCTTGCCGGCCTCGACCTGCTCGGCGACGGCCCGCTCCATCTCGTCCTGGGTGCCGCCCAGCCAGAAGGCCATGACCTCGTCACCGTCGGAGCGCACACCCTTGTCCAGGGTGGCGCGGACCTCCTGGTCCTTCTCGACGAAGGTGATCTCGTCCACCTCGCCCTGGGCGATGTAGGCGTTCATCTCCGAGGTGGTGATCTCGTCGGCACCACCGCGCGGAGCCAGGAACTGGATGCCCAGCAGGACTGCGAGGGCGGCGAGCACCATCCACAGCCAGGGACCCTTGAAAATGCGCTTCACAGGCTTCTTTCCGCCTTCGGGGAGTGTCACGAGCGATCGTGGCGACCGTACACGCCGCCGCCCAAGGTGAGCGGGTCGTGCACGACGTCACCGGTCATTGTCGCAGGCACCCCCGGCACGCACACGCCCGGTGGCCGCACGGGGCGGCCGGGGTTCAGGAGTAGACGTGCGGGGCGAGCGTGCCGATGCAGCGCAGGTTGCGGTACTTCTCCTGGTAGTCCAGGCCGTAGCCGACGACGAACTCGTTGGGGATGTCCCAGCCGACGTACTTGGGCTCGACCGGCATGGTCAGCGCCTCGGGCTTGCGCAGCAGGGTGGCGATCTCGACGCTGGCCGGCCCGCGGGTGGACAGCGAGTTGACCAGCCAGCTCAGGGTGAGGCCGGTGTCGATGATCTCGTCGACGATCAGCACGTCACGACCGGAGATGTCGGTGTCGAGGTCCTTGAGGATCCGCACCACGCCGGAGGACTTGGTGCCCGAGCCGTAGGAGGAGATGGCCATCCAGTCCATCTCGCAGTGCCGGGGCAGCGAGCGGGCCAGGTCGGCCATCACCATCACCGCGCCGCGGAGGACGCCGACGACCAGCAGGTCCCGGCCCTCGTAGTCGTCGGCGATCTGCTGGGCCATCTCGGCCAGCCGGTCCTGGATCTGCTCCTCGGTGAAGAGGATGTTGACCAGGTCGTCTTCCACGTGGGACGGGTCCATGGGAGCAGCCTAGGCCGCCGCCGGGGTGTCCGGGCGTCGGGGGTCCCGCCCCGGCGCCTCTGCGCGTCGCTGACGCCGGGGCGTCCTCAGCCCGGATCCACCGATCTGCTGCGTGGCGAGCGGCACCAGGCGGGTGCAGTGGCAAGGCACCGGAGCGAGGGCGTGCTGGTTGCCCGTTGAGCTGCGGTAACGCAGACAATGTGCCCGTATGGTGCCGCGCAGCAGCAGTGAGATCGGTGGATTGGGGCTCAGCCGGCGTCGGGCGTCGCGGGCCGGAACACCAGCAGCGGACCCTCCCGCACGGCCCGCAGGTGTCCGGGCAGATCGATCCACTTCTGCCCCCGCCAGTCGACCACCAGCGCGTCCACGGCCAGCACGTGCTCACGGAACAGTTCGGCGTCCAGGGCCCCGGCGGCCACCGCCGCCCGGCGCAGCACCCGACGCCGCAGTGCCGGGGCCAGCGCCGCCACCGACGGCGCCATCAGCGTGTCCTTGCCGACCCGGACCCGGGCCAACTCCTTGCCGGCCCGCTCGTCGAGGTACTCCATGTCCTCGCGCAGCGACGCCGCGGTCCGGGCCAGGTTGGGCACCACGCCGGGGCCGAGCGCCTCGGTCAGCACGGGCAGCACCCGGCGGCGCACCCGGACCCGGGTGTACCCCTCGTCGGCGTTGTGCGGGTCCTCCCACACCTCGTGCCCCTCGACCAGGCAGGCGGTGCGGGTGTCGTCGCGGGACACCTCGAGCAGCGGCCGGGCGAACCGGTCGAACGCGGGGCGCATCCCGGCCAGCGAGCGTCCCCCGCCCCCGCGGGCCAGCCCCAGCAGCACCGTCTCGGCCTGGTCGTCGCGGGTGTGGCCGAGCAGGACGACGGCGGCGGCGGTGTGCTCGGCGACCTGCTCGAGCACCGCGTACCGGGCCCGGCGGGCGGCGTCCTCGGGACCGGTCCGGCCGTTCTCGACGGTCACTCGGGCGGTCAGCGTCTCGTCGGCGCCCAGGGCCGCCATCCGGGCCACGACGGTCGCGGCCACCTCGTCGGATCCCGGCTGCAGACCGTGGTCGACGGTCGCGCCGACCACCCGCAGCCCGCGCTTGTGCCCCTCGAACACGGTCGCGGCGAGCAGCGCGGTGGAGTCGGCGCCGCCGGAGCAGGCGACCACCACGGTCGCGCCCGGGTCCAGGGTCTCCAGCAGCGTGCGGACCGGTCGGCGGACCGCGGCGACGGAGGGGTGCAGCGTCACAGCACGCGGGCGACCCAGGCCGCCGGGTCGTTGATCTCAGCCTTGCTGGGCAGGTTCTCCGGCGCGGCCCAGACCGCGTTGAACTGCTCCATGCCGGCGGTGTCGACGACGTGCCGGACGAAGGAGGCCCCGTCGCGGTACTGCGCCATCTTCGCGTCCATGCCCATGAGCCGGCGCAGCAGCCGGTCGAGCACCCCGACCCCGCCGCGCCGGGCGTTGAACGCCTGACGGATCTGCGCCACGGAGCCGATGACCTCGGGCCCGACCCCGTCCATCACCACGTCGGCGTGGCCCTCCAGCAGCGACATCACCCCGGTCACCTTCTCCAGCACGGCCCGCTGCGCCGGGGTGGAGAGCAGGTCGACCAGCGACCCGTCACCACGCACCCCCTGGGAGATCCGCTTGGCCAGGTCCTCGACGATGCCCTCCGGCTCGACGGCCGCCGCCACCTCCTCCACCAGGGAGAGCAGGTGGTCACGCATCCAGGGCACGGCCGTGAACTGCACCCGGTGGGTCTCCTCGTGCAGGCACACCCAGAGCCGGAAGTCGGAGGGGTCGGCCTTCAGTTCACGCTCGATGTGGACGATGTTCGGCGCGACCAGCAGCAACCGGCCGTGCGGGTGACCGAACGGGTCGAACTGGCCCAGCACCTTGCTGCCCAGGAACCCGAGCAGCAACCCGACCTCGGTGCCGGTGATCGTCGAGCCGACGGCCTTGGTGAACCCCGTGGGGGCGCCCTTCTTCTCGGTGAGCCGGTCCGCGAGCGGGCGGACCAGGTGGGCGAAGGAGTCGGCGTTGGCCTGGATCCAGCTGGCCCGGTCGACCACGAGCAGGGGCGCGGTGTTCTCCGGGGCGTCCAGTCCGGTGAAGTCACGGACCAGCCCGGTGGAACGGGTGGCACCGGCCCGCAGCTCGGCCACCGCCGCCGCAGCCTCGGCCGGGGTCACCTCGGGGCCGTCACCGACCAGCCGCCGGCCGACCCGCACTGCCAGGTCCCAGTCCACCATCTCGCTCATGTCGCGAGCCTAGTGCCGGACCCCAGCCGGGCCGCCGGCTCCTCGGGGCCACGCAAGGGGGGAGGTCGGCGCCACGCAAGTTCCCGGTCGGCGCCATCTATCTGCCCGGTCAGCCCCGACACCGGCCCCGTGGCCGCGAGAGGAACAGATGCCCGCGCAAGTGCCCGGTCGACGCCACGCAAGTGCCCGGTCGGCGCAGGAACGCCCGCTCAGCTGCAGTCGCAGGCAGCCAACCGGCCGGCGAGGCGGTCGATGGCGGTCCGGGCCTCCAGCGACTTGTCCGGGGCGACCCGGTCGGCCAGGGCCACGAACGCGAAGGTGGTCCCGTTGCGGTCGGTGACCGTGCCGGCCAGCCCGTGCACCCCGGTCAGGGTCCCGGTCTTGGCGCGGACCGTGCCGAGCCCCTCGTCGGGCCCGTCGGCGAAGCGCTGGGACAGCGACCCGGTGAACCCGGAGACCGGCATCCCGGTCAGCACCGCCCGCAGCTCGGGGTGCCCGGCGCGGGCGCTCACCGAGAGCAGGTGCAGCAGGGTGGTCGCCGGCACCAGGTTCTGCCGGGACAGCCCCGACCCGTCGTGCAGTTCGAGCCCGTCGGTGGGCACCCCCAACCCGTCCAGCGTGTCGACCACGGCCGACGCCCCCGCCTCGAAGGAGCCCTCCCCCTCGACGGCCAGGCCGACGTGGTGGGCCAGCACCTCGGCGGCCTCGTTGTCGGAGACGTCCAGCACGTGCTCGACGATCTGGTCCACCGGGGCGCTGCGCACCTGCGCCAGCGGGGTCGCGCTGCCGGGGGCGGTCCGGGCCCGCGGCGCGCCCTTCACCACGATCCCCTCGGCCGCCAGGGCCTTGGCGAAGGCCTGCGCGGCGTGGGTGGCGGGGTCGGCGACCCGGCCCCAGCCCTGCGGGTCGGTACCGCGGTCCACCCACAGCGCCCCGATCGGGGAGACCACGCCGTCGGGGACGTAGTCGGGTTCCCAGCCGGCGCTGGCGCCGGGGCCGGAGAACAGCGAGGCGTCGTGGTCGAGGCGGACCTTGCGCACCCCGGCCTGGCGCAGCGCGTCGGCGGTGCGGGCGGCCAGCGTGGCCAGGTCGGTGCGCACCGGGTAGGCGCCGGCACCGGACTCGGCGTCGTAGGTCAGGTACGGGTCGCCGCCACCGACCAGGGTGATCCGGCGCGGCCCGGAGCGGACCACCGAGGTGGTGAAGGTGTGCCCGGGACCCAGCGTCTCCAGGGCCGCGGCGGCGGTGAGCAGCTTGGTGGTCGAGGCGGGGGTGGCCCGATCCGGACCGACGGCGACCAGCGGATCACCCGTGGCCAGGTCGGCCACCGCCACCATCACCCGCTTGCCCAGGTCCTTGTCCCGCACCCCGGCCCGCACCACGGCCCGCACCGCGTCGACGTCCGGCTGCCCGGCCTCCTTCGCGCTCCGGGCCGAGGTGGAACCCGCCAGGGCCGGCACCGGGGAGAGGTCGAGGCCGGCGGGGGCCTCGACGGCCGCCGGTTCCCGGCTCGGGTCGGGGCCCCAGCCGAGCCAGCGGGGCCCGGCGTCGTAGTGCCAGCTCGCCACTGCGCCGCCCAGCAGGAGCAGCACCAGCAGGGTCGGCAACCACAGGGCGGCACGGGACGGGCCCGGTCCGCCGGGTTGGTGCTGCACGTCGCGTCGTCGCACAATGGGCCTTCCCGGATACACGTTCGGGGGCCATTGTGCGGGACACTGACCCGGGTCACGCACGCCGGTGGTAGGAACTCACCGGTCGGGTGCGTGTGCACCGGTGACCAGACCCAGGCTGCGGCCGGTGCCCCACCAGGGGGCGCGCGCGGCTGGCCCTACCCGGGCCGGAATGACTGAGAAGGACGTGAAGATGCTCGAGTTCGACGTGGTGGTGGAGATCCCGAAGGGCTCCCGCAACAAGTACGAGGTCGACCACGAGACCGGGCGCGTCCACCTGGACCGCTATCTCTACACCTCGTTCGGCTACCCGGCGGACTACGGCTACATCGACCACACCCTGGGCAACGACGGCGACCCGCTCGACGCCCTGGTGCTGCTGCCCGAGCCGACCTTCCCCGGCGTGGTGATCACCTGCCGCGCGGTGGCCATGTTCAACATGACCGACGAGGCCGGCGGCGACGAGAAGGTGCTGTGCGTGCCCGCCGGCGACCCCCGCTGGGACCACGTGCAGGACCTCGGTGACGTGGAGAAGTTCGAGCTGGACGCGATCCGCCACTTCTTCGAGCACTACAAGGACCTCGAGCCCGGCAAGCACGTCGACTCCGCCGACTGGGTCGGCAGGACCGAGGCCCTGGCCGAGATCGAGGCCTCGACCAAGCGCTACCAGGCGCAGGGTCACTGAGCCCCACCTGACCCCCACCGAGGGCCCCGACCGACCGGTCGGGGCCCTCGGTGCGTCCCGACCTCACCGGGACACGGGCACCGGCGCGTCCAGGTCGAGCCGGGTGAGCTTCTCGGGGTTGCGCACCACGTACAGGTCGGTGATCCGACCCTCGTGCACCTGGGCCGTGGCCACCGCGTCCAGGACACCGCCCACCCGCACCGCGATCCCGGGCGAGCCGTTCACCCAGACCGGGTCGAGCCCGACGTCCTGGGGCATGATCCCGGACAGGAAGCGGAGCACCTTCTCCACCCCGAAGATCGGGTTGATCGCGGCCTGCACCCGGCCGCCGCCGTCGGTGCGCAGCACCACGTCGGGTGCCATCACGTCCAGCAGCTGCTGCAGGTCGCCGCCCGCGATCGCCGCACGGAACCGGGCGAGGACCGTGTCCCGCTCGGCGGCGCTGACCCGGGCGTGCGGGCGACGGGCCGCGACGTGCTTGCGGGCCCGCCGGGCGATCTGACGGACGTTGTCGGGGCTCTTGCCGACCGCTTCCGCGATCTCGGCGTGGCTGAACCCGAAGACCTCGCGGAGCACGAAGACCGCTCGCTCGGTGCCGCCCAGGGACTCCAGCACCAGCAGCATGGCGGTGGAGAGGCTGTCGGCGAGCTCGACGTCCTGGGCCACGTCGGGCACCGTCAGCAGCGGCTCGGGGAGCCACTCCCCCACGTAGGTCTCACGCCGCCGGGCCAGGGTGCGCAACCGGTTGAGCCCCAGTCGGGTGGTGATCCGGACCAGGAAGGCGCGCGGGTCGCGGACCCCGGCGTGGTCGACGTCGGCCCAGCGCAGCCACACCTCCTGCAGCACGTCCTCGGCGTCCGCGGCCGTCCCCAGCAGCTCGTAGGCGACGGTGAACAGCAGCGTCCGGTGCGCGACGAACTCCGCCAGCCCGGCCGCGTCCTGCTGCGCCGGGCTCCCGCCGGGGTCCTGGTTCACCGGCCCGCGTCCTGCCCCGCCGACGAGTCCGCGAGCGGCAGCTCACACACGTCGCTGAACCCCTGCGAGGTCAGTCCCACGGCGGCGTTGAAGCGCGAGCGCTGGTTCTCCACGGCCACCATCATCGTCAGCTCGACCAGGGCCCGGTTGCCCAGGTCCTCGCGCAGCGTGGCGACCATCTCGTCGGTGACCGTCGGCGGGGTCTGGGTCATCGCCTCCGCGTACTCCATCACCCGACGTTCCACCGGGCTGAAGATCTCCGAGGTGCGCCACACCGACACCTGGCTGACCCTGGCGGTGTCCAGCCCGGCGTCGTGGGCCAGGTAGTAGCCGAAGTCCAGGCACCACGAGCACCCGATCACGCCGGCCGAGGCCATCACCGCGTAGCTCTTCAGGTGCGGGTCGAGCGCCCGCCAGGTGTCGATCCGCCGCTCGAACCCGAGCACCGACCGCATCAGGCGCCGGTGGTGCCAGCCGACCCGCACCATGTCGGGGACCTGGCCGTAGATCCGGGTGGCGACGCGCTCCACCACCCGCCCCAGGGGGCTGGTCAACGGGGCCGGCGGGATGCGGAACGTGCTGGTCATGGCTCCTCCTGGAGGGTCGGGAATCAACCTGCACCCTCAAGACACCGGCCACGGCCCGGGTGTGACACCGCTCAGCCGAGGAGCTCCTCGGCCCGCAGCAGCGGCTCGGGCACCCCGAACGCCTCGACCAGCTCCGCGGCGATCGGGCGGACCTTGCGGCACAGGTCGCCCACCTCGGCGGTGATCGCCTTGGACCGCTGCACGCTCAGCCGCCCGTGCTCGATGAACCAGGCCCGGTCGGCCTCGATGGTCGAGAGTGCGAACAGGTCGCAGAGCAGGTGCAGCGCCAGCGTGGTGTCGGCGTCGACGGACTCGTCGGCCTCGACCGCCCGGACCTGCGCGACGAAGTCCTCCAGGACCAGCCGTTCCACGTGCGCCCGACCGACCGCGATGACGTGGTCCTGCACCCGGGCGAAGACCTCCCCGGCCGGCCGGCCGGCGTCCACCCCGGACTTGAGCCGGCGCGCGACCCCGGCCACCAGGTGCTCCTCCCGGAACCGCAGCATCGCCAGCTGGTAGTCGGAGTCCAGCAGCCCCGCCTCGGCGTCCCACTGGTCACCGCCCGGCAGCACGTCCTTGATCCGCTCGAGCAGCTTGTGCACCGCGGTGCGCTCGATCACGGTGTCGACGGCCATCGAGGCCACGAACTTCACCATCCCGGCCTGGTCCAGGTCGGCGAACTCGCTGGAGTAGGCGGTCAGCAGCCCCTTGGCGACCAGCTGCAGCAGGACGTGGTTGTCGCCCTCGAAGGTGGTGAACACGTCGGTGTCGGCCTTGAGCGCGGTGAAACGGTTCTTGGTGATGTACCCGGCGCCGCCGCAGGCCTCGCGGCACTCCTGGATGGTGCGGGTGGCCAGCCAGGTCGCCAACGCCTTGGTGCCGGCGGCCCGGGATTCCAGCTCGCGCCGGGCGGTCTCGTCGGTGACCCGGCCACTCAGCACCGCGTCCAGGTCGGCCACCAGGTGCTGCTGGGCGGCGTTGAACGCGTAGGTCCGGGCCAGCAGCGGCAGCAGCCGGCGCTGGTGCATGCCGTAGTCGAGCAGCAGTTCCTCGGGCTGGTCGGGGCCGGCGGCGAACTGGCGGCGGCGCAGCGCGTACCGCACGGCGATGGTGAGCGCGACCTTGGCGGCGTTCACCCCGGCGCCACCGACGCTGACCCGGCCCTGCACCAGGGTGCCGAGCATCGTGAAGAAGCGCTTGCCGGGGCTCTCGATCGGCGAGGAGTAGACCCCCTCGGGCGAGACGTCGGCGAACCGGTTGAGCAGGGCGGTGCGCGGCACCCGGACCCCGGAGAACCAGATCCGGCCGTTGTCGACCCCGTTGAGTCCCATCTTGGCGCCGCAGTCCTCGATCCGGACCCCGGGCAGCAGCTCCCCGTCGCGCCGCACCGGCACCACCAGGGCGTGCACGCCGTGCCGCTCCCCGCCGACCTCGAGCTGGGCGAAGACCACCGCCAGCTCGGCGTGCCGGGCGGCGTTGCCGATGTAGTCCTTGCGGGCGGACTCGGTGGGGGTGTCGATGACGAACTCGTCGGTCCCGGCGTCGTAGCGGGCCACAGTCTCCAGCGACTGCACGTCGGAGCCGTGCCCGGACTCGGTCATCGCGAAGCAGCCGAGCAGGGTGCCGGCCGCGACGTCGGGCAGCAGCGCGTGGTGCTCGGCCGAGCCGAGCTGCAGGATCGCCCCGCCGAAGAGCCCGAACTGGACCCCCACCTTCACCATCGCCGAGAGGTCGCCGAACGCCATCGTCTCGAACGCGGCGATCGAGGCACCGATGTCGCCGCCACCGCCGACCTCGGTCGGGAAGCCGAGCCCGGTCTGGCCGGTGCCGGCCATCGCCCGGACCACCTCCAGCACCCGGTCCCGGAACGCGTCGCGGTCCAGCGTCTCGGCCTCGGTGAGCAGGTCGGCGTGGTCGACGAGGTTGCGCCGGACCAGCGCCCGGACCTCTGCGTGGGGACCGTCCAGGACGCCGGCCAGGGCGGTCACGTCGACCACGGGCTGGCGGTAGGACTGCTCGGACTTCTGCTCGGACTGGGCTGCGTCGTCGGCCATGGGGTCGAACCTAGCGGGCCGACCCCGGGGCGTCAGGGACGGGCGTAGAAGTTCGGGGTGCGCCAGTAGTACATCGACTCCTGCGTCACCGGACGGCCGGTGCGCGGGGCGTGGATGATCTGGCCCCCGCCGATGTAGAGCGCCACGTGGTAGATGCTCGACGGCGAGGACGAGGAGCCCCAGAACACCAGGTCACCGGCGCGCAGCTGGCTGGGGCGGACCGGGGTGGACCCGGTGTACTGCGCCACCGAGTAGTGCGGCAGCGACTTCCCGCCCGCAGCCCAGGCCTTCATGGTCAGCCCCGAGCAGTCCCACGACCGGGGGCCGGCGGCGCCCCAGACGTACGGCTCGCCGATCTGCGCCTTCGCGAACGCGACCGCGCGGGACGCGCCCCCGGCGTTGACCGGCGGCGGGGTGGTGCCGGGGTCGGGGGTGGTGGTGTCTCCGGGGGTGTTCTGGTCGTCGTTGTCGTCGGACGGTCCGGTCTCCGGGCTGCTCGGCCCCGGGGGGGCGTCGGGGCCATCGGGGGCGTCGTCGTCGTTCGCCTGCTCGGCCTGGGTGTCCTGCTCGGCCTGCTCCGCCTCCTGCTCGGCGGCCTCGGCGGCCTCCTCGGCGGCGGCCTCCTCCAGGGCCTGCTGGCGCTGCCGGGCCAGGGAGGTGGAGATGCCCTGCAGCTTCGCGAGCCGGACGATCAGCCGGTCCTTCTCCACCGCCACGGCCGAGGCGCGGGCGGCGGCCGCGTCCGCGGCGGCACCGGCGGCGGTGCGGGCGTCCTCGGCCCGCTCCCGGGCCTGCTCGGCGCGCTGGGAGGCGGCCCGGGCGGACTGCTCGGAGACGTCGGCCAGGATCGAGGCGGCGCTGAACGCCTGGAACCGTCCGTCGAGGGCCTGTTCGGCCTGCTCCAGGGTGGCGGTCCGCTCGACCACGGCCCCGATCCCGTCGGAGCCCAGGATCGCGCTGAACCCGGTCAGCTCGGGGCCGCTCTGGTAGGTGCTCACCATCGAGGAGCTGTAGGCCCGGCGCTGCTGCTCGACCGAGGCCCGGGCGGTGGCCGCGTGCGTGGTCGCCTGGCGGGCGGCCTGCTCGGCCTGCTCGGCGGCGTAGAGGGCGCCGTTGTAGGCCTCGGCGGCCTGGGCGGCGGCGATGCCGGCTGCCTCGAGGTCGGCGTCGGCGACGGCCAGGGCGGCCCGGATGCCGGCCACGTCCTGGCGTGCGGCCTCGGTGGCCTGCTCGGCGTCGCGGACCTCGGCCCGGCTGGGGGTCTCGTCGGCCAGGGCGGGGGCGCCGACCACGGCCAGCGACAGCAGCAGGGTCAGGCAACCGGCGACGGCCAGCCGTGCGCGGCCCGGTGTACCGGTCGCGTTTCGCAGTGCACGCACGCGGACGTCCCCTCGACGGTGGTCAGGTGGCGGGAGCGGCACGGTGCCGACCCGACGTCGTCCGCACCACTGATCACACGGACAACACGTTGCACAGTGAGCACAACAGCACCAAGGGGAACAGGTTTCACAAAAAACCGCAACGCCTTCGGCGTGTCGGCTTGCAAACTACATTCGTGTAGTTCGATGGGATGCGCCGAGGGCGGCTCCCCGTGTCGGGGAGCCGCCCTCGTGGCTGGTGGTGAGGCGGGGTCAGTGCTTCTCGACCGGCACCTTGGAGGTGGTGGTCGTGGGATGTGTCGTTCTCCCTCCCCGGTCGAATTTCTGCCCGGTCGCCTTGGCGCCCAGGTAGAACGAGACCAGGGCGATGGTCACGCCCGCGACGTCGTCGGCCACGTAGTGCCAGCCGAAGTAGAGGGTGGCCAGCACGGTGATGCCGAAGTTCGCCCAGAAGACGACCTTGAGCCACATCGAGCGGACCGTGTACTGCACCATCAGCGCCCAGAGCAGGGTCACCCCGGTGTGCAGGCTGGCGAACCCGGCCACCGACTGCACCCCGTCGACCAGCCCGAACCAGAGCACCTGGTGCCGGCCGTTGGCCAACGACTCCATGAGTTGTTTGACGCCGGTGTCGGGCAGTTCGTTGTAGAGCCACGCGTACCGCAGACCCGGGCCCAGGGTGGGCAGCAGGTAGTAGGTGGCGGTGCCCAGGGTCCAGATCAGCACCTGGGAGGTGACGAACCAGTAGCCGTGGGAGATGTTGCGGGTCCAGACCAGCCAGATGGTGACGAGCACCGCGACCATCGGGATGAACAGCATGTAGATGCTCGACAGCACGTGGGCGGTGATGCCGGTGCCGAAGACGGTGTGCAGCACCACGGCGGGGTCGTGGCCCAGGAAGAGCGCCCGGTCCACCAGCTGCAGCTCACGGTCGTACTTGGCGTCGATGATGAACGGCAGCCACGACTTGAGCGTCCGGTAGCAGACGTAGGTGATGTAGAAGCAGACGATGCCCAGCGACACCATGAGCAGACGCTCACGGGTCCAGTGCTCCTTGATCCGGGTCATCGCCAACGAGGGCATCAGCTTCGGGTTGCCGCGCGAGGCCCAGATGGTCCGCGGCACCAGGTCGACCGCGAAGGCGGCCAGGACCAGCATCGGGAGTCGTACCGCAGCCGGGCCGAGGAAGCCCTCGGGGTCCACGATGGGTCGGTCCAGAGAGGCTGAGGCGATGAGCGTGAGCGCGCCCATCAGCCCCGCGACTCCGATCAGCAGGATGTAGGCGCGGCGGTACACGACGGCGATTCTAGGGAATGGGTGGTGCCGGGGCCGGATCGGCGTCGGCCCGCACCGGCGCGGTGCGCGTGGGGTCGAGCCGCAGACGGACCGGGTCGCCGACCTCGGGGGCCGGTCCGGGCGGCGCCACCGCCGGCACCTCGGGGGTCCCGGGCAGCCCGTCGAGGGCGACCTGCAGCCGCCACTGCTCCGGGGTGGACCTGACCCGGGTGGTGGTGCCGACCAGGGGCCCGGTGGGGTCCACGACCAGCGCCGAGCGGCGCAACGCCAGCGCGTCCTCCTCGCCCGCCGGCACCCCGGCCGCTGCCTCGAGCGCCCGGGCCGCCGCCGGCGCGAGGACCTGCCCGTACCCGAGGAACTGGGCGGTCCCGGCGTCACCGGGAGCGGCCCACACCTCGGCGATGGCGCCGGTGACCACCACCCGGCCGTGGCGCATCACCGCGAGCCGGTCCGCGACCGCGAAGGCCTCGTCGTGGTCGTGGGTGACCATCAGGGCGGTGGTGCCGGAGCGGGTGAGGATCTCGCGCAGCTCGCCGGCCAGGTGCTCGCGCAGCGTGGCGTCCAGGGCCGAGAGCGGTTCGTCGAGCAGCAGCAGCCGGGGTTCCGCGGCCAGGGCCCGGGCCAGGGCGACCCGCTGCCGCTCACCCCCCGAGAGGGTCCCGGGGCGACGGTCACCGAACCCGGCGAGCCCGACCAGCTCCAGCAGCTCCGCGACCCGCGCGGCGCGCTCCGGGCGCGGCACCCGGCGCAGCCGCAGCGCGTAGCCGACGTTCTCGGCGACGTCGAGGTGCTCGAAGAGCTGGCCGTCCTGGAACATCAGCGCGAACCCGCGCCGGTGCGTGGGCACCCGGGCCAGGTCACGGCCGCCGAACAGCACCCGGCCCGAGCGCAGCGGCTCCAGGCCGGCGACCGCCCGCAGCAGGGTGGACTTGCCGCAGCCCGAGGGGCCGAGCACCGCCAGCACCTGCCCCACCGGCAGGTCCAGGTCGACGTCGACGACCGCGTCCACCGTCCCGTAGCGGACACCGAGGCCCTCGACCCGCAGTCCCGTCGTCATCTCAGAATCCTCCCGCACTCCGCACCCCCAGTCGTTCGACGCCGAGCATCACCACGGTGGTCGTCACCGCCAGCACCACGGCCGCGGCCAGGGCCATCGGGTAGTTGTGGGCGCCCGGGTGACCCAGCAGCCGGAAGATGACCACCGGCAGCGTGGGTGCCGACTCCCGGGCCAGGAAGCTGGTCGCCCCGAACTCCCCCAGCGAGGCCGCGAACGCGAACCCGCTGGCGGCCAGCACCGGACGGCGCAGCGCCGGGAGCTCCACGGTGCGCCAGCTCCGCCAGCGGCCCGCCCCCAGGGAGGCGGCCGCCTGCCGCTGCCGCTCGTCGAGCGCCCCCAGGACCGGCACCAGGGTGCGCAGCACCAGCGGCAGGGCGACCAGCGCCTGGGCCAGCGGCACCAGCAGCGGTGAGTTGCGCAGGTCCAGCACGCCGTGGTCGAGCGCGATCAGGAACCCGAACCCCAGGGTCACCGCAGAGACCCCCAGCGGCAGCATGAAGAGGCCGTCGACGGCGGAACGGATGCGCTGCTCGGTCCGTGACGCCGAGCGGCGGGTGACCAGCAGCGCCACCACCAACCCGAGCAGCAGCGCCATCCAGGTGGCGTCCACGGCGGTGCGCAACGAGACGACCAGGGCCTCGGTGACCGGGACCGGCAGCGGGTTGTCCTCCCCCACGCCGCCCAGGGCCGCGTAGTTGCCCAGGCTCCACTGCCCGTCCCGCCGCAGTGAACCGGCGACCAGGGCCACCATCGGCGCGGCCACCAGGACCAGCAGCACGCCCGTGGCCAGCAGCGCCGGCACGTCGTGGCGCTGCACCCGCCGGACCCGGGCCACCGTGCTGGCCCGCACCCCGGTCGGCACCCGCAGCCGGGCGGTGAGCACCAGCAGCACCGTGACCACCGCGATCTGCAGCACCGACAGCGCGGCCGCGGCCCGCAGGTCGAAGAGCGTCTTGGTGAGCAGGTAGATCTCGGTCTCCACGGTCGCGTACCGCACCCCGCCGAGGGTGAGCACGATCCCGAACGCGGTCGAGCAGAACAGGAAGACCACCGAGGCCGCCGAGACCACGGCCGGGCGCAGGCTCGGCAGGGTGATGGTGACCAGCACCCGCCACGGGGCGGCACCGAGCGCGGTGGCGGCCTCGGCGGGTCGCGGGTCGAGCTGCTCCCAGGCCGCGCCCACCATCCGGATCACCACGGCGGCGTTGAAGAAGACCAGGCCCAGCACGATCGCGGTGGGGCTGCGGTCCAGTCCGGCCCAGCCCAGCGGGCCGCCCTCGGAGAGCAGCTCCCGGAAGGCCGCACCGACCACCACCGTGGGCAGCACGAACGGCACCAGCAGCGCCGCCCGGACCACCCGGCGTCCGGGCAGGTCCAGCCGGTGCAGCACGAACGCCGCCGGCAGGCCGAGCAGCAGCGAGCCGAGGGTCCCGGCGCAGGCGAACAGCAGCGTGTCTCGCAGCACCCGGTGCACCCGGGGCCGGGCGAGCACGTCCAGCACCCCACCGACGTCCAGGCGCCCGTCCACGACGAACCCCTGCCCGACCATGGCCGCGACCGGGAACAGGAAGAAGACACCCAGGACGGCCAGCGGGCCGAGCGCCAGCGCGAGCAGCGCCAGCACCCGGCGCACCGACCCGGTCCTCATCGCGCGTGCCGTCCCGTCCCGGTCGTCCTCAGCGGGACTGCAGGTCGGTCCACTCCGTCAGCCAGGCCTCGCGGTTCTTCGCGATCTCGGCGGGCTCGACCGTGTAGGGCTTCTCCGGCTGGGTGGCGAACCGGGCCCAGTCGCGGGGCAGCTCGGCCTCCTCGGAGACCCCGAAGACGTACATCGACTCCGGCAGCGCGGCCTGGACCTCGGGGCTGCTGAGGAAGTCCACCAGCGCCCGGGCCCCCTCGGTGTTCTCGGTGCCCTCCAGCACGGCCGCGTACTCGACCTGCTCGAAGCAGGTGTCGAGCAGGGCCGCGGTGGTGGAGCTGGAGCCGTCCTTGCTGACCGTGAAGGCGGGCGAGGAGTCGTAGGAGACCACGATCGGGCGGCGGCCCTTCTCCCCGCCGGCGGTGAAGTCGGTGTAGTAGGCGTCGTTCCAGCCGTCGACGACCTTGAGGCCGTTGTCGAGCAGACGCTGCCAGTAGCCGGACCAGTCCTCACCGAACGCGGCGACCGTGGTGAGCAGGAACGCCATACCGGGGCTGGAGGTGGTCGGCGCCGGGGTGACCATCAGGTCCCGGTACGCCGGCTCGGCCAGGTCGTCGAGGGTGACCGGCGGCTCGACGCCCTCCTTCTCGAACCAGGTGGTGTCGATGTTCACGCAGACGCTGGCGGTGTCGACGGGGGTGAGCTCCGCCTCCCCGCCGGGCAGCTCGTACTGCTCCGAGCCGGGCGCGCGGGTGCCCTCGTAGGGGGCGAAGACCCCGGCGTCGAGCGGACGCGAGGCGTAGGTGTTGTCGATGCCGAAGACCACGTCCCCGGTGGGGTTGCCCGCGGTGAGCGCAAGGCTGGTGGCCAACGAGCCGGCGTCGCCGGAGGACCGCACGACGAGCTCCTGACCGGACTCGGTCTCGAACTGCTCCACCAGCTCCTCGGGCAGCGAGAAGGAGTCGTGGGCGAGCAGCACGACCTCGGTCGGCGCTTCCCCTCCCGTGCGGGGTGCGTCGTCGCCGTCCCCGGCCAGCGAGCAGCCGCTGAGGGTGAGGGCGGCGACCGCCGCGGCTGCGAGGATCCGTCGGGTGGGCATGGTGGTACGCGTCATCGCTGACTCCCTTCGCCGGTCTTAACCGGAGCAGGTTCGGAGGGTCTGCGGCTGGTCCGCACTCTCAGCACGCTCGCGCGTGCTCCCCTGTCTGTGTGGCTCCACCCTATGCCGGGCCCGGGTGGTCGCGACGCCGGGGCCCGGGCCGTGGACGGGGCGGGCCGACGCAGTCCGAGACCGGTCAGGGACGGGTGTAGACGACCTGTCCGTCGTGGTCGCCCCGGGCCAGCTCACCGCGCAGCACGAGCAGCTCCAGGTGGGCGCGGGTCTCCATCGTGGCCAGCGCCTCGTCGAAGAAACCCATCTCGCTGAGCCGCCGGTCGTGCCGGGTCCAGGGCAGGGCGTTGGCGACCTCGTAGGAGGTGCTGCCGGCCTGGTGCACCGCGGCCAGGCAGAGCTCGAGGCGGTGGTCGTGGTGGGCCAGCAGTTCACCGATCCGGGCGTGCGAGGAGTTCCAGACCGGCCCGTGGGCGGGCAGCAGCCGCAGGTCCGGCAGGGTGCGGACCTTCTCCAGCGAACCCATGAAGTCGCGCAGCGGCTGGTCGGCCAGCACCGGCTCGAAGCCGATCGAGGGGGTGATGGTCGGGAGCACGTGGTCGCCGGCGAAGAGCAGGCCGGAGGGCTGGTCGGCGAAGACGTAGTGACCCTGGGTGTGCCCCGGCGTGTGCACGGCGTCCAGGGTGCGCTCGCCCACGCTGATCCGGTGGTCGCCCTCCAGCCAGGTGTCGGGGTACTCCCACATCGACAGGTCCGGGCTCATGCCGTGGGTGAACTCGCGCCACTGGTCGGCCAGGTTGCCGGCACCGGCACGGACCAGCGCCTCCACCTGCGGGTCGGTCTCGACGGTGTCGTCGAACATGATGTCCAGGGTCGGCTTGTCGCCGATCCCGAGCGAGACGTGCGAGCCGACCTCGCGGCGGATCGTGACCGCCTGCGTGTAGTGGTCGCGGTGCACGTGGGTGACCAGGAACCGGCGGATGTCGCGCACCGTGTACCCGATCTTCGCCAGCGACTGCTCGAGCAGGGTGCGGGCCACCTCGATCGCCCAACCCCCGTCGACCAGGGTGAGCCCGTCGTCGGTCTCGATGACGTAGACGTTGACCGCCTTCAACCCGTCCATCGGCAGCGGCAGCGGGATCCGGAACACACCGGGCGCGACGGGCCAGGCGCCGGGTTCGGTCCAGTGGGTCCCGGAGTCGGGCGAGACGGCCAGCGCGGTCGGGACGTTGGTGGGGCTCGGGTCGGTCACGTCGCTCACCCTAGGAGAGGCTCACAGGTCCGGCATGCCCAGGCTCAGGTTCGAGCCGGGCACCCCGCCGTCGACCTGCAGCATCGAGCCAGTCACGTAGGCCGCGGCCGCCGAGGCCAGGTAGACCACCCCGGCAGCGACGTCCTCGGGGTCCCCGACCCGGCGCAGAGGCGTGTTCGCGGTGAACGAGTCCATGATCTCCGGCGAGGTGGCGACGAACTCCAGGGCGCTCGTCATCACCGCGCCGACGTGGATGCCGTTGACCCGGATCCGCGGCGAGAGGTCGGCCGCGGCCAGCTTCGTCCAGTGCGCCAGCGCCGCCTTGGCGGTCCCGTAGGCCAGGTAGCCGCGGTCCGCGGCGCGGCCCATCACCGAGGAGATGGTGACCACCGACTTCTGCCGGCCCGCGTCGGCGTCAGCGAGCAGGTGCGGCACGGCGGCACGGGTCAGGGCGTGCGCGGTGGAGACGTTGAAGTGGAACGACTCCTCCAGGTACTTCACGTTGGTGCGGACGAACTCCTTGGGGGCGGCTCCCCCGACGTTGTTGACCACGGTGTCCAGGTGCCCGAACTCCGCCACAGCCGTGTCGGCGAGACCGGCCACGGCCTCGGTGTCGGAGAGGTCCGCGGCCACCACCAGCGCCCGGCGGCCGGTGGCCCGGACCCGGGCGGCGACCTCCTCGAGCTGTTCGGCGCTGCGGGCGGCGAGCACCACGTCGGCCCCGGCCTCGGCCAGGGCGAGCGCGGTGGCGGCCCCGATCCCGCGGCCGGCGCCGGTGACGACGGCGACGTGGTCGGTGAGGGTGAAGCGGTCCAGGATGCTCATGACACGAGCCCCCTTCCGGTGACGAGCGGCAGGTCCAGGGCGGTGACCAGGCCGCCGGGTGCGGCCACGACCGCGGGGACGGCGTTGACCAGGCGCATCGCGGTGGTCAGCATCCCCGAGGTGCCGTGGTCGCCGTCGGAGGCGTGGTGGGTGAACTCGACGCGCAGGTGCGGCTCCCCGGTGACCTCCACCCGGAAGGCCGCGACCCCGTTGTCGGCCTTCGGCCAGTGCGGCGCCTGGTCGGGGTGGGTGCGGGTGACGTGCTCCAGGACGACCTTCTCCACCCCGTCGACGCACCCGGCGACGGTGAAGCGGACCGCGCCCTGGCTGCCGGCCGGCACCTCGCAGCTGACCGTGCTGACGTCGGTTTCGGCGGCGTGCCGCTCCACGTGCTCGACCAGCGGCTCGTCGAGGACCAGGTCCAGCCCCGCGGCGATCTGGCGCACCACCGAGCCCCAGCCGCCGCTGAGCATCCCGGGCCGGAACAGCGGCGGGGTGTCGCTCATCGGGCGGCCGAAACCGAACATCGAGGTCATCACCCACGGCTGGTCGTAGGTGGAGTAGTCGGCCAGCTCGGAGACCCGGACCTGGTCGATGCGCGCCGACAGGCTGGTCAGCTGCAGCGGGAGGACGTCGTTGGCCCAGCCGGGGTCGATGCCGTTCACGTGCAGGCTGGCGCCCGTCGCGGCACCGGCACGGGCCAGCCGCTCCAGCATCTCCGGCGGCAGGATCCCGTGCGGCCACTGCAGCAGCACCGGTGAGGAGGCCACCACGTTCACCCCCGCCTCGACCAGCCCGAACAGGTCCTCGATCCCCTCGAGCACCCGGTGGTCGGTGATCGCGGCGTACAGGACGCAGTCGGGGGCCAGGGCCAGGATCTCCTCCCGGTCCCCGGTGGCCAGGACACCGGTGGTGTGGTCGAGCCCGGCCAGGTCGCCGGCGTCGCGGCCGACCTTCTCCGGGGTGGAGACCCAGACCCCGACCAGCTCCAGGGCGGGGTGGGCGTCGATCCCGGCGATCGCGTGCCGCCCGATCGTGCCGGTGGCCCAGACCGCCACCCGCAGTGGTGCGGTCCCCTGCGGCGTCATCCGCGCCCGGCCTCGACCAGGATCGGGCAGTGGGTGCCTCCGGCGGCGTAGATGGTGGGCATGCACCGGTTGCAGTGGATGCAGGACCCGGTGGCGACCTCGGCCGCGGCGAGCCGGTTGACCAGGTCGGGCTCGAAGAGCAGCGCCCGGCCCATCGCGACGAAGTCGAAGCCGTCGGCCATCGCCTGCTGCATGGTGTCGGTGCGGTTGATGCCGCCCAGGAGCATCAGCGGCGTCTTGATCTCCGAGCGCCACGCCAGGGCCTTCTCGCGGAAGTAGGCCTCCTCGAACGGGTAGGACTTCATGAAGCCCTTCCCGAACACCCGCAGGCCGAACTTGAGCGGCTGCTGCATCTGGGCGGCGAACTCCTTGACCGGGGCGCCGCCGCGGAACAGGTACATGGGGTTCATCAGCGAGGAGCCGCCGGTCATCTGCATCGCGTCGAGCAGGCCGTCGTCGTCGAGCAGGTGCGCGAACTCGAGCGCCTCGCGGGTCCTCAGGCCGGCCGCGTGGCCGTCGTTGAGGGAGACCTTCGCGTAGACGGCCACCTCGTCGCCCACCTCCTCGCGCACCGCGCGCACCACCTGGCGGGGGAACCGGGCGCGGTTCTCCAGGGAGCCACCCCACCGGTCCTTGCGCCGGTTGATCCCGGGCGCCAGGAAGCTGGAGAGCAGGTAGTTGTGGGCCATGTGCAGCTCGAGCGCGTCGAACCCGGCGTCGACCAGCAGGCGGGCGGTGCGGACGTAGGCCCGGGTGATCCGGGTGATGTCGGCCTCGCTGGCCGAGCGGACGAATTTCATCCCCATCGGGTTGAAGAAGCGCGAGGAGCTGACGGCCTGGGCCCCGTTGGATCGTCCGTTGGCGACGGGTCCGGCGTGCCCGACCTGCCCGGCCACGGCGGCACCGGTCTGGTGGATCTGGTCGGCCAGGTGGGCCAGGCCGGGGGCGGAGCGGTCGTTGACCACGATCCCGCCGCGGTGCGTGGGGCCCTCCTCGGCGACGGCCAGGTAGGCCACGGTGGTCATGCCGACCCCGCCACGGGCGGGCCCGAGGTGGTAGTCGACCAGCTCGGGGGTGACCACCCCGTCGGGCGTCTTCCCCTCGAACGTGGCCGCCTTGACGATGCGGTTGCGGAGCTGGACGGGTCCGAGGGTGGCGGGGGCGAAGACGTCAGGGATCACACGTGAAACTGTAACGGGTTCTACTCTTGCGCGGCAGGGTCGGAACACGAAAGGCCAGCCACCCCGGCACGCGGGGTGACTGGCCGTGCGGAACCGGGCGGCCGGGTCAGGCGGCGGTCTTGTTGCGACCCATCAGCGCCTCGACGGTGCCCACCAGGAGCACGGCGGCGACGATCGCGATCACCGCGCCGAGGAAGTTGAGCTCGAAGATGTCGCCCTTGCCGAAGGCCGAGGCGATCAGGCCGCCGATGATCGAGCCGATGCAGCCGAGCACGAGGGTGCCGACCAGGTTCAGGTGCTGCTTGCCGGGCTTGATCAGCCGCGCCACGGCACCGACGACCAGACCGAACACGAGGAAACCCAGAATGTCGATGATCATGGTTCTGAACATAGCCGCCCGGAAGCCGGACGAACAGGGACGCGGCCGCTACAGGTGGTCGGGAACGATCAGCGCGTCCGGGTCCTGACGGGGCGGGAGTGCATCGAGCGCGGCCCGCACCAGCTCGGTGCGGATCCGGATGGTGGCCGAGCGCTTGAGCATCCCGATCACGTCGCCCAGGCGTTCCTCGACCGCGGTCCTGATCTCGGCGTCGGTCCAGGTGAGCGGCGCACCGGGCTCGAACTCGGCGTCCGGCAGCGCGATCAGGGCCGGCAGCACCTGGTCGGAGAGACCGTCCAGCACCGTGAACCGGGCGTAGCGGTCCATCGACTCCCACACCTCGTCGACCGAGCGTCGACCCCGGCGCACCTCCTTGTCCTGCAGCGCCAACAGGTACTTGGCGGCGCCGGCCAGCGCGACGGTCAGTTCGTGCTCGGTGAAACGCATGGGTCCAGCATGCCGCCCCACCGACCCGCACGACCAACCCCGGAGGGGGTCAGAAGTGCGTGCCGCCGTCGATCCGGATCTCGGTCCCGGTGACGAACGCGGCGTCGGTGCTGGCCAGCATGGCCACCACGCTGGCGACCACCTCGGGGCCGGCCATGCCGTGGCCGAGGGCCGGCAGCAGCTTGGTGAAGAGGTTCCAGTCGGTGTCCTCGGGGAGGCCGGGGCCCACCGACTGCTTGGACTCGCCCGTGCCCTCGGTCATGCCCGAGGAGATCGAGCCGGGCTGGACGCTGGTGAACCGGATCCCGCGGCCCGCGTACTCGGCGGCCAGCGCGTGGGTCATCGACTGAATCCCGCCCTTGGAGGCGGCGTAGGCGGCCATGTACGGGTGGGCGAAGTCGGCGGAGGTGGAGGAGAAGTTCACCACCGCCGGGCCGTCACCCTCGCTGAGGGCACCGATCGACTCGCGGATCACCAAGAAGGTGCCGAAGAGGTTGACCCGGACCACGGTCTCGAAGTCGGCCAGCGCCAGCGACTCGGTGTGCGCCGACCGCAGGATCCCGGCGGCGTTGACCAGCGCGTCCAGCCCACCCAGAGTGGCGACGGCCTCGGCGACCCCGGCGACCACCGACTCCTCGCGACCGACGTCCATCACCAGGGTGGTCAGCCGCCCGGACTGCTCGCCGGCCTTGGCGACGGTGTCGGCCAGGCCCTCGGGGCTGATGTCGGCGCCGACCACGCTGCCGCCCTCGTCGAGGATCCGGAGCACGGTGGCCTGGCCGATGCCGGAGCCGGCCCCGGTGACGAGGACGCGGCGGTTGTCGTAACGGTTCAGCGGCATGGCAGGACTCCAGGTTCGGGGACGACGGATCCCCAGTGTGGCACAACGTGCCATCTTGGCGCGACGAGTCACCAGTGGCAGGCTGGTCCCGTGCCCACACGACCCTCCGCGCTCACCACCCGTCGCCGTGCCGCCACGGAGCTGGAGATCGCCGGGGCCGCCGCCTCGCTGTTCGCCCGCTCCGGCCTGGCCGAGACCACCGTCGAGCAGATCGCCGAGGCCGCGGGGGTCAGTCTGCGGACCTTCTACCGCTACTTCCCGCGCAAGCAGGACGCCCTGGTGCCGCTGCTGCGGGTCGGGGCCGAGGAGTGGCAGGCCCACCTGGCCGGCCTCTCGCCCGACGACGACCTGGCAGCCACCGTGGACGCGGTCCTGGGACGGGTGCTGAACCCGGTCAGCGCCCGGGAGGAACGCCACCCCGGACTGACCCGGGGGCTGCTGCGGATCGTTCTGGACGACGCGGACCTGCGACGGGTCTGGGACGCGGTCAACAACGACTCCGAGCGCGATCTCGTGCCGGTCCTGGCCGCCGCGACCCACGCCGACCCGGTGACCTCCCGGCTGCTGGCGTCCGCGTGCAGCCAGTCGGTCCGGCTCGCCCTCGAGACGTGGTGCGCACCCGACGCCCCGTCGGGGGTCACCCCGACCGAGCTGGCGCGGGACTGCTTCGCCCGGCTGACCCACTGGCACTGACCCCCGGCGGCGGGCGTCGCGGAAGGGGGGAGGTCGGCGTCGCACAAGTGCCCGGTCGGCGTCGCGGAAGGGGGGAGGTCGGCGTCGCGAAAGGGGGGGAGGTCGGCGTCGCGCAAGTGCCCGGTCGGCGCAGAACCCGGAGTCCTCAGGGGCCGACCGGGTCGTGCAACGGTCCGCCCCCGAACATCTGGCGCGGCGAGACCGGGGACCCACCACCGGGCTCGGCGACGCCGTACTCGACGGCCAGCTCGGCGGTGAGCAGCGCGGTGCCGGAGCGTCGCCCGATCTCGGGGTCGGCCGCGACCGCCGCGAGCACCCGCCCCTGCAGCTCGGGGGTCTCGGTGTCGTTGATGCTGACCCCGGCGATCTCCTGCAGCCCGCTGGCCAGCAGCAGCTCGGTGCGGACCAGCCCGGGCCACAGGCTCAGGAACGTCACGCCGCTGCCGCGGAGCTCGGTGGCCATGTCGTGGGTCATCTTGTCGAGCGCGGCCTTGCCCATCCCGTAGAGCGTGGAGTGCAGGTAGGCGCGGGCACCCACCGAGGTGATGTTGACGACCAGCCCCGAGCCGCGGGCCACCATCCGGGGCACCGCCGCGTGGGCTGCCACGTAGTGGGCGCGCAGCCCGACGGTGACCAGCGAGTCCCAGTCCTCCAGCGGGCGCTCGTAGAACTTCTCCGGCGCGAAGTGGTTCATCCGCGGCCCGGCCCAGACGTTGTTCGCCAGCAGGTCGATGCCGCCGGACTGGTCTTCCACGTCGGCGACCAGCCGCTGGATCTGCGCGGCGTCGGTGTGGTCGCAGGCGTGGGCGACCGCCTGCCCGCCGGCCGCGGTGATCCGCTCGACGGTCGCAGCCATCCGGTCGGCGTTGCGGCCGCTGAGGTGGACGGTCCAGCCGGCCTCGGCCAGTCCGACCGCGATCCCCTGGCCGACACCGCGGCTGCCGCCGGTGACCAGCGCGACGCCCGGGGCGCTCATGCCAGGTCCCCGCGGAAGGTGGTGCCCTCGGGCAGCGGGCGGGTCATCGTCCAGAGCTCCCGCACCACGCAGCGGCGGATCCGCCACGCACCGTCCTCGATCTCGTAGCTGTCGGAGTACTCCACCGCGCCCAGGGACTCGGTCATCGCCACGGTGTTGACCTGACGGAACCGCAGGCTCCACTCCCCCTCGGCGGTCCCTGGACCGGTGAGGGTGATGTCGGGGTGCACCGCGTGGTGCATGTCGAGCACGACGTGGTGCCCCTCGACCTGCTTGAGCGCGATCGCGGAGAAGACCGCGACGATCCCGTCGGCGTCGCGGAAGGTCCCGATCTTCTCGCCGTAGTCGAGCTCGGCACCCTCGGCGACGAAGCAGTCGCGGAACACCTCGGGCTGCTTGCGGTCACAGGCCCGCAGGTAGCGGTACTTCAGGCGGGTGATCTCGGCGACCGCCTCGATCGCGGCGATCCGCTCCTCGAGCGTGCTGTCCTGCTGACCCATCTTCTCGGTCCCCTCCCGGGTGTGCGTGGTGGGGCACACTGTCCACCAGAAGTAGAACGTGTTTCAACCCCCGCGCGCGTCCAGCGGGAGCCGCGGGCACCCCGCCGGGGTGGCGAGGTGCCCGGGCGCGACCCTGCGTCAGAGGCCCCGGCGTGCCAGCCAGCGCTCCAGGTTGATCCCGGCCTTGCGGGCCGCGACCCGCACCCGCTTGCTCCGCAGGTCGGGCATTCGCACCGTCACCGGCTTGATGTGCCGGTCCGCGTCGGCGTAGCGGCGCTGCTGACGGGCCAGCTGGTCCGAGAGCGAGTGCGGGCTCACCGCGCGGGCCGTCGTGGTGCGGGCCAGCGACGCCCCGGTCAGCACCCCGCTGACCAGCGGCGTGTAGCCGGAGCCCTGACCGGCCTTGTTCGGGTGGTAGGCGTTCTCGATCGGCGTGTGCAGGCCGTTGATCCACTCGTCCGGGGCGCACCAGGCGTGGCCGGTGAACCGCGTGGTGGGGTTGGCGAAGGTGAAGCCCCGGGCGCTGGCGGCCGCGGCCAGGCGCGAGTTGAGCTGGTCGGCGGTCTGGTTGAGCCGGGTCATCTCGGCCGGGGAGAAGAAGGTGAGCACGTTGCAGTCCTCGCCGTTGAAGATCCGCGGGTAGCCGACGACCACGACCTTGGCCTGCGGTGCGCGCGAGCGGATCGAGGCGTAGAGCGTGTTCAGCCGGGCCGGAAGCGTGTTGGCGACGTAGCTCTGCGCGGTGTTGATCTTGGCGTTGCAGTTGCTGGCCCAGCCCGGCAACGCGCACTCGGTGAGCACACTGGCGAAGCCGGCGTCGTTGCCGCCGATGCTGATCGTCACGTACGCGGTGCTGCTGCTGAGCGCGGAGAGCTGGGTGTTGGTCACGTCGTTGATCACCGCACCCGAGCAGGCGCGGAAGTTCAGCGTGTACCCCTTCGCCGCGGCGACCTTGGCCGGGTAGGCGTAGGTGGAGCGCAGGCAGCTGGTGCCGTCGTCGATGTAGGACTTGGTCCCGGCCCCGGAGGAGTAGCTGTCGCCGAGGGCGACGTAGCTGGGGCCGGCGGCCTGGGCGGGTGCGGCGAGCAGCGGCACGGAGACCACGGCGGCAGCGGCCAGGGCCACGGTCCGGACGGAACGGCGGAGACGGAGGCGCATGGGCAGTTTTCCTTCGGTCGGGTCACACCCCGATGTGTGACCCGGCTCACACTAGGGCTCCGACCGCCCCTGCGGCCATGACCCGGGTGGGCCACCTCGGTGCGCCGGTTCCGGGCACCCGGTTCCCGTGACCGCCCGGGCCGGCCGGAGTTCGCTCAGGCGGCCCGCGAGCGGGAGAGCAACCAGACGAAGTACGGCGCCCCCACCAGGGCCACCAGCAGCCCGACCGGGATCTGCGCCGGGGCGATGACGGTGCGTCCGACCAGGTCGGCCAGGGTGACCAGGACCCCGCCGAGCAGCAGCGCCACGGGCAGCACCCGGGCGTGCGAGCCGCCCACCAGGGCCCGGGCCGCGTGCGGTGCGAGCAGTCCGACGAAGCCGACCACCCCGACCGCGACCACGCTGGTCGCGGCCAGCAGCGCGGCCACCGACAGCACCAGCAGGCGGACCCGCTCGAGGCCGACCCCGACCACCCGGGGGGTGTCGTCGTCCAGGGCCAGCAGGTCCAGCTCGCGGCGCAGCACGAACGCGAGCGGCACCGAGACCAGCACCACCAGGGCCACCGGCCAGACCTGCTCGAGCGTGCGGCCGTAGGTGGTGCCCGAGAGCCAGGTGTAGATCCGCGGGGTGTCCCAGGGGTTGGAGCGCACCAGCAGGAAGGTGCTCATCGCTGAGACGGTGTACCAGACCCCGATCCCGACCAGCACCAGCCGTTCGGTGTCCAGCCCCCCGCGCCAGGCCAGCAGGTAGACCACCGCGAAGGTGACCAGCGCGCCGATCACGCCGGCGACGAGCACCATCGAGCCCGACGGAGCTTCCGAGGCGCTGCCGGTGACCACGATGACCGCGCCGAGTCCGGCACCGGCGGTGATCCCGAGCAGGCCGGGTTCGGCCAGCGGGTTGCGGCAGGTCGCCTGCACGACGGTGCCCGACAGGGCCAGCGCGATGCCGGCCAGCAGGGCCGCGGCGACCCGGGGCGCGCGCTCGTCGAGGGCGAACGCGACCAGCGGGGGCGCGTCCCCGGCCAACCAGACCCCGATGTCCCCGGTGCGCAGCCAGGTCAGCCCCCCGAGCAGACCGGCCAGCGCCACCCCGAGCAGGGCGAGCAGGAGCACGACCACCAGGAGCACCACGCGCGAGGTGGACGGCACGGTCCGCGAGACCGGGGGCCGGCGCACCGCGCCACCCCCGCCCGCACGCGAGCGGGCCAGGGCGACCATGACGATGCCGCCCAGGACGGTGGTGGTGACGCCGACCGGGATCCGCAGGGACTCCTCGACCCCGAGGACGGCGCGGACCGCGACGTCGGCACCGACCACGACCAGCGCGCCGGTCAGGCCGGCCGCGGGGACCAGCAGGACGTGCCGTTGCAGGGCCGGCAGCCAACGCCCGAGGAGGCGTACGACCACCGGGGCGGCCAGTCCGACGAACCCGATCGGGCCGGCCAGGGTCACCGCACCCGCGGTGAGCAGCACCGAGACGACGACCATCACGGTGCGGGTCGAGCGGACCGGGACGCCCAGGCTGGAGGCGGTGTCGTCGCCCAGGCTGAGCAGGTCGAGCCGGCGGGACCCGAGCAGGGCCACGAGCGTGGCGAGCAGCACCAGCGGCGCCACCCGGGCGACCGTGGAGAACCCGAGCTGGGAGAGCGATCCGCTGCCCCACGCGAAGAGACTGGTGGTCTCCTCGGCGAAGAGGATCAGCAAGGTCGAGGTGGCAGCCTGGGTGACCAGTGCCATCGCCGCGCCGGCCAGGATCAGCCGGGTCGGGGCGGTGCCGGCACCGGCCAGGGCGAGCACCAGCGCCGCCGCGGCGGTGCCGCCCACGAACGCCGCCAGCCCCGAGCCCCACACCGGCAGCTGCCAGCCCAGGACGGCCACGACGGTGACGGCCAGGTAGGCACCGCCGGTCACGGCCAGGGTGTCGGGTGAGGCCAGCGGGTTGCGGGCCACCGACTGGAACAGCGCCCCGGCGGCCCCGAGGGCGAAGCCGACCACGACCGCGGCGGCCAACCGCGGCAGCCGGGAGCCGACGAGCACGTCGACGGTGGTGACCCCGCCGAGCGCCTCGGAGTCGCCGGTGAGCCAGTGCAGCAGGTCACGGGCACCGAGACCGGAGCTGCCCTGGGTGAGGTGCCACAGCGAGAGTGCCCCGAGCAGCACCAGCAGGCCGAGCAGCAGCGTGCCGGCACCGAGCCGTGCCCCCACGCGCAGGGGGCGGACCGGGGTGGCGTCATCGACGCTCACCTGGTCGGGTCGTTCCTTCTGGGCCAGCACGGTGATGCTCCTCAGGACACTGGGTGGGCTCTCGGTGGGGCACCGGCGCCCGGCACGCGGGTGGCGCCGCGTGCCGGGCGGGGTGTCGGTCGGGCGCGTCAGTCAGCCAACGCGTCGACGTAGGCCTCGGCGATCTGCTCGACCGAACGGGGCCCGCCGAAGGTCCAGATGCCGGCCGGGAAGGCGTGGGCACGACCGTCCTGCACGGCGGGCAGCTTCTTCCACACCGGGTTGGCCACGAGCTTCTGGTTGACGTCCTCGGAGTCGGGGTCGTCGGTGCCGGTGTAGAGCAGGGTGGCGCCACCGGTTTTGGTGAAGCCCTCGATGTCGCTCTGGCCCAGGCCGTAGGCGGCATCGACCTCACCGGTCCAGGCGTTGGTCAGACCCAGCGCCTCGCCGACCTCGCCCATCAGGGAGCCCTGACCGAACGGGCGGATCGAGACGTTGCCGCCGTCGATCCAGCCGTCGAAGTAGACGAAGTCCTTCTCGGCCAGGTCGGCCTCGCTGATCTCGGCCTTGGCCTCGGCGAGGGTCTCGTCCATCTCGGCGAGCACCTCGGCGGCCCGCTCGGTGCGGCCGGTGGCCTGCGCGATCAGCTCGAAGGTGGCGCGGGTCTGGGCGATCGGGTCCTTGGCGTCGGCGCCCTTGGTGGCCAGCACCGGGACGTCGAACTTCTCCAGCGTCTTGATGATCTCGTCGTCGGCGGTGTACGCCTCGACGATGACCAGGTCCGGGCTGGCGCCGTAGAGCGCCTCGGTGTTGGGCTCACCGCGGGTCCCGGTCTCGGTGATGCCGGACTCGGGCAGCTCCTCGGCCGAGGTCCAGGTGCTGTAGCCCTTCAGGTCGGCCGCGGCCACGGGGGTGATGCACAGGCTCAGCACGTCCTCGAGCTGCTGCCACTCGAGCACCGCGACCCGCTCGGCCGGCTTGTCGAGGGTGACCTTGCGGCCGAAGCCGTCGGTCAGCTCGACCGGTCCGGTCTCGGTGGTGCCCGGGTCGCAGTCGGCGGCCTGGGGCGTCGACGGGCTGTCCTGGTCGGCCTCGGTGTCGGTGGTGCCGCAGCCGGCCAGCAGCAGGGCGCCGGCGACCAGGGCCCCGGTGAGGGCTCGCTTCATGGGATGTCTCCTCGGGAGGGGGTGGGGGATGGAACGTCGGGTGGGCGTGTCAGCGGCGGGCCCGGGTGCGGGCCAGCGCCTCCACGTGGACGTGGCCGGTCACCGGGTCGGTGCGGGCCTCGATGTCGATGCCGTACACCTCGGTGAGGTGCGCGGAGGTGAGCACGTCGGCGGGTGCGCCGTCGGCACGCACCCGACCGCGGTGCAGCAGCACGACCCGGTCGGCGACGGCCGCCGCGTGGTCGAGGTCGTGCAGCACCACCCCGACCGCGGTGCCGCGGTCGGCCAGCTCACGGACCAGGTCGAGGGTCTCGACCTGGTAGCGCAGGTCGAGGTGGTTGGTGGGCTCGTCGAGCAGCAGCACGGCGGTGTCCTGGGCCAGGCAGGTGGCCAGCCAGGTCCGCTGCAGCTCGCCACCGGAGAGCTGGTCGACCGAGCGGTCGGCCATCTCGGTGGTGCCGGTGGTCTCCAGCGCTGCGTCCACCGCTGCCCGGTCGGCCTCGCTCCACCCGGCGAACCGGGCCCGGTGCGGGTGCCGGCCGTAGCCGACCACGTCCCGGACGGTGACGCCGGACGGGTGCGGCCGCGACTGCGAGAGCAGCGCGACCCGCCGGGCGAACTCGCGGGGCCGGAGCGCCCGCAGGTCCGCTCCGTCGACGGCGACCTCGCCGGAGCCGACGGGGTGCAGCCGGGCCAGGGCCCGCAGCACGGTCGACTTGCCGGACCCGTTGGGCCCGACCAGTGCGGTCACCTGGCCGGCGACGAGCTCGAGCGAGACACCGTGGACGACCTCGTGACGCTGGTGGGCGAGGACGAGGTCAGAGCCGGAGAGCAGGGCGGTCGTGGACACGGGAGCACAGTACCAAGTGAGGTAAGCCTTGCCTAACTCGTCTCAGGACTTGTGGGCGACACCCTTGCGCCAGTAGCCCATGAAGGCGACCTGGCGGCGGTCAAACCCCAGGTCGCGGACCAGGTGGCGACGCAGGGTGGTGACCACGACGCTCTCACCGGCGATCCAGGCGTACAACTCGGGCTCCGCCCCCTCGCCCGACCCCAGGTCCTCGCCCGCCGAGGAGTGCGTGGGGGTCTCCCACAGGTCGGGGTCCACCTCGTCGGCGGAGACCTGCTCCACCTCGGCCGCGGCGCCCAGGTGGGCGGTCACGGCCGGCACCAGCAGCGCGCCGTGCTCAGCACCCTCGCGCGGCAGCCAGGTGACCTCGACCCCGGCCGGGTGCGGCAGCTCGTGCACGTCGCCGGCCAGCGGCACCTCGAGGAACGCGTGACCGACCGCGTCGGCGGGGAGGTCGGCCAGGATCCGCGCGACGGCGGGCACGGCGGTCTCGTCGGCGACCAGCAGCAGGCGGGCCCCCGTCGGCGGGCGGAACTCGATGCCACCGAACTCGGCACCGCGTCGGGGCGCGACCACCACGACCTCATCGCCGGGCGCCGCGGCGGCCAGCCAGTCCGCCCCGGGCCCCGAGGCGCCGGGGTGGGCGACCACGTCGACCACGAGCCGGCGGTCCTCGCCCTCGCCGTGGGCGTCACGGATGCTGTAGGTGCGCATCGAGCCGTAGTCGGCCTGGTCCAGCGAGCGCCAGAAGCTCCACAGGTCGCCACCGTCCGGGTCGGCCAGCGGCGGCAGGCCGAGGCGCCCGGGGAAGACGATCTTGAACCGCTGGTCGAGCCAGGGCCCGTCGATGCCGAGTTCGGCCAGCGCCGGACCGCCGAACGTCACGCGGACGAAGGTGGGGGTGAGCTGCTGGACGTCCTGGACGCGGACGCGGTCGATGATCACAAGAGCCTCCTAGTTAGGTGAGGCTAACCTACTTGATGCGGCGCAGGGTGACCACCAGCAGCCCGAGGGCCAGCACCTGGGCGGCGGCCACGACGGCGACCAGGAGGCCCAGGTGGTCGGCGTGCAACGCCCCGGCCAGGGTGCCGCCGGCCAGGGCCGCCACCCCCATCGCGGCGGCGAAGGTCCCGTAGGCGCTGCCCAGCCGACCCGCGGGCACGAGGTCGGCGACCAGCGCCTTCACCGTGGAGTCCTGGATGCCGGTCGCGAGCGCCCACAGGGCGGTGCCGACCAGCACGAGAGCCAACTCGTGGGCGAAGGCCAGCGCCGGCACCGCGGCCACCAGCACCGGCAACGCCAGCAGCACCCGGCTGCCCACCCGGTCGTAGGCCCACCCGGTGCCCAGGGCGGCGACCGCCTCGACGGCCATCGCCCCGGCGTACACGACCGGGACCCAGGCAGCGGTGAGCGTGCCGTCGGCCACCCAGGCGAACGAGATCACCCCGAACGTCATCAGCCCGAGCGTGACCAGGGCGCAGGCGGCCGAGAAGACCCCGAAGGCGCGCGGCAGCGGCTCGCGGGGCGGCGTGGGTCGGTCCCCGGCGTCGTCCTCGGGGTGGTCCTCGGGGAGGTCCTCGGTGCCGGCCGGTGCGGGGGCCACGCCCACCGCCAGCGGCGCCCGGCGGCGCAGCACGCCGAGCAGCACCAGGGCCCCGGCCCCGGGGACGGCCAGCACCACGAACGCGACCCACAGGTGTCCGGTCCACGCCGCGATCCCGGCCACCAGCAGGGGTCCGGCGAACGCACCGATCTGGTCCGGCGCCTTGTGCACGCCGAAGCCCCGACCCCGCCCCACCGGCGTGGTCATCCGGGCCAGCAGCGCCGACTTCGAGGGCGACCGGACCGCCTTGCCGGTGCGTTCGAGGAGGATCAGCACGCTGGCCAGCCCCACCCCGGCAGCACCGACGAACGGCGCGAACGCCAGCAGCGGGACGCTGACCGCCGTCATCGCGTAGCCGACCACGGTGAACCGCCAGTGCATGCCGCTGCGGTCGGCGGCGGGGCCGGTCACCAACCGCAGGCCCAGGGCGACGGCCTCCCCCGCGCCGGTGACCAGGCCCACGACCAGCGCGCTGGCGCCCAGCTGGGCCAGGAACGGACCGGACGTGGCCCGCATCGCCTCGTAGACCATGTCGGCCAGCAGCGAGACGACACCGAAGGCGACGATCGTGCGCCACAGGCTCCAACGGGGCGTGCTCACCGGCGCCAACCTAGCGACCCGGGGCCCGGGTCAGGGGGCCCGCAGTTCGAGCAGCGAGACCTCCGGCGGGGCACCGACCCGGACCGGTGGCCCCCAGAACCCGGCACCGTTGGTGACGTAGACCGGCACTCCGTCGACCCGCCCGAGCCCGGAGACGACCGGCTGCTCCAGGCGCGCCAGCTGCCCGAACGGCGCCATCTGTCCGCCGTGGGTGTGCCCGGAGACCTGGAGGTCGACCCCGAAGGCGGCTGCCTGCCGGGCCAGCACCGGCTGGTGCGCCATCAGCACCACCGGGCGGTCCGGGTCGCGGTCCCCCAGCGCGGCGTCGAGGTCCGGGCCGTCGTCGGCCTGCTCACCGGCCAGGTCGTTGACGCCGGCCAGGTCGAGCACCCCGCCACGCAGGTGCAGCTCGGTGCGATCGTTGCGCAGGGTCCGCACGCCGAGGTCGGAGAGCCGGTCGATCCACTCCTCGTGGCCCGAGTAGTACTCGTGGTTGCCGGTGACGAAGAAAGTGCCCTGCCGGGCCCGGATCCGGGCCAGCGGGCCGGCGTCGGCACCGCGCCGTTCGACCGAACCGTCCACCAGGTCCCCGACGATCGCGACCACGTCCGCGTCGAGGTCATTGATCCGCTCGACGATCCGGCTCACGTGGGCCCGACCGGCGAGCGGGCCGAGGTGGATGTCGGAGACCACCACCAGCCGGGTGCCGTCCATCCGCCGGGCGAGTCGCGGGAGCACGAGCTGCTGCCGGTCCACCCGGGGTCCACCGAGCGCGGTCCGGGTGCCGTACCCGACGGTGCCCACCGCCAGCGCGCCGGCACCCAAGGCCAGGCCGCGGCTCAACACCAGGCGGCGCGAGGGGCCGGGCGCGTTCCCGGTCGCGTCGGTGGCGGTGTCGTCGGGACGCTGGGCGCCCTGCGCCCCGGTGGCCGAGGCCCCCGGTTCTGCCACCTCGGGCTCAGGTGCGGGCGGCTCCTCGTCGCGGGGCTGGGACTGGCGTCGGTCGCCGCGGCGCCACCACCGGCCGAGCAGGAACCGCGGCAGCTCCAGCACCAGCAGGTACAGCACCAGGTAGAACCACAGCGCCATCCACAGGTAGCCGGGCCAGGCCAGCCACTCGGCCGTCCCGGTGCTGACCCCGACCATCGTGGCGGGCAGCAGCAGCGCCAGCAGCACCGCGACCACCAGCCCGACCCGGCGCACGACGGGTGAGTCGGTGGTGTCACGCACCAACCGCCGCAGCAGGTAGGCGTGGGTGAGGGCCAGGAACCCGGTGACCAGCAGCAGACCGGCGATCACGACCAGCACCAGCGGCCCCTCGGAAAGTGGGCGCCCCGGCGGCGCCGCGCGTCCTCGACGGTACCGGCCCGGACCGACGATCTACCCCATTTTGTGCTGTCGCGAGCGACCCGGCAGGAGCACGGTGGAAGACATGGACACACGACGAGCAGCCCCCCGGCGCTCCACTGCCCGCCCGCCTGACGGGGTACGGGGCCAGCAGCCCCACGCCCCGACGTAAGACCGCGCGAACGCCTCGCGACCGGGTGCACTCGCCCGGCACGGTCGTTCGCCTTCCCAGCCCGCAAGGAGCCTGGACATGTCATTCCGTCGTCGCACCATCCGCACACTCACCGCCTGTGCCGCCGGCCTCGCCCTGGTGGCGCCGCTCGCGGCCAGTCAGGCCGGCACCGCCACCCGCGCGAAACCGGGGCAGGCCCGCGCCGCCACGCCCGTCGACGTGGCGCCGACCAACACCATCGAGGGCTCGAACACCGGCCTTGCCGATGTCGCTGGCCTGGCAGTGGACGCCGCCGGCAACCGCTACGTCAGCAACGAGTTCGCCAACACGATCCGTGTGTTCGCGCCCGGCGCTACCGGAAACGCCGCGCCGATCCGCACCATCGCGGGGGCAGCCACACAGCTCAGCTTCCCGAACGGCGTCGCTGTCGACCGCGTCGGCTTCCTCTACGTCAGCAACTTCACCAGTGACAAGGTCACCGTCTATGCGCCCGGGGCAACCGGAAACGTGGCACCGGTCCGCGTGATCAGCGGCCCCTCCTCGGGCATCAGCGATCCCGTGGGAAACACCCTGGTCGGGGACCAGCTCGTCACGGCGAACCGCAATGGGTCCATCACCTTCCACCGCCGGACCGCGAACGGGAACGCCGCGCCCGAACGAAGCATCCAGGGCGCGGCCACGCAGCTGGTCGACCCGTACAGCGTGGTCCTGGAACCTGACGGCACCACCCACGTGGGCAACCTCAACGACCGACTCCTGACCTTCCGGCCCGGGGCCACCGGCAACGTGGCACCCACCCGGGTGCTGGACGGAGGAACGCTCGACTTCGATCGGGTCCCGGGTCTCGATGTGGACTCCGACGGCAACCTCTACCTGGCCAGCGGCTCACCGCAACCGGTGGTCCTGGTGTTCCGGGCCGGCAGTTCGACGCCGGACATCAGGCTCGAGGGGCCACTCTCCCAGATCACCCAGCCGCGGGAGCTGCAGGTGCTCTCTGACCACCGACTCCTGCTGCTCAATGAGACGGGCCCGGCCGCGCTGCGCACCTACGCCCCGCTCATCCCGAAGACCACCAAGCCGGGAAAGGTGCGTGCCCTCAAGGTCGCCGGCAAGGCGCGTGCCAAGAAGCGCAAGGTGACCTGGAAGGCACCGGCCAGCAGGGGCAACTCCCCGATCACCGGCTACCGGGTCAAGGTGAAGAAGGGCGGCAGGACCCTGCTGTCGAAGGTGGTGTCGAAGCGCTCGCTGGTGCTCAAGCGCGGCAAGCTGCGCAAGGGCAAGCTCAAGGTCATCGTCAGCGCCCGCAACGCCAAGGGCTTCGGGCCCACGGTGACCAAGAAGTTCAGGGTCAAGAAGTGAGGTGAGCCGGCCCGACCGGCCATGACGAAGGCCCCGACCTGGCGGTCGGGGCCTTCGTGGTGGTGGAGCCGCCTGTCGGAATCGAACCGACGACCTTCTCATTACGAGTGAGATGCTCTACCGACTGAGCTAAGGCGGCGTGCCGCCCGGGCGCACCCGGGCAACGCGAGGAGTATACGGACGCCCAGCCGGGAGGACGAAACCGGCCGATCAGGCGGCCGGGGTCACGTCCTTGGCGCGCAGCGGGGCGATCGTGCCGGACTGCGGCTGGCCGCACCAGCAGGTGAACTCGACCGCCAGGCCGCCCTCGTCGTTGCGGGTCACCGAGGTGGCCATGGTCAAGCTGATCAGCTGGGTCTTCTCGCACGCGGTGCACTGGTGGGTGAACATGGGGCTACCTCCCTCGGGACAGACTGATGACACTCCAAGTATGTCGACATCGAACTTGTAGGGGTAGCCTGACTTTCCAGTGGCATCCCTAGGAGAGTCCTATGCTTTCGCTGCACCAGCTCCGCTGCTTCCTGGCCACCTACGAACACGGCTCGCTGACCGCCGCGGCCGAGCACCTCGGCTACGCCCAGCCGTCGGTCTCCGAACAGATCCGCGCACTGGAGAAGTCCCTGGGCGTGCAGCTGTTCCGCCGGATCGGGCGCGGCGTCGTGCCCACCCCGACCGCCGACACCCTGCGTCCGCACGCCGAGCGGACCCTCGCCTCGGCCGAGGAGGCCCGCAACGCGGTCACCGCCGAACGCTCCCTGGAGACCGGCACGATCCGGTTCGGCATCTTCGGCACCTCGCGGCTCTACGCCGGCGCCGGGCTGATCGCCGACGTGCTCGAACGGCACCCCGGCGTGCGGGTCGAGCTGATCGGCCAGAACTCCCACGACGTGCAGGACAAGCTGCGGCGCGGCTACATCGAGGCCGCCCTGATCGCGGTGCCCCAGGTGACCAGCGAGGGCATGACCGTGGTCCCGGTGGCCCTCGACGAGCTGGTCTACATCACCGCCGACGCCGAGACCGCCAGCCACGCGATCACACCCGCGCGGCTGGCCAACGCCAGTCTGGTCATGCCCGAGACGACCTTCCGGGCCGAGGACTCCACCCGGATCCTGCTGCGCCAGATGCTGCACGAGACCGGGCGGAACCCGCAGACCCGGATCGAGGTCGAGGACGCCGAGACCGCCGTCGAACTCGCGGGCATGGGCTACGCCGACACCGTGCTCCCGCGCAGCGCCGCGGCCGCCCTGGTTCCCCGGCTCGCCCCGCAGGCCCACCTGGTCCAGCTGCGTCCGCGCACCTGGGAGACGATCGCGATCGTGCACCGGGCCGGAGCCGTGCTCTCCCCCGCGGCCCGGCTGATGATCGAGCTCGCCACCCGGCGGATCCAGGAGATCGCCGAACCGATCAGCGGTCGCTGACCGACTCCGTCGAACGCGCCAGTACGGCTCCAACGCGCCGCGACCGGTTCCACCGCGCCGGCATGCCAGTCGGTTGGACCAACCAACTGCGCGTTACAACTGGCGGGTACGGGCGAGTGGGCCTGCGGCCCGTGACGAACCGTGCGGGGCGAGCGGCAGGGTCAGCAGGTGATGTCGGCCTCGGGGGCGCGCCCCTTCAGCAGGAGGTCCTCGACGGCGCCGTCGACGCAGTCGTTGCCGACGTTGTAGCCGGTGTGGCCGTCCCCGTCGCGGGTGACCAGGACCGCGGATTCCAGCTGCGAGGCCAGGGCGGTGGCCCAGGCCATCGGGGTGGCCGGGTCGCGGGTGGTGCCGATGACCAGCAGCGGCGCCGCGCCCTCGCCGCGCAGCGTGAGCGGCTTCTCGGTGCTGCGCGGGGTGAAGCCGCCACAGCCCAGCGTGCTCCACGCCAGCACCGGCCCGAAGGTCGGCGCCTCGGCCGAGAACCTCTTGACCAGGGCGGGGATCTCCTCGGGTGTCGAGGAGGCCGGGTCGTCGAGGCAGTTGATCACGTAGTTCGCCTCGAGGGAGTTGTCGCTGTACCCGTCCACCCCCCGCGAGGCGTACAGGTCGGCCATCGCCTGCAGCGCGGCCCCGTTGCCCCCGAACGCCGCCCGCAGCCCCATCGTCAGGGCGGTCCACGACTCGCGGGCGTAGAGCGGGGTGATGATCCCGTAGAACGCCCCACCGACGGTGAGTGGACGGTCCGGGTCGTTGGTCGGCAGCGGCTTCGCGTCGACCTGGTCGAGCAGGTCGGCGATGCGCTGCTTGCCGGCCTCCACCGAGTCACCCAGGAAACAGGTGCCCGAGGTGTCCAGGCAGTTCTGCACGTAGGCGGTCAGCGCGGTCTCGAAGCCGACCGCCTGCCCCAGGTTGAGGTCGACGTTGCTGATCGTGGGGTCCATCGCGCCGTCGAGCACGACCCGCCCGGCCCGCTGCGGGAACAGCTCCACGTAGGTGGCCCCGAGCTTGGTGCCGTACGAGGCACCCAGGTAGTGCAGCTCCTCCTGGCCCAGGGCGGCGCGCAGCACGTCCATGTCTCGGGCGGCCTCGGTCGTGGAGACGTGGCTGGCCAGCTTGCCGGACTTCTCCACGCAGCCGGTGCCGAAGTCGCGGCCGGTGCTGCGGGCCGCGGCGACCTCCTCGGGCGTGTCCGGGACGGGGTCGGCCGCCAGGTAGGTGTCGAGCTCCTCGTCGCTGAGGCAGTCCACCGGCGCCGAGGCCCCGGTACCCCGCGGGTCGAAGCCGACCACGTCGTAGGCGGCGGTCACCGCGGGGGTGAAGGCCCGTCCCGACAGGGCCGCGTACTCGGTGCCGGCGGCACCCGGGCCGCCGGGGTTCACCACCAGCGAGCCCTTCTCGGGCCGCCCGTCGGTGGCCAGCGCCCGGAGCAGTTTCAGCTCGATGGTGCGCCCCTGCGGCGCGGCGTAGTCGAGCGGCACCTCCAGGGTCGCGCACTGGTGGTCGTCGCACTCCTCCCAGGTGAGCCGCTGGTCGTAGAAGCGCTCCAGACCCTCCGGCGCACCTGTCCGGGCACCGGAGTCCTCGCGGGGTTCGACCCGGGTCGGTGCCGAGTCCTCGTCGTCGTCGGCGAGCAGCACGTAGGACAACCCCCCCGCCCCCCCCAGCGCCAGGAACGCCAGCAGCAGCACGATGGCCACGACCTTCTTCATCGACGTCCTCCCCGCACGACCAGTGCGACCATCATCGACTCCAGCGCCAGCGCCGGAGGCACGTTGAACTCGAGCATCTGCTCACGGGCGGCGAAGATCGCGTCGATCCGCCGCAGGTTCTCCTCAGGGGTGGACACCCCCACCAGCTGGGCCACCTTGTCGGCGATCTCGGAGTTCACCAGCTCCGCGTGCGGGTCCACCGCCAGCGCGATCGCGTCGCGGTAGACCGAGACCAGCTCGACCAGGCTGCGGTCGACCACGTCCAGGCGCCGGCGCTTGGCGCGGGTCTTCTGCCCCGCCTCCAGCTCCTTGAGGGCGGGGCCGTACTCGCGGGGGCGGCGGCCGCGCTCGACCACCCCGTGGGCGGCGTCCAGGTCCGCCTTCTCCCGGGCGTCCAGCACGCTGGTGACCTGCTCGGCCTCGTCCTTGGTCAGCTCGTCGACCTTCTGCGCCGCCGCCATCGCCGCGCCCAGCGAGACCAACCGGGCCGGGAGCTCGACGACCTCCCGCCGCCGCCGGCGGGTCTCGTCGTCGCTGGCCAGCGCCTTGGCCCGACCGATGTGACCCTGGCTGGCCCGCGCGGCGTGCGCGGCGAGCTCGGCCGGCACCCCCAGGGACCCGGTCAGGAAGGCTGCGACCTCGCTGGCCTGCGGGGTGGTCAGGGTGACCAGCCGGCACCGGGAGCGGATGGTGGGCAGCAGGTCCTCGACGGTGGGCGCGCACAGCACCCACACGGTGCGGGCGTTGGGCTCCTCGATCGCCTTGAGCAGGGCGTTGGCGGCCTGGTCGGTGAGCCGGTCGGAGTCCTCCACGACCAGCACCTGCCACCGGTCCCCGACCGGGGTGAGCGCGGAGCGCCGGACCAGGTCGCGGATGTCGCGGACCTGCAGGCTCAGCTTCTCGGTGCGGACCACGGTGACGTCGGCGTGCGACCCGGCCAGCACCGTGGTGCAGGCGTGGCACGTGCCGCAGCCACCCTGGGGGCACTGCAGCGCCGCCGCGAACGCGACCGCCAGGTTGGAGCGGCCCGAGCCGGGCGGACCGGTGACCAGCCAGGCGTGGGTCATCCCGTCACCGGCCACGGCACGGCGCAGCGCCGTGATCGCGGCCCGCTGCCCGACCAGGCTGTCCCAGACGCTCATCGACGGGCCCCGAGCAGGTCGTCGACCCGGGCCGCGACGGCCTCGGCGATCTCCTCGCGCGCTGCCCGGGCGTCCAGCACCAGGTAGTGGTCGGGGTCGGCGGCCGCCAGCGCCAGGAACTCCTGACGGACCCGTTCGTGGAACTCAGGGCCCTCGGCCTCGATCCGGTCCCGGCCGTCGAACCGGCCCAGCCCGGCCTCGGGCGCCAGGTCGAGCAGCACGGTCAGGTCGGGGCGCAGGTCCCGGGTGGCCCAGCGCAGCACCCGCTCCAGCTCGACCGGGTCCAGGTCGCGCCCGGCGCCCTGGTAGGCCAGCGAGGAGTCGACGTAGCGGTCGGTGACCACCACCGCCCCCCGCGCCAGCGCCGGCAGCACGACCCGGTGCAGGTGCTCGGCCTTGTCGGCGGCGTAGATCAGCACCTCGGCGCGCGGGTCGAGGTCGCCGGTCTCGGGCGAGAGGACGATCCGGCGCAACAGCTGGCCGACCTCGGTGTCGCCGGGCTCGAAGGTGAGCACGACCTCCCGGTCCTGCTGGCCGAGCCGCTCGGCGAGCAGCCGCGACTGGGTGGACTTGCCCGACCCGTCACCGCCCTCGAAGCAGACGAAGAGGCCCGGGCCAGTGCTGGGCGTGCCGGTCATCGCCGTCCTCTCGTCGTGGGCAGCGGGTCCACCCGCCGCAGAGCCTATGCGGGGGCACCGACCCGCCGGACCCACAGGCCACCCCGGCCCCGCGCCCGGTGGCGCCGAGCACCCGGGACCCGGGGCGGGTCAGGCCTTCTTCGCCGCGGCCTTGGTGGTCGACTTCTTCGCGACAGCCTTCTTCGTGGTGGCCTTCTTGGTCGCCGCCTTCTTGGTGGTCGACTTCTTGGCGGTGGCGCCGCGCTTGGAGGTCTTCTTCGCCGGACCCTTCGCCCGCCGCTCGGCCAGCAGCTCCGCGGCCCGCTCGGGGGTGATCGACTCCACCGAGTCCTCCTTGCGGAGGGTGGCGTTGTACTCGCCGTCGGTCACGTACTCACCGAACCGGCCGGCCTTGACCACGATCGGCTGCCCGGACACCGGGTCGTTGCCCAGCTCCTTCAGCGGCGCCGTCGCCGCACCCCGACCACGCTGCTTGGGCTGGGCGTAGATCGCCAGCGCCTCGTCGAGCGTGATGGTGAGCAGCTGCTCCTCGCTGGCCAGGGTCCGCGAGTCGGTGCCCTTCTTCAGGTAGGGCCCGTACCGGCCGTTCTGGGCGGTGATCTCCACGCCCTCGGCGTCGGTGCCCACCACCCGCGGAAGGCTCAGCAGCTTCACCGCGTCGGCCAGCGTGATCGTCTCGAGGTTCATGTCCTTGAACAGCGAGCCAGTGCGCGGCTTGGCCTTCTTGGGGGCGTCCTCGGGCAGCACCTCGGTGACGTAGGGGCCGTAGCGGCCGTTCTTCGCGACCACCTGCAGACCGGTCTCCGGGTGGGCGCCCAGGTCGATCTCCTCGCCGGCCGGGTTGGCCAGCAGCTCGAGCGCCTTGGCGGTGGTCAGCTCGTCGGGCGGCAGGTCGTCGGGCACGTTGGCCCGCTTGCCCGCGGCCGTGCCGTCGTCGCCGGGACCCTCCAGGTAGGGGCCGTAGCGGCCCACCCGCAGCGCGATGCCGTCGGAGGGGTCACCGATGCCGAAGGTGGCCAGCTCACGGGCGTCGATGTCGCCGAGCCCGTCGACCAGCGGCTTGAGGCCGGCCACGTCGGTGGAGCCGAAGTAGAACTCGCCCAACTCGTTGGGCATCGAGGCCCGCCCACCGGCGATCTCGTCGAGGACGTCCTCCATCCCGGCGGTGAACTCGTAGGAGATCTGCCGCGGGAAGTGCTCGACCAGCAGCCGGATCACCGAGAAGGCGACCCAGGCCGGGACCAGCGCGGTGCCCTTCTTGTAGACGTACTGGCGGTCGATGATGGTCTTGATGATCGAGGCGTAGGTGGAGGGGCGGCCGATCTCGCGGTCCTCCAGCTCCTTGATCAGCGTCGCCTCGGTGTAGCGCGCCGGCGGCTTGGTCTCGTGGCCGGCGGCCCGCAGCGTCGCGGCCTGGACCTGCTGACCCTCGGCGAGCTGCGGCAGCCGGGTCTGCTCGTCGTCGCGGGCGCTGGAGTCGTCGGTGTCCTCGACGTAGAGCTTGAGGAAGCCGTGGAAGGTGATCACCCGACCGCTGGCACCGAAGACCACGTCGCGGCCGTCGGCGGCGGGGGCACCGAGCCGGATCGAGACGGTCTGGCCGACGGCGTCCTTCATCTGGCTGGCCAGGGTCCGCTTCCAGATCAGCTCGTAGAGGCGGAACTGCTCGCCCGACAGGCCGGTCTCGGCGGGGGTCTTGAAGGTCTCGCCGGCGGGGCGGATCGCCTCGTGGGCCTCCTGGGCGTTCTTGACCTTGCCGGCGTAGACGCGGGGGCTGTCGGGCAGGTACTCGGCGCCGAAGATCTCCCGCACCTGGTCGCGGGCCGCACCCACCGCCGACTCCGAGAGCGTCGTGGAGTCGGTTCGCATGTAGGTGATGAAGCCGTTCTCGTAGAGCCGCTGGGCGTGGCTCATCGTCACCGAGGCGCTCATGCCGAGCTTGCGGCCGGCCTCCTGCTGCAGCGTGGTGGTCCGGAACGGGGCGTACGGGGATCGCTTGTACGGCTTGGACTCCACCGAACGCACGTCGAACGTGGCGTCCTCGAGGCCGCTGACCAGCGCCTCGGCGCCGGAACGGTCGAGGTGGACCACGTCGGACTTGGAGAGCTGGCCGTCGGGGCCGAAGTCGGAGCCGCGGGCCACGCGTCGGCCGTCGACCGAGTGCAGCTTCGCGCCGAACATCCGGGCGTCGGCGTCCTGGCCGGCGTCGAAGGTGCCCTCCAGGTCCCAGTAGGAGGCCACGACGAACTTCATCCGCTCGGACTCGCGGTCCACCACCAGGCGGGTCGCCACTGACTGGACGCGACCGGCCGAGAGACCGCTCTTGACCTTCTTCCACAGCACCGGGGAGACCTCGTAGCCGTAGAGCCGGTCCAGGATCCGGCGGGCCTCCTGGGCCTCGACCAGGTCCATGTCGAGCTCGCGCGGGTTGGCCGCGGCCTCCTGGATCGCGGCCTCGGTGATCTCGTGGAACACCATCCGGTGCACCGGGATGCCCTTCGGCTTCAGCTCGTCGAGCAGGTGCCACGCGATGGCCTCGCCCTCGCGGTCCTCATCGGTGGCCAGGTAGAGCTCGTCGGCGTCCTTGAGCAGCTTCTTCAGCGTGGAGATGTGGGACTTCTTGTCCCGGGGCACCACGTAGTGCGGCTGGAAGTCGTGGTCGACGTCCACGCCCAGACGCGCCCAGGGCTTCTCCTTGATCGACGCGGGGATCTCCGCCGCCGACTGCGGCAGGTCGCGGATGTGGCCGATCGACGACTCGACCTTGTAGTCGGCGCCCAGGTATTCGCCGATCTTCTTCGCCTTGGTGGGCGACTCGACGATGACCAGCTTGTGTCCCACGACACCTTCCTTGCTTTCCGGCCTGCTCTGCGGGATCCCGCACCATGGGCCCGGATCGGTACCCACGGTGGCTCACGGTAGCGCGACTCCCTACCGTGTCCCCGTGCCCCTCTATGAATACGACGGCAAGAGCCCCACCGTCGACCCCACCGCATTCGTCGCCCCGACCGCCACGCTGATCGGCGACGTGACCGTCGAGGCGGGCGCCTCGATCTGGTACGGAGCGGTGCTGAGGGCCGACATGGCACCGATCACGGTGGGGGCCGGGGCCAACGTCCAGGACAACTCGGTCCTGCACTCCTCGCCCGACACCCCGATGGTGATCGGGCCCCGGACCACGGTCGGGCACAGCGTGGTCTTCCACGGCCGCAGCATCGGCGAGGGCTCCCTGGTCGGCAACGGCGCCGTGGTCCTGGAGTGGGTGCAGGTCGGCGACGGGTCGCTGGTGGCGGCCCAGTCGCTGGTGCCGACCAGCATGGAGGTCCCCGACGGCCAGGTCGCCTCGGGCACCCCGGCCCGGGTCAAGGGACCGGTGGAGGGCATGGGCGCCCTGATCCTCGAGCACAACCCGACCGTCTACGCCGAGCTGGCCACCAAGCACCGCACCACCCTGCGCGAGGTCTGAGCCCGGCACCGGGGTGATGGCCGGTCACGCAAGGGGGGAGGTCGGCGCCGCACAAGTGCCCGGTCGGGGTCGACAAAGTGCCCGGTCGGCGTCACCGCGCCCGGTCGGTGCGGGCGTGGGTCACTCGGGCTTGTCGGTGCAGGCGGGGGTGTCGCGCCACTCGTCGGTGCGGCAGGCCCCGTCGACCAGCTCCCGCTCACCGAGGGCGGACTTGAGCACGGCGGTGACGGTGCGCTGCACCCCGGCGGCGGTGCAGGTGTCGTCCACGTCGGTGCTCAACGTCAGCACCACCCGCTCCTTCTCCTCCACGACCTCCAGCGAGTTGCCGTTCTCGCACTCCGAACCGGTGTAGTTCACCGTCAGGCGGGTGCCGTCACCGTCGACGCTGTCCCACGGCTGCGGCGCGGCGTCGTCGATCGCGAAGAAGTACACGAACGCGCCGCCCACCAGGGCCAGGGCGAAGAACAGCAGCAGGACGAGGACACCCATCCCCTTGGCGGCCGCCGCGCCGCTGGAGTTCCGGGGGGTCTCAGGCGTGGCGCTCATGCCGCCCACGCTACCGGGGCACCCCCGGCCGGTCCCCGCTGCCCACGGACGCCGGGACCGCCCTGTGAGCCGGGCCTCAGCACCCGGGTGGGCACACCGGCGCCGGGCCCTGCGTCGGCTCGGGCGTCGGCTCAGGCGTCGGCAGGCTCGAGGAAGCCCTCGGCGAGGAGCTCACGGGCCTGCCCGAGCACCTCCGCACGCACCTCACCGGCGTCACGGTCCAGGATCTGGGCCACCGCGTCGGCGATCTGACCCAGCGCCAGGTCGCCGTCACAGGCCCCGACCACGGCCGCCTCGACGGTGTCGGCACGCCGCGCCCGGCGGAAGCCGCGCTGCTGGCGCAGCACGATCGCCTCCGGGTCCTCGGCGCCCGGGGCCCCCTGGGTCTCCTGCTGCACGTCGGAGCGGACCACCAGCCGCTCCCCGGCCAGGTCCTCGACGCCGGCCAGGAAGTCCTGCGCCTGCGCCCACGCCCCGATGGCCGGCGCGACCGGCTGCTCGACCTCGTAGGGCCACTCCAGGAACTCGGTGCGCGGGGCCCGGTCCGTCTCGGTGCGGCGCAGGTTGATCCAGCCGAACCCGACCCCGGCGACCCCCTCGCGCTCGAGCCAGTCCAGCCAGGTGTCGTAGCGGCGCAGGTACTCGGGGCCACCGTGGTGACCGGAGTCCTTGAGCCACAGCTCCACGTACGCGGCGGGGTCGAGCACCTCGCGCTGGATCACGAAGGCGTCCGAGTCCGGCCCCACCCAGCCGGCCAGCCGCTCGTCCCACGGCTGGTCGTCGCGGATCACCCAGTTGGCCAGGATCTGGCACCAGCCGCCCGGGTTGAGGCGGTCGGGGGCGCTGCGCACGATGTGCTCGACGACCGCGTCGCCGGGCAGGCCCGAGTCGCGGTAGACCAGCCGCTCGCCGGTGGCGGGGCTGATCACGAACGGCGGGTTGGTGGCGATCAGGTCGAACGTCTCGGTCGCGACCGGCTCGAAGAAGGAGCCGTCGCGGACGTCGATGCCGCCCTCGGTGCCGAGCGGGATGCCGTTCAGCTCGGCGTTGAACCGGGTCATCCACAACGCCCGGGCGTTGACGTCGGTGGCCACCACGCGCTCGGCGTGCCGGGCCAGGTGCACCGCCTGGACACCACAGCCGGTGCCCAGGTCCAGGGCGCTGCCGACCGGGTCGCGCAGGGTCTGCTGGGCCAGGTTCGTCGACGCCGGGGAGATGCCGAGCACGTAGTCGGAGCGGACCCGGTTGGGCGAGCCGTCCATGCCGGGGGTGAGGTCCGAGACGATCCACAGGTTGCCGGGGTCCTCGTCGTGCGGCGCGGCGTAGGGCCGCACGTCCAGGCGGGCCGCGACCTCGGAGAGCGACTGCTCGATCAGGCCCTCGTTGGCCATCACGTCCACCAGCCCCGGCAGGGCGCGTTCGGCGTCGGCGTGGTCGACCGGCGTCTGCAGCAGGAACAGCCGGGTCAGCGTCTCCAGCGGGGACCCGCCGCGGGTGGCGCGCAGGCCGGGTGTGGTCTCGTTGCGGGCCAGGGCGTCGTGCGCCAGGGGGCCGAGCAGGTCGGCGACCGCGTCGTAGGTGAAGTCGGCCGCCGCGAGGGCGTCACGCAGGCGGGAAGCGAGGTCCTGGGTCACGACGCCACCCTACGTGGGGCGGGCGTGGTGCCCGGCGCTCAGGAGGCCGCGAGGGCGCTGTCGGTGTCGGGGTGGATCACGAAGACCTTGGCCAGGCCGGTGATCCGGAAGATGCGCAGCAGACGCTCCTGGGAGCAGACCAGGGAGAGCGACCCGTCGTGGGAGCGGACCTTCTTGAGGCCGCCGACCAGCACGCCGAGGCCGGTGGAGTCGAGGAAGTCGACGGCCGACAGGTCGATGACCAGGTCGTAGACGCCGTCGGAGACCAGGGCGGAGATCTGGTCGCGCAACTTGGGCGCGGTGTAGACGTCGATCTCGCCCCCGACCGCGAGGATGGTCCGATCGGCCATCTCACGGGTCTCAAGACTCAGGTCCACGTCTGCTCCTCCAGCAGGTCGGTGCGCCGCGGAAACTGCCCCCCGCCAGCGAACCCATCAAACCATGCTCCGAACGGCCGTGCAGAAGAAGGTTCACTTTCCGACCGCGTTCCCCGGCGGCCCGGGGCCCGTGGTGACGGGGGTCTTTGCGACACTGCGCCGGTGACCTCCGCCGCGACCCCGCCCCCGGACGTCGCGGCTGCCCTGGCCCGGTTGCGGCAGCTGCCGGGCCGTGAGGAGCGGTTGACCCACCTGCGCAGCGTGCCGGCCCGTCCGGGGACCGGTGCACGGTGGCCGGACTGGGTGCCTGCCGACCTGCGTACCGCCTGGGCGGGCCAGGGCGTCGAACGCCCCTGGGTCCACCAGGTGCTGGCCGCGGAGGCGGCGTGGGCCGGGCAGCACGTGGTGCTCTCGACCGGGACCGCGTCGGGCAAGTCGTTGGCCTACCAGGCCCCCGCCCTGAGCCGATCGCTGGCGGCGCGGGGCAGCCGGGGCCAGCGCGGCGCAACCACGCTGTACCTCTCCCCCACCAAGGCGCTGGCCCAGGACCAGTGGGCCGCGCTGGAGCGGCTCGGCTCGGGGGTCCGGGTCGCCACCCACGACGGCGACTCCACCGACGAGCAGCGGACCTGGGCGCGCGAGCACGCCGAGTACGTGCTGACCAACCCCGACATGCTGCACCACTCGCTGCTGCCGGGCCACGAGCGCTGGCGCCGGTTCCTGGCCCGGCTGGAGTTCGTGGTGGTCGACGAGATGCACCACTACCGGGGCATCTTCGGGGCGCACGTCTCGCACGTGCTGCGGCGGCTGCGCCGGATCTGCGCGGACCTGGGGGCCTCCCCCACGTTCGTGCTCTCCTCGGCCACCGTCGCCGAGCCGGAGACCGCCGCGGTCCGGCTGACCGGGTTGCCGGTGCTCCCGGTGACCGCCGACCACTCCCCGCACGGGGAGCTGACCGTGGCCCTGTGGGAGCCGCCGTTCACCTCGCACGCCGGGGAGCACGGGGCACCGGTGCGCCGGGCCGCGTCCTCGGAGACCGCGGACCTGCTCACCGACCTGGTCGTGGAGGGGGTCCGGACCCTGGCGTTCGTGCGGTCCCGGCGCGGTGCCGAGCAGATCGCGATGACCTCCGCCGACCTGCTGGGCGAGGTGGCCCCCGAGCTGGCCGGGCGGGTGGCTGCCTACCGCGGCGGGTACCTGCCCGAGGAACGGCGGGCCCTGGAGCAGGACCTGCGCTCGGGGGCGCTGGTGGGGCTCGCCGCCACCAACGCCCTCGAACTCGGGATCGACGTGTCCGGGCTGGACGCGGTGCTGGTGGCCGGGTTCCCCGGCACCCGGGCCGCGCTGTGGCAGCAGTGGGGCCGGGCCGGTCGGTCCGGGGGTGGCGCGCTGGGGATGCTGGTGGCCCGCGACGACCCGTTGGACACCTACCTGGTGACCCATCCGGAGGCGATCTTCTCCGCACCGGTCGAGGCCTGCGTGTTCGACCCCGACAACCCCTACGTGCTCGGCCCGCACCTGTGCGCGGCCGCGTTCGAGCGGCCGCTGGTCGAGGACGACCTGCCGCTGTTCGGTCCCCGGGCGCGGGAGACGGTGGACGGGTTGACCGCAGCCGGGTTGCTGCGCCGACGCCCGCACGGCTGGTTCTGGACCGACCGGCGCCGGGCCAGCGACCTGGCGGACCTGCGCTCGACCGGTGACGCACCGGTGCAGCTGGTGGAGGAGGAGACCGGCCGGGTGGTCGGGTTCACCGACGGCGCCGGGGCGCACAGCACGGCGCACCCCGGAGCGGTCTACCTGCACCGCGGCGAGAGCTACCTGGTCACCGACCTGGACCTCGACGAGCACGTGGCGCAGCTGCGCCGGGCCGAGGTGCCGTACTCGACCTCGGCCCGGGAGGTCACCGACATCACGGTCCTGGCGGAGCGCTCGCACACCCGGTGGGGTCCGGCCCGGTTGAGCTTCGGTGAGGTGCAGGTCAGCCACCAGGTGGTCGCGTTCCTGCGGCGGGCCCAGCCCGGTGGCGAGGTGCTGGGCGAGGAGCCGTTGGACCTGCCCGAGAGGTCGCTGCGCACCAGCGCGGTGTGGTGGACCCTGCCCGACGACCTGCTGGTCGAGAGCGGTCTGGACGCAGCCGACCTGCCGGGGGCCGCGCACGCCGCGGAGCACTGCTCGATCGGGCTGCTGCCCCTGTTCGCGACCTGCGACCGGTGGGACATCGGTGGCGTCTCGACCGCCCGGCACCCCGACACGGGCCTGCTCACCGTCTTCGTCCACGACGGCCACCCCGGTGGGGCCGGGTTCGCCGAGCGGGGCTACCAGCAGGCGTCGGCCTGGCTGCGCGCCACCCGGGAGACGATCGCGGGGTGCCAGTGCGCCCAGGGCTGCCCGTCGTGCGTGCAGTCGCCCAAGTGCGGCAACCAGAACGACCCGCTCGACAAGGCCGCCGCCCTGGTGCTGCTGGACCTGCTGCTGGCCCACGCCCCGCACTGAACCCCTGACCCGCGCGGCAGCCCCGCTCAGCCGGGCCCGGCCCGGGCCTGCCCGTGCAGGTCCCGGGTGCCCAGCAGCCAGGCCGGAGCCACCACCCGGACCTCCACGAACGCCTCGGCACCGTCGAGCCGGCAGACGACACCGTCGGCCCCGTTGGCCCGAGCCACCTGCTCGGCCGCGGCACAGTCCCGCTGTCCGGCACCGGCCAGGGCGGCCAGGTCCGCGGCGGCCTGGGCCTGGCGCTGGGCGAGCACCAGACCGCAGAGGACCGCCAGCCCGACCCCGAGCCACATCAGCGCCCCGGTCACCGCGAGGACCAGCAACGACGCCGCGCCCCGCTCACCCCGCACGAGGGACCGGGAGGCCCCCACGGGAGTGGGGACGGGGTCGCTCACGGGGTCACTCACGGCGACGTCCCGCCCGGCCGCTCCGCGAGCGCGGTGGCGGTGGCGTCGACCCGGGCGCCGGGGCCCGGGACCGGTCCCGGTGCGCGGATCCGGGCGGTGACGGTGACGGTGACCTGCTCGCCGGTCCGCACGCTCACCCGGGCTCCGGGCGGCGCGATCCGCCGGGCCAGCGCCACCGCCTCGGCCTCCGGGTCGCCGCGGGCCACGGCGCGCGCGGCCTCCCGGGCGGCGTCGACGACCCGGACCTGACCGACCACCACCCCCAGCAACCAGGCCAGGGCCAGGGTCACGACCAGCAGCACCGGGATGCCCAGGGCCAGCTCCGCGGTCACGGCACCGCGTTCCCCGACCCGTCGGGGAGCCGGGCGGGGCATCAGATCCCCAGCAGGCCCATGACGTGGTCGAACAGCGAGGTCAGCAGCTGCTTCCCGAACCCGCCGGTGAGCATCGCGTAGAGCAGACCGGCCAGGCCGGCGCCGGCCGCGGTGCCGACCGCGTACTCGGCGGTCGTGATGCCGCGCTGGTCGTGCGTGCGCCGGGTCAGGTGCCGGTGCAGGTGCCGGGTCAGGTGGTGGGGCAGGTGTCGCATGGGTTCTCCCGAGGTCCTGGCCACCGTGTGTGGCCGCGTCGGACCACCGTCCCCGACCCCGGGCCGCCGCGCGGCCCGGCCGGGTCAGGGCGTGGAGAGGCCCCGCAGGTCCGGCCGCTGTGGAGCGCCGGTGGCAGCGGGAGGGTCAGGCGAAGAAGTCGTGCAGGACCTCGACGATGGCCGGGACCGCGGCCCGGGCCCGGAACAGGATCGAGCCGAGGGTGTCAGTGGTGCCGGTGATCCACAGCAGCGCGTACTCGTGCTCGACGACCGGGACGGTGAGCACCACGGTGGTGTGGCTGCCGTGCGCGATCGTCAGCGCGTCCAGCGGGGCCGACTCGCCGGCCGCGTGGTCACCGAGCGACTCGACGGCCGAGCGGGCCACCGAGTGCAGCGCGGACCCCATCGCGGAGATGTGGTCCACGACCTCCTCGGTCAGACCCAGCGAGCACAGGTTGAAGCCGTCGGCGGTGGAGACCATGATCGAGCGCGCCGAGGGCAGCGCCACGACGAGCTGCTGCAGGGCCGGCAGCAGCGCCTGACCGACCTGGTCGGTCTCGTCCTGCCAGTCGTCGGCCTCGTCCTCGGACATCTCGAAGGCCGAGGGTGCATCCTCCCCCGCGTACCGCTCCTCCATCGTGCTCACGCCTCCGGTGCCTCCGCTTCCTCCGGTGCCTCCGCCTGCGCGGCGGCACCGTCCTCACGGCCGGACCCCTGCTCACCGGTCCCGGCCGTCTGCTCCTGCTGGTCCTCCGCGCCCGAGGTGTCCGGGGAGTCCGGGGAGGCGGTGGGCTCCGGCGTCGCCGCACCCTCGGCGCTGTCCGGTCCGGACGGCGCCACCTCGCTGGCCCCCGCGGACTCCTGCTCCGGGGCTGCCGGCGCCGGCCCGGTCGGGGCGGCAGCCGGACCCGGAGCAGGGGTCGGTGCGGTGGTGATCCGGAGCGAGGAGACCACAGCAGCGGCCACCTGGTCCACCTCCCGCGGATCGGCGGCGACCACCGGGATGCCCGGCGCCTGGGCGTCGGCGACCTTGCGGAACACCTCCAACCGCTCCTCCGGGTCGTCGCCCAGGCGGGTGATCGCCAACGACACCTTCTCGGCCGGCACCTCGGTGAGGATGAACTCCAGCCACAGCTGGGCGTCGAGCTCGGCGTACTCGTGGTCCCCGAACAGCCACAGCACCACGGCGGCGCTGCGCGGCATCGCCGAGCGGCGCACGGTGTCGAACCGCTCCTGGCTGGGGGTGCCGACCAGGGAGAGCTTGCGACCGTCCGGTGCGGTCCACTCGCCGACCTCGAGGCCCACCGTGGTGGTGGACTTGATCCGGCGGCCACGCCGCCCCGACGCCAGCGAACTCTTGACCTCCGAGGCGGTGACCTTGTCGTTGCACAGGGTCACCACCGCGGTCGTCTTGCCGACCCCGAAGGGCCCCACGAAGGTGATCTGCGTGCGGGACCGGGATCCGACGACGGGCTTCACGGGTGCTCCTCGGAGTGCTGGGGGCGGGGGGCTCGGGAGGGACAGGTCAGATCGTGAGGTCCTTCTCCAGGTCGATCAGCTTGAAACGGGCCAGCGCCAGGTTCGAGCGCACCTTGTCCAGCACCAGGTACAGGAACAGGCCCTCGTGACCCTGGACGAGCCGGATCAGGTGGTACTGGCCGGAGAGGGTGATGAGGATGTCCTCGATCTTCTCGTTGATGCCCAGACCCTCCATCGTGCGCATCTTGGCGCGCACGACCTCGGTGTTGCCCGCGGCGGCGACCTCGAGGTTGATCGAGTGCGCGTCGCCGGCGGTGCCCAGCGTCATGCCGGTGGTGTAGTCCACGAGCGCGACGGCGACGGCGCCGTCGATGGCGAGGGCGGACTGCAGCGATTCGGTGATGTTGGCCATGAGGGTGGTCCTTCACAGGGTCGGGGGAGTCGGGCCGCGGGGGGCGATCCGGTCCCGACTATCCCAGCAAACCCGCCGCCGGAAACGTCGAACCCCCAACTTTGGCCACTCCGCGCCCGTGGCGCGACCGCTCACCGGGAGCCACCGACCGTTCGGCGACGCCGCTCCCGGAACCCGTCCCGCGCGAACCGGTCAGCTGGGCCGATCAGCTGGGTCGGGGAGCCCCCCGTCGGGCGTAGCGCACCCACGTGATGGCCACGCACATGACGGCCCACGCGATCCCCACCGCGTAGAAGGCGGTCGCCCCGATCGTGTTGATCCCGACCCCGAAGAAGAACGGACCGAAGGCGGCGATCGCGGCCGTCCACCCGATCACGCCGCCGGCCTGCCGGCGCTCGAAGATCATCGGCATCTGCTTGAAGGTGGAGGCGTTGCCGATGCCGGAGAACAGGAAGATCGCCAGCATCCCCCACAGGAACTGGGTGAAGTCGCCGTCCAGCGCCTCGGCCGAGGAGGTGTCGGGCGTGAGCGCGGGGATGGTGAACGCGATCGCGACGATCAGGCCGAGGCCGGAGACCAGGGTCCAGACGGCGCCGCCCATCCGGTCGGTGAGCGGGGAGAAGAGGACCCGGGCCGCCGCCCCGACCAGGGGCCCGAGGAAGACGAACTTCACCGGGTCGGGCACGTCGTAGCCGGCCACCAGCAGCGACGCGCTGGCGCCCGCGCCCTCGACGATGTCGGGATTGCCACTGCCGTACAGGTTGTTCATCAGCAGACCGAACTGGGCCGACAGCCCGGCGAAGGTCCCGAACGTCATGATGTAGAGCAGCGTCATCCACCAGGTGTCCTGGTTGGAGAAGATGTCGAACTGCTGACGGATGTTGGCCTTGATCGGCACCGACCGGAGCATCGACCACGCCAGCAGTGCGGAGACGACCATCAGCGGGATCCAGATGAACGCGGCGTTCTGGAACCACACCTCGGTCGGGTCGTCACCGGTCACCGCCATCATCTGGCTCCCGCCCAGGATGCCCAGGAACGAGAAGCCGATCAGGTACGGGGTGAGCAGCTGGACCAGCGAGACCCCGAAGTTGCCCAGCCCGGCCTGCAGTCCCAGGGCCGTACCCTGCTTGGACTTGGGGAAGAAGTACGAGGTGCTCGGCATGAACCCGGAGAAGGCGCCACCGCCGATGCCGGCCAGGAAGGCCAGCACCATGAGCTCCCAGTACGGGGCGGTCGGCTCGGTGACCCGCACCCCCCAGCCCAGGGTGGACAGGATCAGCAGCAGGCTGGTGAGCGCCACCATCTTGCGGGTGCCCAGGATCGGCGGCAGCACCATCCACACCAGCCGGAACAGGCCGGCGGCCAGGCCGGGCATCGCCGCCATCCAGTAGAGCTCGCTGGTGCTGAACGTGTACCCGAGCGCGTTCAGCTTGGGGATGATCGCGCTGGGCAGGAACCAGGCGACGAACGCGAGGGTGAGGGCGAACGTCGTGATCCACAGCGTGCGCCAGGCGAGTTTGGAGTCCCAGGTCGCCTCGTTCTCGGGGTCCCAGGACTCCAACCACTCCCCACCGCGAGCGGGTGCTGATCTGCTCATGCGTGTGCCTCCTCAGGCTGGGCCGGGCTCTCCAGGTGGCGAGCCAGTGCGGGCGACTCGTGGTGCAGCATGTGCACGACCGTCCAGTGCATCCACAGCGCGCAGACGGCGGTGAGCACGAAGAGCACGAAGAAGGTGCTCGAGGGGAAGCCGGACCACGCCTTGGTGTAGGCGAACAGGGGCGGCAGCACGAACCCGCCCAGCCCGCCGAGCATGCCGACCAGGCCGCCGACCGAGCCGACGTTGTCGGGGAAGTACTCGGGGATGTGCTTGTAGACCGCGGCCTTGCCCACACCCATCGCGCACCCGAGCACGAAGACCAGCACCACGAACGGCACCAGGGCCAGGCTGTAGGCCAGGTGCTCGGTCGTGGTCCCGTCGGCGTGGGTGATCACGACGTGGCCGTTGGGCATCATCAGCACACCGGTCACCACGAGCATCACCGCGAACGTGGCGTACATGACGCGGCGGGCACCGAACCGGTCCGAGAGCGCGCCACCGAAGGGCCGCAGCAGCGAGGCCGGGAAGATGTAGGTCGCGGTGAGCAGGGCGGCGGTCTGCAGACTCACCTCGAAGTTGTCCATGTAGTAGGTCGGCAGCCAGGCCGCGAGGGCCACGTAGGCGCCGAACACCGCCACGTAGTAGAGGCTGAAGCGCCACACCCGCAGCCGCCGCAGCGGTGCCAGCTGGGCCCGGAGCGGGACCCCGGTGCCCGGTGTCCGGTCCTGGCGCGGGGTGCCGAACCACAGCACCGCCGCCATCGCCACCAGCGCCACGGCGTACACCACCGGCACCAGCCGCCACCCGCCCTCGACGACGCCGAAGTAGGTGGCGCCCGCGGTGCCGGCGATGAGCGGCGGGCCGATGAACTTGGTGACCGACGCCCCCACGTTGCCTGCACCGAAGAGGCCCAGCGCGAACCCCTGGTGCTCGCGCGGCTGCCAGACGGAGTTCCACGCCACGCCGGAGGTGAACGAGTTGCCCGCCAGACCGATCAGGAAGGCCAGCACCAGCAGCGCGGTGTAGCTGTGCACCTGGGAGACCAGGTAGGTCGGCACCGCAGTCAGCAGCATCAGGGCGACCATCACCTTCCGCCCGCCGATGCGGTCGGTGAGGATCCCGGTGGGCAGGCGCCACAACGAACCGTTCAGCGCCGCAGCGGCCACGATCCAGGACAGCTGCACCTCGGTCAGGCCGAGTTCGCTCTGGATCGGTTTGCCGAGGATCCCGAACATCAGCCACACCGCGAACATCAGCGTGAAGGAGACCGTCGAGAGCCACAGGACACGGTTCCGCCCGGGCGCACGCTGCGCGTCGTCCGGGGCCGCGCTCAGCGGCTGTCCCGAGGAAGGATCCATCTCATTCCCCTGTCACGGGAGAGCAAGCCAAGGAACTCGCCTCGACGCTATACCCGAAACGTCCCGCTCCGACAGGCTCCGGGCCGCCCGACCGCCGCGGACAGCGCGTCTTGACCCTGCCCGGACCGCTCGGACACGTGCATTTCAGGCCCGGACGGGACCCCGTCCGCAGGTGTACGGTGACCACCAGGCAGCTCGATCGACACCATGTCTCGAATGACGCATGTGAAGGAGCAGGTGCCCTCGTCATGGTCGTGCAACGGGAGGACCAGGTCCTCGGAGGAGCCGCGAGCAGCGGCCGCCTCCTCCTGCCGCGCGGGGCGAAGCGCCCCCGCCCGACCGGCCCCCGTTCCCGGCTGCACCCCGCACCGTCGAGCGCGCGCCACGCGCCCGCCTCCTGCCTCGTGACCTCCCTGCTGCGCACCCTCCCACCATCCCCAGCCGTCAGCCCGGGGGCCGGACCCCGCCGCTGCACCGTCTCGACCACCCAGGGAAGGACCACCACGTGAGCGACACCCAGCCCGTAGCGAGCAGCGGCCTGAGCGGCGCGCTGCTCTCCTCCCGCCGGTTCTTCACCGAGGCGCAGGTCAGCGAGGACCTGCGCACCCTGCACCAGGAGGGCGGCCGGGAGGGGGACGCCTTCTACCGGGACCGCTGGGCGCACGACAAGGTCGTCCGCTCCACCCACGGCGTCAACTGCACCGGGTCGTGCTCGTGGAAGGTCTACGTCAAGGACGGGATCATCACCTGGGAGGCGCAGCAGACCGACTACCCCAGCGCCGGCGCCGACCGCCCCGAGTACGAGCCGCGCGGGTGCCCCCGCGGCGCCGCGTTCTCCTGGTACACCTACAGCCCCACCCGGGTGCGCTACCCCTACGTGCGCGGCGTCCTGCTCGACCTGTTCCGCGCGGCCAAGGCGCAGTACGGGGACCCGGTGGTGGCATGGGCCTCGATCGTGCAGGACCAGGAGAAGGCCGCGCTGTACAAGAAGGCCCGCGGCAAGGGCGGCCTGGTCCGGGCCAGCTGGGACGAGGTGGCCGAGATCGTGGCCGCGGCGCACGTCTACACCGTCAAGCGCTGGGGCCCGGACCGGATCGCCGGGTTCAGCCCGATCCCCGCGATGTCGCCGGTCTCCTACACCTCGGGGGCCCGGTTCCTGGAGCTGATCGGTGCGCCGATGCTGTCGTTCTACGACTGGTACGCCGACCTCCCCAACGCCTCGCCGCAGATGTTCGGGGACCAGACCGACGTGCCCGAGTCGGGTGACTGGTGGGACGCCGGCTACCTGATCATGTGGGGCTCCAACGTCCCGATGACCCGCACCCCGGACGCGCACTGGATGACCGAGGCCCGCTACCGCGGCCAGAAGGTCGTCGCCGTGGCGCCGGACTACGCCGAGAACGTGAAGTTCGCCGACGAGTGGGTCACCCCGGCCCCGGGCACCGACGGCGCCCTGGCCCTGGCCCTGGGACACGTGATCCTGCGCGAGTACTTCGTCGACTCCCAGGTGCCGTTCTTCTCCGACTACAACAAGCAGTTCACCGACCTGCCGCACCTGATCGCCCTGGAGGAGCAGCCCGACGGCTCCTACCGGCCCGGCAAGTACCTGGTCGAGGGCGACCTGGGCGGCACCTCGGAGAACGCGATGTGGAAGCCGGTGGTCCTCGACGAGGCGAGCGGGCAGGTGTGCATCCCGAACGGGTCGATCGGCGACCGGTTCGGCGAGGAGGGCATGGGCCGGTGGAACCTCGACCTCGGCGACCTCGACCCCGCCCTGACCGTGCACGGCCGCGGCGAGGGGGCGGTGGAGGTCGACCTGCCCCGCTTCGACACCGAGGACGGCAACGTGGCGTTCCTGCGCCGCGGGGTGCCGGTGATGCGGGTCGGCGACCGGCTGGTGACCACGGTCCTGGACCTGATGCTCGCCCAGTACGGCGTCGCCCGGGACGGGCTGCCGGGCGAGTGGCCCGAGGACTACGACGACCCGCGCAGCCCGGCCACGCCGGCCTGGCAGGAGCAGCACACCGGCGTCCCGGCCGCCCAGGTCACCCGGCTGGCGCGGGAATGGGCACAGAACGCGATCGACACCGAGGGCCGCGGGATGATCCTGCTCGGTGCCGGGGTCAACCACTGGTTCCACTCCGACCAGATCTACCGCGCGATCCTGGTGCTGACCACGATCACCGGCACCCAGGGCCGCAACGGCGGCGGGTGGGCGCACTACGTCGGCCAGGAGAAGGTCCGCCCGATCATGGGCTTCCAGCACATGGCCTTCGCGCTGGACTGGCACCGGCCGCCGCGGCACATGAACCAGACCGCCTACTGGTACGTGAACACCTCCCAGTACCGCTACGACAACTTCTCCGCCGACGACCTCGACGCCGGGACGGGCGTGTTCGCCGACCAGACGATGATGGACCTGCTGGCCAAGTCCGCCCGGCTGGGCTGGGCCCCCTCGTACCCGACCTTCGACCGCAGCTCGCTGACGTTGGCCGACGACGCTCAGGAAGCGGGGATGGAGGTCCCCGCCTACGTCGCCCGGGAGCTGAAGGAGGGGCGGCTGAAGTTCGCCGTCGAGGACCCCGAGGCGGAGGAGAACCACCCGCGCGTGCTGTCGCTGTGGCGCTCGAACCTGCTGGGCAGCTCGGCCAAGGGCAACGAGTACTTCCTGCGGCACCTGCTCGGCACCGACAGTGCGGCCACCGCCCGGGAGGCCGAGCCGGAGCAGCGTCCCCGGACGGTGCGCTGGGCCGAGGAGGCACCCGAGGGCAAGCTGGACCTGCTCACCACCATCGACTTCCGGATGACCAGCTCCACCGTGCTCAGCGACGTGGTGCTGCCGGCGGCGACCTGGTACGAGAAGCACGACCTGTCGACCACCGACATGCACCCGTTCGTGCACTCGTTCAACCCCGCGATCGCCCCGCCGTGGCAGACCAAGAGCGACTGGGACACCTGGAAGGTGATCGCGCAGAAGTTCTCCGAGCTGGCCGTCGACCACCTGGGGACCCGCCGGGACGTCGTCGCCAAACCGCTGTGGCACGACACCCCCGAGGCGATGGCGACCGTGCACGGCCAGGTCAAGGACTGGCGGCTCGGGGAGTGCGACCCGGTGCCGGGCCGCACCATGCCGGTGATCGCGGTGGCCGAGCGGGACTACACCCAGGTCTTCCAGAAGATGACCTCGCTGGGGCCCCTCCTGGAGTCGGCGGGGATGCTCACCAAGGGTGTGGCCTACCGCGTGGAGCGCGAGGTCGAGATCCTGCGCCGGCGCAACGGCGTGGCCCGCTCGGGACCGGGCCGGGGCCAACCCCTGCTCGAGACCGACGTCCAGATGGCCGACGCGATCCTGCACCTGGCGGGCGTCTCCAACGGCCACCTGGCCACCCAGGGCTTCAAGTTCCTCGAGCAGCGCACCGGCACCCAGCTGCACGACCTGGCGGCCGAGCACGAGGGCAAGCAGATCACCTTCGCCGACACCCAGGTGGCGCCGGTGCCGGTGATCACCTCACCGGAGTGGTCGGGCTCGGAGTCCGGGGGCCGCCGCTACAGCCCGTTCACCATCAACATCGAGCGCAAGAAGCCCTTCCACACCCTCACCGGGCGGCAGCAGTTCTACGTCGACCACGACTGGTTCCTCGGGATGGGCGAGATGCTGCCGGTGTACCGACCGCCGCTGGACATGACCCGGCTCTTCGACGAGACCCCGATCGGGGAGCAGACCGAGCTGGGGGTCTCGGTGCGGTACCTGACCCCGCACAACAAGTGGTCGATCCACTCCGAGTACCAGGACAACCTCTTCATGCTGTCGCTCTCCCGCGGCGGGCAGTCGGTGTGGATGTCGGACCGGGACGCGGCGAAGGTCGGGATCCGGGACAACGACTGGGTGGAGCTGGTCAACCGCAACGGCGTCGTCGCAGCCCGCGCCGTCGTCAGCCACCGGATGCCCGAGGGAACCGTCTACATGCACCACGCCCAGGACCGCCTGGTCGACGTGCCGCTCACCGAGCGTGACCGCAAGCGCGGCGGGATCCACAACAGCCTCACCCGGATCCTGCTCAAGCCCAGCCACCTCGTCGGCGGGTACGCCCAGCTGTCCTACTTCTTCAACTACATCGGCCCGATCGGCAACAACCGCGACGAAGTGACCATGATCCGCAAGCGCACCACACCCGTCGAGTACTGAGGAGCCCGTCATGCGTGTGATGGCACAGATGGCCATGGTCATGAACCTCGACAAGTGCATCGGGTGCCACACCTGCTCGGTCACCTGCAAGCAGGCGTGGACCAACCGGGCCGGCACCGAGTACGTGTGGTTCAACAACGTCGAGACCCGGCCCGGGTTGGGCTACCCCCGCACCTACGAGGACCAGGAGACCTGGCAGGGCGGCTGGGTGCGCAAACCCAACGGCAAGCTCGAGCTGCGGGCGGGAGGCCGGTGGAAGAAGCTGCTGAACATCTTCTCCAACCCCAAGCTGCCCTCCATCACCGACTACTACGAGCCCTGGACCTACGACTACGAGACGCTGCTCAACTCCCCGCAGACCGACACCTTCCCGGTGGCGCGGCCCCGGTCGCTGATCTCCGGGCAGGAGATGAACGTCGAGTGGTCGGCCAACTGGGACGACGACCTGGGTGGCTCGACCGAGCACGCGGTCAAGGACCCGATGCTGGCCGGCATCGAGGACAAGGTGAAGTTCGAGTTCGAGCAGACCTTCATGTTCTACCTGCCACGCATCTGCGAGCACTGCCTCAACCCGTCGTGCGCCGCCTCCTGTCCCTCGGGGGCGATCTACAAGCGCTCCGAGGACGGGATCGTGCTGGTCGACCAGGACCGGTGCCGCGGGTGGCGGATGTGCGTGTCGGGCTGCCCGTACAAGAAGGTCTACTTCAACCACAAGACCGGCAAGGCCGAGAAGTGCACCTTCTGCTACCCCCGCGTGGAGGTGGGCATCCCCACGGTGTGCTCGGAGACGTGCGTGGGGCGGCTGCGCTACATCGGCCTGATGCTCTACGACGCCGACGCGGTGCTGGCAGCGGCGTCGGTGCCCGACGACCACGACCTCTACGAGGCGCAGCGCAACGTCTTCCTCGACCCCCGCGACCCCGAGGTCGAGCAGGCGGCCCTGGCGGCCGGCATCGCACCCGACTGGATCGAGGCGGCCAAGAAGTCCCCGGTGCTGCGGCTGATCACCGACTACAAGGTGGCGCTTCCGCTGCACCCGGAGTACCGGACGATGCCGATGGTCTGGTACATCCCGCCGCTCTCGCCGGTCGTGGACGTGGTCCGCGACACCGGCCACGACGCCGAGGACCGGGGCAACCTGTTCGCCGCGATCGAGGCGCTGCGGATCCCGGTCGAGTACCTGGCCAACCTGTTCACCGCCGGGGACACCGAGCCGGTCGACGGGGTGCTGCGCAAGCTCGCGGCGATGCGGTCCTACATGCGTGACATCAACCTGGGCCGCGACCCCGACGACTCGATCCCGGAGGCGGTGGGGATGTCGGGCGAGGAGATGTACGAGATGTTCCGCCTGCTGGCGATCGCCAAGTACGCCGACCGGTACGTCATCCCGGCAGCCCACGCCGAGCAGGCGCACGCCCTGGAGGAGCTGGCGACCGACTGCGCGGTCGACTTCGACCAGGCCGGCTCGTTCTACGACCAGGCGCTGCTGGGCGAGGGGGCCGGCACCCCCACGCCAGTGGCGGTGGAGAACTTCCGGATGCTGCAGAACCGGCAGACCGCCGACACGGTCGCGGCGCCACCGGGCAAGGAGTCCCGGGTCAACCTGCTGAACTGGGACGGCAAGGGCACCCCGCAGGGACTGTTCCCGCCCCGGGACGGCTCCGAGGACGGGTCGGCCTGATGTTCACCCGCAGACGCACCCGCACCCGAGGAGCCGTCGGGACCGCCGAGACCTGGGCCGCGGCCTCGGTCCTGCTGGACTACCCGACCGCCGAGCTCGTGGACTCCCTGGACGCGGTCGAGGAGCTGGTCGGCGCCGACCCCGACCTGTCCGGCGTCGTCGACCACCTGCGCCGCACCAGCCTGGACGCGCTGCAGAGCGAGTACGTCGCCACCTTCGACCAGACCCGCAAGTGCGCGCTCTACCTGACCTACTTCGCCTACGGCGACACCCGGCGCCGGGGGGTGGCGCTGGTGCAGTTCAAGCAGGCCTACCGCTCCGCCGGTGTCGTGTGGGACGAGGAGTGCGGTGAGCTGCCGGACCACCTGTGCGCGGTGCTCCAGTTCGGGGCGACGCACTCGGCCGACGTGGCCCGGGGGCTGCTGGACGACCACCGGGCGGGCGTGGAGATGCTGCGGCTGGCGCTGGAGGGGTGGCGCCGCGACGACGGCACCGTGGGGTCGCCGTGGGCGGGAGTGCTGCGTGCGGTGTGCCGGACCCTTCCCGAGCTGCACGGGGACGAGGCGGACGCCGTGCGCCGCCTCGTCGAGAACGGCCCGCCCCGCGAGGACGTCGGGCTGCAGACGTACGGCACGGACCCGTTGATCGCCCCGGCCGTCATCCCCGTAGGAGCACCCCGATGAGCACCTTCTTGTGGGTCATCGTCCCGTACCTGTGTCTGGCCGTCTTCGTGGTCGGCCACCTGTGGCGCTACCGGTACGACAAGTTCGGTTGGACCACCCGGTCCTCCCAGCTCTACGAGGACCGGATGCTGCGGCTGGGGTCGCCGCTGTTCCACTTCGGCATGCTCGGCGTGGTCGGCGGCCACGTCATCGGGTTGCTGGTGCCGCAGTCGTGGACCGACGCGATCGGCATCTCCCACCGCGCCTACCACGTGGTGGCGGTGGCCGGTGGCCTGCTCGCCGGGGTGATGGCCACCGTCGGACTGGCGATCCTGATCTACCGCCGCCGCACCGTCGGGCCGGTCTTCTCGGCCACCACGCCGATGGACAAGGTGATGTACGTCTTCCTCGGCCTGGCAATCGTCCTCGGGATGTGGAACACGATCCTGGGGGCCGCGGGCCTGGAGGAGTACAACTACCGGGAGGGTGTCTCGGTCTGGTACCGGTCGTTCCTGGCCTTTCAGCCCGACGCCGCCCTGATGGCCGACGCCCCGCTCGGGTTCCAGCTGCACGCCTTGGTGGCGTTCGGGCTGTTCGCGCTGTGGCCGTTCACCCGGCTGGTGCACGTGTTCTCGGCGCCGGTCGGTTACGTGACCCGGCCCTACATCGTCTACCGCAGCCGCGACAACGCCCCCTCGGGCGGGAGCCGCAGGCCGGCGCGGGGCTGGGAGAAGGTCTGAACCGCCTCACCCGGTGACCCGGGCGAACAGGGTCACCACCAGCGGCACCACGCCGAGCACCAGGAACGCCGGCAGCAGCAGCACACCGAGCGGCACCGCAGCACGCACCCCGACCGAGCGGGCCAACTCCTCGCTGCGGGCCCGGTTCTGCTCGGCCAGGTCCTCGGCCAGACGTTCCAGGGCGGTGGTCAACGGCGCACCGCTGGCGGTCGCCCGGACCGCGGCCCGGCCCAGCGGTGCGAGCGCGTCGTCGTCGGCCAGCGCCTCCCAGGCGGCGGCCGGGTCACCACCCCACGCCAGCCGGGACAGCACCGGGGCGACCCGGTCCGCGGCCTCCCCCGGCAGCGCCGCCGCGGCGGACCGCAACGCGCTGGCC
>JAEWXC010000015.1 GCA_023396115.1 Actinomycetes bacterium | reverse complement strand
ACGGTCTGCTGCGGTCGCCTGAGGGGTGCGGTGGCGGGGGGGGACTCGGGGCCCCACCGCGCCACCGTCGCGTCCGGGCCGGGCGGATCGCCACGGCTGTCGGGTCTCAGAGCAGGCGGACCAGCGCCGCGACCAGGGCCGACCCGAAGACGACCACCAGGAACCCCTGGCGCAGCACCAGGGCGACGACGGCGAAGGCCAGCGCCGCCACCCGGGCGTCGAGCACCAGCCGACCACCCTCGGCCAGCACCTGGGTGGCCACCAGCGCCGCCAGCAGGGCGATCGGGATGAGGTCGGCGATCCTGGAGATCAGCGGGTGGTCCAGGACGTGCGGCGGGACCGAGAGCCCGGCGAGCTTGAGCAGGTAGCACCCCAGACCGGCCACCAGCACTGCGATCCACAGCGCGCTCATCGCCCCACCTCCGGGTCGTCGTCGCGGTCCCGGGTACCACCCGGCTCCGACGCGGACGGGTCCGCGGGTCCGGGGACCAGGTCGGGCTCGTCAGCCAGGTGCTCGGCGGGGGAGGGGGCGGGCCCGAGCACCCCGACCAGCAGCGCCACGGCACCGGCGGCCAGCACCGGGACCCCGGCGGCGGTGACGGGCACCAGCCCCAGGGCGACCGCGGCGGCGAGCACGGCGACCAGCTGGTGGCGGCGGGTGTCCAGCCGCGGCCAGAGCAGCGCCAGGAAGGCCGCGCCGACAGCGGCGTCGAGGCCGTAGGTGCGGGGGTCGCCCAACTGCTCCCCGGCCACCGCGCCCAGCAGGGTGAACAGGTTCCAGCCGATGAAGATGCTCACCCCGGTGACGGTGAACCCGATCCGGGCCACCGGCGTCGACTCCCGGGTCACCGCCATCGCGGTGGACTCGTCGATCAGCACGTGGGCGGCGGCGAGGCGTCGGCGGCCGCGCCAGTCCAGCAACCGGGCCAGCCGCAGCCCGTACAGGGTGTTGCGGGTGCCCAGCAGCAGCGCGGTGAGCGCACCCGACAGCGGGGCGCCACCCGAGGCGATCACCCCGACCATGGCGAACTGTGAGGCGCCGGTGAAGATCAGCAGCGACATGGCGCAGGTCTGGGCGACCGAGAGGCCGGCCGCGACCGCCACGGCCCCGAAGGAGATGCCGTAGACGCCGGTGGCGATGCCGACGGCGAGGCTGTCGCGGACCACCTCGCGGCGGCGGGACGGTGTCGGTGCGCCCGGGTCGGGCGGTGTGGTGCGCTCGGTCATGGGGACTCGCGGTTCGTGCGGAGCGGGTGGGTCAGGCGATGGCGGTGTGCAGGCGTACCTGCTTGAGATGCTCCGCACCGTCGTGGTCCGCCCCGTCCGCCCCGTCGGCCCCGTCCTCGCTGGCCAGGGACCGGTGCGCCCCGTCGGTGGCCCACCCCGCGGCGGTGAGGAACCCGCGCAACGCGTCGTCGGTGCTGGTGCACCAGGTCACCGCCCGGGTGAAGCGGTCCGCCACGAGCGTGTCGACCACCGCCTGCAGCAACCGGGAACCGTGCCCCGCGCCGCGGTCGGCCGCTGCGACGGTGAACTCCGAGACCTCGCCGTCCGCGATCGGGTCGCAGTCGGGGTCGCCGGCCGGGCCGCACAGGGCGAACCCGGTGACCCGGTTCCGTTCGAGGGCCACCAGCACCCGGTTCCGGGCGTCGGTGGGACGCGTCAGGGTGGCCGACCAGACGGCGGCGACCTCCTCGGGCGAGGGGAGCGGCAGGTCGGCGGGGAAGCGTTCACGCCAGGCGTCGACCTGGAGGCTGGCGATCGCCGCCGCGTCCTCCGACCAGGCCACCCGCACCGAGACGTCCGCACTCATGGCGCCATCCAACCACGCGGCACCGGCACCGGGCGGGCCGGTCCACCCGGGCGGGTTGTGACAGGTGGCGGTCGTGGATGCCGGGAACTGTTACATCGCGGGGTACTGTGCAGGTGTGTCGACGATCACACTCGAACACCTCGCCGACGGCGGGACCGCCGAGCCGGGGGACACCCTGCCCGAGGGGTACGCGGCGGCGCTGGTACGCCAGATCGCCCAGCACGCCCACTCCGAGATCATCGGGATGCAGCCCGAGGGGGCGTGGATCTCCCGGGCTCCCAGCCTGCGGCGCAAGGCGATCCTGCTGGCCAAGGTGCAGGACGAGGCCGGGCACGGGCTCTACCTGTACGCGGCCGCCGAGACCCTCGGGGTGGACCGCGACGAACTGCTCGACGCCCTGCACACCGGGCGGCAGAAGTACTCCTCGATCTTCAACTACCCGTCGCTGACCTGGGCCGACGTGGGTGCGATCGGCTGGCTGGTCGACGGGGCCGCGATCGTCAACCAGGTGCCGCTGTGCCGCTGCTCGTTCGGGCCGTATGCCCGCGCGATGGTGCGGATCTGCAAGGAGGAGTCCTTCCACCAGCGCCAGGGCTTCGAGATCCTGCACACCCTCGCCCGGGGAACCGACGAGCAGCGTGCGATGGCCCAGGACGCGGTCGACCGCTACTGGTGGCCGGCGCTGATGATGTTCGGGCCGCCGGACTCCGACTCCACGCACAGCGCGAAGTCGATGGCCTGGGGCATCAAGCGGTTCGGCAACGACGAGCTGCGCCAGCGGTTCATCGACATCGCCGTCCCCCAGGCCGAGGCGCTGGGGCTGACCCTGCCCGACCCGGAGCTGCGCTGGAACCCCGAGCGGGGCCACCACGACCACGGGCCGATCGACTTCTCCGAACTGACCCGGGTCGTGTCCGGTGACGGTCCCTGCAACGCCGAGCGGATCGAGCGACGGGCCGGCGCCCACGCGGACGGCGCCTGGGTCCGGGACGCGGCCGCCGCGCACGCCGAGAAGGTCCGCACGCGTCGGGAGGTGTCCTCGTGAGCACCGAGCCGCTGTGGGAGGTCTTCGTCCGGGCCCGGCGCGGCCTGGCGCACGTGCACGTCGGTTCGGTGCACGCCAGCGATGCCGAGCTGGCCCTGCGCCACGCCCGCGACCTGTACACCCGACGCCAGGAGGGCGTCTCGCTGTGGGTGGTGCCCTCCTCGGCGCTGACCGCCAGCGACCCCGACCGGGCCGGGGAGTTCTTCGACCCGGCCGCCGACAAGCTCTACCGCCACCCCGACCACTACCGGGTGCCGGAGGGGGTCGAGCACCTGTGAGCGCCACCAGCACCGTCACGACCCTGCCGCTGCACCTGCTCGGCCCCGCCGACGACGCCCTGCTCACCGCCCAACGCCTGGGGGAGTGGATCACCCGCGCCCCCACACTGGAGGAGGACGTCGCGCTGGCCAACATCGCTCTGGACCAGCTGGGTGCCGCCCGCACGCTGTTCCAGCTGCTCGCCGCCCGCGAGGGGGCCGGTCGTACCGAGGACGACCTGGCGTACTGGCGGGGACCCGACGAGTTCCGCAACACCTGCCTGGTGGAGCGGGAGCGGGGCGACTTCGCCGTCACCATGGTGCGGCTGCTGCTGCTCACCACCCACCAGCACGCGCACTGGTCGGCGCTGTGCGGCAGCACCGACTCCGACGTGGCCGCCCTCGCGGCGCGCTGCGTCAAGGAGGTCGGCTACCACGTCGACCACGCCGCCGGGTGGGTCGACCGCCTCGGCGACGGCACCGAGGAGTCGCACCGGCGCACCCAGACCGCCCTGGACGCCGAGTGGGCGTGGGCGGCCGAGCTGACCGACGGCTCCGGGACCGACCCGGAGGCGATCGCCTCGGGAGCCGCGGTCGATGTGGCGGACCTGCGCGAACCCGTCCTGAACCGGCTCCGTGCGGTGATGCACGGCGCCGGACTGGCGGAACCGACGGACCCGGTCGGGGGACCGGCGCGACCCCGCGGTCGCCGGGGCGAGCACACCGCGGCGCTGGCACCGCTGCTGGCCGAGATGCAGGAGGTGGCGCGGGCCCACCCCGGCGCCACCTGGTGAGGAGGACGACGTGGCACACAACCTGTCCAGCACGCTGCACCCGGGGGCCCCGCTGATCGGCGAGGGCACCCGGGCCTGGGCGATCGCCGCCGAGGTGCCCGACCCGGAGCTGCCCGTCGTCACCCTGGGCGACCTGGGTGTGCTGCGCAGCGTCACCGAGGACGACCAGGCACGGGTGCACGTGCGGATCACCCCCACCTACACCGCCTGCCCCGCCACCGAGACGATCCGGGAGGACCTGGAGACGGCCCTGACCGTGGCCGGCTACCTGCGGGTGTGCGTCGAGACGGTGCTGGCGCCGGCCTGGACGACCGACTGGATCACCCCGCGCGGCCGCCGGCGGTTGCTGGCGGCCGGGATCGCGCCGCCGCACCAGCGGGTCGCCGACGGCCCGGTGGACCTGACCCTGTCCCCGGCGTGCCCGCGCTGCGGGTCGCACCGCACCCGCGAGTCCAGCCGCTTCGGGTCGACCGCCTGCACCGGTCTGTGGGTCTGCGGTGCCTGCCGGGAGCCGTTCAGCCTGGTCCGGCCGTACTGATGACCACGACCCTCGCCGCGCCCGGCCGGCGGCACGCGGTGGCGCACCGGCTCCGGGTGGCCCGTGTGGACCGGGTCACCGCCGGCGCGGTCACGATCACCTTCGACGTGCCTGCGCACCTGGCCGACGACTACAGCTGGCAGCCCGGGCAGCACGTCAGCATCACCGGCGCGGACGGGACCCGACGCTCCTTCTCGATCTGTGCCGTGCCCGGCAACCCGCTGCGGGTGGGGGTGCGCCGGATCCCCGGTGGCGCCTTCTCCGACGTCGGGGTGGCGAACCTGGTGGTCGGGGACGAGCTGGAGGTGCTGACCCCCACGGGCCGGTTCACCGCCGACCCCGACCCCACGCTGACCCGTCACCACGTCGCGGTCTCGGTCGGCTCGGGGATCACGCCGGTGCTGCCGATCGTGCACGCGCTGCTGGCCGGAGAACCGGGCTCCCGGGTCACCTGGCTGCTGGGCAACCGCACCGCCGCAGAGGTGATGCTGCTCGACGAGGTCGCGGCGCTCAAGGACCGCTGGCCCGACCGGCTGCACCTGGTGCACGTGCTGTCCGGCGAGGACCTGGGCACACCGCTGCTGCACGGTCGACTCGACGTCGACCGGATCGGTGCCCTGCTGGACGGCACCGGCGCCCCGGCGGTCGACGACTGGTGGGTGTGCGGGCCGCAGCAGCTGGTGACCGCGCTGGCGCAGTGGGTGGACTCGCGCGGGGGGCGTTTCCACTCCGAGCTGTTCCACGCCGACGACGGTCCGGTACGGCCGCGACGCGTGGCGCCGGTCGAGGCGGGTGCCACGGTCCGGGTGCGCTGCGACGGACGCACCAGCACCGCCCCGTTGGGGACCGGTCAGAGCATCCTCGACGCGGCGTCGGTGGTGCGCCCGGACCTGCCGTTCGCGTGCCGGGGCGGGGTCTGCGGGACGTGCCGGGCCCGGCTGGTCACCGGTGAGGTCGACCGGGGCGCCACCTGGGCGCTGGAGGCCGACGAGCTGGACGCCGGGTACCTGCTGACCTGCCAGGCGGTGCCGACCAGCCCGGACGTGCTCGTCGACTACGACGGGTGAATCAGGCGCTGCTGCTCCGGGCGGGGGCCCGGAGGGGTGGGCTCAGCGGTAGCGCTCGTCCAACGGCTGGCCGATCTTCTTCTGCGGCTTCGGCAGGCGCAGGAACCGCACCTGCATCGCCCGCATCACCGCGTACAGGGTCTGGCCCTTCGGCGAGGAATCGGGGAACTGACGCTTCAGCGCGGAACGCAGCCGGAAGTGCAGCAGCACCGAGTCGACGATGAAGAACGCGATGGCGCCCATCATCACCAGGCTGCCGATGCTCATCAGGTAGGTGTCGTTGGTGAAGTTCAGCAGCAGCACCGGGATCATCAGCGGGATCAGGATCTCGGAGAACGAGAACCGGGCGTCCACGAAGTCCCGCACGAACCGGCGCACCGGCCCGCGGTCGCGCGCCGGCAGGTACCGGTCGTCGCCGGTCTTCATCGCTTCGCGGACCTTGTCGTTGGCCGCCACCCGCTGCTTGCGCTTGGCCTCGGCGAGCTCCTTGCGGGTCCGCGGCTGCTTGGCGCGGGCCTTGGCCGCGGCCTGGGCCTCCTTGCGCGTGGGAGTGGGCCGTCCCTTGCCACCCTCCTTGACCGGTGCGGTCGACGGGGTCGTGGTGGACTCGGTCTGGGAACGACGGAACACGCGGGGCCTCACAGGCTGGACGGGACGGGCGGGAACGGAGCGCGCGCCCCGTGCTGGGTTCCAGCCTACCGAGGCGCACCGTAGCCTGCGGTGCCCGCCCGCTTGCAGATCGTTCTAGGGTGGGGGCCACCGTCACACGTCGATCGGCCGCGGAAGCTGGCCAGCACAGGAGGGGCAGCACCCCGATGAGTCTCATGAAGCGCATCAGCCTGATCTTCAAGTCCAAGGCCAACAAGGCCCTGGACAAGGCCGAGGACCCCCGCGAGACGCTCGACTACAGCTACCAGCGCCAGCTCGAGATGCTCTCGAAGGTGCGCCGGGGCGTGGCCGACGTCGCCACCAGCCGCAAGCGCGTGGAGCTGCAGCTCAACCAGCTCCAGCAGCAGGCCACCAAGCTGCAGGGGCAGGCCGAGCAGGCGATCAACGCCAACCGCGAGGACCTGGCCCGGGAGGCCCTGACCCGCAAGTCGGGCCTCACCACCCAGATCAGCGACCTCCAGGCCCAGCACCAGAACCTGCAGGCCGAGGAGGAGAAGCTGATCCTGGCCCAGCAGCGCCTGCAGGCGAAGGTCGAGGCGTTCCGGACCCGCAAGGAGACCATCAAGGCCACCTACACCGCGGCCGAGGCGCAGACCAAGATCGGCGAGGCCGTCAGCGGCATCGGCGAGGAGATGGGCGACGTCGGCATGGCCATCCAGCGGGCCGAGGACAAGACCGCGGCCATGCAGGCCCGTGCGGGCGCCATCGACGAGCTGCTCGCCTCCGGCGCCCTGGACGACGCCACCTCGCTCAACCGCGGCGACGACATCGCCCGCGAGCTGGACGCGCTGAGCTCGGCCTCCGACGTGGACGCCGAGCTGGCCCGGCTCAAGGGGCTGAGCGCCCCGTCGGCGCCGCAGGCCATCGAGGGAAACCAGGGCAATGCGGGCAACGGTGACCCGCTGGACGCCCAGATCGCGCGCGAGACCAACGAGGGGGGCCCGGCATGATCATCCGCATTCTCACCGAGGGCCAGTTCGACGTGGCCGACGAGCACCTGGACCGGCTCAACGCGCTCGACGGTGCCGTGGAGCGGGCCGTGGAGTCCGGCGACGAGGACACCTTCCGTGCCGCGCTGAACGAACTGCTCTCCGCCGTCCGCGAAGTCGCCAGCCCGCACGAGGTGGAGTCCTTCGACACCTCCGACCTGATTCTCCCGCCGGCGGACGCCACCATGGAGGAGGTCCGCGAGATGCTGACCGACCAGGGGCTCATCCCCGGCTGACCGGCTCGGCGGACACTCCGCCACCTGCTCACGACACCCCCGGTGCCTTCGCGGCGCCGGGGGTGTCGCGTCGTCCGGGGCGGATCGGCCGCGGAACGCACAGGGTGAGGGCAGGGCGGGGGAGCGCCGTTTGGCGCGGGGCGCGATGATGGGGCCATGGCACGCAGCCGATTCCTCCCCGACAAGGGGCTCACCGCCCGGATGACCTTGGTCATGTTCCTGCTCGGCGGGCTCTTCGTCGTGCTGATCGTGACCCTGATGCTGGTCTTCGGGTCCCAGAACTCCGGCCTCGCGGTGCTCATCGGGCTCGGCGGCCTGGGCGTCGTCTGGTTCCAGTGGTACACCTCCGACACCGTCGCGATGAAGGCGATGCGCGCCCGTGAGGTCACGCCGGAGCAGGCGCCCGAGCTGCACGCGATGGTTGAACGGCTGTGCGTGATGGCCGACATGGCCAAGCCCCGCGTCGGCATCGCCGACACCCCGATGCCGAACGCGTTCGCCACCGGACGCTCGCCGAGCCGCTCCGTGGTCGTGGTGACCACCGGACTGCTGCAGACCCTCGACGCGCAGGAGCTGGAGGGTGTGCTGGCCCACGAGCTGAGCCACGTCGCGCACCGGGACGTGCTGGTGATGACCGTGGCGTCCTCGGCCGGCATCATCGCCGGGATGCTCGCCCAAGGGTCCCGCTACGGGATGATCTTCGGCGGCAACAACCGCAACTCCAACAACAACAACTCCGCGCTGCCGGTGTGGCTGGTGGTGATGGCGGTCAGCCTGGTCACCTACGCGATCAGCTTCCTGCTGCTCAAGCTGCTCTCCCGCTACCGCGAGCTCGCCGCCGACCGGGCCGGTGCCCACCTCACCATGAACCCGGCCGGGCTGGCCTCGGCGCTGCAGAAGATCTCCGGGCAGATGAACGCCATCCCCAACGAGGACCTGCGGGCCTCGAAGTCGATGAACGCCTTCTTCATCGCCCCCGCGCTCAAGGGTCTGTCCTGGGGCACGCTGACCGCCACCCACCCGCCGCTGGAGCAGCGTCTGGAACAGTTGGCCCGGATCCAGGCCGAGCTCGGCCGACCGACCACCTGAGGAGCGGGACACACGTGGGGTTCTTCGACGCGATCATGGGTCGCAGCCAGCCCAAGCAGGCCAACCTCGACGCACTGTTCGGCGTGCCGGCCGCGGCGATCACCCTGCAGACCGCCCTGGGGTTCGAGCCGACCGGTTCGGCCGCGGTCTGCTACCGGGGCACCGCCGGGGCGGGCATGGCCGGTGCCCAGCGGGACATGACCGAGCTCATCTCCGGTGGGGTCGACGCCCCGCAGGTCACCACCAGCACCGACAGCTACGGATTCAGCTGGCTGCAGGTGCAGCGTACCGGCGGGCCGCAGGCTGACGTCGCCGGTCTCGTCACCGACCTGCACGCGGTGAACACCACCCTGGAGGCCGAAGGGTTCGGTCCGGCGCTGCTGTGCTCGGTGGTGGTCTTCGCCGACGCCGGTGGGCGTCGGGTGGGGCTGGTCTACCTCTACAAGCAGGGCACCTTCTACCCGTTCTCCCCGCAGGCCGGGACCGACCGCCGCGACAACCTGCTGGAGATCCAGGTCCGCGACGCCGTCTCCGGCGAGCTGCCCGTCGAGCCGGACCTGCAGCGCTGGCTGGCGATCTGGGGTGCCCCCGGTCTCTGAGCCGGCCCGACGCCCGCGAGCCGCGCCAGGACGACACGAGCCCCGGCCCACCAGGGCCGGGGCTCGTGTCGTCGCAGGGGAATCAGTCCTTGACAGCGACCTTCGCGGGGAGGTCCAGCATCCGCTGCAGCGCCAGCTTGGCCTCACGCTCGGTCTCGTCGTCGACCGTGATCCGGTTGACCACGTTGCCGGCCACCAGCTGCTCCAGTGCCCAGACCAGGTGCGGCAGGTCGATCCGGTTCATCGTCGAGCAGTAGCAGACGTTGCGGTCCAGGAAGACGATGTTCTTGTCCGGGTGCGCGTCGGCCAGACGCTTGACCAGGTTCAGCTCCGTGCCGATCGCCCAGGTGCTGCCCGGCTCGGCGGCCTCGATGGTCTTGATGATGAACTCGGTGGAGCCGACCAGGTCGGCCCGGGTGACCACCTCGTGGGTGCACTCGGGGTGCACCAGGATCTGGATGCCCTCGTGCTTGGCCCGCAGCTCGTCGACGACGTCGGCGCTGAACCGGCCGTGCACCGAGCAGTGACCCTTCCACAGGATCATCTTCGCGTCGCGCAGCTCCTCGGCGGTCAGGCCACCGTTGGGCTTCAGCGGGTTCCACACCACGCACTGCTCGAGCGGGATTCCGAGCTGCAGGACGGCGGTGTTGCGCCCCAAGTGCTGGTCGGGCAGGAACAGGATCTTGGCGTCGTCCTTCTGCTCGAAGGCCCACTCGAGCGCCACCTGGGCGTTGGAGGAGGTGCACACCAGGCCGTCGTGGCGCCCGCAGAACGCCTTGATGTCGGCGCTGGAGTTCATGTAGGTGACCGGCACGACCTGGTCGACGACGCCGGCATCGGTCAGCGCGTCCCAGGCGTCCTCGACCTGCGCCAGCCGGGCCATGTCGGCCATCGAGCAGCCGGCGGCGAGGTCGGGCAGCACCACGGCCTGGTCGTCGCCAGTGAGGATGTCGGCCGACTCGGCCATGAAGTGCACGCCGCAGAAGACGATGAACTCCGCGTCCGGCCGGGCCGCGGCGTCGCGGGCCAGCTTGAACGAGTCGCCGGTGACGTCGGCGAACTGGATGACCTCGTCGCGCTGGTAGTGGTGGCCCAGCACGAAGAGACGCTCGCCGAGCGCCTCCTTCGCGGCCCGGGCCCGCTCCACCAGAGCAGGGTCGGAGGCGGCGGGCAGGTCGCCGGGACACTCGACTCCACGCTCGGCCGAGAAGTCCTTGCCCTTGCCCAGCGGGAGCAGCGGCAGGTCGATGGTGGTCATGACGCCATCCTAGGTCGCCCCTCGGCCGACCTGTCCCTCCGTCCGCCCTCCCGCGCCGACCGGGCACTTGTGTGGCGCTGACCGGGCACTTGCGTGGCGCCGACCGGGCACTTGTGTGGCGCCGACCGGGCACTTGTGTGAGCCGGTCTGACGCGACAGGTCAGAGCAGCGAGCCGTGATGCACGTAGTGCCGGGGTGGCTTCATCCCGCGCACGCACAGGTAGCCCGAGGTGTGCACCGAGAGCCGGGCCGCGACGGCCACGTCGAGCGCCCACTGGTTGGCCGCGGTGACGTGGTGGACCTCGACCTGCTCGCCGGGCGGGCAGGAGGCCAGGGCCGCCCAGAGCAGCGCCGTGGCCGCCCGGGTGCTGGTCGCGGCCAGCAGCACCGGGCCGGAGTCGTCGTACCAGGCGTACCCGGAGCCGGAGACGTCGTCGCGCACCAGCAACCAGAACTGTTCGGCCAGCACCTCGTGGTCGACGCCGTGCGCGGAGCCGCGGGTGGCCCGGTCGGTCGAGTCGAGCAGGTCGCGGGGCAGGCCCTCGGCGCGCAGCACCCGGTCCGGGGCGGGCAGCGCGTCCCGGTCGACGACCCCGCGCAGGAACATCTGCGGGTGCAGCTCGAACCCGGCCGCGCGGTACCGGCGCACCGCGGCGGGGTCGGCGGAGGAGGCGAACATGCCGCGCAGACACCCGCGGCCGTGACCGGCGGCGGCCTCGAGCAGGGCCCGTCCCACCCCGCATCCCTGCAGGTCGGGGGTGACCGCGAACGAGGAGAGGATCCACAGACCCTCGCGCACCCGGGAGACGGCCAGCCCCACGACCCGCCCGTCCAGGTCGGCCACCCAGCAGCCACCGGGGTCGTGCGTCAGGGCGAAGGCGGTGCGCCGCATCCACGCCCCGTTGCGGGCCGGGGGCCGCGGCACCGGGTCGGGCCAGCTGCGCTGGTAGGTCGCCACGTCGACCCGGTGGTAGGCCTCGGCGGTGATCGCCGCCATCTCCGCCAGGTCGTCGGAGCGGGCGGGTCGGATCGTCACCTCGGCCATGCCCGCGTTTCTACCACCGCCCCCGACGCCGACCGGGGACTTGTGCGCACCGACCGCCCCCTTGTGAGAACCGACCGGGCACTTCCGCGAACCGAGCGGGCACTTCCGGGAACCGACCGGGCACTTCCGCGGACCGACCGGGCGCTTGTGCGTGCCCTGTCAGCTCCACAGGCACCGCCGGCGACGCCCGCGTCCACCGAGACGGTGCGTCCGGGCCTGCCGAACCCGCGCCACTGCCCGGTGGGCGATGGGTCAGGATGGGGCCATGCGCGTCCTCATCGCCCCGGACAAGTTCGCCGGCACCCTCTCGGCGCCCCAGGCCGCGGCCGCGATCGCCGAGGGCTGGGCCCGGCGTGCTCCGGGCGACGTGCTCGACCTGGCCCCGATGTCGGACGGCGGCCCCGGGTTCGTCGAGGTATTGCACGCCTCGCTGGGTGGGGACCTGCTCTCCGAGACCGTGACCGGGCCCCTGGGGGACCGGGTCCCCGCTGCGCTGCTGCGGGTCGGGGAGACCGTCTACGTGGAGTCCGCGCAGGCCTGCGGGCTGCACCTGGCTGACCCGGAGCGGGCCGAGCAGTCCAGCACCACCGGGGTGGGTGAGCTGCTGGCCGCTGCGGTGTCCGCCGGAGCGCGTCGCGTGGTGGTCGGGCTCGGCGGGTCGGGCACCAGCGACGGTGGCGCCGGGTTGCTGGCCGTTCTGGGCGCCACCGCGGACCGACCCCTGAACGCCGGCGTGGCCGGCCTAGTGGGCATCGAGCAGGTGGACCTGAGTGCGGCGCGGGAGGCCGTGGCCGGGGTCGAGCTGGTCGCCGCCACCGACGTGGACAACCCGTTGGCAGGACTCTTCGGAGCGGTCCGCACCTACGGACCCCAGAAGGGGATCACCGAGGAGCGGCTGCCGGCGGTCGACGGCCTGCTGGAGGAGTGGGGCGCCGCCACCGACCGGCGCACCGCCCTGGCCAAGGGCGCCGGCGCTGCCGGCGGGCTCGGGCACGCCCTGCTGCTCCTGGGCGCGACCCGCGAACCGGGCATCGGCATGGTCGCCGACGCCGTCGGTCTGGCGGACCGCGCCGGGCGGGCCGATCTGGTGCTCACCGGTGAAGGGGCCTTCGACTTCTCCTCCCGCGCCGGCAAGGTGCCCTACGGCGTCGCCGAGGTGGCCGCCGGCGCGCTGCGACCGTGCGTGGCCCTGGCCGGTCAGGTGCTCGTCGGCGCCCGGGAGATGCGGGCCCTGGGCATCGAGTCGGGCTACTCGATGGTCGACCTGGTGGGGGAGGAGCGGGCGATGACCGAGCCGGCCGCGGTGCTGGCCGAGCTGGCCGAGCGGGTCGCCCGGACCTGGTCGCGCTGAGGCGGAGCCGGACGATCTCCCCCGGAGGTGTGGCTGGTCGGCCACGAGACGTTCGCGGCGGACTGCACCGGTGTCGAGGTGGGCTGCTGATGGTCGGCGTTCCGGGGAATACCCGTCGCCGTGGCACCATTGGAACCAGGTAGCACCCGCAGTACCCCCACGAACCGAGGAGCAGAGATGACCGAGCAGGTCGAGACCACCGACGAGCGCCGTACCGACCAGATCAACATCTCCTCCGTCGCCTCGGCGAAGGTCAAGAGCCTGCTGGAGCAGGAGGGCCGGGACGACCTGGCGCTGCGCATCTCCGTGCAGCCGGGTGGTTGCTCGGGTCTGCGCTACCAGCTCTTCTTCGACGAGCGGACCCTGGACGGGGACGTCGTCACCGACTTCGACGGGGTGGCCGTGGTCGTCGACCGGATGAGCGTGCCCTACCTGAACGGCGCGATGATCGACTTCGTCGACACCATCGAGAAGCAGGGCTTCACCATCGACAACCCCAACGCGACCGGCTCCTGCGCCTGCGGCGACTCGTTCCACTGAGCCCCACCCCACCGGTCCGGCCGCCTGCTGGGCGGCCGGCAGGTGGGCAGGCCCGGGCCGCCGACAACGCGGACCCGAGCCCGGACGTCACGATCCCCCCGCACCCGAAGGTGCGGGGGGATCGTTCGTGCCGGGAGGGAGGTCCCGGCCGTCGGCCCTCGTCGGTGCCGGACCGCCGAGGAGACGAAGCTCAGTTCAGGTGCAGGTGCAGCGCCCCGGCCAGGCGGGCAGCGGCGTCGCTCACGGCGATCGGCTGCTTGACGACCTCACGCGGGAACGCGTCGTAGGTGATCGACGGGGCCGGGCGGACCGCGGCACGTGCCGCTTCGTCCAGGGCCAGTCGGCGACGGGCCTCGTGGCAGTCGCGCGACATCTCCGCGACCGAGGACAGGTCGGCGTAGGGGAGCTGGGAGGACCGGTCGGATGCGCTCATGGCGACGACGCTATTGGTTACCTCGGGGTACTCCCAGCGGTACTGACAGGTAGTGTTCTGTGACGTGCTGCTCATTGCCGGATCCATCGCGACCGACCACCTGATGACCTTCCCGGGCAAGTTCTCCGACTCCCTGGTGGTGGAGCAACTCCACCAGATCTCGGTGTCGTTCCTGGTGGACGACCTGGAGGTCCGCCGCGGCGGGTGCGCCGCCAACATCTCCTTCGGCCTGGGCAACCTGGGTCTGCGTCCGGTGCTGGTGGGCGCGGTGGGCGAGGACTTCGGCGACTACCGCTCCTGGCTGGAGCGGCACGGTGTCGACTGCGACTCGGTGCACGTCTCCGAGACCCGGCACACCGCCCGTTTCGTGTGCACCAACGACTCCTCGCACGCCCAGATCGCCTCCTTCTACGCCGGTGCGATGAGCGAGGCCCGCGAGATCGAGCTGAAGCCGATCGCCGACCGCGTCGGCGAGCCCAGCTACGTGCTGATCGGCCCCGACGACCCCGAGGGCATGCTGCGCCACACCGTGGAGTGCCGGCAGCGGGGGTACCGGTTCGTGGCCGACCCCTCCCAGCAGCTGGCCTTCGGCGACGGCGAGATGATCCGGCCCCTGATCGACGGCGCCCACATCCTGATCAGCAACGAGTACGAGGCCAGCCTGATCACCTCCAAGACCGGCTGGAGCCACGCCGAGGTGCTGGACCGGGTCGACATCTGGGTGATCACCCTGGGCGCCCAGGGCGTGCGGATCGAGCAGAAGGGCGCCGAGCCGATCGTGGTCGGCGCCGTCCCCGGTGTCACCGCGGTCGAGCCGACCGGCGTGGGCGACGCCTTCCGTGCCGGCTTCCTGGCCGCGCTCAGCTGGGAGCTGGACCTCGAGCGGGCCGCCCAGCTCGGCTGCCTGCTCGCCGCCTACGTGGTGGAGCAGGTCGGCACCCAGGAGTACAACCTGGGTCGCGAGCACTTCCTGGCCCGCTGCGCCGCGGCGTACGGCCCGGAGGTCGTGGCGGACATCGCGCCGCACCTGCAGACGTTCCGTCCCTGACCCGGCGGCCCCACCGGGGCGGGGGTCAGCCGTCGCGGCGCACCCAGTACCGGGGGACGCCGTCCGCGGCGGCGTCCTCACCCAGATAGGTGTGCCCTCGCATCCGGCACCACGCCGGCACGTCGACCCTCGCGGCCTCGTCGCCGGCCACCACGGCCACCGTCGCGCCCACGGCCACCTCGGTGTGGTGGCGGGCGAGCTCGATGATCGGCATCGGGCAGAGCATGGTGCGGCAGTCCAGCTCCAGGTCGGGTCGCTCCGGCAGGTTCACAGCCCCACCTGCGCGCGGAGTGCGGTGACGACCTCGGGCACGGCCGCCAGGAACGCCTCGACGTCCTCCCGGGTGGTGTCACGCCCCAGCGAGAGCCGGACGTTGCCGTGGGTCAGGGCCCCCATCGCGGCCAGCACGTGGCTGGGTGCGAGCGTGGAGGACGTGCACGCCGAGCCGCTCGCGATCCCGAAACCGCGTCGGTCGAGCTCGCTGACCAGCGCCTCACCGTCCACGTAGAGCGCCGAGAACGTCACCAGGTGGGGGAGTCGGGCCTCGGGCTCGCCCACCACCTCGGTGTCGGGGAGCTGCGCCACCCGGGCGCGCACCAGGTCGACGAGCTCGCGCTGTCGTGCCCCGACCTCGTCGGCCTCCGCGACGACCTGTTGCAGTGCGGCGGCCGAGGCCAGCGCGGCGGGGACGTTCTCGAACCCCACCGCCCGCGGGTCGGAGCGGTCGTCGAGCGGGAACGGCGCCCGCCACCGGGCACGCCGCCGGACCAGGAGCAGCCCCGTCCCGGCCGGGCCGCCCCACTTGTGGGCCGACCCGGCGGCCACGGACCAGCCTGCCGGGAGCGGCAGCCGACCCAGTGAGGCGCAGGCGTCGACGAAGAGCGGGACGTCGCCGGCCAGCTCGGCGGCCTCCTCGACCGGCTGCTCGGTGCCGACCTCGTGGTTGGCGCTCTGCAGTGCGACCAGGGCCACCGGCTCCTGCGCGGAGGAGGCCAGGGAGCCGGCGAGGGCCTCCAGGTCCACCCGGCCGGTGCTGGAGACCCCGATCTCGCTGACCGGGACCTCGGCCCAGTCCAGGGCGTGCAGCACCGAGGAGTGCTCGACGGCCGAGCGGATCACCCGGGTCCCGACCCGTCGGCGCCCGCGCAGCAGCCCCAGCAGCCCGCGGTGCACCGCCTCGGTGCCGGAGCCGGTGAACGTGACCTCGTCGGGGTGCACTGCGAGCGCGTCCGCGGTCGCCTCACGGGCGTTGTCGAGCAGCAGGCGGGCGCGACGGGCCTCGGAGTGCAATCGGCGGGGGTCGGCCCATCCGGCGTCCAGCGCCGCGAGCAGGGCTTCCCGGGCCACCGGCAGCAACGGTTCCGACGATGCGGCGTCCAGCAGGGGAGGGCCCGACCGCGTCCCGGAGGCGCGGTTCACGGGGGGAATCGTCACGACCTGAACCTATCGGGTGACCCCTGCGCCGGGGCGGCGCGCTGTTCGGATACTCTTCGACCATACGTGTGACTGCCCAAGAGAGAGGCTCGTTCGTGGGTCTGCAACTCCCCAAGCGTGCTGCCGCGCCGTTGAGGCGGCTGACGTCGGCCACGGTGCTGGGACTCGCTGTGCTGTTCCTCGCCGCCTGCTCGGCTGAAGACAAGGCACAGATCAAGAGACTGGCGATGCCGGACCCTGCCACTGAGCAGGGCCCGTACACCTTCGAGCTGTGGAAGTGGTCCTGGGTCGCCGCGATGGTTGTCGGCGTCCTGGTGTGGGGCCTGATCTTCTACGTCGTGGTGCGCTTCCGTCGTCGCAACGACAACGAGATCCCGGTTCAGACGCGGTACAACCTGCCGCTCGAGGTGTTCTACACGATCGCCCCGATCCTGATGGTGATCGTGTTCTTCGACGCCACCATCCACGCCCAGAACAAGATGCTGGAGATGAAGGACAACCCCGACGTGACCGTCGAGGTGACCGGCCAGCAGTGGTCGTGGACCTTCAACCACGGTCTGGGCACCCCCAACTCCGACCCGGACCCGATCAAGAAGCAGTACGCCTACGACGAGTACGCGTACACGGTCGGCACCGCGTCCCAGATCCCGACGCTGGTGCTCCCGGTCGACAAGACCGTGCAGTTCAACCTGTACAGCCCCGACGTGATCCACTCGTTCGGTGTCGACGCCTTCCTCATGAAGATGGACGTCGTGCCGGGCCGGATCAACGCCTTCCAGGTGACCCCCACCCGTGAGGGCGTGTACGCGGGCAAGTGCTTCGAGCTCTGCGGCACCTACCACTCGCGCATGCTGTTCAACGTCGAGGTGGTCAGCGCGGCCGAGTACGAGCAGTACCTGAAGACCCTGGAGACCTCCGAGAAGCCGCTGATCGGTGGCGACGAGGTCTACCGCCAGGCTGGCCTGGAGGACGAGCACGCCGAAGGAGGCCACGAGTGAGCGCCGCTGCTGCTCCGCTGACCGAAGGGGGCAAGAAGCCCCTCGGGACGCAGGTGGTTCGCCTGCTGACCACCACCGATCACAAGCTGATCGGCAAGATGTACCTGGTCACGTCGTTCGTCTGGTTCCTGCTGGGCGGCCTGATGGCCATGCTGATCCGTTCCGAGCTGGCCTTCCCGGGCCAGCAGGTCGTCAACGACGAGCTGTACAACCAGCTCTTCACCATGCACGGCACGATCATGCTGCTGCTGTTCGCGACGCCGCTGTTCTTCGGCTTCGGCAACGTGATCATGCCGATCCAGATCGGTTCGCCCGACGTCGCGTTCCCGCGTCTGAACATGTTCAGCTACTGGCTGTTCCTGTTCGGCGGCATCATCGCGGCCTCCGGCTTCCTCACCCCCTCGGGTGCGGCCGGCTTCGGCTGGTTCGCCTACGCCCCGCTCTCGGACGCGGTCCGGTCGCCGGGCATCGGCGGTGACCTGTGGATCATGGGTCTGTGGATGGCCGGTATCGGCACGATCCTCGGTGCGGTCAACTTCATCACCACGATCATCTGCATGCGTGCCCCCGGCATGACCATGTTCCGGATGCCCATCTTCGTGTGGAACGTCCTGATCACCTCGATGCTGGTGCTGATGGCGTTCCCGATCTTGGGTGGCGCGCTGCTCTCCCTGGAGGCCGACCGCCTCTTCGGTGCCCACGTCTTCGACCCGGCGCACGGCGGTCCGATCCTGTACCAGCACCTGTTCTGGTTCTTCGGTCACCCCGAGGTGTACATCATCGCGCTGCCGTTCTTCGGCATCGTGTCGGAGATCCTGCCGGTGTTCAGCCGCAAGCCGATCTTCGGCTACGTCGGCCTGGTCGGCGCGACCCTGGGCATCGCGATCCTCTCGATCGCGGTCTGGGCGCACCACATGTTCGTCACCGGTGCGGTGAACCTGCCGTTCTTCTCCGGCATGACGTTCCTGATCGCGGTACCGACCGGCGTGAAGTTCTTCAACTGGATCGGCACCATGTGGGGCGGTTCACTGAGGTTCGACACCCCGATGCTGTGGTCGCTCGGCTTCCTGACGACCTTCCTGTTCGGTGGTCTGACCGGTGTCATCCTGGCCAGCCCGCCCCTGGACTTCCACGTCTCGGACTCGTACTTCGTGGTGGCGCACTTCCACTACGTGGTCTTCGGCACCGTGGTGTTCGCGATGTTCGCCGGCTTCTACTTCTGGTGGCCCAAGTTCACCGGGCGGATGCTGGACGAGCGTCTGGGCAAGGTCCACTTCTGGGTCCTGTTCGTCGGGTTCCACGGCACCTTCCTGGTCCAGCACTGGCTGGGTGTCGAGGGCATGCCGCGTCGCTACGCCGACTACCTGCCCACCGACGGCTTCACCACGCTGAACCAGATCTCCACGGTCTTCTCGTTCGTCCTCGGCGCCTCGATGCTCCCGTTCCTGTGGAACGTGTGGGTCTCGCGCAAGGCTCCGCTGGTCGGCGTCGACGACCCGTGGGGTTGGGGCCGGTCGCTGGAGTGGGCCACGAGCTCGCCCCCGCCGCGTCACAACTTCGTCTCGATCCCGCGGATCCGTTCGGAGTCCCCGGCCTTCGACCTCCACCACCCGGAGATCGCCTCGCTGGAGTACCTGGAGAACGACGGGCTCACCGGGCCGACTGCTGACGCCCCGAACGTGGAGGGTCGCAAGGAGATGCTCGACGAGCGCACGAACAAGAAGGGCGACGCCTGATGAAGCAGGAGACTTGGATCTTCGCGATCTGCACGATCTTCTTCGTGCTGGTCACCCCGGCCTACTGGTTCATCGCCGGTGACTGGACCGGGACCTCGGCCCTGACCATGGCCACCCTCCTCACCCTGATGATCACCGTCTACCTGGGCGCGCACGCCCGGAAGATGGATGCTCGTCCCGAGGACCGCAAGGACGGCGAGATCGTCGAGGGTGCCGGCGAGCTGGGCTTCTTCCCGCCCTACTCGTGGTGGCCGCTGTGGTGCGCGCTGACCTTCTCGGTGATCACCTACGCCGTGGCGCTCGCCGCCTGGTGGATGGTCATCATCGGTGGTGTCCTGGGCATGATCGCCCTGTGCGGGTGGATCTTCGAGTACTACCGGGGTGAGCACGCGCACTGAGCGCAGGCTCCTCCCACCTCGCACGGCCCCCGGGTTCTCCCGGGGGCCGTGCGGCGTTCCCGGCTCATGTAACGCGGTGTTGGGCGTCCTCCCACGGGTTTCTGCGCCTGTGAGAGGTCCCCGGGGCCTCCGTCGGTCCGGGTCGCTGACGTCAGGCCGCGTGACGCAGGCGAGCCGTGCGCTGGGACTCCAGGTCGGTGGCAGCCCGCTCGAGGTGGACCGGCATGACCGGGCCGACCCGACGGACCGTTTCGTTGATCTCGCGGATGAGGCGTGCCGAGGTCGCGGGAACGCTGTCGGCCCGGAGCTCCGTCCACGTCACGCGCGACACCCCGAGACCGGCGTCCAGCAGGGCTCTCTCGCGCGAGCGTTCGCGCCACACCACGTCCCCGGCACGTTCGCCGGCTGCGGACTCCCGGTACTTCAGCCGCCCGTCGAACTCGATGACGTGCGCGCCCACCACGAGATCACACCAGCGCAGCCCCCAGCGGGTGCGCACCGGGAACTGGGTGCGGGGCCGGCCGAACCCGAGACCGGCCACCACGATCCGGGCCAGTGTCTCGCCCGGGTTCTCCGCTCCGCCGTCGGCCAGCTCGATGCACCTCCGCACCGTGGTGACCTGGGGCCAGGACCACATGTCTGCGGCGGCCCGCACCAGGTCCTCGCGGGTGGCGCCGCGGCGCAGTGCCTGGTCGCACGCGCTGGTCCCTGCGTGCAGTCCGTGCTCCCGGCCCAGGTCGAGAGCGGTACGCACCGGATCGAGCACCCGGACACCGTCGACCTCGACCACCTGCTCGGCACGGTAGGGAGCGCCGTGGTGCTTGACCCCGGAACAGGTGCGCGATCCCACCACCCGGTCCCGGGTCACGTGCAGCAGTGGCCGCGCGGGCTGGAGGAAGTCCAGCCCGAGCACGTGGGCCGCGGAGTCGTGGCTCAGGACGTGACGGTGCTGCATCGTGGCGCTGGCGGCCAGCGCCAGGAGTCGCGGTCGACCGTGGTACTCATCCGCCTCTCCCCAGGTGGCGGCATCGGTGTAGGCCCCACGCCGTAGCCGCACCAGCGAGCCCTGGGCCGCCCACCGTTTCACCTCGGCCCGGTCCACGCCCAGCTGCAGCAGCGCCGCGTGGGTGATCACCGCGTGGTGTCGGGTCAGGTGGGCTGTGACCTCAGGTGGGAGCATCCGTGCAGCCTGTGGGCAGGTGCCTGGTGCTGTGCGGGCGAACCGGCCCGCCGTGGGCTGCCCGGCGAGTGACCGGGGCTGTGGACGTGTGCTGGCACCCCGGGCCGCGGACATGCAACGCGGTGTTGGGATAACACCCCGAGGCGCAGGCGCCGTGGGTTCCTGCCCCAACACCGCGTTACATGCGGCAGGTGTGGGGCGGCGGGTGTGGCCGACAGGTCTGGGGCGTCAGGCCGAAGCGAGCAGGCGTCGCACCCGGGGGATCACCTCGGTGCCGTACAGCTCGATGCACGACATGAGCTGCTCGTGCGGCATCGGCCCGGAGGCGTACTTGAGGTCGAATCGGGAGAGCCCGAGTGCGGTCACGGTCCGGGCGATCTTCGCCGCGACCGTGTCCGGTGAGCCCACGAACAGTGCCCCGTGGCGGATCTCCTGCTCGTAGTCGATCCGCGACGCGGGCGGCCAGCCGCGCTCGCGACCGATCCGGTCCCGGTTGGCCTTGAAGTGGTCGAACAGCAGGTCCGCGGCCTCTTGGTCGGTGCGTGCCACGTACCCGGGGGAGTGGACCCCGATCGGGAGGTCGTCGGCGTCGGGGTGGAACTCGGCCCGGGCCCGGCGGTACAGCTCCGCGAACGGAGCGAACCGGGTCGGGTCACCCCCGATGATGGCCAGCATCAACGGTAGCCGGTGCTCCGCGGCCCGGACCACCGACTCCGGGGTGCCCCCGACGGCCAGCCACGCCGGCACGGTGCCGGCCTCGGTGCGTGGGTGCACCTGGGTGGGGGACAGCGGCGCCCGGGTGGTGCCCCGGAACGACACCGGCTGCTCGGTCTGCAACCGGGTGAACAGTTCCAGCTTCTCGGCGAACAACGTGTCGTAGTCGTCGAGGGAGTGCCCGAACAGCGGGAACGACTCGGTGAACGAACCCCGCCCGAGCGTCACCTCGGCCCGGCCGTTCGAGAGCGCCGCCAGGGTGGCGAAGCGTTGGTAGACGCGGATCGGGTCGTCGGAGCTGAGCACCGTCACCGCTGTCCCGAGCAGGATGCGTGAGGTGCGTGCGGCGATGGCGGCGAGCACCATGTCCGGGGCACTGATCGCGAAGTCCTCGCGGTGGTGCTCACCGATCCCGAACGCGTCCACCCCCACGGCGTCGGCCAGCTCGGCCTGGGTGACCACGTCGCGGATCACCTGGGCGGCGCTGAGCGGCTGCCCCTCCGGGTCGACGGTCATGTCACCGAACGTGTCGAGTCCGAACTGCACAGCGGAGTGGTCCATGGGGGCAGCCTACGGAGCGGCCGGCCGCCGCGCCCCTCGGGCATCCATCACAGGCGCAGACGGCCGCAGCAGGTGACCCAACACCGCGTTACATGAGCAGGGGGAGGCTGGTGGGGTGGGGGAGTGCCCGGAACGCCGCGAGGGCGGGACCGGATCAGATCCGGTCCCGCCCTCGGCGGTGTGACGTGTCAGGTCAGCGAACTCAGCGGAGCTCGTGGCCCTTCACGTCGGTGTCGTGCCCGTCGAACTGGTGACCGTCGGCCGGGTGGTCGAGGCCAGCCTGGTCGTGCGCCTCGTGCTCGGCGTGGGCGTGGGCCTCCTCGAGCTCGGCCGCGGTGGGCTTCTGCACGTTGCGACCGAACATGCCCTTCGACAGCTTGGCGCGGATCCGCTGGGCACGGGTACCGGGCGACGGCACGCCGTTGCTGTCGGTCTCCGACTCCAGCGAGTAGATCTCGTCACGGTCACGCGCGGTGATCGTGTACGCCTTCTCCTCCGACAGCGGCAGGTGACGCTCGGAGTAGCCGCCCTCGGGGGACCGCATGATGATGCCGGTCTCGTAGCCGTGCAGCAGCTTCTCGTTGTCCTGACGCTGCAGCGAGATGCACCAGCGACGGGTGATGAAGAAGGCCGCCACCGGCAGGACGAAGATCGCCACTCGCATGAAGTAGGTGATCTGGTTCAGGTCCAGGTGGAACTTGATGGCGATGATGTCGTTACCACCGGCGGCCCAGAGCAGGCCGTAGGCGGTCATCATGGCGACCAGGAACGCGGTCCGGGTCGGCGCGTTGCGGGGGCGCTGGAGCAGGTGGTGCTCCCGCTTGTCGCCGGTCACCCAAGCCTCCAGGAACGGCCAGGCCAGGAAGACGATCAGCAGCAGCATCGCGGCCAGCTGACCGGGGACCAGCACGTTCCACGAGATCGTGATCCCGAAGATGTGCGACTCCCAGCCCGGCATGATCCGGAGCAGACCCTCAGCCATACCCATGTACCAGTCAGGCTGCGAACCAGCGGTGACCTTCGACGGGTCGTAGGGGCCGTACTTCCACACCGGGTTGATGGTCATCAGACCACCCATCAGGGCGGTGAAGCCGAAGACGATGAAGAAGAAACCGCCGGCCTTGGCCATGTAGACGGGGAGCATCGGGTAGCCCACGACGTTCTTCTCGGTCCGGCCGGGGCCAGGCCACTGCGTGTGCTTGTGGTAGACGAGCAGCAGCATGTGGGCCGCGATCAGGGCCAGGATCAGACCCGGGATCAGCAGGATGTGCGCCATGTACAGACGGGGCACGATCACGTTGCCGGGGAACTCGCCGCCGAACATGAAGTACGACATGTAGGTGCCGAGCACCGGGGTGGCCTTGACCAGGCCGTCAGCGATCCGCAGACCCGTGCCGGAGAGCAGGTCGTCGGGAAGCGAGTAGCCGGCGAAGCCCTCGATGATGCCGAGCAGCAGCAGCAGGCCACCGATCACCCAGTTGATCTCACGGGGCTTGCGGAAGGCACCGGTCACGAAGACGCGCATCATGTGCACGAACATCGAGGCGATGAAGAGCATCGCGGCCCAGTGGTGCATCTGGCGGACCAGGAGGCCACCGCGGATGTCGGAGGAGATGTCGAGCGTCGAGGCGTACGCCTCGGAGATCTCGATGCCCTTCCACTGGTCGTAGGAGCCGTTGTAGACGACCTCGGCCATCGACGGCTTGAACCACAGGGTCAGGAAGACACCGGTGATCAGCAGGACGACGAAGCTCCACAGAGCGATCTCGCCCAGCATGAAGGACCAGTGGTCCGGGAAGACCTTGCGCAGGTTCTTCTTCATCGCACCGGCCAGGCCGGTGCGTTCGTCGGCCCAGTTGGCCACGGCGCCGACCTTGGACGGCTTGGAGGCGGTGGCCGCCTTCGTGCCGTTGGTCTGGGCGACCTTGCTGGTCGTGCTCACTTGGCCTCACCCTTCAGGTCATCGAGCTTCTCGTCGTAGTACGCAGGGGAGTTGCGCTCCCAGTAGCTCGGTCCGACCGGCTCCAGGAAGTCGCTCTGCGCGATCAGGTAGCCCTCGGCGTCGACGGCCATCGGCAGCTGCGGCAGGGCGCGGGCGGCCGGACCGAACACGACACGGCCGGAGTCGGCCAGGTCGAAGGTCGACTGGTGGCAGGGGCACAGCAGGTGGTGCGTGGTCCGCTCGTTCAGCGAGATCGGGCAACCCACGTGGGTGCAGATCTTGGAGTAGGCCACGATGCCCTGGACGTCCCAGTTGGACTTCTTCGGGTCGCGCACGATGTCGTCCGGCTCCATGCGGAGCAGGATCAGCGCGGCCTTGGACTTGGCGACCAGGAGGTCGGTGCCGTGGATCACGGCGTGCCCCTCGTCGTCCTTCTCGAAGATGATGGCCGGCTCGGCGTTGACCAGGTCGCCGACCTCGAGCTCCTCGGGCTTGATCGGGGTGCCGACGACGTCGCGCACGATGCGCATGTCCTTCTTCCACACCGTGTACTCCAGGCCCTTGCCCTCGGCCTGGTTGCGGGCCTGCCACGGGGTGGGACCCATGTCGCGGAGCAGGACGACGGCCGGGAGGCCGAGCATCGCGACCGCACCGAGCAGCGAGTTGCGGACCAGGGGACGGCGGCCGATGCCCGACTCCTCCAGACCGGCGGCGAGGGCGTCGAGGGTCTCGGCGCGCTCCTCCTCGGTCGAGGCGGCGGCGTGGCGGTACTCGACGATCTCCTCGTCGGCCATCAGCTTGCGGGCCCAGTGGATGATCCCGACGCCGATGAGCAGCAGGGCCAGACCCAGGGTCACGCCCAGCGCGACGGTGGAGGCGCCCATCCCGGCGAAGGTGGTCCAGTTGTCGCCGACGCGCAGCTTGAAGTAGGCGACGACGAACAGGACCGCCATGACGCCGGAGAGCCCGAACATCGCGGCAACCTGGCGCTCAGCGCGCTTCTCGGCCTTCGGGTCGACGTCGGTCGGCCGCCAGGTGTGCTCGTGGAGCCCCGGGTCGGCGATCGGCTCGGCAGCGGTCTCGGAGACCGTGCTCAACTCGTTCTCGTTGGTCACGCTTCCACCTTGGTCTTCTTGGTGCGGGTGGTGTGGGCCGCGATCCAGACGGCGAAGCCGACCAGACCACCGATGCCCACGAGCCAGGCGAACATGCCCTCACTGACGGGGCCGAGGCCACCGAGGGAGAAGCCGCCGTACGACGGCGCGTCCTCGATCGCCTTGAGGTAGGCGATGACGTCGCGCTTCTCCTCGACCGACAGGTTGCCGTTGGAGAACACGTCCATCGCCTGGGGGCCGGTCAGCATGGCCTCGAAGATGTGCTTCTCCTCGACACCCTTCAGGCTCGGCGCGTAGCCACCGTTGGGCATGGCGCCACCGGAGCCGTCGAAGTTGTGGCAGGCGGTGCAGTTGGTCAGGAAGATCTGACCACCGCGGGCGACAGCCTCCTGGCGCTCCTCGTCGGAGAGCCCGTCGAGGCTGTACATGTCCTCGGAGGGGACCTTCGGGCCCGGGGCGAGCGAGGCGACGTACGCGGCGAGCGCGGCGGTCTCCTCGTCGGAGTAGGCCGGCTTCTTGCGGGGCGCCTGGGCGCCCGGGGCAGCCATCGGCATACGACCGGTCTCGACCTGGAAGTCGACCGCGGCGGCGCCCACACCGACCAGCGAGGGACCGACCTGGTAGCCCTCACGGGCGGTGCTGATGCCCTCGCCGTTCATGCCGTGGCAGAAGGAGCAGCCGACGAGGAACAGGTCACGACCCTGCTGGACGAGCTCGTCGTCGGTCTTGGTCTCGTGGGCCTGGGCGCTGGAGAGCACGGTCGAGTTGACCGCGGTGGCGACACCAGCAGCGAACAGGAGGGCGACGAGCACCACCGCGAGGCCCGCGAGGGGGCCCCGGCGGTACCGGGACAAGCGTCCCGCAGAGCGGTTCAGAAAACGCACATTCAGTCCTAGTCAGATCCGAACAACAACGGGGGACGGGTTACTTGATCAGGTAGATCGCAGCGAACAGCGCGATCCAGACGACGTCGACGAAGTGCCAGTAGTACGACACGACGATCGCGCTGACCGCCTGCTCGTGGGTGAAGCGCTTGGCCAGGTAGGTCCGGCCGATCACGAACAGGAAAGCGAGGAGACCACCGGTGACGTGCAGGCCGTGGAAGCCGGTGGTCAGGTAGAACATCGAGCCGTAGGCCGACGACGGGATGGTCACGCCGTGGTGGATCAGCTCGGCGTACTCGAGGGCCTGGCCGCCGATGAAGATCGAGCCCATCACGTAGGTGAGGATGAACCACTCGCGCAGGCCCCACTTGGCCACGTTGAAGATCCCACCGGTGCGGCCGACCTGGCCCCGCTCAGCGGCGAAGACGCCCAGCTGGCAGGTGACCGAGGACAGCACCAGGATCGTGGTGTTGACCGAGGAGAACGGGATGTTCAGCTTCTCGGTCTCCTGGGCCCACAGCTCCGGGCTCACCGCGCGGATCGTGAAGTACGCCGCGAACAGGGCCGCGAAGAACATCAGTTCGCTGGAGAGCCAGATGATCGTTCCCACGGAGACCATCGAGGGTCGGTCGTGGTGCCCGTGAAGACGGGATTCAGGAATCGCAGTTGCAGTCGCCACGAGCGCCATTATGTCCTGCGCGGGACGCGAGGGCACCCCGACCCCCCGTTTGTGGGAGTCACAAGGTTCACAGCGTGCGCAACGCGGGCGCGCGTGGGGCAGTGGACGGGGTCCGGACACCGCTCGCCAGCACCATCATGATCACCGCGTCCAACCCCGGAGTTCGTGACGGGAAAGGGGGCAGGGGTGCGGTCGGGGGAGTGGCGCGCGGCTGTCGGTTCCGCTCCGGTGTGGGCCGCCCCGGTCGCTTCCGGGGGTCCGGCCCCGGCGGGCGGGCGGCGTTGGGTAGCATCCGACCTGTGACCGACACCACACCCCGTCCGCTGAAGATCCTCGTCTACAGCCACGACGTCAACGTCCGTGAACAGGTGATCCTGGCGTTGGGGCGTCGCCCGCACCGCGACCTGGGCGAGTTCACCTACGTCGAGGTCGCCACCGAGCCCGTGGTCATCCAGAACATGGATGCCGGCCAGATCGACCTGGTGATCCTCGACGGTGAGGCGGTGCCGGCCGGTGGGCTGGGGATCGCCAAGCAGCTCAAGGACGAGATCTTCAACTGTCCGCCGGTGGTCGTGCTGATCGCCCGCGCCCAGGACGCGTGGCTGGCGACGTGGTCGCGGGCCGAGGCTGCGGTGGCCCGTCCGGTGGACCCCGCCCAGCTGGTCGAGGCGGTCACCTCGCTGCTGGTGGACCGGGTGCCGGCGAAGGCCTGAGCCCGGCGGCTGCCTCAGCCGAACAGTGCCGCTGCCTCGTCGTAGCGGTGCCGGGGCACCGTGTTGAGTGCCCCGACCGCCTCGGCCATCGGGACCCGGACGATCTCGGTGCCGCGCAGCGCCACCATCTGGCCCCAGCCCTGCTCGGCGACCAGGTCGGCGGCGTGCAGGCCCAGACGCGTGGCCAGGACCCGGTCGAAGGCCGAGGGAGCACCGCCGCGCTGGATGTAGCCGAGCACGGTGGTGCGGACCTCGAGCCCGGTTCCGGCCGCGATGGCCGCAGCGACGACCTCGCCGATCCCGCCCAGCCGGGGCCGGCCGGACGGATCACTGCCGGTGGCCTGGTGGACCTGACTGCCACCCGCGAACGTGAAGCCCTCGGAGACGACCACCAGCGGCGCGCGGCCGCGGTCGTGGGCGCTGCGGACGTGCTCGCAGACCTCCTCGGGGTGCAGCGGCACCTCAGGCAGCAGGATGACGTGGGCGCCCGAGGCCAGCCCCGAGTGCAGGGCGATCCAGCCGACGTCACGACCCATCACCTCCGCGACCATCACGCGGCGGTGGGAGTCGCCGGTGGTGCGCAGCCGGTCCATCGCGTCGGTGGCGATGTTGACCGCGGTGTCGAAGCCGAAGGAGTAGTCGGTGGCGCCGAGGTCGTTGTCGATGGTCTTGGGCACCCCCACCACCGGCAGCCCGTCCGCGGCGAGCCGGTTGGCCCCGGCCAGGGTGCCCTCGCCGCCGATGGCCACCACTCCGTCGATCCCGGCGCGGCTCAGTTGCCGCTGCAGGTTCTCCGGGCCACCACCGGCGGTGTCGTAGGGGTGGGTGCGGCTGGTGCCCAGGATGGTGCCTCCGACCTTGGACAGGCCCTTCACCTCATGCCTGCCCAGCGGCACGTGGTCGGCCTCGATCAGGCCGCGCCAGCCGTCGCGCACGCCGACGAACTCCAGGTCGTGGGCGGTGGTTCCCTTGAGCACCAGGCCCCGGATCACGGCGTTCAGGCCGGGGCAGTCCCCGCCACTGGTGAGCACACCGATCCTCATCGCTGACTCCGGGCAGGGGCGGGCGGGTGCTGGGTCACGTGGCGACCGTACCGGGCCGCGGGTCGGCGGGACCTGAGACGTGCCGTCGGTGCTGCCGGGACGTCTGGTTGGATCGGCACCATGACCACGTGGCCCCAGGTTCTCTCCGCGCTCGTCTCCGGCACCGACCTGGACGGCGCGACCACCCGGTGGGCGATGGAGGAGATCCTCTCGGGCAACGCCACCTCGGCCCAGGTCGCCGGCTTCGCGGTCGCGCTGCGGGCCAAGGGCGAGACCGTCGAGGAGGTCACCGGCCTCTCCGACGCCATGCTGGCTGCCGGGAACCGGATCGAGGTGCCCGGCCGGCTGCTGGACATCGTCGGGACCGGGGCGGACCAGTCGAACTCGGTCAACATCTCCACGATGGCCGCGGTGGTGGCGGCAGCCGCCGGGGCGCGGGTGGTCAAGCACGGCTCGCGCTCGGCGTCGTCGCAGTGCGGCTCGGCCGACGTGCTCGAGGCGCTGGGCATCCGGCTCGACCTGCCCCCGGCGCGGGTCGCCGAGATCGCCGAGGAGGTCGGCATCACCTTCTGCTTCGCCGCCGCCTTCCACCCGGCGATGCGGCACGCCGCCGCACCCCGGCGTGAGCTGGGGATCGGCACCACCTTCAACTTCCTCGGGCCCCTGTCGAACCCGGTCCGGCCCGCAGCCCAGGCGATCGGTTGTGCTGACGTGAGGATGGCGCCGACGATGGCGGCGGTCTTCGCGGGCCGGGGGGTCGACGCCTGGGTGTTCCGTGGCAACGACGGCCTCGACGAGCTCACCACCACCACCACGTCGTCGGTGTGGCGGGTGCGGGACGGCCAGGTCGAGCAGGGCACCCTCGACCCGGCCGAGCTGGGCATCGCCCCCGCGACGCAGGAGGACCTGCGCGGCGGTGACGCGGCGTTCAACGCCTCGGTGGTGCGGCGCACGATGGACGGCGCTCCCGGGCCGGTCCTGGACGCGGTGCTGCTCAACGCGGCCGCGGCGCTCGCGGTGCACGGGCGGGTCGACGGGACGTTGACCGAGGCCGTGGCGACCGGCCTGGACCGGGCCCGGTCGGCCGTCGAGCAGGGCGCCGCGTCGGCGCTGCTTGAGCGGTGGGTGCAGGCCTCGCAGGCCTGAACCGTCGGCCACCCGCGTGAGCGGGACCGGTCAGATCGGGGTCGCCTCGGCGGCGCTCAGCTCCCAGCTGCCGTCAGCCCGGGGACGGAACCCCAACCGGTCGTAGTAGGGCTCCACCATCGAGGGGGCGGTGACCACCGCGCCGACCCCCAGCTCCTCCAGCAGACCGCTGCGGCGCCACACGAACTCGCCGGGGGAGAAGTCGCGGAACCGGGGAGAGACCCAGTCCAGCTCGACGTGGGCGGTTGTGCCACGCACCGACAGCAGGACCACCCCGACCGTCTCGTCGCCGTGCTGGACCAGGAAGGCGTGCCGTTCGCGGGCCGGCTCCAGCGGGAGGGTGAGGTCGGGCTGGAACCGGGTGATGTCGTCGCGGTGCACGCGCAGCACGTGGGCGAGGTAGGAGTCCTCCGGTCCGACCCGCAGGACGGTCCAGGCGGTCTCGTCGTGCCGCTGGCGCAGCAGCGGCACGATGAACCACAGATTGATCACGCACAGCACCGCGTTCATGCCGACCATCGGCCACACCCCGACCAGGGCGTTGAACAGCACCAGGATCGCGCAGGCGACGAGGTTGAGGACCCTGAACCGGAGCACCCGAGACTGGAGCAGGGAGAACACCAGCAGGGCGCTGCCGCCCCAGCCGACGATGTCGAGCCAGTGTGATCCGAGCCACTCCATGCTCGGAGGGTAGTGGCAGCGCCCGATCACCGGAAATGGCGACACCGCCCCGTCCACAGGGGACGGGGCGGTGTGCCGGGACGCGACCTACCGGGTGATCTTCACCTGCACCACGGTGGATTTGGAACCACGCGTCGTGGAGTTGCCGCTGTAGACGAGCCGGAGCTTGTGCGTACCCGGCTTCAGCTTCTTCGTCGAGAAGTACGTGGTGCCGTACTTGCCGAGCTTGGCGACCTTCAACTTCTTCTTCCGGTCCTTGAACGTGAGCGTCCCGCTGAAGGTGTTGGTGACGCCGGGGACCAGGACCCGAGCGGTGAGCTTGAGCTTCTTGCCCTTCTTCAGGACCGTCGTAGATGCGGACAGTTCCGCCGTCGAGGTCAGCTTCGCGACGGTGAGGGTGTTCGACGTCGTCGAGCCGCGGGCCAGACCCACCTTGTCGGCCATGACACGGACCTGGATGCGTTGGGCAGCGTCCGCCGCGGTCACGGTGTACCGGTAGCTGGTCGCCCCCGGGATGTTCGCCCCGTTCCGCAGCCACTGGTAGCTGATCTTCGCCCGGGACTCCGACCACACCCCGGCGGTCACGGTCAGGCGTTGACCGTACGCCGCGGTTCCGGCCAGGACGGGGCGCTCCACGGCGACGAGGGCGTCCCCAGCCTCACCGACGATGCCGGCGCTGGTGGCGACCCCGTCGGTGTAGCCGTGGCGCTTCCCGGTGACCCGCAGGGTGATCGTCCTCCCGTACTGGGCAGTCGTCACGGTGAAGGTCGGGGCGGTGGCCCCGCGGATCACCTGGTCGTCGGCGAGCCACTGGTACGTGTTGGTCACCAGTTCGCTCGGGTCGGGGGACCACCGCGGGGGAGTGCTGGTGAGCGTCCGACCCACGGCGCTGCCCTCAGGAGCTGAGATCACCGGTGCCGTGACCGCAGTCAATCCTGCGTCCACGGTGAACGAGCGGGCTGCGCTGGTGCTGATCACCTCGTTGTCGGCGTTGAGCGCCTTGACCGTCCACGTGTAGGTGCCGCCCTTCAGCGGCGCCGTGGTCGACCAGGTCAGTGCAGGGGTGCGCTGCGTCGTCATCGGTGCATTGGGCGCGGCCAGCCCGAAGGTGAGGTCGTAGTTCGCTGCGCCGGGCACTGCCGCCCACCTGAACACGGGGCCGGAGGGTTCCTCGACCGAACCGTTCGTCGGAGAGATGAGTTCCTGCTCCACGGAGGTCACCGTGAACCGACCCATGTCACTCCACGCGGCCAGCCGGTTCGAGACGTCGGTGCGACGCAGTCGCCAGCGGTAGGGCACCTCGGACGGCTCGAGAAGGTTCGTCCAGGTGTAGGCGGAGTGCTTGAGGCCCGAGACCGTGAGGACTCGGTTTCCGGGTGAGGCCGCGGCGTCGTCGTTCTTGTAGACCTCCAGACTCCACGTCGAGTCGAAGTCAGCTGCCTCCCAGCGGAAGACCTGGCGGCTCGAGTCGAAGCCACCGTTGAATCCGGGCGTCGTCAGGCTGGCGCGTTCCTGCCCCGCAACGACCACTCCATCCAGGTCGGCGGTGAGGGTACGGCGCACCATCCGTCGAGACGCTGACCACGGCAGGGGGCGGCCACTGCCGTCGTTGGCCTGGACCCGCCACCACAGGTCACCCTGGGGGAACAGACCCGAGGAGGTCCACGTGGTCTGGTCCACGGTGGCCTGGCCCACGATGTTCGCGGAGGCGAAGTTCGATGAGGTGGCGACCTGCACGGTGTAGGTCAGGCCGCCCTGCGTGGCGCGGGACGGGGTGGCGCCGAAGGCAGTCTCGGCATTGGTGGACAGGTAGTCGCGCCAGCTGAGGGTGACCTCGTCGCTGAACGTGTGATCAGCGGCTGGCGCCACCAGCTCGACGGCCGGGGAGGTCTTGCGGAACGCCTCGACCGCGACGTTCTCCTGTCCCCGGGGGTCCGGGGCACACCCGACGAGCGGGCTCACGCTCACGCACGGGAGGACGTACCAGTAGTAGGACTGGCCGGACTCGTTGTCGGGCATGGTGGTGGCGGGAGTCCACCGGCTGTTCGTCGTGGTTTCACCATCCCGGGTGAGCAGCACCGGCGTGGTCAGGCTCGCCTCCTCGAAGAGGTAGACGATGTAGCCGCCGGCCCCCGGGACCGGGTCCCAGTCCAGCACCGGGGTGCCGGGGACGGTGCGGCACGAGGGCTCCGGGTTGGTCGCCGTGACCGGTTCGGTGCAGGTGTGGCCGGCGTCCACGGAGCGCCCGTCCAGGGCCAGTTGGGTGCCGCCGGGCACTTGCAGGGGGACGATGGTGAAGGTGCCCTCGATCCGTGCTCCGGTGTCGATCTTCTCGTTGTTCGCCGCGTAGGCCTCGACCCACCAGGTGTAGGTGCCGGCGGTCAGCAGGCGGGTGCCCCAGTCCACCACCATGGGGTAGGGGAGCTTGGCGTTGAGCACCGGACTGTCGCTGTTCGGGAGCACGTACCCGGACGCGTTGGAGACCTTCAGCCGGTAGTAGGCGGCGCCGTCGGCCGGCTCCCAGGACAGCAGTGGGGCGCGGCTGGTGGAGATGGGGTTGTCGGTCGTGGCGGTGATCGGTGCCAGCGCCGAGCCGTTGGCCGGGGGCGCGTCGCCGGTGATCGTGAAGGGCCGTCCCTGCGAGGGCAGGGGGGACACCTTGCCCGCGTCGAGTGAGACGACGGTCCACGTGTAGTCACCGGCTGCCAGCTTGTCCGTGGGGACCCATCCGAGTGCAGAGGTCTCGGCCGTGGTCACCACGTTGCCAGCCTGCTTGATCTGGATGCGGTAGCGCTGGGTGTTGGCGGTCGGACGCCAGGTGAAGTGGGGCAGGTCCACCGACTCCCCGGTCGCGGGCCGCAACTGCTCGACCCGGCCCGAGTCGTAGAGGAACCGACCCGTCGGGGAGACGAGGGAGCGCACGTTCTTGGGGGCATCGACTGCCGTGACCCGCCAGTGGTACACCGAGCCTTCGGCGCTGGGGGAGCACTTCTCTCCGACCAGACGCGGAACGAACGTGGTCTGGCGGGTTTCGCAGGTGGAGTAGGTGCCCGGTGTGAAGTTCGGGTCGTTACCGACGTCGATGAGGTAGTGCGCGGCGTGCTTGACGGGCGTCCACTGGAAGTAGAAGTCATCCCCGACCGGGTCGTCGCCGGCGGGCCAGAGCAGTTCGGGGCGGCGGTTCCAGCTCCGGGTGAACGTGCTCCACACCTCGGGCCACGGGGCAGCCTTCCCCGATGCGTCCAGGGGACGGACCTGCCAGCGGTAGTCGTCGTTGGCGTAGGTGCTGGTGGGGGAGTAGCGCGTGCCGGTGACCGTGGGACTGTCGACAACGGTCGAGGCGTCGGCGGTCCGGACGACGCGCACCTGGTACTGCTTCGCTCCGGGAACCGGGTCCCAGTCGAGCACCACGTCGGTCAAGGTGACGTCGGGCCGCGGTGTCCCGTCCGGCTCCGGTGCGCAGGCGACCTCGGCCGCGCAGGCCGCGGTCACCGCCATGTCCGGAGCCACCACGGTGTAGGGGACCTCGTTGCTCTGCTGGCTCTGGATCCCGTTGGCGAACAGCGCTCGGACCCGCCAGGAGTACTGCCCGACCTCCTGGAGGTCGGGCCAGACCAGGGTGGTGGTCCTGGTGTTCTTCGTGACCGATTGCGCCCAGGCGATGTCACCGGGGGCTCCGGGACCGACCTCCACCGCGTAGCCGACCGCGCCCTGGACCTCGTCCCACTTGGCCACCAACGGGTCCACCACGGACCGGACCACCTCGTCGCCGGCCTCCGGTGCCGGCTGGGGGACCTTCACATCTGCAGCTTCCACCGTGGAGACAGCCCACTCACCCACCGGGGTGGCGGTCTGCACTCGCCAGTGCAACTGGCCTGCCGGCAGCACCCGGGGAGGCGTGTAGCTGGTGTTGGAGGTGGTCGCGTTGACCACGGGGCCGGTGAAGTCGGCGTTCGCAGAGACCTGGACCCGGTAGAGCGAGGCGCCGGCGGTGGGGACCCAGGAGAAGGTCGGCACCAGATCGTCGGGGCCGGTTGTGGTGCTCAGTCCGGTGACCAGCAGGAGGTCTGCGGCGTGTGCAGCCCCCGTGGGGAGGACGGAGGCCCCCACAGGCGCGCCGATCAGGGCGAGGCCGAGGGCCGCAGTGGTCAGGCGGCGGCGTAGTCCGGCACGTGGGCGCATCGAGGGGTCCTGTCGGTTCGGGGGCACAGGTCGTCGTCAACCTAGGGGCGCCCGTGCGCGTGCGGACCCGAACCAACAGGAATGGCCGATCGGCTGCCGTGGTCACTCGACCGGACTAGTCCGATCGGGCGGGTGCTTCAGTCCAGACCGATGGAGAACGCCGACTCCAGGTCGTGCTGGGAGTAGGTGCGGAACGCGATGTGGGTTTCGGTCTCGGTGACACCGGGGACCTTGTTGAGCCGGTCGGCCACCACCGCGGCGACGTCCTCGTGGTCGCGGACCCGGACCAGGGCGATCAGGTCGATCTTCCCGGTGACGGAGTAGACCTCGCTGATGCCGTCGATGGCGGCGATCTCGCTGGCCACCTCCGGGATGCGGGAGACCTCGGCCTTGACGAAGACGATGGCGGTGATCATGGGGGCAGTTTAGGGCGGGGCGCGGAGGGGCCTCCGCAGGCTCGACCAGCGCGGTCAGGCCCGGACGGGCTGGTGGGTCGTGCGGGCCAGGCTCTGCTCGTCGAACGGCACCAGGGAGGTGCGCGAGGACTCCACGGCGTCGTGCACCGCCAGGTGGCGCCCGGACCCCGACACCGGGCAGGACCACTCGCCCTCCACCGAGACCAGGCGGACGCCGGGTCGCTCCAGCCAGCGCAGCACCTTCTCGGTCTCCTCGGCCGTGGCGGCCGGGACCGGACCGGGTGTGCCGGCAGGTTCCAGCACCGTCTCGGCGCTGTCCCGCAGCCCGGCGACCCAGGCGTGGGCGTCGGCACCAGCCGGGATCAGCCCGGCCGCGGCCAGTCGCCCGTACCGCACCACGTGCACCGCCCAGCGCCCGTCGTCCTGTCGGCGGGTGGCGACCAGTTCGGGCAACCGGGTCAGGCCGGAGAGGCGTTGGGTGCGGTGCGTGGCCCGGATGAAGGAGGCCAACCGGTCCCGCTGGGTGCCGGCGTCCTCGAAGCGCTCCTGGGCGGAGAGCTCACCCATCCGCTGCTCGATCACCCCGACGACCTCGTCGGGCCGGGCCAGCAGCGCCTCGCGCACCCGCACCACCACCTCGTCGTAGACGCCGGTGGTCAGCTGACCCTCGCAGGGCGCCAGGCAGCGGTCCATCTCGGCCAGGACGCAGGCGCTGCCGGACGGCTGCTTCGGCAGCGTGCCGCTGCACTGGCGCAGCGGGAAGGTCTCGTGCAGGGCGTCGAGGCTGCGTTCGGCGGTACGACGCGACGAGAACGGCCCCAGGTAGTCGGCGTCGTCGTCCAGCACCCGGCGGACCAGGGAGAGCCGTGGCCAGGTCTCCCGGGTGAGTTTGAGGAAGTGCACCTTCTCGGGGAACTTCGAGCGCTTGTTGTAGGGCGGTTTGTGCTGCGCGATCAGCCGTAGTTCGCGGACCTCGGCCTCCAGCGCCGTGGTGCACTCGACGGCGTCGACCCGGGCCGCGGCCGCGACCATCTCGCCCATCCGGCTGCGCGTCTCCGATGCGGTGAAGTAGCGGCGGACCCGGGTGCGGACGTTCCCCGACGTGCCCACGTAGAGGACACGGCCGGAGTCGTCGCGGAACAGGTAGACACCCGGGGCGCTGGGCAGCGGCTCGGCCAGGTGCCGCTTCGCGCGCTGCACCTTGCTGACCCGGGAGGAGTAGGTGCTCAGCTCCTCCAGGGTCTGGACGCCCTGGCCGCCCAGCCGCTCCATCAGGCCGTGCAGCACGTCGACGGTGGCCCGGGCGTCAGCCAGCGCCCGGTGGTTGGGGGTGGTGCTCGCACCGAACACCTTGGCCAGTGACGACAGCTTGCAGTTGGGGGACTCGTCCCGGGTCACCACCCGGCGGGCCAGCTTGGCGGTGTCGAGCACCTCGAAGCGCGGCCAGTCGCGTTGCTGCTCGGCAGCGAAGTGCTTCAGGAAGCCGATGTCGAACGGCGCGTTGTGCGCCACCAGCACGGTGCCGGCCGCGAACTCCAGGAACGCTGGCAGCGCGGTGTCGATCGACGGGGCGTCGGCGACCATCGTGTTGGAGATGCCGGTGAGCACGGCGATGAACGGCGGGATCTCGGCGTGCGGGTTGACCAGCGTCTGGAACTCGCCGAGCACCTCGCCGCCGCGGACCTTGACCGCTCCGATCTCGGTGATCATCGACCCGCCCGCGGGCGAGCCGCCGGTGGTCTCCAGGTCGACGACGGTGAACGTGACCTCGTGCAGGGGCCGACCCAGCTGGTCGAACGTGCGCTGCGCCTCCCACCGGGGGGTGGTGGCGCGTGCCGGGGTGCTGCTCATGGGCCCAGACGCTAGGGGAGACCTCCGACACCGACCGTCCTGCGGGCCCGGCGGTGGCCCGGCGACCTCGTGGCGCCCACTAGGCTGGCCGGTGTGGCGGGGGAGTGCCCCGCCCGTCCGTGACACGAGCACCGACCCCAGGAGCCCCAGTTGAGCCAGGCAGCCCACGACCTTCCCGACGCGACCCGACGCTGGCGCTGCGGGGGCTGCGGCAACCTGACCCGCTTCGACGTCACCAGGACCCGGCGCACCACCGAGTTCTGGCACTTCGACCTGGCTGGGGAGCCGGCCGTGGAGCAGACCGAGGTCCTCGGCGAGACCGTCGAGCAGGTGACCTGCCGCTGGTGCGGTCGTGACGACGCGATCGAGCTGATCGACCGCAACGACGCCGACGTGGCCGCGGACCCGGCCACCTCCTGAGCGTGTCCGGCGCCGACGGCTGGGAGGACCTCTCGGGCGTGCCCGAGACGGTGCGCCAGCGTGTCCTGGCGCTGAGTGCTGACGCGCTGGGCCAGGTCGGCAACCTCCCGGCGGCGCTGCGCCAGGTCGCCGGTTTCACCCCCGCCCGGCGTGCCCGGCTGGGCGCCCGAGCGCTCGCCGAGGCCCTGGTCGACGACGACCTGCGGGAGCGGGTGAGCGTCCAGGTGCTCGCCCGGATGGGTGCGGAACCGGCCCGGGGGCACGACCTCACGACCGTGGCGGCGCTGGCCTGGCTGCAACGCGGCGAGGGCTGGCAGGAGGCCCTGACACAGGCCGTGGACGAGATGCCCGCAGCCGGTCCCCGGGACCGTCAGCCCGAGGTGGACCGGCTCACCGAGCGGGTGGAGAAGCTCACCGACGACGCCCGCCGTCAGCGCACCGAGCACAAGGAGCGTATGGCTGAGCTGAAGGCGGAGATCTCCGACCTGCGTCGCAAGGTCGGGGAGGCGCGCAGCGCGGCGCGCTCGGCCACCGAGCAGGCCGACGACCTCGCTGCCCGAGCCACCGAGGAGGCCCGGGAGGCGACCGCCCGGGCGACCCGGGCCGAGAGTGAGCTGCGCCGGGTGCGGACCGAGGTCGAGGAGCTGCGGGAGGCGGCCCGTGCGGTGCGCACGGACGCGCGGAGCAGCCGAGACGACGCGAACCTGCGCGCGCGGCTGCTGCTGGACACGGTGCTGGAGGCAGCCGCGGGGCTGCGACGTGAACTGGGCCTGCCGAACGCGGTGGGGAGCCCGGCGGACCGGGTGGCTGCTGCGATCACGGCCCAGGAACCCCAGACCGCCGCGGGGGACCGGATCAGCACGGCCTCCCGGTTGGAACAGTCCCTGGGCAGGCCCCGGGTGCACCTGATCGTCGACGGCTACAACGTGACCCGCTCGGTGTGGGAGACGACGTCCCTGGAGTCCCAGCGCACCCGGCTGCTGAGCCTGCTCCCGGCGCTGGCCGCCCGCACCCGCGCCGAGGTGACGGTGGTCTTCGACGCCGCCGCGGTGGCCCAGCGCCCCACGGTGTCGGTGCCGCGGGGGGTGCGGGTGATCTTCAGTCCGCACGGGGTGATCGCCGACGACGTGATCCGGGACCTGGTCGCCGCCGAGCCGCTCGGCCGCCCCCTGGTGGTGGTCAGCGACGACCAGGCCGTGGCCCGTGACGTGCGGGCGGCGGGGGCGTCGCCGGCCAGCGCCTCGGCGTTGTTGAACCTGCTGGCCCGCGACCTGCGCAGCTGAGCCGGACGCCCCGGCGCAGCGCTCAGTCCGGGCGTGGGTACCAGAGAGCGTCCTGGCCGTAGCGCTGACCCACGGAGAAGTCGTACTGCACCAGGCGGAGCTCTGCGACCAGGTCGCGCTGCTCGACGCTCAGGTCCGCCATCGCGGTCTCGGTGCCGTCCGAGGCGATCACGTGGTCGCCGCGCAGGGTGCCGACCTTGTCCTGGACCTCGGCGAGCAGGCGCAGGTAGGGCGGCAACGGGACCCCGGCCAGGTCGAGGGCCTGCCCCATGAACGAGGTGGGGGAGACGACCCCACCGCCCGGCGCCTGTCCATCGGGGTTCTCGCTCGACCACACGAAGTAGGGGGTCCGGAAGATGCGTTGTCCCTCAGCCTCGGTGGTGGAGGAGTCGAACAGACCCGGGAAGTGGTCACCGAAGTAGATGACGACGGTCGGCTCGCCGGTCCTGCGAACCGCGTCGAGGAACTGTGGGACCTCGGTGTCACTGACGGCCAGTCCTCGCGCCCAGACTCCGAGCTGGTCGCGGTACCTGCCCGGTGAACCAGTGACGGCGACAGGCGCCTGTCCGAACGAGCCCTCGTCGTAGGGCATGTGGTTCTGCATCGTCACCAGGTGGGTGAGCACTGGACGCTCGTTCTGCTCGATCACGTCGATGACCTCCGCGAAGGCGGAGGCGTCGGAGATGAAGGCGCCGCCGTCCTTGCCGGTGTGCGCCATGCTGTCGCGGGTGCGGAACTCGTCGAAGCCCAAGGTCTCGTAGGCGTCGGTGCGCCGGTACATCTCGGAGGTGTAGGGGTGCACGGCGACCGTGCGGTGCCCGGTCTGCTTCATCCACCCCACCAGGCTCGGGTAGTCGTCCTGATCGGGCAGGAACTGCTGGTAGGGCGAGGTGATCTGAGGCCCGAAGAGCGAGAGGGTCTGCCCGGTCAGGACCGCGAACTCCATCGCCGAGGTGCCGGTCCCGTAGAAGCTGAGCGTGTGTCCACCGGTGCGGGCCATCTGCTGGCGGATGTGGGGGATCACGTCCTGCTCGAAGCCCACGCTGCGCAACTCCTGGGGATCTCCCATCGACTCGCTGAGCACGACCACGACGTTGGTCTCAGCGAGGGTAGGCGCAGCGGAGTCCGACGGGTCGGCGGGAGTGGACCACTTCGCGGCGATCTGGGCCATCCGGTCCGGGCCGTACCCGGGCGGGACCTCCATCGGGTCGGTGGGCAGGTTGTACAACGCACCGCCGAGGAACCCGTTGCGTGCGTAGGCCTGGTTCTGGGACCACGGCGTCCACCAGGCCCCGGAGGCGTCGTACGCGCGACGCAGGGGGTTGTCGAGCTCGGTGAAGCCCGAGGCCACCACCGCCAGCGCGAGGCCAGCTGCCACGGAGGTCACCCGCAGCCCGGTGGCCACCGCCCAGCCGGAGTCCCCCCGGCGCAGGGGACGACGGCTCCGGCCCAGACGTCGCGCCAGCAACCACCCGAGGGCCAGCAGCAGCGCGAGCCCCAGGATGCCGACCGCCAGGTGGAGGGGGGAGACCATCTGGGTCAGGAAGCCAGGCGTGCGCAGGTACACCCAGTCGCCGGGCACCAGGGGCGCGTGCAGGATCTCCATCCGGGCCGCGTTGATCCCGGCCAGCGCCACCACGACCCCCAGCGAGATGAGCCAGGCCCGGCGCAGGCGCCCGGTCAGCCCGTGCAGCGCGAGCACCCAGATCCACAGGCACGCCGTACCCACCAGCGTGGGTCCGAGCAGAAGACCTTGAGGGCCCTGCAGGCGGAGGGTCAGCACGAAGATCGACTCGAGTCCGAGCACCCACAGGTAGCTGCCTGCGACGACCAGCAGGATCCGACCCCAGGTGCGCCGGGACCGGTACCAGGGGGTCCGGACGGGCGGAACGGGAGTCGCCGAGGCGGGGGAGGTACCCGAGGTCGTCGCGTCGGCGAGGGTGGTGCTCACCGCGCAAGGCTAGGGCCGTCGAGGAGCACTCCGGGAGCGAATGGCAAAGAAAGCCCGCCGCGCCGAGGGGGAGGGGCTCGGAACGTTGTGTCGGGGGTCCCGGGCAGCGTACCGGGCATGACGACCCGCATCGACTGTGACACCTGCCTGGTCCGGGGACTGGCCTGCCACGACTGCGTGGTGACCGTGCTCCTGGGCCCACCACCCGAGCTCGGGGTGGCCGAGGACGACCTGGCGGCCCTGGACGCCCTGGCAGCCGGGGGACTGGTGCCGCCGCTGCGGCTGGTGACCCCGGTGGACCAGCCCCAGGTCGAGTCGGCCTGAGGGGTCTCGGGGTCTCGGCTGGCTCGACCACCGGGGTGGGTCTCGGCGAGCTCGACCACCGATTGGGGAGTTCGGGTTGGAGCGGCCGTCGAGGTGATCTAGAGTGGGCGGCTCGTGCTCCCGTGGAAGTGGACCATCCGGTTCGCGCGGGGGCCGCGTCGAGTCCGGCCCGGGTCACCCCGTGCCGGAGCCGGGGAACCACTTCCTCTGGGGTGAATCCTCTCCGAGACCCCGCCCAGCACCATCGGGCGGTGCGGAGGTGAGGTAGGGCAAGTCGTGCCCGAACCCGACAGCTCACCCGGTAGGCGTACGACACAGCAAGGGAGACGGCCCGCTCGTGCTGCACGGCCGCAAGCGCATCACCACTGTTCTCGCCTCCGTGGCCGCTGTCGCGGTCATCGGTGTCATCCCCACCTCGCCCGCCACGGCCAAGCCGAAGCTGGACGACGTCAAGACCCGGGTCGACAAGCTCTACCACCAGGCCGAGGTCGCCGCCGAGCGCGTGCACGACCACGAGATCCGCCTGGCCGACCTGAACCGCGACCTGGCGGCCCTCGGCGCCGACGAGAAGCGTCAGTCCGAGCGTCTCGCCGGCGTCCGCGACGAGGTCCGCGACTCGGTGCTGCGGCAGTACCAGGGCCAGGGCATCTCCACCGTCGGCCAGGTCGTCGTCTCCGACGACCCCTCGGCGTTCCTGGGTCAGCTGACCACCATGTCGGCCTACAACGACCTGCAGGACGGCCTCTTCGCCGACTACACCACCGAGGTCGAGGCGCTCGACATCCGCCGCGAGGCGACCGAGCAGCGTCGCCGGGAGATCGCCGCGACCACCCGCCAGTTGGGCGCCGAGAAGAAGGCGATCGACGAGCGTCTGGCCGAGGCCAAGGAGTTGCTCGGCAAGCTCGAGGCCGAGGAGCGGGCCAAGCTCGCGGGCTCGACCTCGTTCAACGCCGACGTGCCGTCCAACATCTCCGCGAGCGGCCGCGCCAAGATCGCCATCGACTACGCCATGGCCCAGGTCGGCGACAGCTACGTGTTCGGCGCCGCGGGCCCCAACGCCTGGGACTGCTCGGGCCTGATGATGGTGGCGTGGGGTCAGGCCGGCGTCGGCCTGCCGCACTCCTCGCGGATGCAGATGGGCAGCGGCACCCCGGTCTCCCGGGACAACCTGCAGCCCGGCGACCTGCTCTTCTACTACAGCCCGGTCAGCCACGTCGGCATGTACATCGGCAACGGCCTGATCGTGCACGCGGCCAACCCGAGCGCCGGTGTCCGTGTGTCGGGAGCGTTCTCGATGCCCTACGCCGGGGCCGTGCGTCCTGGCTGAGCCCGGCACCATGACGTCGAAGGTCGGCCGCCCACGCGTGTGGGTGGTCGGCCTTCTGTCGTTGCTGCTGCTGGTGGCGGCGCTGGTGGGGTGGCAGTGGCTCGACGGCAGCTACCAGGCCGAGCGCCCCGACCCGGACAGCACCGTCACCACCACGGCTCCCCGCACGGTCCGTGCCCTGGGGGCGGCGTGGCAGCAGGGGGACGCCTCAGCGGCCCGTGCCCTGGCCTCGCCCGACGTGCCCGGGGCGGCGGACCGGTTGGCCGCGGTCGCCACCCACGCACGCGAGCTCGGCCTCACCGCGGTGTCGTTGCGGCTGGTGGAGGATCTGGGCCGCCCCGGTGCCGGTGGCAGGTGGAGCGTGGCCGCGGACCTGACCTGGCAGGTGCCCGGGGACGACCAGCCGGCACGCCACGAGGTGACCCTCGACCTCGTGCCCCGCGGCGGGGAGGTTCTGGTCGCCGGGCTCGGAGGCTCCGGGCGGGAACCGACCTGGTGGGCCGAGGACCTGGCAGTGCGCCGCGCCGGCAGGGTCACCGTGATGTCGGCGCGGGGTTGGGCGGCTGCTGACGCGCTGCTGGACCGGACCCGGGCCGCGGTACGGGTGGTGCAACGTTCCCTGCCGCAGTGGTCAGGACGCGCCGTGGTCGAGGAACCGGCCGACGAGGCCTCGCTGGCCCGCGCGCTCGACGCCCCCGCGGACTCCTACGCCGGCATCGCTGCCGTCACCGCGCCCGTCGACGGGTCGCTCGCTCCGGGTGCCCCGGTGCACGTGCTGGTCAACCCGCAGGTCCGGGCCCGGCTCGCAGGCCGGGGGGTGGACGTGGTGATGGCCCACGAGTTGACGCACCTGGCCACCTCGGCCACCACCGGGCAGCAGCCGATGTGGTTGCTGGAGGGCTTCGCGGACTGGGTGGCGCTGCGGGACGCCGCGCTCCCGGTCCGGACCGTGGCCGGACGCCTGCTGGACCGGGTGCGCAGCACCGGGGTGCCCGAACAGCTGCCCACCGCTGATGACTTCGCCGGCAGCGGGCAGGACCTCGAGGCGACCTACGAGAGCGCGTGGTTGGCCTGCGTGGTGCTGGCCGAGCAGGTCGGGCCGGAGGCGCTGGTGCAGGTGTACGAGGAGACCGGCCGCGGCATCGAGGTGGGCCGGGTGCTGCGCCGGCACGGGACGTCGCTCGGTGCCGTCACCGGGGCGTGGCAGGGGCGCCTGCGAGACTTGGTCGGGTGACGTGCTCCCCGACTGACGTGCCGGTGTCCGACTCCACGGTCCAGGCCGCGCCGGCCCGTCGGGTGGGGATCGGCGTGGTCCTGATCGTGGGGGTGGTCTGGGCGCTGCTGGCGTGGCGGCTCGTGCCCTGGCAGCCGGTGCCGGGCGGTACCCCGACGCCGGTGCCGGCGGGCGAGGTCTTCACCGCGGACCAGGTGGAGCGGGCCAACGCCTACTCGGACCCCTCGCGCATCCTCAGCTGGGTCTCGCTGGCCCTCTCCCTGGCCCTGGCGTGCCTGCTCGCCTGGACGGGCCCCGGACGCCGGCTGGTGGCCCGGTTGCCGCAGCGCGGCCCGTGGTGGGTGCAGACGGTGGCGGCGGTGGCTGCCCTCGGCCTGATCGGGCGGGTGCTGGGGCTGCCGTTCACCCTCGTGCTGTGGGCCCGGCGGCGGGAGTACGGACTCAGCGAGCAGCCGTGGGACGGGGTGCTGCGTGACGTGGCGCTCGGCTGGGCGGTGGACACGGTGATGACCTCCCTGCTGGTGCTGGTGCTGCTCGGGTGCGCCCAGCGGTGGCGCACCTGGTGGCCCGCCGTGTCGGGGGCCGTGGTGGCCGCGGCGGTGGTGGTCGGGTCGTGGCTCTACCCGGTCGTGGTCGAACCGCTGTTCCACGACTTCCACTCGCTGCCGGCCGGGTCGCTGCGGACCGCGGTGATGGATCAGGCCCAGCAGCAGGGGGTGCAGCTGGACGACGTCCTGGTCGCGGACGCCTCGCGGCGCACCACCACGCTGAACGCCTACGTCTCGGGTCTGGGGAACTCCCGCCGGGTGGTGCTCTACGACACCCTGGTGGACTCGGTTCCCGAGCCGGAGGTGGTCTCCGTGGTCGCCCACGAGCTGGCCCACGCCGGGCACGACGATGTGCTGGTGGGAACGGTGCTGGGGGCGGTGGGGTCGATGCTCGGGATCGGGCTGCTGGGGGTGCTCTTGCCCGGTCTGGGGGCCGGGCTGCGGGGGAGTACTCGGCGCCCGGTCGACTCACGGGGGCGAGGAGTCCGGCCGGACACTTCGGTGGCGGTGCGCGTCGCGGTCCTCGGAGCGCTGCTGGCGCTCGGGACCCAGGTGGCGGCGCCGGTGCAGAACGGGATCAGCCGCATGGTGGAGACCCGGGCCGACGTGGAGGCCCTGGAGAGCACCGGGGACGGCGTCACGTTCATCGAGATGCAGAAGCAGTTGGCGCTGCGGGCCCTCACTGACCCCGAGCCGCCGCGTTGGTCGAGTTGGTGGTGGGGTTCGCACCCCGGGGTGTTGCAGCGGATCGCGATCGCCCAGCAAAATCTAAGTCATGGGCTCTTGGTGCAGCCTGCTGGGACATTGCCCTGGATTTGGGTGGACAGCCCGGAGCAACTGTCGGTGAACAACTCATTCACCGCGCCTGAGTACGCGAACACGGCTAGAGCGATGATTGCCGCGATCCCAGCGAGCAGCAGGCCGTACTCCACGGCCGAAGCACCACTCTCGTCGTCTGTTGGGTGCGCATTCATCGGTCCCTCTTTCTGTCAGTTGCCGGGCTCTATAGATCTGTTCTAACTCTGCTCCGAGAGGAGGGGGCATCGGCGGTCAGCCCTTGCGAGGGAAATCTTCGGTCACTGAAGCAGCAGCGAGGGCCACGTCTCACGCCCGGACGTGGCCCTCGTCAGCGAATCTGGATCAGCAGGTAGCCGAGATGCTGCCCTTACCCTCAATCGCCTTGCAGGTGTCCTCGAAAGCTTCGTTGACGAGCGGACCCAGGGCCATAACCGCGACCACGATCACGGCGGCGATGCCGGCGATCAGCAGGCCGTACTCGACGGCGGAGGCGCCGCGCTCGTCCATCTCGGCCTTCTTGCCCTGCAGGAGAATGGTGAGGAACTGGATCATGGTGATTCCTTCCGGGGGAGAGCCGCGCTGGTCGGCTCTTGTTTACTTCGGGCGGATGCCCTGATGACGCCAATTCTTTGCCAGTGACCTCGGTCGCACCATCGAGCGACCGGGCATATCGGCGTAGTCCCAACGGACTACTCGCGACATGGGTGGCCAGGGTCATCGAACCTCGCCGCGGCCTGTGTAGACAGCCGACGGATCGACGGATCGACGGATCGCTGGGACGGTGGGACGGTGAGGGCGCCCCCCGCACGGAGTGACAACTGGTCCTAGCCGCCACAGCATCGGCGCTACTTCAATTGGGGGCGAAGCCCCCAGGAGATTCTCCGTTGTGAATCGGTTCTGAGGGAGCTGCCGATTTGTGTGGCGCTATGTGGGTCGACGCAACAGCCCTAGCGGTAGAAGGGCGCCTACTACGGCCGTGGCCCCGAGCACAGCGACGACTGCGGTGGGCCCAGCCATGAGCGTGGCTGGGTATCCGCGCTCGGCTTCGCGCGCAGCTACGGTCAGGACTGAGAGGACGTGGGCCGCCGCGCATCCAAGCACCAGGATGCCCATTGCGAACGGTGTCGGGGACGAATGTCGGCGGTCCAGAGCGTACCCCGCCAGTGCCGTGAGGCCCACGGCCAGTGGCAAGGCATAGCGTCCTTGCCAGGCCACGCCCTCAGTGTTATAGGACCAGTAGGTCAAGGCGACGGGAACTGCGAACCACACCGTGACGAGAACGGTGAGAGCCGTTCGGACGCGCGCCGAGGCCGCTCGCATTGCCACGATCATCAAGGCCGCGAAGAGAAGCAACCACAGGACGTAGACCGGAACAGGGGCCATCTCGTTTCGTATCGGGAAAGCAGCGATGGTTTGGAAGGGCCACACCATGAGGCCGCTGATCAACTCGCTGGACGGCAGGGACCCATGGGCCACCTCTCCCAATTCGCGCCCTCGGGCATTCGGTTTCGCGAAGATGATCCACGCTGAACTCCCGAGGGCAACGCTCAGCAACGCGACAGTCGTACCCATCCAGGCAGACAGATCAGCCGTGATGGTGGCCAGCCACGAGTGAATCGGGTGCAGGCAGGCCAGTGCCACAACCCCGACAAGGATCCACACTGGTCCAGTGGGGTGGGCGACCATGACAAGAGACGACCCCACCACCAGGGCGCCGAATGGCACGGGGCGTTGGCCATCAACGATGCCGAGTCCCGACGCCCAGAAGAGCAGAGCCGCGGCATAGCCCATGCCGTTGGGTGCAGCGACCACAGTGCTGTACATCAGGACTGGCGTGGCCGCGAGCAGCAGTGCCAACAACGGCCAGTGTGTCCGGGACCGGCGAACCGTGACCACGGCTGCCCATGCGATGAGCAGCGAGCACATCACCGCTGAGATCGCTCGCATGACGAACACGGCGGTCGCGCCGTCCGCCAACTGCGCCGGAAATCCCACAAGTGCGTAGTAGACCGGGTTGTAACGCGATGCGGCACTCGCCACGGTAACCGTGCCATCTTCCAGGCCCTGAACGACCCGGCAGTTGTCGGGCCCTGTGTACGCATAAGACCTGCACACCGGTCCAGCTGCCTCCACCACGGACCGCCGCGCCGTTACGAGCCCGCCGCGCCCTTCCTCGGCTGGTCCGTGATCGAGCAGTTGACCATGCGCGACAGCCTCAGCGCGGTACACATGGTCGAACTCGTCGATCCCCCGAAAGGCAGGGACTGCCAAAATCCACGCGGCCTGCAACAGCAAAGAGGCGGCGAGCACGAGAGCAAAGACTTTGCGCGGAGACATTGGAGACACAGAAGACCTCGTCGTGCAGCTAGGGGGCCTGAACATGATGTGGAGAGAAGTCTGTTCCCGACGGCGTCATCCCCGAGGCCGGCAGCACCGTGTGGGCTGGACCGAGGAACACCCACCTGCGGTACAAGATGAAAGTGGAGACGGTCAGGCCACCAACAGCGAGCACCTTGCCGGCCACGTAGTTCAGTCCCAGCTCGTGGAGTCCAATGACTATGAACACGGTGCCCAGTGAGTTGACGGCTACCAGTGCGGAGTAACGCGTCAATTGTCTGCCGGGACGCGGAGACCCTGCAAACGTCCAGTACCGGTTCGCTGCGAAATTGGCTATGAAGCTCAGCCAGAACCCGGTCACCGTGGCCAACCACAGTGGGAGATGGAGGTACTGGTACCCGAGGTGAAGAGCACCGATGTCGATCGCGAAGCTCGTGAGACCTACCAGCAGGTAGCGAAGAAACGAGTCGCCGAATCTTGCAGAAACTGTGCGGCGCGGAGACGTCACGGTCCAGCCCGCGGCGGAGCCGTCGAGGGTGAGCAGCCGCTGGAGCAGTGCCTGCTGAGGATCTCGACATCCATGCGAATGAGCGACAGTTCTTCGGCGAGAGTGCGGTTGCGTTCCTCCAACCGCCCGAGCTCGTAGCTGTGCTGGATGCTCACCAGCAGCAGCAACATACTGGCGCCGAAGAACAGGAGGTTGGCCGGAACGGTGACCCCGACTAGGTTGGAGGCGGCAGTCAGCACATCCGGGAAGCACGTGAGGGTGAGCACCAGGATCGCCACTCCGCCCCACAGCACCGCGTACTTCTCACGAAGATGGCGTCGCCGCAGCAGCTCGAACAGCATGGCCAGCGTGGTCACCGATCCGACCAGACCGAGGATCAGGTTGGCCTTCACGCGGACACCTCGCCGACCGGAACCCCTGCTGGGGACGGCACCATCAGGTGCGGACGCCCGTTCTGCAGGTCGTTGCTCGGAGCCGCGTCGTCATTGACCGGAGTGGTCGGCCAACGTCGGGCCAAGGCGAACCCCAATGCCAGGACAGCACGGAGCAAGTACAGCCCGGCGCGCCACGGACTCTGACTGGCCTGACCAGCCGCACGCGGACGCATCGCCACCGGGACCTGCTGTACCCGGCAGCCGCTGCGCATGGCGATCACCAGCGACTCCACCGTGTCGCCGAGGTACTCAGCCGGGTAGTGGACGGCGAACACCCTCATGGCGCGACGGTTGACCACGCGGAACCCACTGGTGACGTCGGTGAGCCGAGTCCGCCCCACTCTGCTGAGGGCGCCCGCGAGCAGTTTCATGGCAACACCGCGGGCGCGGCCGACGCGGTAGTCACCCTCACCCGCAAAGCGCGCTCCGATCACGATGTCGGCTTCGTCAAGCCGGGCGATCAGGGAAGGCAGATAGGCCGGGTCGTGTTGACCGTCGGCGTCGACCTGGGCCACGACGTCGAACCCGTGCCGCACCGCGTAGCGGTAGCCGGCGCGCATTGCTCCGCCGACACCAAGATTGAAAGGAAGCCGGCAGACCCGGGCACCGGCTGCGCTGGCGACGGCCGCGGTCCGGTCGCTGGAGCCGTCGTCGACAACCAGCACGTCGTAGTCAGGAACGCTCGCGAAGAGCTGCGCCACCGTTGCGCCGACCGCACCTTCCTCGTTCCACGCCGGCACCACCACGAGAACGCGGTAGGTCGGGGGAACTGAAGCGTGCATGGCCGGGACTTTACGGCGGCGTGAGCGGAAAATCCGGAGAACGGCGCAGTCCGTCAGATCGGCAGACCAGGGGTGGTCGGGCCAGTCAGCGCGACTGCGGGGCCACCGACGAGAGCAGCCCGATCCGCATTGCCGTCACCAGGGCCTGGGCGCGGTTGGCGGCGCCGAGCTTCTGGTAGATCCGGGCGATGTGGGACTTGGCTGTCGACTCGCTGAGGTAGAGCTGCTTGGCGATGGCTCCGGCGCCCAGTCCGTCGGCCAGCAGCAGCAGCACCTCGTGCTCGCGCTCGCTGAGCCGGGTCGACTCACCCGAGGCGCGGCGCATCATCGCCTGCACCAGACCGGCGCACAGGAACGAGCGCGGTGAGGCGTGCGCGTGCTTGGCGGCCTTGACCACCTCGCCGGCAGGGGCGTCCTTGCCGACGAAGGCCGAGGCGCCGGCTTCCATGGCGGCGAAGATCTGCTCGTCACCCGAGTGCATGGTCAGCACCACCAGGCCGGCCTGGGGTGCCTGGGCGCGCACCTGGCGGACGATGTCCAGGCCGGTGCCGTCGGGCAGTTGCAGGTCGGTGACGACGACGTCGGGACGGTGCTGGGCCCACTGGTCCTTCGCCTCGGCCACCGAGCCGGCCTGGGCGACGACCTCCACCTCGGGGTCGCGGGCGAACGCGGCCGCCAACCCCTGCCGGATCAGGTCGTGGTCGTCGACGAGCAGCACGGTGGTGGCGGTGTGCGTGGTCATCACGGAGCCTTCTGGGTGAGGGTGGGGGAGGGAACGGGCCCAGTCACTGTACCGAGCACGACCCGGACGGTCGTGCCACCGGCGGACGGCTGGAGGATGTCCAGGGTGGCGCCGATCAGCCCGGCACGTTCGGCCATGATCGTCAGGCCGTGCGAGTCCGGCCGGGCCTGGCCGAGCCCCGTCCCGTCGTCACGGACGGTGAGGTAGACCGAGGGCGCGTCCACCCGGCACTCGACGTCGACCTGGTGGGCGCCGGAGTGACGCACCGCGTTGTGCATCGCCTCCTGGGCGATCCGCAGCAGCTCCGCCTCGACCTCGTGGCGCAGCCGGTCGGTCCGCTCGTCGACCGTGACCTGGATCGGGACCCCGGAGACCTCGGAGAGGTGCCGGGCCAGGGTGGCGATCCCGGCCCCCAACGACTCCTGCGACCCGGCCTGGGTGCGCAGCGTCATCACCGACCGGCGCACCTCGGCGACCACCCGGGTGATCATGGCGCGCAGCTGGGCCAGGTCGGGCTGGAGCTCCGCGGGGGCGGTGACCGCCATGGCGTCGACCAGGTAGCCCATCGACGCGATGTCCTGGGCCACGCCGTCGTGCATCTCCCGGGCCATCCGGTTGCGCTCGTGGGCGGTCGCCGACTCGCGCAGCTCACCGAAGAGCAGCGCCGTGTCCAGCCGGGTGGTCAGCGAGGTCAGCTCGGCCTGGCTGAGCTCGAGGTCCACCTCGATCGCCAGGCCCGGGACGTCCAAGTGCCCGGGCAGGTGCCCGCTCACCACGGCGACGGTGATGCCGCGCGAGACCAGCGGGACGGCGAACGAGTGCCCGGCCAGGACGGGGCGGTCGGTGTGCCGGGCGTGGGTGACCAGCGCCATCGGGGCCGCGGATGCCTGGTCGGGGTCGGGGGAGCGGCTGAGCAGGGCGACGAAGTCGTCGTGGTGGTTGACGTGCAGGTGCAGGTCGCTGGCCGGCACCCGACGGGCCACCCGGTCCAGGATGTCCCCACCCAGGGCGGTCGCGTCCAACCCGCCGGTCAGGTGGCTCGACAGGGCCGTCAGCTCGCGGATCAGGGCCCGGGCCTCCCGGTACGGCTCGGTGGTGTCCGGGACCTGCCGGGTGATCCGGGTGAACAAGCTGGCCAGCAGCCCGACACCGGCGCCGGTGACCACCCAGGTGAACAGGTCCGCCACGTCGTTGGCCGAGGTCTCGCGGTGGGTGACCACGACCGCAGCGACCAGGGAGACCGACAGCAGCAGAACGCTTTCCAGCACCCCGCGGGCCCCGCGCCACAGGCCAGCCGCGAGCGGTGGGATGGCCAAGGCCAGCAGCAGTCCCGAGCTCGCGGTCGTCAGGTACCCCACGACCAGACCGATCAGCACCGCCTCGGTGGTGCCCAGCACCAGCACCGGGACAGGGGAACGGACGAACGCCGAGCAGAGCAGCCAGGTGGCGCCGACCGCGACCAGACCGACAACCGCGTCAACGTCGCGCGACCACAGCACCGGGGCGCCGATCACCAGGAACGCGAAGATCCTGGAGCCGACGACCAGTGCGGTGTGGGGCAGCGCCGAGACGGGGGACATCAGCCGCCGATGTTCTCCATCACGCTCAACGCGGCCGGACCCATCACCGCGATGAACAGGCACGGCAGGATGCAGAAGATCAGCGGGACGGTGATCTTGACCGGCACCTGCTGGGCCTTCTCCTCGGCCCGCTGGCGCCGCTTGGTCCGCATCTCCGAGGACTGGATGCGCAGCACCTGGGCGATCGGGATGCCGAACGCGTCGGCCTGCACCAGCGCCGAGACCAACGAGCGCAGGTCGGGCTGGTTGGTGCGGTCGGCCAGCGCGCGCAGCGCCACCGAGCGGCCCTGTCCGATCTGCATCTCGCGCAGCACCCGGGCGAACTCCTCGGCCAGCGGACCCTCGGTGTTGACCGAGACCTGCTGCAGCGCCGAGTCGAACGCCAGGCCGGACTCCACCGAGATGGTCAGCAGGTCGACGGCGTCGGCCAGCTCCTTCTGGATCCGCTCCTGGCGGTCGTAGGAGGTCTGGTACAGGTACAGGTTCGGGGCGAAGTAGCCGGCGACGACCAGACCGAGGACCACCACGATCTTGGTGGTGGGGGCCCACCCGGTGGCCAGGAAGACCAGCAGCCCGAGCAGGCCGCCGACGACGGCACCGATCACCTTGAGCGCCAGCACCCGGTCCACGGTCCACCCGGCCGGGTTGCCGGCCAGCTCGAGCTTGCGGCGCAGGGTGTTGGCGGTCTCCGCGCCGGAGAGCCGGCGGCCCAGGTGCAGGGCACGCGCCTGCAGGGGCTCCAGCACCCGGTCCGCGAAGGGCCGGTCCAGCTCGGCGGTGAGCTCGGCGGGAGCGGTGCTCATCGCCTCGAGCACGGCCAGGGACTTGACCACCCCGGACTGGGAGTCCGAGCGGCTGGCCGTGGCCAGCGTGACGAGCAGCAGGGCGGCGGCCACCAGGACCATGCCGAGCAGGAGCAGCATCACCATCAGACGTCCACCTTCACCAGTCGGCTCATCCAGAAGGCACCGACGGCGAGCATCGTCGCGGCGCCGAGCAGCATCAGCCACCCCAGCGGCTCCGAGAACATCGGCTTGACGTAGTCGGGCTGGCTGATCATCAGGTACACCAGGAACAGCGGGGGCAGCAGCCCGAGCACCCAGGCCGACATCTTGCCCTCGGCCGAGAGCGCGGCCACCTGCCGGCGCAGGTACTCCCGCTCCCGGATCGTGGCCGCCACGGTGTCCAGCAGCTCGGCCAGGTTGCCACCGACCTGCCGCTGGATCTTGATCGCCATGACGACCCAGGCGAAGTCCTTGGAGTCGAACCGGTCGTTGATGCCCTCCAGGGCGTCCTCGAGCGGTACCCCCAGACGGGTCTCGATCAGCACCCGCTTGAACTCCCCGGCCATCGGCTCGGAGCCCTCGCGCACGATGGTGTCGACCGACTGGGCCAGGGAGAGACCCGCGGCCAGCGAGCCGGACATCAGCTGCAGCGTGTCCGGCAGCGCGGCGTTGAACGCCTTGAGCCGGCGGCCCCGCTTGAAGCCCAGGTACATCCAGGGACCGATCACACCGAGCACCAGGAAGAACACACCGGTGAGCAGTCCGCCGCCGCCGATCAGGGCACCGAGCAGGGTCATGCCGATGACGATCGCGGTGTGCACGACCAGCCACTCCGAGGAGCGCAGCTCGCTGCCCGCGGCCTCGAGCCGGCGGGAGATCTTCTCGTCCAGCGTGGCGTTGCGCTTCAGCACCTGGGCGGCCGCCTGCTTGGCGTTGGCCAGGCTGTCGGTCTGGGCCTGGCCCTCCTGGGCGGCGCCCGACCCGTCGGTGTACTTCACCACCCGCTCGGCGGCGGTGAGCTGCTTGGGGGTGAGGGAGAGCACCATCATCACCAGGGCCACGAGCAGCCCCAGCCCGACGGTCGCGACACCGACCCACATCGCCCAGGACGGCAGCACCCAGGCCGACGGGGGCGGCGCGGGCAGGGAGGTGGTCGAGCCGGCGGCACGCACCTGAGTGAAGGCCTCGGCCTCCAGCGTCTCGCCGTCGGTGGGCAGGGTGACCGTCACCGTGGCCTCGGAGTCGGTGAACCCCTCGGGCAGCGGGGCGCTGACCAGGACCTGGCGGGAGAGCACCTCGGCCTCGGCGGCGAAGGTGGCCCGCAGGTCCTCGGAGTCCGCGACCACGACCCGGCCGTTCCCGGCAGTTGCGATCCGCGCCAGGGGGTCGGCGACCGCCTCCGCGTCCAGCGAGACCACGTCGACCAGCACCCCGGAACCGGAGATGCTGCCCAGGACCCCGTCGAGCTCGGTATCGGTGGTGTCGGCACCGTCGGAGAGGACCAGCAGCGAGCGCTGTCCCTCCGTGCCGGCCAGCGCCACCGCCTGCTCGACGCCCTCGTAGAGACGGGTCTGCTTGCTCAGCTTCAGGGAGTCGAGCACGGCAGTGGCCTGGGCCCGGTCCGTGGTCGGCTGCAGGGCAGCGGTCACCTCGGAGGCGAACGTCACGATGCCGACGGCGACGTCGGCCGGCACGCTCTCCAGGTAGGCCCGGGCGGCCTGCTTGGCCGCCGCGAACCGCGCACCGCGCATCGAGTTGGACACGTCGATGGTCAGCACCGAGACCCGGCGCACCGAGGTGGTGCCCGAGGCCTTCTGGGCCTTCGCGTCAACGGTGGTGCCGCCGATGGTGACCTTCACTCCCGACAGGTCGGGGGTCACCTCACCGGGCACCTGGACCAGCACGTCGATGCCGGAGCCGGTCGTCTCCACGTGGGTGATGGCCGAGTCCCCGGCCGCGGAGGCGGCCCCCGGGGTCAGCAGCACCAGAGCAGCGGCGGCGGTGGCGGCGGCCCAACGGGCCACCCACCGGCTGCGGCGCGCGCCCATCACAGCCCGTCCATCGCGAACACCATCGGGTCCACGGTGACGTTGTTGTAGGCCATCTTCTCCAGGAACTTCGGCCGCAGACCGGTGGTCTTGAGCCGGCCCAGGGCCTTGCCGTCGGCGTCGAAGCCGGCGCTGTGGTCGTAGAGGAAGATGTCCTGCAGCGTGATCACGTCACCCTCCATCCGCTCCACCTCGGTGATGTGGGTGATCCGGCGCGACCCGTCCTTGAACCGGGTCTGGTGCACGATCACGTCGACGGCCGAGGCCACCTGCTCGCGGATGGCGCGGACCGGGAGGTCCATGCCGGCCATCAACACCATGGTCTCCATGCGCGCCAGGGTGTCGCGGGGACCGTTGGAGTGCAGCGTGGCCAACGAGCCGTCGTGACCGGTGTTCATCGCCTGGAGCATGTCGAGCGCGGAGGCGTCACGGACCTCACCGATGACGATGCGGTCGGGCCGCATGCGCAGCGAGTTCTTGACCAGGTCGCGGATCGAGACCTCGCCCTTGCCCTCGATGTTGGCCGGGCGGGACTCCAGGCGCACCACGTGCTCCTGGCGCAGCTGGAGCTCGGCGGCGTCCTCGATGGTGACGATGCGCTCGTCGTCGGGGATGAACGAGCTCAGCACGTTCAGCGTGGTCGTCTTGCCGGCGCCGGTGGAGCCAGAGACGATCACGTTCAACCGGCCCCGCACGCAGGCGTCGAGGAACTCCTTGGTCCGCGGGCTCAGGGAGCCGAACCGGACCAGGTCGTCGGCGGTCAGCGGGTCCGCGGCGAACTTGCGGATGGTCAGCGAGGAGCCGTCGATCGCCAGCGGCGGCACGACCGCGTTGACACGCGACCCGTCCTGCAACCGGGCGTCCACCATCGGGCTGGACTCGTCGACGCGGCGACCGACCCGGGAGACGATCTTGTCGATCACGCGGCGCAGGTGGTTCTCGTCGGTGAAGCTGGTCGGGGCGGCGACCAGGCGGCCCGAACGCTCCAGCCACACGTGCTTGTGGCTGTTCACCATGACCTCGGAGACCTCCGGGTCACGCAGGTACGGCTCGATCGGGCCGTAGCCGAGGATGTCGTCGCTGATCTCGGTGGTGACCCGCTGGCGGTCACTGGCCGAGAGCGGCTTGTCCTGGCCGGCCAGCACCTCGCCCAGCACGATGCGCACCTTGCGGTCCAGCTCGTCCTGGTCCATCTCGGCGTCGTAGAGCTGCGGACCGATCTGCTGCAGCAGCTCGGCGTGGACGCTGGCCTTGAGGTCCTCGATCCGGTCGTCACGACGCGGGTCGCGACCCTTGGCGGTGCTCAACGTCGTGTGCTCCACCGGGGCGGCGCGACGCTTGCCCGGCATGACCGGCTCGGGAGCCGGCGGGGCCACCTGGCTCGCCGACCGGATCTCCTCGAGGACGTCGGTGTTCTGCTGCTCGTTCTCCGCCCGGCGTGCGGCGGCGAGGCGGTCTCCCAGACCCACTCAGGTCACCTCTTCTTCCGGCTGAACCGACGACCGGACTTGTCGGCCTCGATGGGGGCAGGGGTGCGGTTCACCGGGCTCTGACCCTCGGGGCTCTCCGGCTCCGAGGACAGGGCACCGGCCAGGGCGCGGATCGCCTCCGCGGTCCCCGACTTGGGCTCGGAGACCAGGATCGGGCGGCCGGCGTTGGTGGCCGCGGCGACCGCGATCGACGTCGACAGCTGGACCAGGATCGGCATGCCCAGGATGGTCTCGACCTTCTCGGGGCCGATGCCGACCGCGTCGTCAGCACGGTTGAGCAGCAGGTGCCGGTGCCCGTCCGCGGCGCCGAGCATGTCCATCGTCTCCAGGGCGACCTTGACGTTCTTCAGGGTCGGCACGTCGAGGGTGGCCACGATGACGCACTCGTCGGTCTCGTCCAGTGCCGTCAGCGTGGCCTCGTCGAAGGCCGGCGCGGTGTCGACCACGACGTAGTCGTAGTTCTCCCGCAGCGTGCGCAGCACCTTGCTGACCAGCAGCGGTGAGATCCGGTCGCGGGCGTCGGGCAGGTTCGGCGCGGCCAGCACGGTCACCGACTCGTCGTGCTTGGTGAGCAGCGAGTCGAGGAACTTGATGTCCAGGTTGTCCTCGGCGCCCACCGCGTGCTCGATCGTGTGCGAGGGGAACAGTTGCAGGGTGATCGCCACGTCACCGAAGGCCAGGTCGAGGTCGACCAGGCAGACCTTGCGCAGACCGCCGTCGGCCAGCGCCAGGGCCAGGTTCACCGACACGGTGGTCTTGCCGACCCCGCCCTTGGGGGAGAAGACGGTGATCATCTTCCCGCTCTGCGACCCCACGGCGGTGCCACGCAGCGCCATCCACAGGTTGTAGGCCCGCTCCATCGCCTGCGCAGTGGCGGTGCGGTCACCGTCGGCGACCACGTCGCGCACGCCGGCGTGCATCGCCTGGGTGAGCACCTGGGTGTCCACGGTGCTGCGCACCAGCACGACGCTGGTGGAGGCACGCGTGGTGCGCAGGTCCTCGGCCACGGCCAGGGCATCGGCCAGCGGGACGTGGGGCCCCAGGACCACCACGTACTCCTCGTGGCGCCCACGCAGCCACGCCATGGCGTTGTCGGTGCTGGAGACCGAGTGCGACCCGGAGGGGAGGTACTGGAGGAGTTCGTCGACCTTGGACTGGTCGGGATCAACTGCGACGGGCATGACTCACCTGAAGAGGTTGCCGGCGTTGGTACCACCGGAGGGGGCGACGTTGGACTTGTCGGTGAGCAGTGTGAAGACCAGCTCACCGTTGGACGTGGCGAACATGACGCGCTCGGCGTCGGCCTGGCTCAGGGCCAGGGTCATCATCGTGCTCGGCAGCTGCTCGGCCTGGGTGCCGTCGGCGTTGGCGGTGGCCGAGACCGGGGTGGTGGAGCCGACGCCCAGGACGGTCACCTTGGGCAGCAGCAGACGGGTGAAGGCCCGCCCGGTGCCGGCGTCGGTGCCGTTCATGAAGACCGCGACCTTGGAGCCGGGGTTGACGAACCCGGCGACCCGGGCGGTGTCGGTGAGCTGCACCGAGGCGGCCACCTGGCCCTCGGGGATCTGCAGACTCGCGGCGCCGGCGCTGGCGCCGGCCGCGAACTTCTCCGGGACGATCTGCTCACCCGGGTAGATCCGGGTGTTGGCGTTCTGGCCCTCCAGGCCCTGGATGCCGCTCATCGCCCCGGGCAGCACCTGGTTCTGCGCGACCCTCGCGATCTGCAGCTTGCCGGAGCGTGAGGCGGCCTCGATGCTCTCGCCGGGCTCGATGGGCAGCTTGGCGGTGAGCACCTCGACGGTGTCGAACTGCTTCTCCGCGCGCCCCTCGGCGCCCTGGACGTACATGAACACGAGCGCCGCGCCCAGCGCGGCGACGACAGCGGCAGCTACCAGAAGAAGCTTGCGACGATCCATGGAAGAGAAGGCCTCTCGGGGGATGGCTCCTGGGTCCGACCGAGCGGTCGTTCCTGTGCGCCAGGACGGGTGGAACGGGGGGTGCGACGGCAGGGCACGCAGGGCGCCCGATGCCCTCCCGTGCCGTGCGCGAGTAGGACGCTACTGCGCCCCCGCGGGGCGTGTGGTGCTTTTGGTGAAGAACGCTGTGAGACCTGGTACCAGGGGTGCAGACCGGCCCTCGGGGCCGACCGCAGACGCACGACGGCCACCGACCGGGCGGTCGGTGGGCGTCGTGAGGAACGTGCAGGTCAGGGCAGGTACAGCGCCTCCACGTCGGCACGGTGCTCCCGCATCACGACGTTGCGCTTGAGCTTCAGGCTGGGGGTGAGCTGGCCACCCTCCTCGGTCCACGCGGCGGGCAGCACCGTGAACTTGCGGATGGACTCGGCCTTGGAGACCGCCTTGTTGGCGTCGTCGACGGCCGCCTGCACCACCGCGCGAACGTCCGGGTCCTCCACCAGGTCCGCGACGTCGGTGCTCTTGCCGTGCTCCTCGGCCCAGGTCGGCAGGTACTCGGGGTCCAGGGTGACCAGCGCACCGATGAAGGGCTGGCCGTCGCCGACCACGACGCACTGGTCGATCAGCGCGTGGGCACGGATCCGGTCCTCGAGCACGGCCGGGGCGACGTTCTTGCCGCCGGCGGTGACGATGATCTCCTTCTTGCGGCCGGTGATCCGGACGAAGCCCTCGTCGTCGATCTCGCCCACGTCGCCGGAGGCGAACCAGCCGTCGGCGTCGAGCACCTCGGCGGTGGCCGCGTCGTTGCGCCAGTAGCCGGCGAAGACCTGGCCACCCTTCCAGAACAGCTCACCGTCGTCGCCGACCCGCACCGCGGTGCCGGGCAGCGGTCGGCCGACCGTGCCGATCTTCTGTGCCTCGGCCATGTTCGCCGCGAGCGCGGCGGTGGTCTCGGTCAGGCCGTAGCCCTCGAGCACCACGAGGCCCAGACCACGGTAGAAGTGGCCGAGCCGCTCGCCGAGCGGTGCGCCGCCGGAGATGGCGTAGTCGCACTTCCCGCCCAGGGCCGCACGGAGCTTTGCGAGCACCAGCTTGTTGAAGACAGCGTGCTTGACCTTGAGCAGCGGGCCGGGCCCACCGGTGTCGAGGCTGCGCGAGTAGGCGATGGAGACCTCGGCGGCCTTGTCGAAGATCTTGCCCTTGCCGTCCGCGGCGGCCTTCTGCGAGGCGCCGTTGAAGACCTTCTCGAAGACCCGCGGCACGGCCAGGATGAAGGTGGGGTGGAAGGTGCCCAGGTCGCCGAGCAGGTTCTTGATGTCGGCGCTGTGACCCATCCGCGCCGCGGCCTTGACGCAGCCGATCTGGATGATCCGGGCGAAGACGTGCGCCAGCGGCAGGAAGAGCAGCGTGGAGGCGGAGTCGTTGCTGAACAGCTCCTCCAGCTCGGGCACGGCCACACCGAGCTCGAACATGAAGTTGCCGTGCGTGATGATGCAGCCCTTCGGCAGCCCGGTGGTGCCCGAGGTGTAGATCAGCGTCGCCAGGTCGTCGGGCGTCGCGGTGGTGCGCCGCTTCTCCAGGTCCTCGTCGCTGATCTCGGCGCCCAGGGACGTCAACGTCGCCACGGCGCCGTCGTCCAGGCACCACACCTGGTCCACGTCGGTGGCGCGGTCGCGCACCGAGGCGACCTTCGCGACGTGCTCGTCGGTCTCGGCAACCACGGCCAGGGCGCCGGAGTCGGAGAGGATGTGGGCGATCTGCTCGGGCGAGGAGGTCTCGTAGATCGGCACCGTCACGGCACCGGCGAACCAGATCGCGTAGTCGAACAGGGTCCACTCGTAGCGGGTGCGCGACAGCAGCGCGACCCGGTCGCCGATCCCGATCCCGGCCGCCACCAGTCCCTTGGCGACCTCGCGCACCTGCTGCTCGAACTCGGCCGCGGTGACGTCGGCCCACCCCGCGCCGTCGCGCACGCTGAAGACCACACGGTCGGGGCGCTCGGTGGCGTTGCGGACGACGTCGTCGGTCAGGTTTCCCGACCGGGGGACGTCGACCTTCAAGGGCTGGGAGAACTCGCGCAAGACCTGCTCCTCGCTAGGGGTGTTTCTGCTCCGGGAGCGTACCGCCGAGGGTGAGGGGGGTCTCAATCCGGTACTCTCGCAAGCCCCGCACCCCCGTCCACCCAGGAGCGACGCGATGGCTGAACAGACCACCTCCTCGATCGTCATCGACGCGGCCCCTGCCGAGGTGATGGCGGTGATCGCCGACTTCGAGTCCTACCCGGCCTGGGCCAAGGGCATGAAGAAGGTCGAGGTCGTCGCGCAGGGCGCCGGTGGTCGCGCCGAGCAGGTCCACTTCGACCTGGACGTCTCGCCGATCAAGGACTCCTACACCCTGGCCTACGAGTGGGACGGGGACCGTGAGGTGACCTGGACGCTGGTCGAGGGCGGGATCCTGCGCTCGATGGACGGGGCGTACACGCTGGCCCCGGCCGGCGGGGGCACCGAGGTGACCTACCGGCTGGCGCTGGACCTGAGCATCCCGCTGATCGGCATGATCAAGCGCAAGGGCGAGAAGATCCTCATCGACACCGCGCTGAACGGGCTCAAGAAGCGCGTCGAGCAGCTCTGAGCACGCACCGACCGCCCGGCACCGCCGGGGTCCGGGTCCTCCTGTTCACCGGCAAGGGCGGGGTCGGCAAGTCCACCGTCGCCGCCGGTACCGCGGCCCTGCTGGCCTCGCAGGGGCAGCGCACGCTGGTCCTGTCCACCGACACCGCCCACTCCCTGGCCGACGCCTTCGGCACCCCGGTCGGCTCCGCCCCGACCCCGGTCGCGGAGAACCTGTGGGTCCAGCAGGTCGACACCCAGCAGCGCTTCGAGGAGGCGTGGGGTCACGTCCAGGGCTACCTGTTGCAGGTCCTCGAGATCGCCGGGACCGGGCGCATCGCCGCGGAGGAACTGACGGTGCTTCCCGGGGCGGAGGAGGTGCTGGCCCTGCTGGAGGTGCGGCACCAGGCCGCCACCGGCCTCTTCGACGTGCTGGTCGTGGACTGTGCCCCCACGGCCGAGACGCTGCGGCTGCTCGCCCTCCCCGGAGCCCTGGGCTGGTACCTGGACCGGGTGCTGCCCTCGCAGAGCACCGTGGTCCGGGTGCTGACCCCGGTCCTGACCAAGGTGGCCGGCGTGCCGTTGCCGGAGGACTCGGTCTTCGACGCCCTCGACCGGCTGCACGCGGACCTGGCCGACGTCGCGGACCTGCTCACCGGACCGGGCGCCTCGGTACGTCTGGTGCTGACCCCCGAGGAGGTGGTCCTGGCCGAGGCACGGCGGGGAGCGACCTCGCTGGGACTGTTCGGCTACCGGATCGACGGGGTGGTGGCGAACCGGGTGTTCCCGGCCGAGGGCGCCGACGAGTGGCGGGCCGGCTGGGTCCGGGCCCAGAGCGAGGTGCTGGACCGGGTGCACGACTCGTTCGCGCCGCTACCGATCTGGCGCTCGCCTTACCGTGCCGCCGAACCGGTCGGAGCCGACCAGCTGGTCGCGATGGCCGCAGAGATCTACGCCGGGCAGGACCCGGCCGCCGTGCCCACCGGGCCGACCCCGTTCCGGGTGGAGGAGGCCGATGAGGGTCCGGTGCTGGTGGTGACGCTGCCGTTCGTGACCCGGGAGGAGGTCTCCCTGGCCCGCAGCGGCGACGAGTTGGTGCTCACCGTGGGTGGGTACCGCCGCCTGGTGACCGTGCCCGCGGCGCTGACCCGGCGCCGGGTCGTGGGCGCCTCCGTGACCGACGGCGAGCTGCGGGTACGGTTCGCCGGTGCGCCCACCGCGACGTCGGGGCGGGCGCCGGCCACGACCAGCGGGGGAGCGCGATGACCGACCACCAGACCGGCTCTGCGGCCGGGCAGCACCACGAGCAGCACGGCTCGCACGAGGAGCCCGTCGGGTCGCTGGCCGAGGAGGCCGTCAAGCTGTTCGGCGCGGTTTCTGGCTGGGCCCGCGAGCAGGGCCACGACCTGGGCCACGGCGTCGAGCACGGCATCGAGCAGGGGCTGGCCGGGGCGGCGGGGGCGTTCCGCTCCTTCGACGAGCACCTGGCCACCGGCGCGCCGGAGTGCACCTCGTGCCCGGTCTGCCGGGCCGTGCACGGGTTCCGTCAGCTCAACCCGGAGGTCAAGGCCTCCCTGGCCACCGCCGCCACCTCGCTGCTGGAAGCGGCCGCCGGGTTGCTCGCCACGGTGGTGCCCGAGCCGTCCGCAGCGCCCAGCGAGCGCCCCGCACCCGATCCGCGCGACGGCGTGGAGCACATCGACCTCGATGACCTCCATGACCTCGACGACCTCGATGACACTGGCGACCCCGGCCACCCGGACGGCTCCGCCCCGTGAGCGGTGACCACCCCTCCGACTCTGACCTGCTCGACCTCACGATCGGGGTCGACGTCGGCGGCACCAAGATCGCCGCGGGGCTGGTCGACGCCCACGGCACCGTCACCGCCCAGGTCGCACTGCCGACCCCGGCCCGCGACGTCGCCGGCACCGTCGCCGACCTCGCCCGCAGCCTGGTCGAGGCGCACCGCGACCGGGTGCGGGCGGTCGGGATCGGCGCCGCGGGCCTGATCTCCGCGGACCGCGCCACCGTCGTCTTCGCCCCCAACCTGAGCTGGAGCGGCGAGCCGGTGGGCAGCCGCGTCGCTGAGGCGACGGGACTCCGCGTCGTCGTGGAGAACGACGCCAACGCCGCCGCCTGGGGGGAGTACCGCTTCGGCGCCGCCCGCGACGTCGGGGACACCCTGATGGTGACCGTGGGCACCGGCGTGGGTGCCGGCATCATCGCCGGGTCGCGCCTGGTGCGCGGCGGCCACGGGATGGCCGCCGAGCTGGGCCACCTGCGGGTCGTGCTGGACGGTGTCGCCTGCGGCTGCGGCCAGCGCGGCTGCCTGGAGCAGTACGCCTCCGGGAGCGCCCTGGTCCGCGAGGCCCGGGCCCGGTGGCGCGCGAACCCACCCGGGCCGGTCGCGGCCGGTGTGCTGGCGCAGGCGGGCCGATCGCTCGACACCCTCACCGGGCCGGACGTCACCGCCGCGGCCCTGGCCGGCGACCCCGACGCCATCGACCTGCTGGCCGAGCTGGGTCGCTGGCTCGGCGAGGGCATCGCCTCCGCCGCCGCGCTGCTCGACCCGACCCGCGTCGTGATCGGCGGGGGAGTCGTGGCGGCCGGGGAAGCGCTGCTGGGGCCCACCCGTGAGGCCCTGGCCCGGAGCCTTCCCGGTGCGGGTCACCGCGGGGTGCCGGACGTGGTCGCCGCAGAACTGGGCAACGGCGCCGGCCTGGTCGGCGCGGCTGACCTGGCCCGGGAGTTGTCGTGACCCGGCCGGCCGTCGTCGGGGTGGACCTCGGCGGCACCAAGGCCGTCGCGGCGCTGGTGCACCCCGACGGCAGCACCTCACCGGTGCACCGCCGCCCCTCCCCGGGACCGGACGCGGAACCGGGCGCGGTCGACGAGCTGCTGGACGAACTGGTCCGCGCCGCCGCCGGTGGGTTGCCCGACGCTGTCGGGATCGGCGCCGCCGGCTTCGTCGACTCCGACGGGTCCCGGGTGCGGTTCGCACCGCACCTGCCCTGGCGCGACGACCCGGTCGGCAGCCGGCTCAGGTCCCGGTGGGGTGTTCCGGTGGCCCTGGACAACGACGCCAACTGCGCGGCGGTGGCCGAGTCGACCCTCGGGGCCGCCCGGGGTGCCTCGAGTGCGGTGCTGCTCACCGTCGGCACGGGCATCGGCGGAGCGCTCGTGCTGGACGGACGGGTGCTGCGCGGGCACCGCGGCATGGCCGGGGAGTTCGGTCACGTGCAGGTCGTGCCGGAGGGCCGTCACTGCCCCTGCGGACTCCGGGGCTGCCTGGAGCAGTACGTCTCGGGACCGGCCCTGCTGCGCCAGGCACGCACCGCCGGTCTCGGTGTCGAGGTCGCCCCCGACTCTCCGGCCGTCACCGACCTGGCCCTGGCCGGCGACCCGCTGGCGCTCGAGGCGCTCGCGGTGCTGGGCCGGCGGCTGGGGGTGGCGCTGGCGGGTCTGGTGGCCGCGTTCGACCCGGAGGTCCTGGTCGTGGGCGGCGGCGTGATGGCCGCTGGGGACCTGCTGCTGGACCCGGCGCGCACCGCGCTGGCCGAGCACCTGGTCGGGGCAGGCCACCGCGACGTGCCCGCGGTGCGTGCCGCCGCGACCGGACCTGACGCCGGGCTGGTCGGCGCCGGGCTGCTGGCTCGTCGTCTGCTGCCCTGACGCGCTCCGGGTGGGGCCGAACCGGCCATGTAACACGGATCCATCCCCTGTGATGCGGTGGTGTGACACCGCATTGGAGCGGACAGATCAGTGTTACATCGTCACATCGGGGGACCCGGCGCGCTCAGTGGCCCGGCACCAGCTCCCGGGCCAGGTGCTCCAGGAAGAGCCCCACGTCGGTGACGATGCCCTGGGCCTGCGAGGACCCCCGGTCGGCCAGCTTGGTGACGGTGGCCGGGTTGATGTCCACGCAGGTCAGCGGCACGCTCGCCGGCAGCAGGTTCCCGGTGGCGACCGAGTGCAGCATGGTGGCCACCATCAGGCAGTACCCGACCCCGTCGAGCTGGGCCCGCATCGCCCGCTGACCCTCCACGACGTCGGTGTGCACGTCGGGCAGCGGCCCGTCGTCACGCACAGAACCGACCAGCACGAACGGCTTCCCGGCCCGGACCATCGCGTGCATCACCCCACCGGTCAGCACCCCCTGCTCGACGGCCGCGGCGATCGAGCCCGCCTTGCGGATGGTGTTGATCGCCCGGATGTGGTGCTCGTGGCCGTGCTCCACCCCGTGCCCGGCCGTCAGGTCGATGCCCAGGGAGGTGCCGTACAGGTTGGCCTCGATGTCGTGGGTGGCCAGGGCGTTCCCGGCGAACAGCACGTCCACGTACCCGGCCTCCACCAACCGCGCCAGGGCCGGGGCGGCACCGGTGTGCACCACCCCCGGCCCACCGACCCACAGGACCTTGAGGCCTGCGGCCTTGGCCCGCCGGATGTGCTCGGCGACGCCGGCGACCAGCACGGTCTGCGGCTTCTCCGAGGAGACCTCGGACTCCATGAACCCCCAGCCGCCGGCCTGGACGGCCGGTGGGGGAGTGACCCGCACCCCGACCGCGCCCCGGACCAGCTGCATCCCGGACCGCACGTCGCTCATCGCCAGGGTCCGCACCCGGACCCCGGTCCCGGTGGTCTCGACCCACAGCCCGCAGTCCATCTCCGGGTTCTCCACCGGGTGCCAGCGGCCGGCGAGACGGACCGCGGTGGGCAGGTTGGTGGTGGAGTAGAAGCCGTCGGGGAAGACCCCGTCCTCGGCGACCTCGGCCACCGTGGCGTCGCCGGCCTCGACCATGTTGGCCCCGCGGGTCTGCAGTCGCATCAGCAGGCGCTGCAGCTCCTCGTCGTCCTCGGCGGTCACGTCGATCACCGCCCGGCTGGTGTCGCCGGACTCGTGGCCCACGTCGAACCGGTCGATCCGGTAGTCGCCGCCGTACTCGCGGATGTCGTCCAGCACGCGGCTCAGCAGGCCGCTGTCCATGAGGTGGCCGGAGATCTCCACGGCCTCGCTGCTCGCCATGCCGGCACGTTACGACGCGGCCGGGGCTGACGGAACACCCTGCGGGGCACCGATCACACGCCGATCACACTGCCGATCGCACGAGAGTGCTCAGACCCGGGAGCCGTCGTCCCAGGGGTCGCGGGGCTCCTCGCCCATCGTGGCCACCAGGTAGCCGAAGGAGCCGAGGAAGACCGCCACCAGCAGGTAGCCGAACAGGGGCGGTGGTCGCCAGCCGCTGAACAGCACCAGGACGAGCAGGGTCGGGGCCCCGATCAGGCCCCACCACGCGGCGCGCCGCAGCGGGGGACCGGTCGGCAGTGGCGGTGGGACGGGCGGCACGAACCGGGTGCGGTCCTCCTCGACCGGCGCCCACCCGGGCCCGGGGTCATCGGGCAGGTGCTGCTCCCACACCTCGACCGGCTCGTCGGTGAACGGCGGTACGTCGTGCTCGGGTGCGTGGTCCTCGACTTTCTGGTCCTCGTCGCCCGACGCGGACGCGACGTCCCCGGGTGCGGGATCCGTCGGAGCCTCCGGGGCCGTCACGTCGGGGGGACTGGTCTGCGGCGCGCTGCTCTCCGTGGTGGTGTGGAAACCCTCGACGAGCCGGCTCCACGCGTCCTCGAACTCGGGGTCGCCCGGGCCGCGGGGTCCCTCGCTGCGTCCGTCCACGCCCTCAGCCTAGGTCGCCGGACAACCGGTGCCGACGGCTGTGGTCACCGGGCGGCGGTCGCCTCGGCGATGAACTCCGCGGACTCGTCGAAGATCGTCTCGGCGTCGTTGTCCAGGGTGGCCACGTGGTAGCTGTCGGCCAGGGTCCGCTCGGTGTAGCCGCCGGAGACCGCCGCGCCGATGATCCCCTTCGAGGACGGGTCCACGACGTGGTCGTCGGTGGAGTGGAACAGCAGCACCGGGGCAGTGACGTCGCCGAGCCGCGGGACCAGGGCACGCCACCCCACGAGCATCGAGTGCAGCGCCTTGAGCGGGGTCACGTCGTAGCTGGCCTCGGTGACGCCCGGCTTCTTGATGTCGTTGCCGATGCCCGGCAGGCCCGGCAGCACGTGCTTGAGGACCGGCAGCACCACGAGTTCCTTGCGGTCCATGTTGACCGCCGGGTTGACCAGCACCACGGCGCTGATCCGGTCGGCGTGCTCAGCGGCCAGGCGGAGCGCCAGGCTGCCGCCCATCGACAACCCGCAGACGGCGACCGTGTCGTGGCGGGAGGCCAGGTCCTCGAACGCCCGCTCCAGCTCGCCGTACCAGTCGGCCCATCCGGTCCGGTTCATCTCCCGCCAGGTGGTGCCGTGCCCCGGCAGCCGCGGGACCTCCACCCCGTACCCGCGGGCCGCGAGCGCCTCGCCCCACGGACGCATCGAGGCGGGCGACCCGGTGAAGCCGTGGCTGAGCAGCACGCCCACCCTGCGGCCGCCGGTGAGCTCGGGGCGGGCGGGCACGGAGAGCGGCTGCGCCGCGGGGTTGATCGCCATGCCGGTCATTGTGCCAGCCGCGTCGTCGGCTCGTCGGTGTTGCGCGGCAGCGGTGGATCTTCGCGATCAGTGCCGAGCCTCTCGGTCCCTGCGGCGGGGAACCGATAGGCTCCGGGCGTGTTCTATTGGTTCCTCAAGTGGGTCGCTCTGGGTCCGTTGCTCCGGGGCATCTTCCGTCCCCAGGCCTACGGGGTGGAGAACGTGCCCGAGGAGGGCCCGGTCATCCTGGCCTGCAACCACCTCTCCTACGCCGACTGGCTCTTCATGCCGTTGGTGATCCCGCGCCGGGTGACGTTCGTGGCCAAGGCCGAGTACTTCACCAGCCCCGGCATCAAGGGCTGGTTCCAGAAGCAGTTCTTCTCCGGCGCCGGCCAGGTCCCCATCGACCGGTCCGGTGCCAGCGCCGCCGCGGGCGCGATCAAGACCCAGCTGCGGCTGCTGCGCGACGGCGAGGTCTGCGGCATCTTCCCCGAGGGGACCCGCTCGCACGACGGCAAGCTGTACCGCGGCAAGACCGGGGTCGCCAGGCTGGCGCTGGAGTCGGAGGTGCCGGTGATCCCGGTGGCCGTCGTCGGGACCGACGTCGTCGCCCCGCCCGGTGCCAAGTTCGGCAAGTGGACCCGGCCGATCGTCCGGTTCGGTGAGCCGCTGGACTTCAGCCGCTACCAGGGTCTGGAGAACGACCGCTTCATCCTGCGCTCGATCACCGACGAGATCATGTACGAGATCATGCGGCTCTCCGGCCAGGAGTACGTCGACATGTATGCGACGGCCGCGAAGGCGAAGGATGCCGAGAAGGCCGCCGAGGCCAAGCAGGCCGCCAAGGCCGAGGCCGCGGCGCGCAACACCCCGACCGACGAGCAGCAGGCGTCCTGAGCCCGCTCCCGGCGCCGCAGACCGCCACTCCGGCCCCCGGGGAGCACCCGGCCGTCACGGCGGTCACCGACCGCATGTTCGCGGCCCTGGCGGTGCTGCGCCTGGTGCTGCTGGCCAACGCGGTCGGGCTCAACCTGTGGCGCCGCGGGAACTACGTCCACCCCGAGCTGGGGGCGGCCCTGGTCGCGGTGATGGTGGTGTGGACCCTGGTCGCCCTGGTCCTGTACCGCGAGCGCCGCTTCCGCGGTCCGGTGCTGCTGGTCGCCGACCTGGCGGTCGCGGTCGGGGTGCTGGCGGCGACACCGTTCGTCAAGGGAGCCGGGTTCAACGCCTCGGTGCCCGGGTTCTGGGTGGCCGGGGCGCTGCTCGCCTGGGCCGTGGCCTGGCGGGTGCGCGGCGGGCTGGTCGCCGCGCTGGTGCTGGCCGCGGTCGACCTGCTGCAGCGACAGAGCATCGACCAGACCAACTACGCCAACGTCTTCCTGCTGGTGGTCGGGGGTGCCGTGGTCGGCTACCTGGCCCGCTCGTTGCAGACGATGGCGTTGTCGCGGGCCGAGGCCGAACGCCGCGCCGCGGTCGCGGCGGAACGGGCCCGGTTGGCGCGCGCCGTGCACGACGGGGTGCTGCAGGTGCTGGCCCTGGTGCAGCGCCGCGGCAGTGAGGCCGGTGGCGAGTTCGCCGAGCTGGGACGGCTGGCCGGCGAGCAGGAGGAGGCGTTGCGGACCCTGATCCGGCAACAGGACGCCACCGCCTCCCCGGCCACCGACGAGGTCGACCTGGCCGCCGCGCTGACTGCGCTGGCCTCCACCCGGGTGCACGTGGTGACCACCGGCGGTGCGGTGCTCCGCCCTGCCGCGCAGACGGCCGAGCTGCTGGCCGCGGTCGGGGAGTGCCTGGCCAACGTCACCGAGCACGTCGGCGCCGACGCCCCGGCCTGGGTGCTGCTGGACGTCACCGCGGACGAGGTGGTGGTGTCGGTGCGCGACGAGGGGCCCGGTATCGCCCCGCAACGGCTGGCCGCCGCCGAGGCCGAGGGACGTCTGGGGGTCAGCTCCTCGGTGCGGGGCCGACTGGCCGACCTGGGCGGTCGCGCCGACCTGGACACCGGCGCCTGGGGCACCGAGTGGGAGCTCGCCGTTCCACGCTGACCGCCGGCCGGGAAGCCGGCGTCGGCCACCGGGCTCAGCGCAGGACCGAGAGCACCGAGGAGAAGTTGTCGGTCCAGCGGACCTTGCGGTCCGTCAACGGGCTCCAGCCCTCTCCGGTCAGGTCCGTCGTGGCCGCGGCCTCGGGGGCCAGGACCACCCAGACCGAGCTCACCCCGAGTCCGGAGTTCCCGCCCCGACCGACCGCACCGCTCCACCCGAACCGGTCCGCGGCGGAGGCGAGCACCGGCTCCAGGTCGAAGATCCGGTTGCTGATGTGCACCACCATCCGGCCGCCGGGCGCCAGGGTGCGGGCGTAGGAGTCCAGCGCCTCCTCGGTGAGCAGGTGCACCGGGATCGCGTCGGAGCTGAACGCGTCGAGGACCAGCAGGTCGTAGCTGCCGGAGGGCACCTCGGCCAGTTGGAGGCGCCCGTCACCGACGACGGTCTCCACGTCGGCGGGAGTGTCTGCGAGGTAGGTGAAGAGGTCGGGGTCGCCGGCGATGCGGACCATCTCCGGGTCGATCTCGACGAAGGTCATCGACTGTCCGGGCCGGCCGTAGGCCGCGATGGCCCCGGTGCCCAGTCCCACGACGCCGACCCGCTGCGGTGCCGCCTCGCCGAGCAGGTCACCCAACGGACCGGTGCGGGCGTAGTACAGGGTCGGCTCACCCGGCTCGGTGCGGGACTGGTTGCCGTGCACGGTGGTGCCGTGGCTGAGCTCCCGGGCGGTGGGGGTGTCGTTGACCCGGTAGCTGCCGTAGAAGGTGCGGTCCACCAGGACCGAGGTGCTCATTGCCTGGATGCCGACGGCCAGGACGGCCACGGCCAGACCGGTGGCGAGCACCACCGGGAGCCGGGTCAGCCACCACGCGCCGAGGCCGGCGACGCCCAGGGCCACCAGCACCGCCCAGGCCCCCGCGCCGCGCGCCAGGGTGAGGGCGGCCAACAGACAGAAGCCGACGACCAGGAAAGCCGCGGCGACCAGCGCGATCCGGACCGGACGGGGGTACCGGCCCAGCCACCCCGGGCCAGCCGGCGGCAGGGTGCCGACCAGCAGCAGCGGGACCAGGGCCAGGGTCAGTCCGTACTCCCAGACCCGGTTGAACAGCAGCGGTGCCACCACCCCGTTCAGCAGGCCACCCAGGGCACCACCGACCGAGACGACCAGGTAGAAGCCGGTCAGGTGCGCCGGGCCGGGGCGACCGGCGGCGAGGCGGGCGTGTGCGGCGTAGCCGACCAGCGCGACGCAGAGCAGGTCCACGGTCACCACCAGCCAGGTGGGGAGGTGGCCGCCGGCGGCGCTGACCAGGACGGCGACGGCAGCGACCGAGGCGGCCCACCGGGTCGCCGCCACAGGTGTGCGCCGCGAGGTCCGGGCGAAGGCGGCGATGAAGGTGGCCAGGTAGATCGCCAGCGGGACCACCCACAGCAGCGGCAGGGGCGCGATGTCCGTGGACAGGTGGGAGGTGGCGGCCAGCATCATCGACGACGGCAGGAAGGCCAGCGCCGTCCAGAGCAGCCAGGTGCGTGCGCTCGGGGCGGGGACCTCCTCGGTGAGGTGCGGTTCGACCGCGTCGGCCGCACCCGGAGCAGCTCGGCCACCACGCACGCTGAACGCGCAGACCGCCATCAGCACCAGGAAGACCACGAACGCCGCCGACCACCAGCGCTGCTGCTGCGCCAGGGTGCCGAACGGCTCGACCAGGAACGGGTAGGAGAGCAGCCCCACGAAGGAGCCCAGGTTGCTCCCGGCGAACATGAAGTAGGGGTCGTCGGCGCGTGGTCCGCCGGACCACGAGTACCAGCGCTGCAGCAGCGGGCCGGTCGTGGACAGCACCAGGTACGGCAGGCCGACCATCAGGAACAGGGTGCGCAGCAGCCACAGCACCGGCTGGTGCTCCTCGCCCGGAGTGGGGTCACCGGGCAGGGCCAGGGGCAGCGTCAGCAGGGGGACCAGGAGCACCGCGACGTGCACCAGCGGCTGGCGCCGCGCCCCGAGTCGCCGGGTGGTCACGTGGGAGTAGCCGTAGCCGAGCAGCAGCAGCAGCTGGAAGAAGAGCGAGCTGGTGCTCCACACCGTCGCCGAGCCGCCGTAGGAGGGCAGCAGCAGCTTGGCGGCCATCGGCTGGATCATGAACAGCAGGGCGGCCCCGAAGAACGCCGTGGCGGTGAACAGCACGGCCACACCGACCCCTCGCCGCGGGGCAGCAGGCGGCTCCGGGGCAACGGGCACCGCCGGGTCCAGGGTCGTGCTCACGTGTCCTCCTCGCGCGCACCCCACGGTGCACTCCCGCGCGGAGCCTAGGGAGGGTCGACGGGGTCGCGGGGCGGAATCGACAGATCGGTACCGTGGTCCCGACCCCGTCCACCCATCCCTGCCCCCGGGAGAGCCGCCGTGAGCATCCACTCCGAGCACCCGTTCGCCACCCCGGCGGCCGGGCGCGACCAGCTGCGCCGGTTCCGGGGTCGCCTGGGTGGCCAGGTCAGCCTGTGGACGGCCGGTGCGGGTGCCGAACGGGTCGGGTTGACCGTCTCCTCGCTGGTCGTCGGGGGAGGGGAACCGGGGGTCGTCGTCGGTCTGCTGGACCCCGACTCCGACCTCGCCGAGCACCTCGACGTGGGGTCGCCGCTGGTGGTCCAGCTGCTCTCCTGGCGCCACCGCGACCTGGCCGAGCAGTTCGCCGGCCTGATGCCCGCACCGGGTGGGCCCTTCCGGGCGGCGGAGTTCGAACAGACCGAGCACGGTCCCCGGCTGCAGGGCGCCACCGCCTGGGCCGGCGCGCGGATCGTCGACGTCACCGAGCGGGGCTGGTCGCTGGTTGCCACCGCCAGCCTGGAGCACGTCGAGGTCGGTGCCGACGACGACCCACTCGGGCACCGCCGCGGCGAGTGGACCCACCTGGCCTGACTCGGCGCCGATAGGGTCGCGGTCATGGCCGCTGAGCAGCAGAAAACCGACGGACCGGTCCGGGTGATGGTCGTGGACGACCACCCGATGTGGCGCGACGCCGTCGAGCGGGACCTCACCGACGCCGGGTTCTCGGTGGTCGCGGTCGCCGCGACCGGTGACGAGGCGATCGCCCGGTTCCCCGCCGCCCGGCCCCAGGTGGTCGTCCTGGACCTGCAGATCCCCGGCCCGAACGGCGTCGAGGTCACGGGCACCGTCCTCCAGCACGACCCCTCGGCGCGGGTGCTGATCCTCTCGGCCAGCGGGGAGCAGGACGACGTGATCGCGGCGATGAAGGCCGGTGCCACCGGCTACCTGGTCAAGTCCGCCTCCAAGGAGGAACTGGCCGCGGCCGTGCAGCGCGTGGCCCGCGGCGGCACCGTGATGGGCCCCGGACTCGCCGGGCTGGTGCTGGGGGAGTACCGCCGGATGGCCGAACCGGCCAGCACCACCACGACCGACCCGATGCAGCCGCAGCTGACCGAGCGGGAGACCGAGATCCTCAAGATGGTCGCCAAGGGACTGGGCTACAAGCAGATCGCCGAACGGCTGGTCGTCTCGCACCGCACCGTGCAGAACCACGTGCAGAACACGTTGCGCAAGCTGCAGATGCACAACCGGGTCGAGCTGACCCGCTGGGCGATCGAGCAGGGCCTCGACGACGAGGACTGATCCACGCACCACGCACCACGCACCACGCCCCACGTCCCACGCACCACCCCCACGCATGACGACGGCCCGGCCCCGCAACAGCGGGACCGGGCCGTGGTGTCAGTTCACCCGGGCAGGGTGGTCACTCGGTGCCGGTGACCATCTCCAGCACCTCGGGGTGCTTGTCGAGGAACGCCTCGACGGCGTCCTCCTCCTTGCCGGCACCGAACTTGTTGACCACCAGGTCCTCCAGCTCGCCGTACTGGGCGTCGTCGAGCTTGAGACGACCCATCATCTCGACGACCTCGGGGTTGGCCTCGGCCCACTCCTTGTTGGCCATCTCGTGCAGACCCTCGGGCTCACCGAGTGCGCCCTTGGGGTCCTCGAGGTCCTTGACCTCGAAGGTGCTGTTGGCCCAGAACGGACGCCACAGCGTGACCACGAGGTCCTTCTCGGCATCGACGGCCTTCTTCAGCTCGGCCAGCATCGCGGTGGTCGAGGAGGTGACCAGCTTGTACTCGTCGTCCAGCTCGTACTGCGGGATGACGTTCTCCTGGACCGCCTTGGTCAGACCGGCACCCGGCTCGATGCCGACGATCCGGCCGTCGTAGTCGCCGCCCTTGCCCTTGAGGTCCTCGATGCTGTTCAGCTTCGAGTAGGCCGGCACGGCCAGGGTCAGCTTGGCGTTGTCGTAGTAGGCGCCCAGGTCGGTCAGGTCATCGCCGTACTTGTCCATGTAGGAGGCGTGGGTCACCTCGGGCCAGGCCGAGGGGTAGACGTCCACGGAGCCCTTGGCCAGACCCGTGTACAGCGGGGCCGCCTCGGAGAGCTCGGTGATCTCGACGTCGTAGCCCTCCTCCTCGAGCACGTGCTTCCACAGGTAGGCGGTGCTGAGACCGTCGGTCCAGGACGGGATGATGCCCAGGTTGACGGACTTGTCGCTCCCGGCGGCCTTGTCGCCGTCGCCGTCCCCGGTGTCGGAACCGCAGCCGGTCGCCAGCAGCGACAGCGCGACGAGCGGGGCCACGAGCGCTGCCAGGCGGCGCTTGGTGTTCTTCATGTGTTTCCTCTCCTCTCGGGCCGCCGCGTGGCGTCCCGGGTATCGGTGGTGCGGCACAGGCCACGGGGCCGTGTCCGCTGGTCACGGGCGGAACCGGTCGGGGCCGGCGCCGCCCGTGCTGTCAGGGGGTGCTGCCGACCGCCACGGTGGTGGTCGGTGCATCGGTGTCCGCGTCGGTGCTGCCGGACTCGGCCGGTTCCTCGTCACGGCTGGGCGCGGAGCGGCGGGCACGACGCTGGCCGACCGACCCGGTGATCCGGTCCAGGACGATCGCCAGGGCGACCACCGAGAGACCGGACTCGAAGCCGAGGCCGACGTCGAGCGTCGAGATCGAGCTGGTCACCTCGCCACCCAGGCCACCGGCGCCGACCAGTCCGGCGATGACCGCCATCGACAGCGCCAGCATGATGACCTGGTTGACCCCGGCCATGATAGTGGGCATGGCCAGCGGCAGCTGGATGCCGGTGAGGATCTGGCGCGGCGAGCCGCCGAAGGCCTGACCGGCCTCGACCACCTCGGCGTCGACGCCGCGGATGCCGAGCTCGGTCAACCGCACGCCGGGCGGCAGGCAGAAGATCAGGGTGGCGACCACGCCGGGCGCGATGCCGATGCTGAACAGCGTCACCACCGGCACCAGCCACACGAACGCGGGCATGGTCTGCATCAGGTCCATCACCGGGCGCAGCAGCGCACTGACCGTCGGCGAGGCAGCGGCCAGGATGCCCAGCGGGATGCTGATGACCAGGGCGATCGCGGCCGCGGTGAGCACCATGGCCAGCGTCGACATGGTGTTGTCCCACTGGTCCACGACCAGCACGAACCCCAGCAGCAGGGCGACCGCGAGACCGAGGCGCCAGTTGCGCACCAGCCACGCCAGCAGCGCGAACGCCAGGGCGGTGAGGATCGCGTGGTACTGGTGCGACTCGGTCTCCCCGACCCGGTCGGCCACCACCGGGGTCAGCGCAGCCGCGACGGCCACGACGACGCAGGCGCCGGTGAGCGGCCAGTCGCGGCGGCGGCCGGCGACCAGGGCGAAGACCACCAGGACCAGGCAGAGCAGGGTGGCGACCGGGAGCACGCCGAACAGGTCCTCGGCCGTGCCGTCGAGCAGGGCGGCCAGGTGGCCGGTCACCCACTCCAGTCCCTCCTGGATCTTCTCGAAGAAGCCGGACAGGTTCTCCTGGACCCAGTCGAAGGCGGTCTCGATCCACTCACCGACCGGGATCCGGGGGAGCAGGGAGTCGTCGCTGAACCAGTCAGCGGTGCTGGTGGTGCTCATCGGGTCGCCTCCCGGGACTCGGCCGGCTCAGGACTGCTCGCGGGGGGTGTCGGGTCGCCGCTCGGTGGCTCCACCTCGGGGTGCTCCTCGGGGACGCCCTCCCCGACGGCGTGCAGCAGCTGGGCGCGGGTCAACCGCCCCACGACCCGGTTGCGCCGGTCCACCACCACGATCGGCTCGGTGGTCTGCGACGCCGGCTCGAAGAGCTCCAGCAGCGGGGTGTCGGTGCGGTAGCGGGGGCCGTCGCCGGCCTCGGTGGTCCGCTCCATCACCGCCGAGGCGGTCAGCACCCGGGTCCGGTCCACGTCGGCCACGAACCGGGCCACGTAGTCGCTGGCCGGCTCGTCGATGATCTGGGCGGCGGTGCCGACCTGGTCGATCCGGCCGTCGCGCATCATCGCGATCCGGTCGCCCAGGCGCATCGCCTCGTTGAGGTCGTGGGTGATGAACAGGATCGTCTTGCCCAGGTCCTGCTGGAGCTCGAGCAGCTGGTCCTGCATCTCCTTGCGGATCAGCGGGTCCAGGGCGCTGAACGCCTCGTCCATCAGCAGCACCTCGGTGTCGGCAGCCAGCGCACGGGCCAGACCGACCCGCTGGCGCATGCCGCCGGAGAGCTCCTCGGGCAGGTAGCCGCCCCAGCCGCCCAGCCCGACCAGGGCCAGCGCCTCCTCGGCGCGGCGCTCCCGGTCGACCCGGTTGACGCCCTTGAGCTGCAGGGCGTAGGCGACGTTCTCGCCGACCGTGCGGTGCGGCAGCAGGGCGAAGTGCTGGAAGACCATCGAGACCTTGTCCCGACGGACCGAACGCAGTGCCCGGCCACTCAGCCCCGAGATGTTCTCGCCGCCGACGACCAGGTCGCCGGCGGTGGTCTTGAGCAGTCCGTTCACCATCCGGAGCAGGGTCGACTTGCCCGAGCCGGACAGGCCCATGACGACGAAGATCTCGCCGGCGTCGACGGTGAAGGTGGCGTCGATGACCGCCGCGGTCACTCCTTCGTGCCGCAGCTCCTCGCGCGAGGCGCCCGCTCGCAGCCGGTCCACCGCGGCGCGGGCCCTGCGGCCGAACACCTTGTGGACACCGTTTGCTTCAATGACGGGCACGTGGCCCCCTCACTCCTAGACAACAGGTTCCGAGACGGCTCTTGACCGTACCCACGGCACGCCGGGGCAACCCTCGGGTGTGGCGGGTCACCCGGTTTTCCGGGTGAGGGCGCTCACCCGCAGGAGATCGAATGGGACCGGGGTCACGTCCGCTGCGCGGGACTCAGGCGGGGAACGGTCCCGACTTCCGACCCAGGTCACGAAATGGTCACGATGACGCCTCCGGGGCGCAGCCTCGCGTGTTCCCGCCGTTTCCGGGCCTCCCGGAGGCCGGGGAGCGGGTGGCGGGCCGGGGGTGGCGCTCAGCCCCGTGCGGGGTGCGGCCTGCCGGTCGGGGCGGCGTCCACGAGGTCGTGCTCGACACCGTAACGCGCCCGCAGCCGGGCGTCCTGACGCACCCGGTAGCGCTCACCCAGGTCGGTGCGCACCCGGCGCGAGCCCGGGATCCGGTCGAGCCCCGAGTTCACCGCCCCCAGGGCCCGGCCCAGCACCGTGACGGCCCCGGTGAGCGGCGACTGCGGCACCGCCAGCTCGTCACAGATCTCCGCACCCAGGAAGACCCGCTCCAGGGCGTGCACCACCGGCGGGGCGACCCGGTGCAGCGGTCGGGGCAGCAGCTGCTCGATCTCGGGCACCAGGAACTCGGAGTTGATCGAGGCCACCAGGGAGCGGCAGAACGGCTCCACCGGCGGTCGGGTGAGTAGGTAGATGTCCTCGAGCGCCTGCTGGTCGGCCCGGTCGGTGGGCAGCAGGTCGGGTTCGATGCCGAGCAGGTGCCCCAGGTAGCGCCAGCGCCGGTAGTAGGCGTCCACCTCGTGCGGCAGGTAGGGCGCCCCGATCCGGGCCATCCCGCGCAGCGGGATCAGGCAGAACTCGGTGAGCGTGTACGCCAGGTAGGCCTGGTTGATCGGGACACCCCACGCCGGGGTGTCCCAGCGGTCGTCGTCCAGCAGGGATCCCCGGACCAGGGCGTGGATGACGCGCACCCGCACGGTCAGCTCGAACCCCTCGCCGAACCGGTCCAACCCGCCGACGGCGTTGGCCGCCACCAGCCACGAGGCCACCTCGATCGTGCGCACCCCCGCGCTCTCCACGTAGCGGCCGGTCAGGTCCAGCGGACGGGACGCGGCGGCGTTGGCGTAACCGGAGACCAGGGACGCCGCGCCGAGCACGATCCCGGCCTGGCGCGTGTACCGGCCCAGGTGCACGCTGTCGGCCTCGATGGCGGCCAGGTCCACCCAGTCGGGCACCTCGGAGACGGCCTCGATCAGGGCCACCAACGACTCCGGTGCGTCCGGCACCGCCTCGAGTCCCTCCCGGCATGCGGTCCGGAGCATCCGCATCCCGCGGCCGTGCCCGAGGGTGGCCAGGTCGGCCACGAACGCGTCGGCCAGCGGGTCGCCGCGCCACTGCCCGGCCAGGTACCGCTCGCTCAGGTCGCCGAAGCGCGCGCGGGCCTCGTCGAGCCGGCGCAGGGAGGTGGGAGGGGCGCCGGTGGGAGCACTCGTCATGGGCCCGAGGCTAGTGACCCGGTGTGGTCCCGGTCACCCCCGTGTCCACCGGCGCCGTGCGCTGGCCCGGTCCGGGCCGCCGTGACCGCGGCCCGGCGGACTAGGGTGCTGGCGTGGCTGACACCGAGGAGTCCACCGGCGGTACGGATCCGCTGCTGGCCGAGGCCGACGCGCTCTACGCCCTGGCCCCCGGGGAGTTCACCGGCGCCCGCGACGCCCGGGCCGTGGAGGTCAAGGCCGTCGACCCGGCCCTGTCCGCCCGGATCAGGAAGCTGCGCCGACCCACCGTCGCGGCCTGGTTGGTGAACCTGCTGGTGCGGCGCGAGGCCGAGCAGATCGACCAGGTGCTGGTCGTCGGGGCGGCGCTCCGGGACGCCGCCGACGCCCTGGACGCGGCCCAGCTGCGCGAGATGACCGTCCAGCGCCGCCAGTTGACCGCCGCGATGTCGACCCGCGCCCGGGTGCTGGGCCGGGAGGAGGGCGTCGTGGTGAGCGGGTCCGTGGCCGACCAGGTCGAGTCCACCCTGACCGCGGCCATGATCGAGGCCGGGGCGGCCCGGGCCGTGCGCTCGGGGCTGCTGGTCACCGCCCTGAGCAGCACCGGCCTGGACCCCACCGACCTGAGCAGGTCCCTGGCCGCGCCCGAGGCGCTGGGGTTCACCGCCACGCCCCGGGTCCCCGCACCGATCCGGCCGGAGCTGCACGTGGTCCGCGATCCCGAGGCCGACGCGCGGGAACGCGCCGACGCCCGGACCCGGGTGGACGAGGCGGGGGAGGTCGTCGACCGGGTGGCCGGGGAACTCGACGGCGCCGAGCGCGAGGTCCGCGACCTGGAAGCCCGGTCGATGCAGGTGCAGGCGGAGCTGGACGAGCTGCGTGCCGCGCTCGACCTGGTGCAGGCGCGGGCCGAGGCGGTCGAGGAGGAGCTCGCCGAGGCGGAGGAGACCCGGGCCTCGGTGGCCCGCGAACTCGCCGCCGCACGCCGCGAGCAGGAGCTGGCGCAGAAGGCCTGGCAGCGACTCAGCTGACCGGGCCGGGCCGCAGATTCCGGCGGCTGCTGGAACCGCTGGCTCCGGCTGACTACCGTGTGGTCCCCACCGCGCGTGCGGCAGGGGGAGGGGAGTGGATCCGTGCAGGAGTTCCGCGAGGCCGTCGAGGCCCGAGACCTGGATTGGGTGGGTGAACTGCTGGCCGAGGACGTCGTGTTCACCTCGCCGGTCGCCTTCGAGCCGTACCGGGGCAAGCCGATCACACAAGCGATCCTGTCCCACGTGATCGAGGTGCTGGAGGGGTTCACCTACCAGCGCGAGATCACCGACGGGGCCGACAGTGCCCTGGTGTTCACCGCCACCGTCGGTGGCCGGGCGATCACCGGCTGCGACTTCATCCGGGTCGACGAGAACGGCCGGATCAGCGACTTCATGGTGATGGTGCGACCGCTCTCGGCGGCCACCAAGCTCGCCGAGGCGATGGGGGCGCGCTACGAGCAGATCGTCGCCGACGCCAGCGCGCTCGCCGGGGCCGACACGGGACGCTGACCGTGCCCACCGTCCGCAGCACCGCCACCCTCGGCCTCCTGGGGCTGCTGGGCGGGGCGCTGGTGGGCGGGGTCGGGGTGCCTGCCGTGCAGGGGGTGCGGGTGATGCGGCGCACCGAGCGGCTGCCGGAGGCCGACGGCCCCTCCGGCCGGGTCGGTCCGGCCCACGGTCAGGTCACCCGGCTGGTCGTCGTGGGCGACTCGGTGGCCTCCGGCGTGGGCGTGGCCCACCACCGCGAGTCCGTGGCCGGTCAGGTCGCCCACCGGTTGGCCGCGGCGGTCGACGGTGCCGTGGAGTGGCAGGTGGTCGCCCACTCCGGCGACACCGCCGAGAAGGTGCGGGCCCTGGTCGAGGCCGCGGCCGACGTGGTCGCCGCCGCCGACCTGGTCGTGGTCTCGGTGGGGGTCAACGACGTGATCAGCCGCCACCCGCGCAGCCGCTGGCGCCGCGAGTACGCGGCCCTGCTGGACCGGCTCACCGAGCTCAACGCGCACGCCCCGGTCGTGGTGTTCGCGCTGCCGCCGCTGCGCCACTTCCCGGTGCTGCCGTTCCCGCTGAACCGGTACGTCGGGGGACGGGCCGCCCAGTTCGACACCGACGCGAGGGTCGTGGTCGACCTCCGGGACCGGGTCAGCCGGTTCGTCATGGACCTGCCGCCGGGCGCGGAGTGGTTCGCCCGGGACGGCTTCCACCCCTCGGCCCTGCTGAACGCGGAGTTCGCCGTGCAGATCCTGGCCAGCTGGCAGGAGATCAGGATCGCGGCCCGCCCCTGAGCCGGCCTGCCCTGAACCTGCGCACTGCCCTGAACCCGCTCGGACCGCTGGGTGGGCCCTACTGCGCCCCTACTGCGCCCAGCCCTTGGAGCGCTCCACCGCGTCCAGCCACCGGGCGTGCGCCGCGTCCGCGGCAGCACGGTCCCCGGACGGCTCGAACCGCCGGTCCAACGCCCACGTGTGCCGCAACGCGTCGGTCGAGGCCCACACCCCGGTCCCGAGCCCGGCCAGGAACGCCGCACCCAGGGCGGTGGTCTCCACCAGCTCGGGACGCTCCACCGGAACCCCGACCTGGTCGGCCTGGATCTGGCACAGCAGGTCGTTGGCGCTGGCGCCGCCGTCGACGCGCAACGACGACAGCCGCGGCATCGTGTCCAGCACGTCACGCACCTCGAACGCGATCGCCTCCAGGGTCGCCCGGACCAGGTGGCCCCGGGTGGTGCCCCGGGTCAGCCCGATGATCGTGCCCCGCGCGTGCGGGTCCCAGTGCGGCGCACCGAGGCCGGTCAGGGCGGGTACGAAGACGACCCCGTCGGAGTCGGGGCAGGTGGCCGCGATGGCGGCCGTCTCCGCCGCCGACCCGACGATCTGCAGCCCGTCGCGCAGCCACTGCACGGCCGCCCCGGTGACGAAGATCGCGCCCTCCAGGGCGTAGGTGAGCGTCCCGTCGGGGGCCTTCCAGGCCGCGGTGGAGAGCAACCCGGCCGCCGAACGCTCCAACTGCTGGCCGGTGTTGGTCAGGATGAACGAGCCGGTGCCGTAGGTGCACTTGACCTCACCCACGTCGAAGCAGGTCTGCCCGAACAGGGCCGACTGCTGGTCCCCGGCGATCCCGGCGATCGGCAGGTCCAGCCCGCAGAACACCCGCGGCTCGGTGCGTCCCACCTCGCCCCAGCTCGGCACGATCTCGGGGAGGGCGTCCACCGGCACCCCGAACAGGTCGCACATCTCGGGGGACCACTCACCGGTGGACAGGTCCATCAGCAGCGTGCGGGAGGCGTTGGAGACGTCGGTGACGTGCCAGGTGCCGCGGGTCATCCGGGCGACCAGGTAGGAGTCGACGGTGCCGACCGCGTACCGCCCCTGGGTGACCAGCGCCCACGTGTGCGGCTCGTGCTCGGCGATCCAGCGCAGCTTCGTGGCCGAGAAGTAGGGGTCCAGACGCAGGCCGGTCACCTCGGTGACCCGGTCCTCGTGCCCGGCGTCGCGGAGCTCGGCGCAGATGTCGGCGGTGCGCCGGTCCTGCCACACGATCGCGCGCCGCGGCGAGGCCATCGTCTCGCGGTCCCACAGCATCACCGTCTCGCGCTGGTTGGTGATCCCGACGGCGGTCAGCTCGGAGGCGTCGACCAGGGTCAGCACTTCACGGGTGGCCTCCAGGGTGGCCTGCCAGATCTCCTCGGGGCCGTGCTCGACCCACCCGGCCCGGGGGAAGTGCTGGGCGAACTCCTGGTAGCCCTTGGCCACGATCCGGCCCTCGGGGGAGACCACCACCGCGGTCACCCCGGTGGTTCCGGCGTCGATCGACAGGATGCTCATCCGCCCAGCTCCTCGACCTCGGCCAGGACCCGCCGGTCGATCCACTCCGGTCGCAGCCCGGGCGCCACCCGCATCTCGTAGTTCTGTGCGCCGACCCATTCCCGGAAGTGCTCCAGGCCGCGGCTGCGCGCGAAGCTGGCCAACCGCTCGGCCAGGGCGTCGTCGACTGGCACCTTCTCCTCCTCGGTGGAGGCGGTCAGGTAGAGGTCGTTGAGGTCCAGCAGCCGGGTCAGCTCGGCCACCGGGTCGGCGTGGTCGTCGGAGCGCAGGTCCACCGCCACGTCGTCCATCCCGCTGTAGCCGGCGCCCTCACGCACCACGAGCAGCGCCGCCGACTGGCGTCCGCGCGAGTCGCCGCCGGCCGCGTCCCCGGCGGCCAGCGCCGCCAGCAGCCGGCGGTCGAAGCTCAGGTCCGAGCACTGCACCCAGGCCAGCTCCATCGCGTCGACCACCTCCGGGCCGGTCAGGATGTTGCCCTGGATGGCGTACCCGGTGCCGGTGCGCGACCCGGCCCAGGCGAAGCAGTCCGCGCCGGTGTGGCTGGCCGCGGAGCCGTCGAGGTCGACGATCCCGACCTGGCGGTCCTCGCGTCCCTCGTCCTCGGCCAGCAGCGTGTCCAGGGCCACCTGGGCGGTCGCGCCCTCCTCCAAGTGCGCCAACGCCCAGCCCTTGTAGGCGACGTTGGCGTCGGCCTGGGTGGCGATCGCGCCGATCCCGGCCACCGCGGCCGGGACCGCCGACCCCACTGCCAGGAACTTGGAGGCGACCGCCACGCCCCAGGACTCGCCGTCGTCGGAACGGGCCACGATCGAGAACGTCATGGCGCGAGGCTAGGCCATCACGGCGTCGAGGCTTGTCAGGAATCCGGTGCGGGGACCAGAGTGGGGCGAGATGCCCGTGTGACGACGGAGGTGCGTGATGACGACGACCGAGCAGCAGCCGGCCGGACCGGACGAGGGGTCGCCCTCCGAGCTCAAGCGGGTGCTGGGACCCCGACTCCTCCTGCTCTTCATCGTCGGCGACATCCTCGGCGCCGGTGTCTACGCGGTCACCGGTGACCTGGTGAAGCAGGTGGGCGGGATCGCTTGGCTGCCGTTCGTGGTCGCCTTCGCGGTCGCCACCGTCACCGCTTTCGCCTACCTCGAGCTGGTCACCAAGTACCCCCAGGCCGCCGGCGCCGCGCTCTACACGCACAAGGCCTTCGGCATCCACTTCATCACGTTCCTGGTGGCCTTCACCGTCGTCTGCTCGGGCATCACCAGCGCCTCGACCTCCTCGCGGCTGCTCGCCGCCAACCTGCTCGAGGGCTTCGGCAACGAGGCGCCGAGCAGCGGCGCGGTGCTCACCGTGGCGCTGGTCTTCATGCTGGTGCTGGCCGCGATCAACCTGCGCGGGGTGGGGGAGAGCGTCAAGTTCAACGTCATCCTCACCATCGTCGAGATGACCGCCCTGGCGATCGTGATCGTCATCGGGTTCGTGGTGATCGGTCGCGGCGAGGGGCACACCGACCGGATCACCGTCTTCGAGAGCCCCGACGACAAGGGCCTGTTCATGGCCGTCACGGTCGCCACCGCGATCGCGTTCTTCTCGATGGTCGGTTTCGAGGACTCCGTCAACATGGTCGAGGAGACCAAGGACCCGTCCAGGATCTTCCCGCGCACGATGCTCACCGGGTTGGGCATCGCGGTGCTGGTCTACGTGCTGGTCGCGGTCTCGGTGGTGGCCGTCGTTCCGCACGAGGTGATCCTCAACCCGAGCAACGCCGAGGCCGGCGCGCTGCTCGACGTCGTCAAGATCGGTGCCCCGGGCGTCCCCATCGACGACATCTTCCCGTTCCTCACCGTCTTCGCGGTCGCCAACACCGCGCTGATCAACATGCTGATGGCGTCGCGGTTGATCTACGGCATGGCCAAGCAGGACGTGCTGCCGCGCAGCCTGGCCGCGGTGCTGCCGGGGCGCCAGTCCCCGTGGGCCGCGATCGCCTTCGCCACCGTCCTGGCGATGGGCCTGATCACCGTCGTGGCGACCCAGCAGAAGAGCTCGGTGGTCTCGGCCCTGGGTGGCACCACGGCCACCCTGCTGCTGGCCGTCTTCGCCATCGTCAACGTCTCCTGCCTGGTGCTGCGACGCGACCCGACCCCCGAGGACGGGTTCCGCGCCCCGACCGTGCTGCCGGTGATCGGCGCGATCTGCTGCACCTACCTGCTGGGTCCGTGGGCGCGGACCGACGCGCAGATGATCCAGTACAAGATCGCCGGCTCGCTGCTCGCGCTGGGCGTGGTGCTCTGGGTGGTCACGTGGTTCGTCAACCGCGGCGTCCGGTCCCAGCGCACCGGGTTCCGCGACATCGACCACCTGGAGTGACGCGTGGCCTGCCCCGTGGTGTGACCCGCGGTGTGGGTGGGTGGGGTGACCGGGTCGCGACGAGGCTCGCACCCGCACGACCTTGGTTGCCGACAGGCTGTCGGTAAAGTTGTCGACATGATGTCGACAACACAGACCGGGGGCAGCCCATGTTCCTGGCACTGAGGGAACTCCGCTTCGCGCGCGGCCGCTTCGCCCTGATGGGCTCGGTGGTCGCACTCGTGGCCCTGCTCATGGTCCTGCTCTCCGGCCTGTCGGTCGGGCTGGTCAACGACGGGGTCTCGGGCCTCAAGGCGATGCCGGTGACCCACCTCGCGTTCACCGAGGACGTCGCCACCGACTCCGCCTACTCCCGCTCGGTGGTCACCGACGCCGAGCTCGACGCCTGGGCCGACGCCGAGGGCGTGGCGGGGGCCGCACCGTTCGGCAACACCCTGGTCAACGGCCGCACCGACCGGGGCGTCGAGGTCGACCTGGCGCTGTTCGGGATCGAGCCCGGCTCCTGGTTGGAGCCGAGCGCCGCCACCGGTGAGCAGTTGGCCGGTGAGGACGGCATCCTGGTCAGCCCCACCCTGCTGGACGAGGGCGTCGAGCTGGGCGACACGGTCACCGTCGACACCCTGGGCACCGAGCTGCGGGTGGTCGGTGTGCTGGCCGACCAGGCCACCTTCGGTCACGTCGACGTCGCCTACGTCCCGCTGGGCACCTGGCAGGAGATCAAGGCCGGGGTGCGCGCGGGTGAGGAGGCTCCCGCCCACGTGCACCGCGAGTTCACCGCCTTGGCCCTGCAGCTGGCCGACGACGTCGACCCCGCCGTGGTCACGGCCGGCGACGAGGCGGCCGGGACCACCACCATGACCCTGGAGGAGTCGTTCGGGGCGAGCCCCGGCTACACCGCCGAGACGATGACGCTGGACCTGATCCAGGGCTTCCTCTACGCCATCTCCGCGCTGGTGGTCGGGGCGTTCTTCACCGTCGTGACCATCCAGCGGCGCGGCGAGATCGCGGTCAGCCGCGCCCTCGGTGCCTCCACCGGACGCCTGCTCGGCGACAGCCTGGTGCAGTCGCTGGTGCTGCTGGTCGCCTCCATCGCGGTCGGCCTGGCGGCCGGCCTGGGGCTGGGCGCCTTCCTGACCAGCACCCCGATGCCGTTCTCCCTGGAGGCGGCCCCGGTGACGGTCGCCGCGTCCGGGCTGCTCGTGCTGGGCATGCTCGGGGCCGCCGTCGCCGTCCTGCGGATCACCCGCGTCGACCCGTTGAGCGCCCTGGGAGGCAGCCGATGAGCACCGTGCACAGCGGGGCACCGAGCCCCGTCGAGAACCCCACCGGCGCCGGCCTGCACCTGCACGGCGTGACGCTGACCCACGGTGACGGGGAGGAGACAGTGACGGCCCTGGACTCCGTCGACCTCGACGTCGCCCCCGGCGAGCTGGTTGCCGTCGTCGGCCCGTCCGGCTCGGGCAAGTCGAGCCTGCTCGCCGTCGCCGGCGCGCTGACCCGGCCCGACAGCGGTCAGGTCACCGTCGCCGGGGTGGACCTGGTCGCCGCCACCGACCGCCAGCTCACCGCCACCCGGCGGGACCGGATCGGGTTCGTGTTCCAGTCCAACAACCTGCTGCCAGCGCTGACCGCGATCGACCAGGTGCGCTACCCGTTGACCTTCAGCCGGGTCAGCGACCCGCGCGACCCCGCCGAGCTGCTGGCCGAGGTCGGCATGGAGCACCGGGCCAACAAGCGGCCGCACCAGCTGTCCGGTGGTGAGCGCCAGCGGGTCGGGATCGCCCGGGCCCTGGTGCACCGCCCGGCCGTGCTGCTGGTCGACGAACCGACCGCAGCCCTGGACCGGCAGCGCAGCCAGGACGTGGTCGCCCTGCTCGCCGCCGAGGCCCGCGAGCACGGTGTCGCCGCGGTCATGGTCACCCACGACCACGACGTCCTGCACCACTGCGACCGGGTGCTGGAGATGGTCGACGGTCGCCTCGGCCCCGCCTGACCCCTGTCCTTCGACCCCGACCCCGCCAGCCCCGCGGGCGCGGCCCCGCCCCCGGGGCTGCGCCGGGGGCCGTCCCGGGGGAGACTGGGCCCCAGCCGACCGCACCAGACCAGGAGGAACCGTGCCGCGGATCCAGGCCGCCACCGTCGCCGAGCACCGGGCGCAGATGCGCCGGGCCCTGCTCGACGCCGCGCGTGAGCTGCTCGCCGAGACCGGCGAGGCACCCAGCCTGGCTGCGGTCGGGGAGCGGGCCGGGCTGGCCCGCTCCAGCGTCTACTCCTACGTCTCCTCGGCCGAGGAGCTGATGGTGGCGGTGGTCGACGAGGTGCTGCCCGACTGGTCCGGCCAGGTGCTGGCCCGGGTCCGGGCCGCCGGATCACCGGCCGAGCAGGTGTGGGCCTACGTGGAGGCCAACGTCGACCTCTTCGGCTCCGCCGAGCAGGCGGCCGCCCAGGCGCTGACCCGGGTGGTCGACCCGCAGCTGCTGGCCGGGCCGATGCAGCGCTTCCACGACGAGCTGCGCCAGCCGCTGGTGGAGGCGCTGAGCGCGATGGGGGAGCCCGAGGCCTCGGTCACCGCCGACCTGATCGGCGCCCTGGTGGTCCGGGTGACGCACAGCACCGACGAGGGCGGAGAACCCCTCGACACCGTGACCGCGCTGGCGCTGCTGCGCCGGTTGCTCGGCGGCTACCTCGGGCTCACCGACCCGGCCGGCAGCTGAACCCGGCCACCGGTCGGGACGCCCCGTCGGAGGCACCGGACCCGCACGTAGCATGGCCCCCGTGACCCTTCCCAGTCTCGAGCAGCTGCACGCCCTCGGCCCCCTGCAGCAGCCGACGTACCCCGATGCCCAGGCCGTGGCCGGCACCGTGGACCGGTTGCGCACCCTGCCCCCGCTGGTCTTTGCCGGTGAGTGCGACGAGCTCACCGAGAAGCTCGCGGCCGTCACCCGGGGCGAGGCGTTCCTGCTCCAGGGCGGCGACTGCGCCGAGACCTTCGACGGCGTCACCGCCGACAACGTCCGCAACAAGCTGCGGGTGCTGCTGCAGATGGCCGTGGTGCTGACCTACGCCGGCTCCGTGCCGGTGGTGAAGGTCGGCCGTCTGGCCGGTCAGTACGCCAAGCCGCGCAGCTCCGACACCGAGACCCGCGACGGCGTCACCCTGCCCGCCTACCGCGGTGACGCGGTCAACGGCTTCGACTTCACCCCCGAGTCCCGGATCCCGGACCCGCAGCGGATGGTCGACGTCTACAACGCCTCGGCCGCGACCCTCAACCTGATCCGTGCGTTCACCACGGGTGGCTACGCCGACCTGCGCCAGGTGCACACCTGGAACACCGACTTCGTCCGCACCTCGCCGTTCGCCCAGCAGTACGAGCAGCTGGCCAACGAGATCGAGAAGGCCCTGGACTTCCTCGGCGCGATCGGCGCCGACCCCGACGAGTTCCACCGCGTCGACTTCTACTCCAGCCACGAGGCGCTGCTCATGGAGTACGAGCACGCGATGACCCGCATCGACTCGCGCACCGAGCTGCCCTACAACGTCTCGGGCCACTTCGTGTGGATCGGGGAGCGCACCCGCCAGCTCGACGGCGCCCACGTGGAGTACTTCAAGTCGATCCGCAACCCGATCGGCGTGAAGCTCGGCCCGACGGCCAGCCCCGAGGACGCGGTGGCGCTGGCCCGGGCGCTGAACCCCGACAACGAGCCCGGCCGGCTCACGTTCATCACCCGGTTCGGTGCCTCGAAGATCCGCGAGGGCCTGCGTCCGATCGTGGAGCGGGTCGCCGCCGAGGGCCTGGCCGTGGCGTGGGTCTGCGACCCGATGCACGGCAACACCTTCGAGGCGTCCAACGGGTACAAGACCCGCAACTTCGACGACGTGATCGACGAGGTCCAGGGCTTCTTCGACGTGCACCGCGCCTGCGGCACCTGGCCCGGCGGCGTGCTCGCCGAGATGACCGGCGACGACGTCACCGAGGTGCTCGGCGGCGGCGAGGAGATCGACGAGGCGGGGCTCGCGCACCGCTACGAGTCGGTCGTCGACCCGCGCCTGAACCGGGTGCAGTCCCTGGAGCTGGCGTTCCTGGTCGCCGAGATGCTCAAGCAGGCCAGCGCCGCCCGCAAGGCCTGACCCGGCGCCGTGGTCGTCGACCTCCGCTCCGACACGCTCACCGCGCCCACCGAGGCGATGCGGCTGGCGATGTCGCGCGCCGAGGTCGGTGACGACGTCTACGGCGAGGATCCCACCGCCCGGGCGCTGGAGGAGCGGGTCGCCGGCCTGTTCGGGCACGAGGCGGCACTGTTCTGCCCCACCGGCTCGATGGCCAACGTGCTGGCCGTGGCCGCCCTGGTCGGACCCGGCGAGGAGGTCCTGTGTGAGTCCTCGGCGCACATCGCGCGGGCCGAGCTGGGCGCGCACGGGGCATTCACCGGGCTGACCATGCGGACCTGGACCGACCCGCGGGGCCGGGTGGACCCGGCCGCGGTGGAGCACCTCTTCGCTCCCGAGATGGGGCCCTTCTTCGTGCGGACCGCCGCGGTCTCGGTGGAGAACACCCACAACTTCGCCGGCGGGACGGTGCAGGACCTGGCCGATCTCGCCGCGGTGCGCGACTTCGCCCACGCCCACGGGGCCCGGGTGCACACCGACGGCGCCCGGATCTGGAACGCCCACGTCGCCACCGGCACCCCGCTGGGGGTCTACGGGGCCCTGACCGACGTGCTCGCCGTCTGCCTGTCCAAGGGACTGGGGGCTCCGGTCGGGTCGTTGCTGGTCGGCAGCGCCGAGGTGGTCGAGCAGGCCCGGGTGCGGCGCAAGCGGATGGGCGGCGGGATGCGGCAGACCGGCATCCTGGCCGCGGCCGGGCTGCACGCCCTGGACCACCACGTGGAGCGGCTCGCCGAGGACCACGCGAACGCCGCCCTGCTGGCGCGAGCCTGCGGGGTGGACCCGGCACAGGTGGAGACCAACATCGTGGTGGTCCCGCACCTCGACGCCCAAGGCCTGGTGGCCAGGGCCGCCGAGCAGGGCGTGATCGTCTCCGCGGTTGGTCCCCGCGCGGTCCGGCTGGTCACCCACCTGGGCGTCACCCGTCCGGACGCGGAGCGTGCTGCGGCGGTGCTGGGACGGCTGCTCGAGGTCTGACGCCGGGTCTCGGCAGGCTCGACCACCGGGGGGTCTCGGCAGGCTCGACCCCCGGGGGCGGCTCGACCAGCGGGGTGGACGCGGACTCAGGAGGCAGGGGTGCCGAGGACCGCGAGCTCGCTCAGTGCCGTGTAGTTGCGCCCGTTCGGCTTCCCGGGGGCACTGACGTCGAGCAGCGTGATCCGGATCGTCCGGGTCCGGGCGGTGGTGCTCATCATCTGCAGCTGCGGCGTGGTGATCATCGGCTGCTCGACGCTGCTGCCGTCGTCGAAGGTCCAGCGCACACGCATCACCCGGCGGTTGCGCGGGTACCAGTCGGTGTCCCCGTCCACCTTGGCGTAGCCGTTGACCAGACCGACCCGGGTCACCTCGGCCTCCGCGGCCAGGGTCACCACCAGGGTCGCCTCGGTGCCGTCGCCCTCCATCCGCCACGCGGTCGAGGGGTCGTCGTCGAGCAGGTTCTCCGGGTCGTAGGTGACCCGGTTGCCGTTCAGGTCCTCGTTCGGCGGGGCCGTGCGGGGTGCCTCCACCCGGGCACCCTCGGTCAGGTCGCGGCCCTCGTCGGCCGGCGGGGTGCCGGCAGCGGAGTCGTCGCCCTCGGCGGGCGTGCCGTTCGAGGAGGACGTGGGACGGGAGTCGGGCTCGTCGTCGCCGGTGCTGCGTCCCAGCAGCCAGCCCAGCAACGCCACCGCGACCGCGGCCGAGACCCACAGCAGGATCCACGGGGCCCGGCGGGTCCGTTCCCGCCGCGGCGGCCCGGTCGGGGTGGCCCAGTCCGTCGGCTCCGGGGCGGCAGGCACGCCCTCGGGCGGGGTGGTCCTACCCGGGGCTGCGGGGGAGACGATCGGGGCGGTCACCGGCGGCAGGGTGCCCCGCACCACCGTGTCCTGCGGGCCCGACTGCACCGGGGCGCCGCAGTTGGTGCAGAAGCGGCCGATCTCCAGCGGGTGGCCGCACTGGGTGCAGAAGCGTGGGTTGCCTGCCACGGTCGTGCTCTCCCTCGGACGTCTGGCCCCGTGGGTCACGGGGCTCCGGGAGTGAAGACTAGGCGGTGCGGATCCGGTCGGCGGCATCCGTCCGCCCCAGCACGGACGGCAACCGCCGCACGGCCTGGGCGAGTTCTCGCAGGTCGGAGCCGAGAACGGCCTGCGGCCCGTCGCACTTGGCGGTCTCCGGCGAGGGGTGCACGTCGACGATGATCCCGTCCGCGCCGACCGCGATCGCGGCCCGGGACAGCGGCACCACCAGGTCCTTGCGTCCGGCGGCGTGGGAGGGGTCCACGATCACCGGCAGGTGGCTGGCCGCCTGGACCACCGGGACCGCGGAGATGTCCAGGGTGTTGCGGGTCGACGGCTCGAAGGTGCGGATCCCGCGCTCGCACAGCACCACGTCGAGGTTGCCGCGCTGGGCGATGTACTCCGCCGCCATCAGCCACTCCTCGACGGTCGCCGACATGCCGCGCTTGAGCAGCACCGGACGCCCGGAGGCCCCGACCGCCTGCAGCAGACCGAAGTTGGCCATGTTGCGGGTGCCGATCTGGAGCATGTCGGCGTGCTCGGCCACGACGTCCACGTCCCGGGCGTCGACGACCTCGGTGACCACGGGCAGACCGGTGGCGTGGCGGACCTCGTCGAGGATCTCCAGGCCCTCACGGCCCAGGCCCTGGAAGGCGTAGGGGGAGGTGCGCGGCTTGTAGGCACCACCGCGCAGCAGCGTGGCGCCGGCGGCCTGGGCCATCCGGGCCGCCTCGACGGCCTGCTGCGGCGACTCGACCGCGCACGGGCCGGCGATGAAGGTGAACGTGTCCGGACCGATCGGCACCTGGTGGCCCGGGCGACCCACCCACACCGTCGAGCGTTCGGGGTGGTGCTGCCGGCTGACCAGCTTGTAGGGGTCGGAAATGCGGTGCACGTCGGCGACGCCGCGCAGCGTCCGCAGGTTCAGGTGGTGGAAGGAGGTGTGGTCGCCGACCAGCCCGATGATGGTGCGCACCACGCCCTTGGAGACGAACGCCTCGCCGCCCACGGACTCGACCCGTTCGACCACCCGGGCCACGTCGGCGTCGGTGGCGTCGGGAGACATCACGATGACCATTCCGCGCCTCCTCGGAGCCTTCGCCTGAGCTCTGGGGAGAGCCTAGCCAGCGGGGCCCCGGCCGACCGGCCGTGCTCAGGATGCGGGCCGGCCGCTCAGACGGTGAGGTGCTGGACCTCGCCCTCCACCTTGCGCCGCGGGGCCAGCTCGACCAGCAGCATCGCGGTCAGCACCATCAGCCCGCCCACGGCCAGCCGCCAGGTCACCGACTCACCCCCGACCCCGACCGCGAACACGGCCGCGAACACCGGCTCCAGGCTCATGATGATCGCGGTCCGGGTGGGCGGCAGCTGGGACTGCGCCCAGGTCTGGGCCACCATCGCCAGCGCCCCGGCGAAGACGGCCATGTAGACCACCGAGAGCCAGTCCAGTCCGGTGGCGGGCAGCACGATCCCGTCGGGGACGGTGCCGACGAAGCAGACCACCGCGATCACGATCACCTGGACGATGGACATGCCCACGGCCTCCTCGGCCCGGGACCACGCGGCCAGGCCGACGATGTGCAGCGCGTAGATGATCGCCGAGACCAGCGTGATCGCCTCGCCGTAGCCGATGCTGAACCCCTGCAGGGTCAGCACGCCCAGCCCGGCCGTCGCCAGGGCCACGCCCGCCCACGTCATCGCGGTGATCCGCTGACGCAGCAGCACCGCGGCCAGCAGCGGGGTGGCCACCACGTACAGCCCGGTGATGAACCCCGAGACGCTGGCCGAGGTGTGGGCCAGTCCGGCGGTCTGGGCGACCTGGGCTCCGGCGTACAGCACCCCGAGCACCACCGCGTGCCGCCGCGAGTCGGCGGAGAGCCGGCCCAGCGCCCGGGGGGCGACCAGCACCATCGCGACAGCGGCGATCGCGAACCGGACAGCCAGGTAGTCCAGGGTGGGGACCCGTTCGAGCAGGTCCTTGGTCAGCGGGAAGGTGGAGCCCCAGGTGGCCGTCATCGCGACCAGGGCGAGCATCGCCAGACCGGGCCGGGCCCCGCCGGGGGTGCTCATCCGCGCAGCCGCTTGAGCGTGGCCAGGTCGGCGTTGCCGGGTTCGCGCGAGCCGGGGGTCTCCAGGATGAACGGCACGCCCTCGGTGGCCGGGTGGGTCATCAGCTCGGCGAACGCACCCTCGCCGATGTGGCCGGAGCCGATCTTCTCGTGCCGGTCCTTGAACGCGCCGCGCACGTCCATCGAGTCGTTGGCGTGCACCAGGCGCAGCCGTCCCGCGCCACCGATCTCGACGATCCGGTCCACCGTGGCGGTGGTGCCACCGGGTTCGTCGAGCGGGGCGCCGGCGGCGAACACGTGGCAGGTGTCCAGGCAGATGCCCGCCTTGGGGTGCTGGTCGACCGCGGCCAGGTACCCGACCAGGTCCTCCACGCCCGCGCACAGCGAGCGGCCCTGACCGGCGGTGGGTTCCAGCAGCAGCCAGGGGGCGTCGTCGCCCTCGAGAGTCTCCAGGATCGGGAGGAGACCCTCACGGACCTGACGCATCGCGGCCTCGAACTTCTCCGCGGTGCCGGCCGGGTCGACGAACGACCCGGTGTGCACGACCACGCCCTCGGCACCGATCTCGGCGGCCCGGCGCAGGTTGTGCGCCAGCACCCCGACCGACTTCTCGTAGGTGGCGGGCGTGGGGGAGCCGAGGTTGACCAGGTACGGGGCGTGGATGAACACCCGCTGCCCGGCCTCGGCACAGCGCTCACGGAAGGCGGCGTCGGTGGCCGGGTCACCGGCCGAGTGCGCCCACCCGCGCGGGTTGCCGACGAACACCTGGAAGGCCTCGCAGCCCAGGTCCACGGCGCCGGCCAGCGCCCCGGCGACCAGCCCCTTGCCGACCTGCACGTGGGTGCCGACGGGGCGGCTGGGCATGCCTGCCGGGACCGCGAGGGCAGGGGAGGGCAGGGCAGTGGTGGTGGGCACGGCAGAAGCGTAGGTCGCCGACGCGGGTCGCCGCGTCCCGGGTGGCTGCGCCCGGGACACGCCCCGGACCCGCGGGGGTTCAGATCAGGTAGAGGGTGATGGTGCTGCCCTTGGGCACCATGTCGCCAGCCGAGGGGGAGTGGCGCAGCACGTAGCCCAGACCGATGTACTGGCCGCTGCGTTCGACGTCGACCTCGAAGCCCAGGGCCTGCAGCTCGGCGGTGGCCGAGTCGACCCCCTGCGCGACGACCCGCGGCACCTCGACCAGTTCCGGCCCGCGGGAGATCACCAGGTTCACCCGGTCACCCCGGAACAGGGTGCCCGAGCTGGGGCTCTGCGAGATGACCCGTCCCTCCGGGACGTCGTCGGAGTACTCCCGGGCCGCCACCGCGGGTTCGAGCTTGCGCTTGCGCACCGCCGCGATGGCCTTGTCCAGTGTCTTGCCGGTGACCTTCGGGACGTTGATCGGGCGCCGGCCCTTGCTGACCAGGACCCGGACCGGGGTGTCGCGGCGCACGCTCTCGCCGGCCGCCGGCTCGGTCCGCACGACCCGCCCGGCGGGGACCTTCTCGTGCCAGATCTCCTCGGCCGCCTCGGGGGCGAGGTTCTCGGCGCTCAACGCGTCCTGGGCGGCGTCGACCTCCTGGCCGGCCACGTCGGGAACGGTGTAGCGCTCCTGCCCGGCCGAGAGCACCACGGTGACCGTGCCGCCGGAGAGGATCCGCTCGCCGGGCTCGGGGTCGGTGCGCAGCACCTCGCCGGCCGGGACGGTCTCGGAGTAGGCCGGGTCCGTGACGTCGGCCTCCAGCCCCGCCGCCTCGATCTTCTGCACCGCCGCGGCCCGTTCGGCGCCCAGCACCCCGGGGGTGGTGGTGTAGCGCGCCCAGCCGAACCAGTAGGCACCCGCACCGAGCCCGACGGCCAGCACCAGGGCGAGCACCAGCAGCAGCAGGCCACGTCGTCGTTGCGCGCCCCGTGGCTGCTGCTCCTGCGGATCGGTCGGGGCGCCCGATGCCGACGCGGGGGCCGACGCCGGGTTCGAGTCCCGGGTCGGTTCCAGGGGCACCACCGGGGTGGCCTCGGTGTCCGCTGCCGGGGTGCGGGGTCGGGTCCGGGCGACCAGCTGGGTCGCCTCCTGGTCCGGTGCAGGGTCCGGTGCCGCGGCGCGCGGGACCACGGTGGTCGCGTCGCTGGCCGCGACCGCGATGGGTCGGGTGACGTCGTGCTCGGGCACGTCGAACGGGGTCTCGCGCGGTTCGAGCAGCTGGTCGACCGAGACCGGGTCGAACGGGTCCGGCGCCTCGTCGGCGGGGCGCAGCTCGCCGGTCTCGGGGTGCGGCACCATCGGGCGCAGGTCGGCGGCCAGGTCCGGGTCGGAGTCCAGACCGTCGGCCAGGGCCGAGGCGACCCGGTGCAGGTGGCGCAGCAGCACACCGGCGTCGGCCGGACGCAGGGTCCGGTCGCGGGCGGTGGCCCGGGCGACCAGCGCGTCGACGTAGTCGGGGAGGCCGGGCACCAGCGTCGAAGGGGCGGGCACGTCGGTGTGCACGTGCTGGTAGGCCACCTGGATGGGGGACTCGCCGGCGTGCGGCTTGGCCCCGGTGAGCAGCTCGTAGAGCACCACGCCGGCGGCGTAGACGTCGATCCGGGGGTCGACCTGCCCCTCCACGACCAGCTCGGGCGCCAGGTAGGAGACGGTGCCGATGAGCACCCCCGAGGTGGCGGTGTGCTGGGTGTCGGCGCTGACCGCCTTGGCCAGCCCGAAGTCGGCGACCTTCACCGCGCCGGTGTCGGAGAGCAGCACGTTCTCCGGCTTGACGTCGCGGTGCACCAGCCCCGCCCGGTGCGCGGCGGCCAGCGCCTGCAGCACCGGTTCGAGCAGGGCCAGGGCACGGCGCGGGGGCAGCGGGGCCTCCTCGCGGATGACCTGCCGCAGGGTGTGGCCCGGGACGTGCTCCATGACCAGGAAGACGGCCGCGCCCTCGGGGCCGGAGTCGCTGCCCTGGTCGTGGACGGCCACCACGTGCGGGTGGGCGAGCCGGGCCGCGGCGCGGGCCTCGCGGACGAACCGCTGCGCGAAGTCCTCGTCCTCGGCCAGTCCGGCGTGCATCACCTTGACCGCCACGGTGCGGTCCAGCCGGGTGTCGGTGGCGCGGTAGACGCTGGCCATGCCACCGCGAGCGATCCGGGCCTCGATCCGGTACCGCCCGTCCAGCAGCCGACCGACCAACGGGTCGCTGCCGGGGCCGGGGGGCGGCGGCAGCTCAGGGGTCACGTCGGTCCTCTCACCGGCGGAGGGGGAAGGTTGCCGGTGCGCCCATCGTACGGACCCCCGCGCACGGGCCGGGGTTGCGACCCGCCGGGCCGCCCTGCAGGAGAGCTGCCGGAGCGCCGCCGGGGCGCGGGCGGCCGGTCCCGGGTCCTAGAGTTGGGCCCATGACTGACGCCGATCGCCCCCTGTCCGAGGCCGACCTGTCCGTGGTCGTCCCCGAGTGGAACGACTGGGCCGAGACCGCCCGCGAGCTCGGGGTCACCGTCAGCCGGGTGCGGACGCTGATCAAGGACCACCAGCTGGCCGCGGCGGTGCCCTCGCCCGGTGCCGGCCAGAAGGTCCCGGCGCTGTTCGTGCAGGACGGCGAGATCGTCAAGGGACTCTCCGGCCTGGTCACCCTGCTCCACGACGGCGGCTACGACGACCGCGAGATCATCGCCTGGCTGCACACCGACCTGGACCTGCCGGGCCGCCCGATCGACGCGCTGCGCGAGAACCGTGGCTCCGAGGTCAAGCGTCGCGCCCAGTCCATGGCGTTCTGAGCGGGTCCGCGACGTGCCCTCCGAGCCCCGGTCCGGCCTGAGGTCGTGGCGCAACCCGCGCACCTGGGTGACCCTGGCGGTCGCCCTGCTGTTTGCCCTGGTGCTGTGGTGGCTGGAGTCCGGCGACCCGGCCCCCTCCGGCCCCGCGTCGGGTGCCACGTCCTCGACCTCACCCACCGCCGCGCCCAGCACCCCGGACCGGGCGCCCCAGGTCGGTCCGGCCCAACCCACCCGTGCGCCGTCCCAGGAGCCCTCCGGGGCCTCCGACGGTCCGCGCGCCGGCGACCGGGACCCGCACTCGGGTCTGGTCTGGGTGGAGCTCGACGACCTGCCCACCGAGGCCGGTGAGGTGGCGGAGGCGATCGAGGACGGTGGACCGTTCGTGGCCGACAAGGACGGCAGCACGTTCGGGAACTTCGAGGGCATCCTGCCCACCGAGCCGCGTGGCTACTACCGCGAGTACACGGTGCCCACCCCCGGCCTCACCCACCGCGGGGCCCGGCGCCTGGTCAGCGGCGAGGACGGGGAGCTCTACTGGACCGCCGACCACTACGAGTCGTTCGACCGGGTGCTGCCGTGAGCGGGCTCGCCGGGCTGCTGGCCGGTCGGGACACCCCGGGCGTGTGGCGGTGGGACAGCCGGATGGACCCTGCCGACGTCCGGGACGCGGTGCAGGGCGCCGGGTGGGTGTTCGGGCACGTCGACGGCCTGCTGGCCCAAGGCCGTGCCGAGTTCCTGACCGCCGTCGGGGAGAGCCTGTCCTTCCCGGAGTACTACGGGCGCAACTTCGACGCCCTGGCCGACTGCCTCGACGACCTGCCGGGCGCCGGTGCGGCCGGGGTGGTGCTGCTCTGGGACACCTGGGGCGTCCTGGCCCACGAGGACCGTCGCTCCTTCGACACCGCCGTGGCGGTCCTGGCCGAGCGCGCGTCCCGGGGCGCCCCGTTCGCCGCCCTGCTGCGCGGCGACGGGCCTGAGGACGTGCTGTTGCCGCTGCTGGACTGAGCTCCGGCCACCAGAGGCGGGTCAGACCGCCCGATGGGTGGCCGCCGAGGCCAGCTGGCGCAGCACCTCGACCCCACGGGCGTCCAGGCCGGAGTCGTCCAGCGCCGCGGTCGCTGCCGCGACCAGCTCGGTGATCATCTCCTCCACCCGCGCGGTGGCACCGGAGTCGGTGATGATCCGACGCAGCTCGGCCACCGCACCGGCGTCCAGGTCGGTGCCCAGCGCGGCGTCGAGACGGGCCGCGTCCTGCTCGCCGGCCCGGTCCAGGGCGTGGGCGACCAGCACGGTGCGCTTGCCCTCGACCAGGTCGTCCCCGGCCGGCTTGCCGGTCGTCCCGGGGTCCCCGAAGACGCCGAGCAGGTCGTCACGCAGCTGGAACGCCTCACCCACGGGGAGGCCGAAGTCGGTGAGGGTGGCGATCGTCGCAGCGTCCGCGCCGGCCAGGGCGGCCCCGACGTGCAGCGGCCGCTCGATGGAGTACTTGGCCGACTTCCAGCGCAGCACCGTCATCGCGGTGGCGACGTCGGCGTGGCCGCGGGCCTGTACCGACACGTCCAGGAACTGCCCGGCGATCACCTCGGTCCGGCACAGGTCGAACACGGCCAGGGCCGGGGCGACCGCGGTCACGTCGAAACCGCTGCGGCGCAGCAGCTCGTCGGCCCAGGCCAGCAGCAGGTCACCGAGCAGGATCGCGGCGGCCTCCCCGTACTGCTCGGGGTCGCCGCGCCACGCCGCGGCACGGTGCTGGCCCTCGAACGCGCGGTGCACCGACGGGTGCCCGCGGCGGGTGTCGGAGGCGTCCATCAGGTCGTCGTGGACCAGCGCGGAGGCGTGCAGCAGCTCCAGCGAGGCGCAGGCCCGCAGCAGCGCCTCCCGGTCGGCCACCTCGGGCTGGACCGCCCGGAAGCCCCACCAGCAGAACGCCGCCCGGAACCGCTTGCCGCCGGTCACTGCCTCCCGGGCCGCCGCGACCAGTCGCGCGGCGTCGTCGCCGAGCGGGGCGAGCCGTTCGGCCTGGGCGTCGAGGAAGGTGTCGAGCACCGCCTGCAGGTCTTCTCGGAAGCCGTCGGCGTCCCAGGCGGGTGCGGGGGAGGGGGTCGTCTCAGCGGGGGCCACACGCCTGAGACTAGCCAGTGGACACCGGTGCCCGGGGCCCGGGCCTCGAACCTAGGATCTGGCCCATGAACCCGGCGGCAGGCAACAGGATCGGCGACCTCATCGGCGCCGGTGGACCCACCTTCTCGTTCGAGTTCTTCCCGCCCAAGGACGCCGCGGGCGAGGAGGTGCTGTGGCAGTCGATCCGCGACCTCGAGCCGCTCGCCCCGACCTTCGTCTCGGTCACCTACGGAGCCGGTGGCAACACCCGTGACCGCACCGTCGCCATCACCGGGCGGATCGCCCGGGAGACCTCGATGACCCCGATGGCGCACCTGACCTGCGTGGGGCACACCACCGACGAGATCGCCGAGGTGCTCACCGACCTCACCGCGGCCGGCGTCCGCAACGTGCTGGCGCTGCGCGGCGACCCCACCACGGGCCCCGGCACCCCGTGGGTGTCCACGCCCGGCGGGGTCGAGTACGCCTGCGACCTGGTGCAGCTGGTCCGCGACGTCGCCGACGTCTCGGTGGGTGTCGCGGCCTTCCCCGAGGGGCACCGCGACGCCGCCACGCTCGAGGACGACGTGGCCGCGCTCAAGGCCAAGCACGACGCCGGCGCCGAGTTCGCCATCACCGAGATGGTGCTGCGGGCCAGCGACTACGTCGGCCTGGTCGAGCGGGCCGCCGTGGTCGGCGTCGACTTCCCGATCATCCCGGGCATCATGCCGATCCTGAACCTCAACTCGATGACGAAGATGGTCGAGTTCTCCGGGCGCGAGATCCCCGACGAGGTGCGTGACCGGCTGGCCCCGCTGGTCGACGACCCGGCGGCGCTGCGGGCCGAGGGCATCGCCATCGCCGTCGAGCTGTGCCGGGACCTGCTCGACGCGGGCGCACCGGGGTTGCACTTCTACACGCTGAACCGGTCCAAGGCGACGCGGGAGATCTTCACCGCGCTGCAGCTCACCGGGGCCCGCTGAACGGACCGACCCGCCACCGCGGGCTCAGCCGCGGGCCGACCCGATCGTCGTGGCCACCAGTGCCGCGGAGAGTCCCACGAACGGCAGCTCGGCCCCCGGGGTGGCGTGCGCGCCGGCCAGGTAGACGCCCGGGACCGGCGTGGTCGGTCCCAGCCGACGGGTGAGCGTGGCGCGTCCCTGCCACAGCACCCCCTCGGGCGACCCGCCCCACTGCTCGACCAGGTCGCGCGGAGTGCGGTCGATCCGATCGACCAGGTGCGGACGCAGGTCGATGCCGTGCCGGGCCAGCGCGACCAGCAGGTCCTCGGCGATCCGGCCACGGGCGTGCACGGTCCAGGCCGCGTGCCCCTCGGGCGCGGTGCCGCCGGTGCGCACCACCAGCGTGGGGCCCTGGTGGCGGGCGTCGGGGTGCAGCACCACCTCGTGGCCCTCGGGCCCCAGGTCCGGCAGCTCATCGGCCCCGTCGAGCGCGACGTGGGTGACGACCGGGGGGATCGCGGGTTGGGTGCGGCGCACGTGCTCGGCCAGGGCGGGGATCCGGCGCGGGTCCACGGCCACCACCACCGCGTCGGCGTCCACCGTTCCGGCGGCCGTCGCGACCCCGACGGCCCGGCCGTCGCGGACCACCACGTCCAGGGCCGGGGTGTCGAGCTCGACGGCGACCTTCCGGGTCCGCATCCGGGCCTCCAGCGCCCCCGCCAGCTGGTGCATCCCGCCGGGCACCCGCCACCCGCCGAAGTTCTGGCCGACGTAGGAGTGCACCCCCACCCAGGCGGGCACGTCGCGGGCCTCGTGGCCGCGTGAGGTGACGTGGTGGGTGGCGATCAACCGCAGCCGGGGGTCGCGCAGCGACTTGCGGACCCGACGGGCCAGGGTCTCGCGCGAGGTCAGCAGGTCGGTGAGCTCCTTCGGCGCCAGCGCCGCGTCCCAGGGGCGTTCCAGGTAGTCACGTCGCAGCAGCTCCCACGGCCGGGCGTAGGCGGCGACGTGGTCGACCCACTGCCGTCCCAACCCCTCGCCCAGGCCGGCGTCGACCGCCTGCAGCTGCGCGGCCCGGGAGCCGCCGGGCAGTCGGACGCGTGACCCGTCGGCGAAGCGGTGCTCGGCCAGGAACTCCAACGGCTCCAGCTCCAGCTCGCGCTCCAGTGGCCGCCCGGACTTGCGGAACAGGTCCCGGGTCACCGCCGGCAGCAGCGTGTGGTGCACACCCGCGTCCCAGGTGTAGTCGTCCAGACGGACCGCACCGAGGGCGCCGCCCAGGCTCCCGGCCGCCTCCAGCAGCGTGACGTCGTGGCCGAGCTTGGCCAGCCGGGCCGCCGAGGCGAGTCCTCCGAATCCACCACCGACGACCACCACGCGCATGGCCGGAACCCTAGTGCAGCCGCTCCGGGGGTTGGTCGGGGTGCGGGAGGCCGGCGGTGTCCGGGCGGCGACGCGCGCGCCACCGCTGCCAGCCGCGGCGCACCAGCCGGGCCAGCCAAACCGCCAGCAGCAGGCTGGTCAGCAGCAGGACGCCGGCGATCGCCGCCGAGATCCGGGGGTGCTCGATCGCGAACGCGACCACCCCCAGCACGGCCAGGTCCTCCACCACCGAGACCGCGATGTTGCTGGCCGGTTCCGGGGAGGAGTTCACCGCCAACCGGGTGGTGGCCTTGGCCAGGTGCGAGAGGAGGGCGGTGCCGCCGCCGACGACGCCGAGCACGGCCTGCTCGAGGGTGTCGGCGTCACCGGCGAGCAGCACACCGATCACCGCACCCACCGTCGGCCGGATCACCGTCGAGACGCTGTCCCACAGGGAGTCGACGTAGGGGATCTTGTCGGTGACGAACTCCAGCAGGAACAGCAGTCCTGCCACCACCAGCACGTCGACCCGGCCCAGCACGTCGGGGACGTCGGAGAAGTTGTGCAGCCGGTCCGCTGTGCCCAGCACCAGGACGACCAGGTAGGCGTTGACACCGCTGGCCCAGCCGCTGGTGAACGCGAGCGCGAGGGACTCCACGTGGTCAGCCTAGGCCCGGCACCGGGCGCGGGGCCGTCGCCGCGCGCTCTCCTCCCGCCCGGGGTGGCCCGGCCGGGCGGTCAGGACCGGTGCTCGGCCTCGATCACGGCGGCCAGCGACTCGGGGTCGCGACCCACCACGGTGGTCCCGTCGGTGGCGGTGAGGATCGGACGTTGGATGGCCCGCGGGTGCGCCACCAACGCCTCGAGCCAGGCCTGCCGCTGCCCGGGTTCACGGGCCAGGTCGATCCCGGCCTCGCGGGTCTCCTTCGCCCGGGCCAGGTGCCACGGCTCGACACCGAGCCGGTCAACGACGGTCGCGAGCTCGGCCACCGTCGGCACGTCGTCGAGGTAGCGGCGCACGGTGTGCTCGACACCTGCGGCCTCCAGCTCGGCCGCGGCGGTGCGGCACTTCGAGCAGGCGGGGTTGAGCCAGATCTCCATGGGTCCTCCTGGGACGGGTGGGTCAGTCGACGTCGGTCTCGACGGCCGAGGTCATCGCGACCAGCTCCTCGAAGCTGGTCGAGAAGACCGCAGCCGGGTGCCCGGCAGCCGCCCAGACCACCTCGTGGCGCCGCAGCCACGGGTCGACCAGCGTCCGGACCGGTGCGGGGTGGTCGAAGGGGGAGACCCCGCCGATCACCTGGCCGGTGTGGGTGCGCACGAACTCGGGCGTGGCCCGCTCCAGCGGGGCCAGACCCGCCCGGCGCGCGAGCCGCTTGGTGTGCACCCGGTGGGCCCCGGAGGTGAGCACCAGGACCGGCTCGTCGGCGCAGGTGAACAGCAGGCTGTTGGCGATCGCGCCCACCTCGCAGCCGAGCGCCTCGGCGGCCAGCGCCGCGGTGTGCACCCCCTCGGGCAGCACCACGACCTCACCGGTACCACCACGCCGGCGCAGTTCGTCGGTGAACGAGGTGATCGAGGGGTGGGCGCTGGTCATGGTGCGACCCTAGTCACCCCGGCGCGGTCAGGGGCGACCGGAGGTGGGGCGGACTGGCAGGATGGGTGCGTTCCCCACCCGGAGAGAGAGCCATGGCTGCCAGTTCGATGCCCGCGTCCGTGAAGACCGCCACCCACCTGACCGGTGTGGTGATCGTGCTGAGCGGGCTGACCGTGCTGCTGACCTGGCTGCGTTACGACGCCCTGGTCCTGGAGTTCGCCGAGCGCAACGCGGCTGCCGGACGGATCCTGGCCGACCAGGGTCTCGACGCGCTCAAGGAGAGCCCGCTGCTGCCGAAGTTCGTGCCGCTGGCGATCGTCTCGCTGGTCGTCTTCGCCCCGCTGGCCGGTGTGCTGCTCCTGCTGCTGCGCGAGGCGGTCAGCTGGGCCCGGCTCGGGCTGAGCGCGACCGTGGCGTTCAACGTGCTGCTCGGGGTGCAGGGCATCAACCGGGACCTGCCCTGGTACTTCGTGGTGCTGGTGGTGGCCTCCCTGGTGGCCAACCTGGCGCTGCTGGTGACGATCTGGCGGCGCGAGGTCTCGGTGTTCGTGGCCCGCGACCTGCCGGCCCCGGCCGTCGCCCCCGAGAGGGCTCCCGAGCTGCCGGCCTGATCCCGGCTCCTGCACACGCCACGAGGGCGCCCACTCCGCTGAGGAGTGGGCGCCCTCGTGGCGTGGGTGGGTCGCTCAGGTGCGGACCGGGTCGGCGAAGACCACCAGGTTGCTCCGGTAGACCCCGTCCTTCCAGTCGGTGCAGGTGACCAGCACCAGCCGACGGTGCTGCTGGTTCTGCCCGAACAACTCCTCGGCGTGCTCGGCGATCTCCTCGCGGCTGTAGGTGGTCACCTTCGTGGCCTCGTAGTGGACGACGCCCTTGCGGGTGCGCACTCGTACCGCGTCACCGACCTCGACCTTGCCGAGGTCGTTCATGACTCCGCCGCCGGTGTGCACGGTGTGGCCGGTCAGCAGCGTCTGCCCGGTCTTCTCACCCGGCTTGGCGCTGCCCCGCCACCAGCCGGTGAGCTGCACGTCGCCGGGCGGGTCCAGGACCCCCTCGGAGGTCATGTCGATCGGCACGACCTCGGACTTCAGCCCGATCCGGGGCACCACGAGACGTACCGGGGCAGCAGGCGGGACGTCACTGACCACGCGGACGTGGTCGGCGGTGGTGACCGGCCCCGACGGGAGCATCGCGCCGGCCACCACCATGCCGCAGCTGACCGACAGCAGCACCGCGGTCACGGCGCTGAGCTGTTCGCGCAGCCGCTGGAGGTTCACGGCACCAAGGACTTCCGGGTCGCCCAGGCCGCGCCGCCGGCACCGGCCAGCACCAGGGCGGCCACGGCCCAGCCGGCGGTGGCGTCACCGGCGGCGTCGGCGGGAGCAGCGGTGCCGGTCTCACCGGAGGTGATCACCGTCGGGTACTCGGGCTCGTTCTCGTCGTCGTCCTCGGGCTCGTTCGGCGCGTTGGTGCGGACCTTGCCGTTGGGGCCACAGGTCACCTGCCCGATCTTCAGGTCGACCAGGGAGGCACCACCGATGAACTGCTTGGCCGCGGGGAGGAGCTCCAGGCGCAGCGCGGTGACGTCGATGCGACCGGTGCTGCGGGTCTGCTCGTTGAGGACCACCTTGAGCACGTTGTCGCTGAGCGGCTTGAGCTGCTTGGCGACCTCCGCGACCAGGGTGTTGACCAGCTGGTCCTGGACCGGGTCCAGCACGGGGGAGAGCGCCGCGAGCTGACCGTCGAGGGTCTGGTTCAGGCTGTCGCGCACCCCGGTCAGCACGGTGTCGAGCACGGTGTCGAGGTTGACCAGCAGGTCGGTGTTGGGCTCGGGGTTGACCGGCAGGTTCAGCAGCGGGACGGCCTGGCCGGCCACGTCCAGGGTGAGCGCGGAGTCGACCAGGGTGGCGCTGCCCTCGGGCTGCGCGTCGGGGAAGGCCCGGCAGCTGGCCTGCACCGCGCCGAGGCCGCCGCCCAGGCCGGTGCGGCCGAGCGGGGCGAGCGCGTCGGAGATGGCCGCGGTGAGCGGGGCGAGCAGCTGGTCCATGACCGGCTGGAGCGGCTGGCTCAGGGCGCCGAGTGCCGACTCGGGGTCGATCAGCACCGCGTCGTTCAGGTCGAGGTCGGTCAGCTCGAGACCGACCGGCTTGCCCGGGGTGATGCAGGTCGAGGCGCCGACCTGGGCCACCGAGCCGCCGTCACCGGCCACACCGGCACAGGCCCAGGCCTGGCCGCGGCCCTGGCCGTCGAGGCTGGTGCGGGCCTCCTGGGCGAGCACCCCCAGGTTGAGCAGGTCCTGGTTGCCCAGCACCTTGACCGGCGGGTTCACGTCGCCGCTGATCGTCTCGTTGCTGCCGTCGTGGCGGGAGGTGACCCGGCCACTGTCGGTGCCCTGACCGGCCACGCCGATCGTGAGCGCGGCGGCGCCGGCGTTGGCGACGGGGGTCGCGGCCTGGGCCGGTCCGACCTGGATCAGTGCGAGTGCGGCGACCGAGGCCAGCCCGGCCAGGCGCAGAGTCTTCCGGTTCATGCGGGGGAGCTCCCTCTTCCGTGGCGGTCGGCCACCCCATCCCCCTGAGGTGACCGCCACCTTTCCGTGACGTCCCACCTCCAACGACGCGGCGTGGGGAAGGTCACGGCCTCACATACCGCGGGTGTGTCCCGGATGCGTCGAGCAGGACGGGCGGCGGGCGGGAGGGCTCTGGTGGTGGGGCTGATCTCGGGGTTGACCTCGTGTCGGAGGGGGTGTGTATCGTTCGAGATGATCGAACAGGTGTTCGATTGTCCGGTGAGGTGGGAGCGCTCGACCCCGCTGCCCACCCCACCGGTCCAGCGGGTCGAGGAGCGTGGAGGAGGAAACGACGTGCGGCGTTACGACGACCCGGTCCAGGTGCAGGGAGCCGACAGTGTGGACCCGACCTCCGACCCGGCCCAGTTCCTGTGGCGGGGGCGGCTCTGGAAGGTCCGCCAGGTGCTGGCCAGGTGGGTGGAGACCGCGCCGTGGTGGCAGGACGGGCAGGTGCAGGCACTGACGGCGGGCACGGACCTGCCCGAGGCCCCCGCCCGGGGCGCCAGAGACGCCGGAGGGGCGGCCACGCTCCTGGCCGAGCGGGACTGCTGGCGGGTCGAGGCCGGGCGACCCGGGGCGGCCCCGGGCGTCTTCGACCTCTGGCGGGCCCGGGGCGACGGGGAGTGGCGGCTCGTGGGCTGCCAGGACTGAGCCGACCGTGACGACCCGAGCGAGCAGCGCCGACCACCACACCGACAGCAGCACCGACCAGCAGGACCGACAGGGCAGACAGGACAGGGGAGAGCAGATGAGCACCAGCACCAGCACCCGGAGCACCAGGACCCGGCGGGTGGAGCACCCGGTGGTGAACCCCGCCACGCTCCCGGCCACCACCCACTCCTACCTCTCCCGTGCGGCGGACTCGCTGCACGAGGCCGTGCAGGCCACCGACGTGCCGACCCGGTACGCCTGCGCACACGTCGCAGCGTTGCGGGCCGCCGCCGCGCTGCTCGCCGCCCGGGCGCTGCCGGCCACCGGACGACGCAAGCAGAAGAGCGCCTGGGTCCTGCTCACCGAGGTCGCCCCCGAGTTCAGCGAGTGGGCCGCCTTCTTCGCCGCCGGGGCGTCCAAGCGGGCTGCGGCCGAGGCCGGCTCGACCCGGGCGGTCACCGAACGGGAGGCCGACGACCTGGTCCGGGACGCCGACCGGTTCCTGGCCGTCGTGGAGGGGGCGCTGGGGCTGGTTCCGCACAGTTCGGCCGGTCAGGCCGCTGCCGCCCTGGGCGCGGGCGTGCGGTCCGGTGTCGCCTGAGCAGTTCGTCCACCTCCATGTCGCCTCCGGGTTCTCCCTGCAGTACGGCGCCTCCCACCCCGAGGCGCTGGTCGCGCGGGCGGCGGCGTGGGGGATGGACCACCTGGCCCTGACCGACCGGGACGGCACCTACGCGGCGGTGCGCTTCGCCCGCGCCTGCACCCGGGCCGGGATCGCCCCGCTGCTCGGGGTCGACCTGGCCTGGCAGGACCCGTCGGTGCAGCAGCCCGGTCCGGGGGCCCGGCGGCGGTCGCCGGTGCGCGGCGGGGAGTTCCGCAGCGACCGGCTGCCCCGGGTCCGGCTGCTGGCCGCCGGGGACGGACCCGGCGGTGGTCGGTCCGGGTGGGCCGCCCTGTGCCGCACCGTCTCGGCCGCGCACCTGGAGCACGGCCGCGGCCGCCCGGTGCTGACCCCGCAGATCCTCCGGACCTGGGCCGGGGGCGGGAACCTCGTGCTGCTGCTGGGCCCCGACTCCCCGGTCGGGCAGCACCTGGCCGCGGGACGCGAGGACCTGGCCGAGGCCTGGTTGGCCGGGGCGGCCGAGGTCGTGCCGTCGGGCAACCTGGTCCTCGAGCTCGTCAGCCACCGGCTGCCCGGGCGTCCCGGGGGGTGGGGGCCGGGCAGCTCCCCGCACGCGGCCCGGACCGCCCGTCTGGCCCGACGGCTGGGCCTGCCCACCGTGTTGAGCAACGCCGTCCGCTACGCCGAGCGGGGGGACGCGGCGGTCCTCGACGTGCTCGACGCGGCCCGCCGTCTGGTGCCGTTGGGCTCGGTCGACCTGCGCCAGGTCGGGCCGTCGGCCGCCCGCGGCAACGCCGAGGGGTACCTCAAGTCCGGGACCGAGATGGCCCGGGTCGCCGAGGAGGTGACCAGCCTGGCCGGGGAGGGTCCCCGGGGTGCTGCGGACCTGCTGGCCCGGACCCGGTCCCTGGCCGAACGGTGCGCCCTGGACCCTGCCACCGACCTGGGGATCGGGGAGATCCACTTCCCCGAGCTCGCGCTCTCCGGCGCCCCGGCCGTCCCGCCGACGGCCGGGGAGAGCGCCGCCGACGCGGTGCTGCGGGCGCGGTGCGAGGCGGCGGTGGGACGACGCTACGGCGCGGCCCCGCGGCAACGGATCTGGAAGCGGCTCCACGACGAGCTGCACACGATCGCGGTCCTGGGCTACGCCTCCTACTTCCTCACCGTCGCCGACATCACCGACCTGGTCGGCTCGCTGGGGATCCGGCGCGCCGCCCGGGGGTCGGGGGCCGGCAGCCTGGTCAACTACCTGCTCGGGGTCTCCGGGGTCGACCCGCTCGCCCACGACCTGCTGATGGAACGGTTCCTCTCCCCGCTGCGCAGCTCGCTGCCCGACATCGACGTCGACGTGGAGTCGGCGCGCCGGTTGGAGGTCTACGACGCGATCCTGGAGCGGTACGGCTCCGACCGGGTCGCCTGCGTCTCGATGATGGAGACCTACCGGGTGCGGCACGCGGTCCGTGACGTCGGGGCCGCCCTGGGGATGCCACCGGTCGAGACCGACGCCATCGCCAAGGCCTTCCCCCACATCCGGGCCCGGGACGCCCGCCGCGCCCTGGCCGAGCTGCCCGAGTTGCGCGCCAGCGGGCTGGCCGACTCCCGGCTGGACCTGATGTTCTCCCTGGTGGAACGTCTCGACGGGCTGCCCCGGCACGTGGCGCTGCACCCGTGCGGGGTGCTGCTCTCCGACGTCACCCTGCTGGACCGGACCCCGGTCGAGCGGAGTGCGGCCGGGTACCCGATGAGTCAGTTCGACAAGGACGACGTCGAGCACCTCGGGCTGCTCAAGCTCGACGTCCTGGGGATCAGGATGCAGTCGGCGATGGCGCACGCGGTGGCCGAGATCTCCCGGGTCGACGGGGTCGAGGTCGACCTCGACGACACCCGCCAGGTCCCGTTCACCGACCAGCCCACCTACGACCTGATCAGCGACGCGAGGACCCTGGGGGTCTTCCAGATCGAGTCGCCCGGGCAGCGGGAGCTGGTCGGCAAGTCCGGGATCGGCGACTTCGAGGAGATCATCACCGACATCTCGCTGTTCCGGCCCGGGCCGGTCAAGAGCGACATGATCACCCCCTACCTGGAGGCCAAGCAGCAGTTCCGGGCGCCGACCTACCTGCACCCCGAGCTGCGTCCGATCCTGCGCGGCACCCACGGCGTGGTGGTCTTCCACGAGCAGGTCATCGAGATCCTCTCCTGGTTCACCGGGATCAGCCTGGCCGAGGCCGACGTGCGGCGCCGCGCACTGGGCGACACCGACGGGATGGCCGAGACCCGCGCCTGGTTCCTGGCCGCGGCCCGGGCCCGTGGCTACGAGGAGACGGTGGTGCGCGGACTCTGGGCGATGCTCGAGGGCTTCGCGGCGTTCGGGTTCTGCAAGGCCCACGCCGCCGCGTTCGCGCTGCCCACGTTCCAGTCGGCCTGGCTCAAGACCCACTGGCCGGCCCACTTCCTGGCCGGGGTGCTCACCCACGACCCCGGCATGTACCCCAAGCGGCTGATCCTCGACGACGCCCGGCAGTTCGGGATCGGGATCCGGGGCCTGGACGTGAACCGGTCCGGAGCGACCTACACCGTCGAACCGGACCGGGAGGAGGGCTCGGGCTACGCGATCCGCCTGGCCCTGGCCGAGGTGAAGGGGATCACCGCCGAGGAGGTGGACCGGATCGTGCTGCACCGGCCCTACGCCTCGCTCACCGACTTCTGGCACCGGGCCGGGGCGAGCCGTCCGGTGGTGGAGCGGCTGGTGCTGACCGGTGCCCTCGACACGGTGCACGGCATCGAGGTCGCCGGGCACACCGGGATCCGCCGTGCCCACGGCCTGAGCCGCCGCGACCTGCTGCTGCAGGTCTCCGACCTGGACCGGCGGGCCCGCACCCCGGCGGCCCGGCACGCCGACTCCGTCCAGCTCAGCCTGGACCTGGCCGGCACCGAGGACCGGTACACCGGGCTGCCCGAGCTGGACGCGGAGGAGCGGATGCGGGCCGAGCTGGAGGTGCTCGGCCTGGACGCGAGCCGGCACGTGATGGCCTCCTACGACCGGTTCCTCACCGAGCTGGGCTCCGTGCGCAGCCGGGACCTGCTGAGTGCCCGCAACCGCTCGACCCTGCTGGTCGCCGGGGTGAAGGTGGCCACCCAGACCCCGCCGGTGCGTTCGGGTCGACGGGTGGTCTTCCTGACCGTCGACGACGGCACCGGGCCGGTCGACGCCACCTTCTTCGAGGACGTCCAGGGCTCCAGCGCCGCCACGGTCTTCGGGTCCTGGCTGCTGCTGGTGCGCGGGGTGCTGCGGCGCACCGGTCGCCGAGGGGTCTCGCTGCGGGCCACCGGCGCGTGGTCGCTGCCCGAGATGCACGCCCTGTGGGCCGGTGCGCCGTCCTCGGAGGCGGGGCTCGCGGCGGTGGCCGACGCGATGGCCGCCACCGACGCCTCGACCGAGGGCTTCGGTGCGCCGGAGAACCCCGACGTGCGCCGGGTGCTGGTGCACAGCAGCGGGTTCCGGATGTCGCCCTACTCCGACATCCGGCCTGCCGGGGCCGCTGCGGCCGACCCCCAGCAGGTCTCCCGCGCCCTGTGGCACCGCAGCCCCGGGAGCCCCGGGTGAGCGGCCGTCCCCGTCGCCCCGTGCCGGCCCGGCCGGGCGGGCCCACACGGCCCGCCTCCCGGCAGCACCCGGGGTCCGGCACGGAGCCCGGACACGGGGGAGTGGCACCCGGGGCTGCGCCGTGCCACCCCATAGGCTGGTGCCCATGTCTGCGAGCGAGCGTCGCCAGTCCGTCCGGACCGGAGTGGTGTGGAACGTCGTCAGTGACCTGCTGGGCACGGCAGGCACCGGAGGTGCCGCACCGGCCCGGATCGTCGACGTCGGTGGTGGCACCGGAGGGTTCGCCGTGCCGCTGGCCGAGCTCGGTCACAAGGTCCTGGTCATCGACCCCAGCCCGGACGCGTTGGCAGCACTGGACCGGCGGGCCCGCGAACGCGGCGTCGCCGACCTGGTGCGCGGCCAGCAGGGGGACCTGTCCGACGTCACCGACCTGGTCTCCGAGGTCGACCTGGTGCTCTGCCACGGCGTGCTCGACGTCGTCGAGGACCCCGCGGCCGGGCTGGCCCGGGCGGCCGAGGCGCTGCGTCCCGGTGGTCACCTCAGCCTGCTCGTCGGGCAGCGGCACGCGGCCGTCCTGGCCCGGGCGATGGCCGGCCAGTTCGCCCAGGCCCAGGCCCTGCTCGACCCGGACGCCGAGCCGGGACGCTCGGGACGCCGGTTCACCCACGACGAGATCACCGCGCTGCTCCTCGGTGCCGGGTTCACCGTGGAGCAGGTGCACGGGGTGCGGGTCTTCGCCGACCTGGTTCCCGGTGCGCTGCTGGACGCCGAAGCCGGCTCGACCCAGGCGTTGGTGGACCTGGAGCGGGCCGTGGCCGGCCGTCCGGAGTTCTTCCCGCTCGCCGCGCAGCTGCACCTGCTCGCCGTGCGCTGATTCCCCCGGTCCGTCCGGTCGGCGGAGCCGGGCCGGCGCACCCGCCGGGTCCGTGCGTCCGCAGCAACCCCGAGCAGCCGGGGGCGTCCGGTGACCCGCGAGACGGCCGTGGCCGCCTCGATGCGCTGCCCGGTCCTGCACGTGGACATGGACGCCTTCTTCGCCTCCGTGGCGATCCGGGACCGCCCCGAGCTGGCGGAGGTCCCGGTCATCGTCGGCGGCGGGACCCGCGGGGTGGTGCTCTCGGCCAACTACCCGGCCCGTGCCCTGGGGATCAGCTCGGCGATGCCGATGACCCGAGCCCGGCGCAAGGTCCCCCGGGCCGTGGTGCTGCCCCCGGACTTCGACGCGATCACCCGGGTCACCGCCTCGGTGATGGAGACCTTCCGCCGGGTCACCCCGGTGGTGGAGGCGATCAGCACCGACGAGGCGTTCCTCGACGTCAGCGGATCGGTCCGGCGCCTGGGGCCGCCGCTGCTCATCGCCGAGCAGCTGCGGCAGACCATCCACGACGAGCAGCGGATCACCTGCTCGGTCGGTCTGGCCGCGTCGGTCTCGGTGGCCAAGCTGGCCAGCCGGCGGGCCAAACCCGACGGGGTGGTGGTCGTCCCGCCCGAGCAGGTCACCGCGTTCCTGCACCCCCTCGACGTGGGGGAGCTGTGGGGGGTCGGGCCGAAGACCCGCGAGACCCTGCACCGGTTGGGGCTCTTCACCGTCGGCGACGTCGCGCACACCCCGCTGCGCACCCTGCAGCGGGCGTTGGGGGTGGCCGCCGGCCAGCACGTTCACGACCTGGCCTGGGGGACCGACCGGCGTACCGTCGCCCCCCGCAACGGTCCCGAGCCGGAGCGGTCGATGGGGTCGGACCACACCTTCCCCCACGACGTCGACGACGCCGCCCGGGTGCACCAGGAACTGTTGCGGCTCTCGGCCCGGGTGGGGCGCCGGATGCGGGTCGCGGGAGTGGCCGGTCGCACGGTGACGCTGCGGGTGCGGTTCGCCGACTTCACCACGATCACCCGCTCGCGCACCCGGCCCGAGGCCACCGACGTGACCCAGGAGATCTACCGCAGTGCGTGGGAGATCTTCCAGGGGCTCGGGTTGCAGCGGGCCCGGTTGCGTCTGGTCGGGGTCCGGGTGGAGGGGCTGGTCCCGCGGGAGCGGGTGCACCGCCAGCTCCACCTGGGGCAGCGTGAGCACGGCTGGGAGGAGGCCGACCGGGCCGTGGACGCCGCAGTGCACCGCTTCGGGTCCGCGGCGGTCCGGCCCGCGAGCCTGCTCACCGTCCCGGGTCCCAGCCGGCCGGGGGAGTGAGTCGAGCAGGCCGGGTGAGGCGTGCTCCGGGGTCGGACACCGGCTTTTTCGATCACCGCCTACCGCTGCGTGGAGCGGCTGCCTAGACTGGAGACGAACGCGGGTCGTGCGCCCAGCACAGGAGTCAGGGGAGGAACCGTGCCGCTCTCGGAAGAGGAGTTGCGTCTGCTCGAGCAGATGGAACGCGCGCTGGTCGAGGAGGACCCCAAGCTGGCCTCCACGATGCGGGGCACCTCGGTGCGTCCCGCTGGTCGTCGCCGGCTCGCCCTGGCTGGTCTCGGCTTCGTCCTCGGCGTGGCGCTGCTGATGACCGGGGCGGTCACCTCCCAGCCCGTCGTCGGCGTGATCGGCTTCGTGGTCATGCTGGCCACCGCCCTGCTGGGACTGGCGGCCTTCCGTCCCCAGCAGGCCACCCCCACCAGTTCCTCGCCGCGGGCCACGGGCCACGCCGGCTTCGGGGTCGTCGACGGGGGCCGTGCCGGCCGGGGCCGTCCCGCCGCCGGGCGCAACCGCCCCCGGGGCGCGTTCCTGGACCGGATGGAGCAGCGCTGGAACCGTCGCCGTGAGGACGGCGGTTTCTGACCCTCGCCACCACTGACGACCCTCCACGTACGACCCAGGCTCCCGGACCACCGGGAGCCTTCGTCGTTCCCGGGGCCTGGGACCCGGAGCCGCTGAGCTGAGCGCCCGCGAGCTGGAGACACACCCGTCGCCCCGGGCCGAGCACCCGGAGCGGTGGCAGACGGCGGCGCCGTCCCGCAGGCCCGGGCACCTGCCCGCCCGCCCCGGTCAGCCGACCAGGGTGCCGCGCTTCTGGTCGGCCACCGGACGGACCCGCTCGCGCCGGGCCCGGCGCTGCACCACGGTCGCCGGCCACCAGCGCGCCCGGCGCTGCAGCGACACCGACCGGGTGGAGGTCAGGTCCGCGGAGACGGTGTCGACGTCGGCGAACAGCCCCGGCGGGGTCACCGCACGACCCGGCGGGGCGTAGCGGGCCTCCTCCAGTGCCTCGACCAGTCGTCCGAGCGCGTCGTGGGCCGGACCGTCGACGAAGGGCAGCAACGACGCCGTCCGGGCCCCGGTCTCGCGCGGTGAACGTCCCACCGGCCAGACCAGGCCCAGGTCCAGCACCCGGTCGCGCAGCTCGAGCCAGGCCGACTCGACGTCCCCGTCCCGCTCGCGCTGGTGTGCCCGGCGGCGCCGGACCAGCCGGGGGAGCGCCAGCAGGAAGCCGACCAGCAGCACCACGGCCACCAGGGCGACCACCAGGGGGAGGACCGAGACGTTCTCCTCGTCCGACGTCGTCTCGACAGCCTCGGGCGTGGGGGTGTTCTGCGGGACGTTCGGCGCGACGTCGTCGCTGGGCTGCGCGGTCGGCGCGGTGGTCTGCTCGGGCCGCTCGGGCAGCCGGTCGCTGGTCCAGGCCGGGACGTTGGAGGCACGGGTGGGGGGAGTGGGCTCGAACGCCACCCACCCCGACCCGGGGAAGTACAGCTCGGGCCAGGCGTGCATGTCCCACGCCGAGAACTCGAAGACCCCGCCGACGCCCTCCGCCTCGCCGGTGCGCTCGGGGGTGAGGAAACCGATGACGACCCGGGCGGGGATGTCCAGGCTGCGCGCCATCACCGCCATCGCCGAGGCGAACTGCTCGCAGTAGCCACGCCGGCCCTCCCCGTCCTCGCTGAGGAAGGTGGCCAGGTCGGCGTTGCCGTTGCCCTGCGGCGCGGCGAGGGTGTAGGTGAACTCCTCCGGGTCGCGGAACCAGGCCTGCAGCGCCCGGGCCTTGCGGAACCGGGTCGGTTCGTCCGCGGTGACCTCGCGGGCCAGCTCGGTCACGATCGGGGGGAGGTCGCCGGGCAGGTCGATGTACTCGCGGCCCACCTCGGCGGCACCGGAGGGGCTGTTGTCGAGGGCGGCGAGGTCGTACTCGTACTCCTCCGCGCGCATGCTCCACGAGATCCCGGAGGTGTTCACCCGGTCGGGGTCGGAGGTGAGGAAGTCCCGGGTGGACAGGTCGTAGCGCCAGTCCTCCCCGGCCCGGACCCAGGTCAGCTCCTGCATCGTGGGCAGCCAGTTGGACCGGAACCGGGGGTAGGCCCGCGCGTCGTAGGCGCGCGGGGTCCGTTCCACCGAGGCGCCCACCCCCTGGGGCGGCGGCAGGGCCCCGGTGGCTGCCTGCTCCCGGGGGATCGCCCGGTTCCCTGGGGTCCAGGTGCGTCCGTTGTAGGCCCGCAGCACCGAGATCCGCAGGTAGCTGGGGTCGGGGTCATCGGTGGTGATCTCGACCAGGGGGTCGTCCCCGCCGCGGATCAGGTCACGGCGCATGTCCGCGATCGGGTTGACCACGTCGACGTCGCCGCCGCCGGAGCCGGGCCCGGCCCGGTCGAGCAGCCCCAGATCCAGGGTGGGCAGCGCCAGCGGCACGGCCACGGCCAGCACGACCGCGGCGATCCCCAGCCGGGCCGCGACGGTGCTGGAGAAGCCGGTGCGCACCCCGAAGGAGTCCTCCGGCGACTCCTGCTCGGTGACGGTGTCGCTGACCGTGCCGTCGGCCCGCAGGCCCCGGCCCCACCGGGTCACGGACTGGGTGTGCTGGGCGTGCAGCAGCGCCAGGAACCCGGCGGCGGCGAGCACGAAGACGAACCAGCTGACCCCGCGCCCGGTGACCGCCAGCGGCACCGTGTAGACGCACAGCAGCACCAGACCGGCCAGGGGCACCCGGCGCCAGGTGGAGGCGAGGGTGTCGAAAGCGAGCAGCACCCAGGCGCCCGCGGTGATGAGCAGCGGGTGCACGGCCGGCACGGTGGCGGGCACGGGAGCCACGTACTGCTGGGCACTGTCGCGGGCCTCACCCAGCAGGTGGGAGTACTCGGCCCAGCCGCCGGTCAGCGGGAAGCTGCCGCCGACACCCCACACGACTGCTGTCGCGGTCAGCAGCAGCTGCAGCGCCACCACCAGCAGCGGGGAGAGACGCAGCCAGCGCATCACCGCGCCGGTGGTGGCCAGCAGCAGGGCCAGCCCGAGCAGGGGGACCAGGGTGTCGGAGGAACGCTCGGTCAGGGGGCGCCAGGAGAGCAGCGTCGCCCAGGCGGTCAGCATCGCCAGCAGCGACAGTCCCAGGGCCAGCGGCAGCGGGGTCTGCGAGGTGCTCACGCGCCACCTCCCAGGGTCGGGGAGGGGCGACGGCTGCGGCCCAGCTCCCGCCAGACCCCGACCAGGTCGTCGTGACGCCCCAGCGGCACCGCGCGGAACCCGCGCCCGGTCAGCCGGGTGACGGCGTCGTCGCCGGGTTCGGCGCGGCGGGACCACTCGTCCACCTGCAGGCAGATCGCGCTCGCGGTGGCACTGTGGTGGGCCAGCCGGGCCAGGTAGGGCAGGTCGGCGTCACCGGTGGCACCGAGCACCGCGACGGTGAGCCCACCGGCGCCGGCCTCGCTGATCCAGGACGCGTCGAGCTGGGCGAGGGGTTCGGCCTTCACCACCGCCAACGCCTCCAGGACCGCGGCCGCGTCGGCGGCGGGGTCACGGCTGTGCCAGGCGGCGCCGGTCTCCTCACCGGTCGCGGTGACCAGTCGCACGGCGTGACCGTGCTGGAGCAGGTGCACCGCCACCGAGGCGGCCACGCTGACCGCCGCCTCCAGGGACGACGCGGCCCCCTGGCCGCGGTGGGCACCGGTGCGGTTGTCCAGCACGATGGTGGCCCGGGACTGCCAGGGCTGCTCCTCGCGGCGGACCATCAGCTCGCCGACCCGGGCCGAGGAACGCCAGTGCACCCGGCGCAGGTCGTCCCCGCGCCGGTACTCGCGCACCGTCACGTCCTCGGCACTGCCGCTGGCGAACGCCCGCGGGCGGTTGTCGCCCGAACCGGTCCAGGACCCGCCCAACGAGGTCGGCGGCAGCGGGACGGTGCGGGGGGTGACGGTGAGGGCGGTGGTGCTGCTGAACGCGCGGCCCAGCTCGACCAGACCGAACGGGTCACTGACCCGGACCGACATCGGCCCGATCTGGAACACCCCGCGCACGTCGGAGCGGACCCGGTAGGAGACGTGCCGGCGCCAGCCGTGCCCGATGCCCTCGAGCACGAAGCGGGGGCGGCTGCCGAGTACGAACGGCACCGCGTCCTCCAGCAGCAGAAGCCCGGTGGGGGTGCGGCCGTCGTTGGTCAGGGTCAGCTCGACGCGCACCGGCTGACCGGCCGCGACGGTCGCCGGGGTGACCTCGCGCTGCAGGGACAACAGGTACCGGGCCCGGCCCAGCAGCCACGCCGCGAGCAGCGGCAGCACCGCGACCAGGACCCCGATCCGCGCCAGTGACCCGTGCCCGAGCAGGACCGCGGCGACCACACAGGTGAGGCCGCCGGCGAGGAAGGCCCGACCCCGCAGGGTCAGTCCTGCCAGTCCCTCACGCACGGTCGGGGACGGGCACGTCGTCCACGATGCCCGCCAGGATCGACGCGCTGGTGCGCCCACCCATCGCCGCCTCCACCGAGGGGACCAGCCGGTGGGCCAGCACCGGTCCGGTCAGCTGCCGCACATCGTCGGGCAGCACGTAGTCGCGTCCGGCCAGGGCGGCGGAGGCCTTGGCGGCGCGGACCAGGTGCAGGGTGGCGCGGGGCGAGGCGCCCAGGGTCAGGGCGGTGCTGCGTCGGGTGGCGGTGGCCAGTGCCACCGCGTAGCGCTGCACGTCGGCCGAGACGTGCACCCGGCCGACGGTCTCCACCAGGGCCCGGATCTGGGCGGCGTCGGCGACCGGCACCAGGTCGTCGAGCGGGTTGCGGGTGGTGTGGGAGTCGAGCATCGCGATCTCCGCGGCCTCGACCGGGTACCCCACCGAGACCCGGGTCATGAACCGGTCGCGCTGGGCCTCGGGCAGCGCGTAGGTGCCCTCCATCTCGATCGGGTTCTGGGTGGCGATCACCATGAACGGCGCCTCCAGGGCGTAGGTGGAGTTGTCGACGGTGACCTGCCGCTCCTCCATGCACTCCAGCAGCGCCGACTGCGTCTTGGGGGAGGCGCGGTTGATCTCGTCGCCGACCACGATGTTGGCGAAGATGCCGCCGGGCCGGAACTCGAACTGCCGGGTCTCCTGGTTGAACACCGAGACGCCGGTGACGTCGGAGGGCAGCAGGTCCGGGGTGAACTGGATCCGCTTCACCGAGCAGTCGATGGAGCGGGCCAGGGCCTTGCTCAGCTGGGTCTTGCCGACACCGGGGACGTCCTCGACCAGCAGGTGGCCCTCGGCCAGCAGCACCACCAGGGCCGCGTGCACGACATCGGGCTTGCCCTCGATGACCCGCTCGACGTTGGCTCGGATCCGTCCGGTCACCTCGGTCAGCGCGGCCAGGTCGACCGTCGCGGTCGCTCCTCGGTCGAGTGTGTCCACGGGTGCTGCCTCCCTCGTCGGCGCCGGATCGCGGCGCGATCGTGCGCGTGCGCCCCAACCTATGCGCCGCGCGGTGACCGACTCCACCGGCGCGCCCACCTCGTTACGTGGCCGAGACGTGCGCGGTGGTGCCGGGGGACCGGGTGGTCCGGTCCCGTGCCCGGTTCCTCCCCACCTTCCCCCACCCGCACGCCTGCGGGCTCCGGGACGTCGCTTGCCGGAGCGGTCGGGGCGGGACCGGCAGAGCACCCCACGTCACCCCACCGACGTCCCCGCACACCCCGTGCGCTCCCCGTCGGGGTGGTTCCGCCGCCGTTCTGCGCCCCTTTCCCCACCATTCGATCCACCACGCTCCACCAGCGCTCCACCGGCACCCCCGGGGCGCCACAGTCGCTCGGCCGGAGTGCGGTGCGGCCCGGGCCGCGGGGCGTCTGGAGGGGCGTCGACAGGGCCAGGGGTCGGCCGTGAATCGGCGGGTCCCGAGCCAGTGACACGGCGCTGACCAGCCAGAACGTGACCAGACGGGCCCGGCGGTCGGGGTCGGGCCGGGGGCCGGGCCGTGACGGCGCAGGTGCTCGGACCGTCGTCGGGGTGGGGAGGCGGTGGGTCGGACCAGGAGGCGGCGCCCCGACGGGAAAAGACCTCGCGACACACCGATTTCGAGTTGACGGTGGGGGATCGTGGAGTACTGTGGTGGAAAGTGGTGGAAGGTTCCCCGGACCCGACCGGCGGCAGGAGGTGCCCGATGTTCTTCGGCACCTACACGCCCAAGCTGGACGAGAAGGGACGGCTCTTCCTCCCCGCCAAGTTCAGGGACCAGCTCACGGAGGGGCTCGTGGTGACTCGAGGACAGGAGCGTTGTCTGACCATCTGGTCGACGGCCGACTTCGCCTCGCTCACCGAGCGGCTCCAGGCAGCACCCCTGACCAACAAGGTGACGCGCGACTACGTCCGGATGCTCTTCGCGGCGGCGTCGGCCGAGACCCCCGACAAGCAGGGGCGGATCTCCATTCCGCCGGTGCTGCGGGAGTACGCGTCACTGCGCAAGGAGGTCGTGGTGATCGGCTCGATGAACCGCATCGAGATCTGGGACCCCACGGCCTGGAACACCTACTCCGAGGAGCAGGAGCAGAAGTTCTCCGACCTCTCCGACGAGGTGTTCCCCGGGATCTGAGCTCGGCGGCAGCCAGCCGCCGGCCGAGCACAACTCCACAACTGACACACACGCCGCAGGGCGAGGTCTCGTGCCCGCTCTCCCGCGCCGTCTGGGGCACCTTCCCCGGCACCAGAAGGCACTTCCCAGCGAGGGAGCGGGCAGGGACCTGGCTCTGCGGCACACGTGTCACCCGAGGCGAGTCACACCAGCCTCGTGCACCACACCAGCAACACCTTCCCCACCAGTCACGCAGAAACAAGGGTCGAACCGATGAGCACTCCCCACCTTGCCGGGCCCGCACCGCGGGTCCGCGAGCGTGCCCGGGAGGCGTTCGCGGTGATGGCCTTCTCCGCCGGCACCTCACTGGCGCTGGCTCTCGTGGTCCTGGTGCTCACCCACCTCGCGAGTGGTCGGTAGGGCCCGGAGATGTCCGAGAAGCCCACCTCCGCCCGCCACGTCCCGGTCCTCCTCGACCGGGTCGTGGCGCTCCTGGAGCCGGCACTGGCCACCGACGGGGCTGTCCTGGTCGACTGCACCCTCGGCATGGGGGGTCACAGCGAGGCCGTGCTGGAGCGGATCCCGACGGCCCGCGTGATCGGTGTCGACCGCGACACCCAGGCCCTGGCCCTGGCCGGGGAACGGCTCGCCGGCTTCGGCGAGCGGTTCACCGGGGTGCACGCCGTCTACGACCAGATCGGTGACGTCGTCGCCGACCTGGGCCTGGACCACGTCGACGCCGTCCTGTTCGACCTCGGGGTCTCCTCGCTGCAGCTCGACGAGGCCGACCGGGGCTTCGCCTACGCCCAGGACGCACCCCTGGACATGCGCATGGACGGCACCACCGGGCCCACCGCGGCCGACGTGCTGAACACCTACCCGGCCGCCGACCTGGCCCGGGTGCTCAAGGAGTACGGCGAGGAGAAGTTCGCCCGCAAGATCGCCGGTGCGGTGGTCCGCGAGCGGGAGAACGCCCCCTTCACCACCTCGGGCCGACTGGTCGAACTGCTCTACGCCGAGATCCCCGCGCCGGCTCGCCGGACCGGGGGACACCCGGCCAAGCGGACCTTCCAGGCGCTGCGGATGGAGGTCAACGACGAGCTGGCGGTCCTGCGCCGGGCGCTGCCCGCGTCGCTGGACGTGGTCGCGGTCGGGGGCCGTGTGGTCGTGGAGGCCTACCACTCCGGCGAGGACCGGCTGGTCAAGCGGGCCTTCACCGCCGCCACCCGGCTCGACGTGCCCGACGACCTGCCGTTCGTCCCGGAGGGTGCCGAGCCCGCCTGGCGCCAGGTCACCCGCGGCGCCGAGCAGGCCGGACCGGTCGAGACCGAGCAGAACCCGCGTGCCGCCTCCGTCCGGCTGCGCGCGGTCGAACGAGTCCGGGCCGAGGCGCCCACCAGCAGCACCCACCGTCAGCAGCCCCGGAGAGGAGACCAGCGATGAGCAACGCCGTGCGTCAGATCGGTACCCGCGTCCCGCGCTTCGCGGAGGCCGCGGTCGAGCGTGCTCGTCTGCAGGTGGTGCCCCGCACCCACCAGCACGCCTCGCGGGGGCCGTTCCTGGTGGTCGTGGCGGTGCTGCTGCTGGGCGGTGTGGTCGGGCTCCTGCTGTTCAACACCCACATGCAGCAGAGCTCCTTCCAAGTGCGCGAGCTGGAGCGCCAGGCCGCCACCGCGGTCGGCCGTCAGCAGACCCTGCAGATGGAGGTCGCCCAGCTGCGCGACCCCCAGCGCGTCGCCTCCGCGGCCCGCCGGATGAACATGGTGATCCCCTCGGTGCCCGCCTTCCTCAGCCTGGACGGCTCGGTCACCGGCGTGCCCACGCCGGCCACCGCCGCCGACGGGATCCGGCTCAACGCGCCGCCGAAGGGGCCCGGTCAGGCCCGCGCGGGCGGAAAGAAGGCCGACACCCGCACCGCCTCGCCGGATCGGCGCTGACCGACCGGTAGAACGGAACCGTGCCCCTGCGGGGGCACCTGACGTCCAGGTCCCCCGCGGGGGACGACCGCCGGCGAGGAACGGGAGACCAGCCCGGTGCCATCGAGCCCCGACCGCATGAAGAAGACCCGACCCGCGCCCCGTCCCGGGCTCGGAGGGGTCCGAGGTCGACCGGAGCTGCGGCTGCGGGTCGGGTTCATCGTGATCGCGATGGTGCTCTCGGTCTTCGGGGCCCGGCTGGTGCAGATGCAGGGCCTGGACCCCAAGGCGATCGCCGCGCGGGCCGCCCAGGAGGGCACCGTCGAGGTCACGCTGCCGGCCCAGCGCGGCGACATCGTCGACCGCAACGGCACCCCACTGGCGGACTCGGTGACCGGCAAGATGGTCGTCGCCGACCCCTCGCGCACCCGCGACGTCGCCCCGGAGCTGGCCACGCTGCTCTCCACCGAGCTCGACGTCGACTACTTCAGCACCCTCAAGGCACTCCGGGTCAGCGACCGCCGCTGGTCCGCCGTCGCCCGCCGGGTCCCCTCCACCAAGGCCGCCGACGTGCTGGAGAAGGTCGAGGAGGCCGGGTTCACCGGCGTCACCACCGAGCCCGACCCGGTGCGCAGCTACCCGGCCAAGGACGTCGCCGCCAACCTGGTCGGCTTCATCGGCACCGACGAGGCCCTGGGTGGGTTGGAGCGCACCTTCAACACCTACCTGGCCGGCAAGGACGGCTCCAGCTCCTACCAGGTGGGCTCGGGATACCGGATCCCCACCGGCGAGAGCACCGTGGTCAAGGCCCGCGACGGCAAGACGCTGACCACCACCCTGGACCGGGACCTGCAGTGGTTCGCCCAGCGCGAGCTCGGGGAGGCCGTCGACGCCGCCGGTGCCGACTCCGGCAGCCTGGTGGTCCTGGACTCGCGCACCTCCGAGGTGCTGACCGTGGCCGACTACCCCTCCTACGACGCCAGCGACCCGTTGCTCGCCGACAAGGAGGACCTGGGCGCCCGGTCCCTGACCGACGCCTACGAGCCCGGCTCGGTGGCCAAGGTGCTGACCTTCGCCAGCCTGATCGACGCCGGCAAGATCACCCCGCGCACCCCGTTCAAGGTGCCGGCGAAGCTGATGCGTCAGGACCGTCCGATCGGTGACTGGTTCGACCACGACACGATCAAGCTGACCGCGACCGGGGTGCTGGCCAAGTCCTCCAACATCGGCACCGTCCTGGCCGCCGACAAGTTCTCCACCCAGGAGATGTGGGACTACTTCGACGCCTTCGGGCTGGGGCACCGCACCGACATCGGGGTGCGTGGCGAGACCCGCGGCATCTTCCCACCGGCCTCGGCGATCTCCTCGCAGAGCAAGGACCGGATGGTCTTCGGCCAGTCGATGTCGGTCAACGCCCTGCAGATGGCGGCCGCGGTCAACACCATCGCCAACGGCGGGGTGCACGTCGACCCCAGCCTGATCCGTGGCAGCGCCACCACCGAGGACGGCACCGTGGTCGGCACCGACCAGGCCACCACCCGCCGGGTGGTCAGCACCAAGGCCGCCCGCCAGACCGCCCGGATGATGGAGCGGGTCACCCACGAGGGTGCCGGTGTCGCCCCGGCCGCCCAGGTGCCCGGCTACCGGGTCGCCGGCAAGACCGGTACCGCCCAGCGGGTCGACGCCGAGTGCCAGTGCTACCGCGGCACCAGCCTCTCCTTCGGCGGCTTCGCGCCGGCCGATGACCCGCGCTTCACCGTCTACGTGGTGATCCACAACCCCAGCAACGGCGGGGGCGGTGGCTCCACCGCCGGCCCGGTCTTCTCCCGCGTGCTCGGCTACGCGCTGAGCCGCTACCGGGTGCCGCCGACCGGCACGAAGCCCTCCAAGCTGCCCGTCGAGTGGTGATCCCCACGCCCGGCGCCACCGCCGTGCTGGGTCCGTGGGGTCACCTCCGGGTCGCGCGTACAGTCGCGACCGTGCCGCCCTGTTCCGCCCGCGAGTACCTGAGGTGTCCGTGACCGTTCCCGCCCCGTCCCCGCCCGGCACCCGGCCCGCCGACGCTCCCCGGGTGGAGCTCGGCGAGCTCGCGCGCTGGCTGACCGCGCACCACACACCCGCCCGCTGCGTGGGCGACGCGCAGGTCGGGGGAGTGTGCCTGGACAGCCGCCGGGTGCAACCCGGGGACCTGTACGCGGCGCTGCCGGGCGCCCGCCACCACGGCGCCACCTTCACCGAGCAGGCCCGTGCCGCGGGGGCGGCAGCCGTGCTCACCGACCCGGCGGGGGCCGAGCTGGTCGGGAGCGCCCTGCCGGTGCTGGTGGTCGAGGAACCGCGCCGGGTGCTCGGTCCGCTGGCCGCGCACCTGTACCGCGACCCGGCCGACCGGATGCGCACCCTGGCCGTGACCGGGACCCAGGGCAAGACCACCACCACCCGGCTCCTGGACGGTGCCCTGGAGCACGCCGGGGTCACCGCGGCGGTGGTCGGCACCGTCGGCACCCGGATCGCCGGCACCGAGGTCCGCACCTCGCTGACCACTCCCGAGGCCCCGGACCTGCAGGCACTGTTCGCGGTCATGGTCGAGCACGACGTCGCCGCCCTGGCGATGGAGGTCTCCAGCCACGCGCTGGTCCAGGGCCGGGTCGACGGGTTCGCCTTCGACGTCGCCGCGTTCCTCAATCTGGGGCGCGACCACCTGGACTTCCACGCCGACCTCGAGGAGTACTTCGCGGCCAAGGCCCAGTTGTTCACCCCGGCCCACTGCCGCCTGGGCGTGGTCAACACCGACGACGAGCACGGCCGTCGGCTGGTGGAGCTGGCCCGGGCCGCCGGGACCGAGATCCGCACGTTCGCCCTCGACCGCGACGCCGACTGGCGGGCCGTCGAGATCAGCTCCGACGCCGCCGGCAGCTCCTTCACGGTGCTCACCCCCTCCGGTGGACGGGTCGAGGCCCGGGTCGGCCTGCCGGGCCGGTTCAACGTCTCCAACGCCCTGGCCGCGCTGGCTCTGGCCGGTGAGGCCGGGTTCGACGTGGCGGCCGTGGCGACCGGTCTGGACGTCGGTGTCCCCGGCCGGCTCGAGCAGGTCGACGCCGGGCAGGACTTCACCCTCGTCATCGACTACGCCCACAAGCCCGACGCGGTCCGTGCCGCGGTCGAGACGCTGCGTCCGCTCACCGACGGGAAGGTCGTCGTCGTGATCGGCGCCGGCGGGGACCGGGACCGCGGCAAGCGCCCGGAGATGGGGCGGATCGCCGCGGAACTGGCCGACCTGGTCGTCGTCACCGACGACAACCCCCGGACCGAGGACCCCGCGACGATCCGGGCCGAGGTGCTGGCCGGGGCCCGGGAGGGGGCCGCGACCAGCGGCGCCGAGCTGCGCGAGATCGGCGACCGGCGGGCCGCCATCGCCGCCGCGGTCGCCGCTGCAGCGCCCGGCGACATCGTCCTGGTGGCCGGCAAGGGCCACGAGACCGGGCAGGAGGTCCACGGGGTCGTGCACCCCTTCGACGACCGGACCGTGGCGGCCGAGGAGGCCCGGGAGGCCCAGGCGGCCCGCAAGGCCCCGGTGACACGGTCCGCCGGGTCGGCGCAGGAGGAGCAGCGATGATCCCGATGACCCTGGCCCGGATCGCCGAGGTGGTCGGCGGCACCCTGGCCGACGAGTCCGCCGCCGAGGTGCTCGTCACCGCCCCCGCCGCCCTCGACAACCGTGCCGTCGAACCCGGGGGGCTGTTCGTGGCCGTCGTGGGCGAACGCGTCGACGGTCACGACTACGCCGCCGCTGCGCTCGAGGCCGGAGCCGCGGCCTGGCTGGGCACCCGTCGGGTGGAGGGGCCCGGCGTCCTGGTCGAGGACCCGGTGGCCGCGCTGTCGCGGCTGGCCCGCCACGTCGTCGGGGCCGTCGGGGGGCTGACCGTCGCGGCGCTGACCGGGTCCGCCGGCAAGACCGGCACCAAGGACTACCTGGCCGCCGTCCTGGCCGCCCACGGTGAGACGGTCGCCACGCGGGGCAACCACAACAACGAGTTGGGCGTCCCACTCACCGTGCTGGCAACGACACCGACCACCCGGTACCTGGTGGTGGAGATGGGCGCCCGCGGGCGCGGCCACGTGGCCGCCCTGTGCGAGGTGGCGCCTCCCGCCGTCGCCGCGGTCCTCAACGTGGGCACCGCGCACGTCGGGGAGTTCGGCTCCCGGGAGGCGATCGCCGTCGCGAAGGGCGAGATCGTCGAGGCGCTCGACCCCGACGGGGTGGCGGTGCTGGCTGCCGACGACCCGCTGGTGGCACCGATGGCCAGCCGGACCGATGCCCGGGTGCTGACCTGGGGCACCGGCGCACACGGCGACGTCGACGTCCGGCACACCGCCGGGAGCACCGACGAGCTCGGCCGGGCCACGTTCGAGCTGACCCACGCCGGACGCACCGAGACCGTCGCGCTGCGCCAACCCGGGGTGCACCAGGTGCTCAACGCCACCGCCGCCGCGACCATGGCCCTGGGCATGGGCCTCGACCTGGCCGACGTCGCCGAGGCACTGCGGGGTGCCGAGGCGGCCTCGCCGTGGCGGATGGAGCTGCACACCCGCGCCGACGGACTGGTGGTGATCAACGACGCCTACAACGCCAGCCCCGCCTCGACCGCGGCCGCGCTGGACTCGCTGGCCACCATGCGACGCCCCGGCCGCCGGATCGCGGTGCTGGGGGAGATGCGCGAGCTCGGCGCCGAGTCCCGGGACCTGCACCGCGAGGTCGGCCGGCACGCCGCCGAGCTCGGCCTCGACGTGCTGGTCGTGGTCGGGGAGGCCGGTGAGGACCTCGCCCAGGGGGCCCGCGAGGTGGCCGGTTGGGCCGGTGAGGCAATTCTCACGGCGAGCCGGGAGGCGGCCACCGACTGGTTGCGCCAGAATGTGACGGCCGACGACGTGGTCCTCGTCAAGGCGTCACGCGGCGTGGCGCTCGAGCACGTCGCGCACGGACTGCTGGAAGGGAACCCACCACGATGAGAGCGATCCTGTTCGCCGGGGGACTGGCGCTGGTCTTCTCGCTGCTGGGGACCAAGTTCGCCATCAACATCCTCTCCCGCCGTGGCTACGGCCAGGAGATCCGCGAGGACGGCCCCACCAGCCACCACACCAAGCGCGGTACCCCCACCATGGGCGGCATCGTGATCATCGGTGCCTCGGTGCTCGCCTACTTCCTGGCCAAGCTGATCACCCAGACCGCGCCCAGCGCCTCGGCGCTGCTGCTGATCTTCCTCTTCGTCGGTCTGGGCCTGGTCGGGTTCCTCGACGACTTCATCAAGATCGTCAAGCAACGCAGCCTGGGGTTGCGGAGCAAGGCCAAGATGATCGGCCAGACCCTGGTCGCGGTGGTCTTCGGCGTGCTCGCGGTCTCCCCGTGGCTCGAGGACGAGCAGGGGCTGACCCCGGCCAGCAACGCGATCTCCTTCGTGCGCGACATCTCCTGGCTGGCCCTGCCCGCCGTGGTGACGGTGCTGCTCATCTGGTTCTTCGTGACCGGCTTCTCCAACGCCGTGAACCTGGTCGACGGCCTGGACGGGCTGGCCACCGGCGCCTCGGTGATGGTCTTCGGCGCCTACACGCTGGTCAACGTCTGGCAGTTCAACCAGGTCTGCGGCGTGGCCGAGGTGACCGCCAAGTGCTACGAGGTGCGTGACCCGCTGGACCTGGCCGTGGTCGCCTCGGCGATCACCGGCGCCTGCTTCGGCTTCCTGTGGTGGAACGCCTCCCCGGCCAAGATCTTCATGGGTGACACCGGCTCCCTGGCGCTGGGCGGTGCCCTGGCCGGCCTGTCGATCCTGACCCGCACCGAGCTGCTGCTGCCAATCATCGGCGGACTGTTCGTGGTCGTCACCCTCTCGGTGATGATCCAGGTCTCGGTGTTCAAGGCGAGCCGTGCCAGCGGGCTGTTCCGCACCGTCTTCCGGGTCCAGCCCGGTCACCGGGTGTTCCGGATGACCCCGCTGCACCACCACTTCGAGATGCTCGGATGGGAGCAGGTCACCATCGTGATCCGGTTCTGGATCATCACCGGCCTGTGCGTCGCGGCCGGGATGGGGCTGTTCTACGCCGAGTGGGTGGCCGGCTCCTGATGGGCGCGATCGATCCCCACGCCCTGACCCGCGACGACTCCTGGGCCGGGCTGCGCGCCGTCGTGGCCGGGTTCGGTGTCTCCGGTTTCGCCGCCGCCGACAACCTGCTGTTCCTCGGTGCCGACGTCACCGCCCTGGACGAGCGCAGCACCGACGAGCGCGCCGAGCAGGCCCGGCTGCTGGAGAGCCTGGGGGCGAAGGTGCGCCTGGGCCCCGGCAGCACCGCGACCCTGCCCGAGGACGTCGACCTGCTGGTCACCTCGCCCGGGTGGAAGCCGGACGCGCCGCTGCTGGCCCAGGCCCGCGAACGCGGTGTCCCGGTCTGGGGCGAGGTCGAGCTGGCGTGGCGGCTGCGTGCCACCTCCGACGCCCCGCCGTGGATCGGGGTCACCGGCACCAACGGCAAGACCACCACCGTGCAGATGGTGCACGCGATCATGACCGCCGCCGGGCTCCGCTCCGCGCTGGTCGGCAACGTCGGGCGTCCCGTGGTCGAGGCCGTGATGGACCCCGAGCCCTACGACGTCCTGGTCGTCGAGCTGTCCTCGTTCCAGCTGCACTGGACCGAGACCGTGGCCTGTGAGTCGGCCGCCGTGCTGAACCTGGCCGAGGACCACCTGGACTGGTACCCGGGGGCCGACGGCATGGCCGCCTACGCCGCCGACAAGGGCCGGATCTACACCGGTGTCGAGCGGGTCTGCGTCTACAACTCCGCCGACCCCGCCACCCGCCGCCTGGTCGAGGAGGCCGACGTCGTCGAGGGCGCCCGCGCGGTCGGCTTCACCCTGGCCATGCCCGGGGTGGGCGAGATGGGCGTGGTCGAGGACATCCTCGTCGACCGGGCGTTCATCCCCGAGCGGCACTCCTCGGCCGCCGAGCTGTGCACGTTGGAGGACCTGCCCAGCCCGGCTCCGCACGTGGTCGCCAACGCCCTGGCTGCTGCCGCGCTGAGCCTGGCCCACGGCGTCCCGCACGTCGCCGTGCGCGACGGGCTGCGCAGCTTCCGCCCCGACGGGCACCGGATCGAGCTGGTCGCCGAGACTGACGACGTGCGCTGGGTGGACGACTCCAAGGCCACCAACCCGCACGCCGCCCAGTCCTCGCTGCTGGCCTACGGCCAGGTGGTCTGGATCGCGGGCGGGCTGGCCAAGGGCGCCCACTTCGACGACCTCGTCGCCGCCGCGGCGGACCGGCTGCGCGCCGTGGTGCTGATGGGCCGGGACCGGCACGTGATCGCCGAGGCACTCTCGCGACACGCGCCGCAGGTTCCCGTCGTGGAGATCGCCGACCGGGAGGATGAACCCATGGAGCGTGCCGTGGCGGCCGCTGCCGGGTTCGCCCAGCCGGGCGACACCGTGCTGCTGGCCCCGGGGTGTGCCTCCATGGACATGTTCACCGACTACGCCGCGCGGGGCGACGCCTTCGCCGCCGCGGTCCGCCGGGGTCCGGCCCGCTCCTGAGCGGTCCGTTCCGGCACGTCGGTGCCGGAGCGAGGTGAGGAGGGCAGGTCCGTGACGGTCGTCGACCGCCCGGCCACGGGGCGCCGCCCCGCACCCGGCCCCTCGGCTCCTGCCCCCGAACCCGAGCCGGGTCGGGTCCGTCGCGCCCTGGCCCGCGGACGTGCCGGCCGCGAGGCCGTCACCGACTACGTGCAGTCGTTCCTGGACCGCCCGCTCACCGTCTACTACCTGCTGATCGGCGCCACGGCGCTGCTGCTGCTGATGGGCCTGATCATGGTCTTCAGCGCCTCCAGCGTGATGGCGTTCGAGGAGGAGGGCGACTCCTTCCACTACGTCAAGAAGCAGGCCACCTGGATGGCGATCGGCATCCCCGGGGCGTTCCTGGCCTCCCGGATGCGGATCGCCGACATCCGCCGGTTCGCCTTCCCCGGGTTCCTGCTGTCGCTGGGTCTGCTGGGCGCGGTGGTGAAGTTCGGCATCAGCACCGGCGGCAACAAGAACTGGCTGGCGCTGGGGCCCGTCACCATCCAGCCCGCCGAGATCGCCAAGCTCGCGATCGTGCTGTGGGCGGCGCACATCTTCGCCTACAAGGAGCGGCGCCTGCGCTCGGTGAAGCAGATGCTGATCCCGGTGGTCCCGGGTCTGATGCTGGTCATCGGTCTGGTCCTGGCCGGACGGGACCTGGGGACCGCCCTGGTGCTCGGCGCGATCCTGCTGGCGATGCTGTGGGTGGTCGGGGTGCCGTTCCGCGTGTTCGGGCTGGCGCTCAGCGGTCTCGCGGTCGGCGCGTTCTACATGGCGGCGACCAGTGCGCACCGGTTGGCCCGGCTGACCACCTTCGTGGACCCGTTCGCCGACTACCTGCGCACCGGCTGGCAGCCCGCGCACGGCTTCTACGCCCTGGCCACCGGGGGAGTCTTCGGCCAGGGGATCGGGGCCTCCACCCAGAAGTGGGGCGGACTGGGTGAGGCCCACACCGACTTCATCTTCGCGGTGATCGGGGAGGAGCTGGGGCTCGTCGGGACACTGCTGGTGCTGGTGCTCTTCCTGACCCTGGCCTACGCCGGCATCCGGGTCGCCCAGGACACCGACCAGGCGTTCGTGCGCTACTTCGCGTTCGGTGTGGTGGCCTGGCTGATGTCGCAGATGGTGATCAACGTGGGCATGGTGCTCGGCCTGCTGCCGGTGATCGGGATCCCGCTGCCCCTGATCTCCTACGGTGGCTCGGCCCTGCTGCCGTCGCTGGCGGCCGTCGGTCTGCTGATCGGGTGTGCCCGCCGCCAGCCCGAGGCCGCCGCCGCCCTGGCGTCGCGTCGCAAGGGCCGCTCCCGCGGCATCTCCGCCGGGCGCCTGCCCGGCGCCTCGCGCCCGCGCGGCTGAGGTCGGCCCGACCCCGGCCCGACCCCGCCCCTCACCTGCTGCCGATCCCTTGGACACCGGTGCTGCGGCACCCCGGGCGAGGCCTCCACCAGGACGTCCGGCGCCGCCGTGTGTGAGACCGTCAGCGACACGGGGTGGATGCCCGCGCGGGACGCCGGGGACCGCTCAGCCATGGCCTAGGCTGGCCCGCGATGCGCGTTCTCCTCGCTGGCGGCGGTACCGCCGGCCACACCTCGCCCCTGCTCGCCACCGCCGACGCCCTGGTCCGGTCGGCTCCCGACACCGAGATCCTCTGCCTGGGCACCGCTCGCGGCCTGGAGACCCGGGTGGTGCCCGAGGCCGGCTACGAGCTGGCCCTGGTCCCGCCGGTCCCGCTGCCCCGCAAGCCCTCGGTCGACCTGCTCAAGGTCCCGGCCCGGCTGCGCGGCACGGTCAAGGAGACGCTGGCGGTGCTGGACCGGTTCCGTCCCGACGTGGTCGTCGGCTACGGCGGCTACGTCTCCGTCCCGGCCTACCTGGCTGCTCGGCGCCGCAAGGTCCCGGTGGTCGTGCACGAGCAGAACGCGGTGCCCGGGTTGGCGAACAAGCTCGGGGCCCGGATGGCGGCCGCGGTCGCGGTCAGCTTCCCCGACACCCCGCTGCCCGGCGCCCGCTACGTGGGCCTGCCGCTGCGCCGGATGATCTCCACCCTGGACCGTCCGGCACTCCGTGCCGAGGCCCGGGCGCACTTCGACCTCGAGCCCGACCGGCCCACGCTGCTGGTGACCGGCGGTTCCCAGGGGGCGCGGAACCTCAACAACGCCGTCTCCGGTGCCTCCGCGGCGCTGGCCGCCGCCGGCATCCAGGTGCTGCACGTGGTCGGCCCCCGGGGCGAGGCGCACCCGGAGACCTCCGAGGTGCCCTACCGGGTCGTGCCCTACGTGGACCGGATGGACCTGGCCTACGCCGCCGCCGACCTGGTGGTGTGCCGTGCCGGCGCCAGCAGCGTCTCCGAGGCCGCGGCGGTCGGCCTGCCCGCGATCTACGTCCCGCTGCCGATCGGCAACGGGGAGCAGCACGTCAACGCCCGCCCGGTCGTCGACGCCGGCGGCGGCCTGCTGGTCGCCGACGCTGCGCTCAGCCCGGAGTACGTGGCCGACACGGTCCCGGCCCTGCTCACCGACCCCGACCGGCTGGCGGCGATGGGGGCCGCCGCGTCCGCGCTGGTGCCCCGTGACGCCGACGAGAAGCTCGCCCGCATCGTGGCGGAGGTGGCCCGGTGAGGATCGAGGTGCCCGAGGTGATCGAGCCGTGCCGGGAGCTCGGCGCGGTCCACCTGGTCGGGATCGGCGGTGCCGGTCTCTCCGCGATCGCGCGGGTGATGGCCGAGCGCGGCGTCGCAGTCAGCGGCAGCGACGGACTCGACTCGCCGACCCTGGCCTCACTGGCCGCGGCCGGGGTGCGGGTGCACGTCGGGCACGCCGCCGAGCAGCTCGGCGCGGCGAGCACGGTCGTGGTCTCCACCGCCGTGCGCGAGGACAACCCCGAGGTCGTCGAGGCGTACGCCCGCGGGTTGCGGGTGTGGCCCCGCTCGGCCGGTGTCGCCTCGGTGCTGGCCGGCCGGCGGGCGCTGGCGGTCGCCGGCACCCACGGCAAGACCACGACCACCTCGCTGCTCACCGTGGCGCTGCAGGCCGCGGGCGCTGACCCGGGCTACATGATCGGTGGCGACCTCAGCGCCACCGGCACCAACGCCTCCGACGGGTCCGGGGACCTGTTCGTGGTGGAGGCCGACGAGTCCGACGGCGCGTTCCTGGTCTACCGCCCCTTCGCCGCGGTGGTCACCAACGTCGAGGCCGACCACCTCGACCAGTGGGGCACCGAGGAGGCCTACGCGGCCGCCTTCACCGAGTTCCTCGACCGGATCGACCCGGCCGGGTTCCTGGTCACCTGGGCGGACTCCGAGGCCACCCGCGCCCTGGCCGACCGGGCCCGGCAGCGCGGGCTGCGGGTGGTCACCTACGGCACCGCCGCCGACGCCGACCTGCACCTGGACGACCTGCGCCGCGAGCTGCAGGTGCCGGGCAGCCACTACCGGCTCAACGCGCTGGCGGCGCTGGCCGTCGGCCTCGAGCTGGGCCTGGACGGCGAGGCGCTGCGCGACGGGCTGGCCTCGTGGACCGGCACCAAGCGACGCATGGAGCACAAGGGCTCGGTCGCGGGCATCGCGGTCTACGACTCCTACGCCCACCACCCCTCCGAGATCGTCGGTGACCTCGAGGCGGCACGCACCGCCGCCGGCGGGGGACGGGTGCTGGTCGCCTTCCAGCCGCACCTGGTCTCGCGCACCCGGATCTTCGGCGCCGAGATGGGCCGCGCCCTGGGGGCGGCCGACGAGGTCGTCGTGCTCGACGTCTACCTGGCCCGCGAGGACCCCGACCCCGACGTCACCGGCGACCTGGTCGCCCGGGCGGTGCCGCTGCCCGACGAGCGGGTGCACCGCAGCGACCTCGACTCCGCCGCCGGCGTGCTGGCCGGTCTGGCCCGCCCCGGCGACCTGGTCCTCACCCTGGGGGCCGGCACCGTCACCACCGTCGCACCGGTGGTGCTCGACCTGCTCGCGGAGCAGCACGGCGATGGCTGACGACACCGCCGTCCGCCCGCGGGTTCCGGCCGACCAGGCCCGCACCCGCAAGCGGTTCGTGCGCCGTCGCTGGCGCCGTCGGTGGCTGACCTGGAAGCCGGCCCTGGCCCTGGCGCTGGTGCTGGTGCTCGCCGGGGTGGCGGTGTGGTTCGTGCTGTTCTCGCGGACCCTGGCGGTCCAGCACGTGCACGTGAGCGGGGCCGACCTGCTCAGCAAGAAGTACGTCGTCCGGATCGCCGACGTGGAGCGCGACGGCCCGTTGGCCCTGGTGGACCTGCGGGGCCCGGCCCAGCGGCTGCGTTCGCTGGCGCCGATCAAGTCGGTCGACGTGACCCGGGAGTGGCCCGACTCGGTCCGGATCCAGGTCCGGGAGCGGACCGCGGTCGCGGTCGTCGAGTTGGGGGACCGGGTGCGGGGCATGGATGCCGAGGGCATCGTCTTCCGCGACTTCGACAAGGCGCCGGAGAACCTGCCGCTGGTGCGGATCGCCACCGGCACCTCCGCCGAGGCGATGGCCGAGGCGGCCTCGGTGGTGGCCGCGCTGCCCCGGGACCTGGCCCGCGACGTGGAGTACCTGGAGGTGCTCACCGTCGACCAGATCACCCTGCAGCTGCGCGACGGGCGCCAGGTGGTGTGGGGGAGTGCGGAGCAGTCGGACGTGAAGGCCGAGGTGCTGGCGGCCCTGCTCGGCCAGGACGCCAAGGTCTACGACGTCAGCGCTCCCGGTTCACCCACCATCCGCTGAACCGGACCCGTCCGAGGAATTTCTTTGCCGACGCCGCGACACGCGGCGTGTCTGCGGTGTGTGCCCGGAGGTCTTTCGTAGTCTCGTGCCCAGCACGAGGTTGACATAACTATAACCCTCAGGTTGACGGTTAGGGTTCTTCGCCCACCGTCGGTGGTGGCCCCGCGCGACAACTTCGCCGCCACGCACGTGAGCGGCGCACACACGTATTCAGGCACGACGACGAGAGGCACACGGACCCGTGGCAGCTGCACAGAACTACCTGGCCATCATCAAGGTCGTGGGCATCGGTGGGGGCGGCGTCAACGCCGTCAACCGGATGATCGAGGTCGGGCTCAAGGGCGTCGAGTTCATCGCGATCAACACCGACGCCCAGGCCCTGCTCATGAGCGACGCCGACGTCAAGCTCGACATCGGCCGCGAACTCACCCGCGGACTGGGTGCCGGCGCCAACCCCGACGTGGGGGAGAAGGCCGCCGAGGACCACTCCGACGAGATCGAGGAGGTGCTCAAGGGCGCCGACATGGTCTTCGTGACCGCCGGCGAGGGTGGCGGCACCGGGACCGGCGGCGCGCCCGTCGTGGCCCGCATCGCCCGCTCGCTGGGCGCCCTGACCATCGGTGTGGTCACCCGTCCGTTCGCCTTCGAGGGACGCCGCCGCGCCAACTCCGCCGAGGACGGCATCTCCAAGCTGCGCGAGGAGGTCGACACCCTCATCGTCATCCCCAACGACCGGCTGCTGTCGATCAGCGACCGCAACGTGTCGATGCTGGACGCGTTCAAGCAGGCCGACCAGGTGCTGCTGCAGGGTGTCTCGGGCATCACCGACCTGATCACCACCCCGGGCCTGATCAACCTCGACTTCGCCGACGTGAAGTCGGTCATGTCCAACGCCGGCTCGGCGCTGATGGGTATCGGGTCCGCGCGCGGGGAGGACCGTGCGGTCCAGGCGGCCGAGATGGCTGTCTCCTCGCCGCTGCTCGAGGCCTCGATCGAGGGGGCGCACGGCGTGCTGCTCTCCATCGCCGGTGGCTCCGACCTGGGTCTGTTCGAGATCAACGAGGCCGCTGCCCTGGTCGCCGACGCGGTGCACCAGGAGGCGAACATCATCTTCGGTGCGACCATCGACGACGCCCTGGGTGACGAGGTCCGGGTGACCGTCATCGCGGCCGGGTTCGACGGCGGCATGCCCAAGCGCCGGGACGAGTCGGCCACGCTGCGTCGCCAGTCGGCCCCGGCCCAGCAGGCCGCCCCGGTCCAGGCCCAGCGGCCCGCCGCCCCGGCCCAGCCGGTCCAGCAGCAGGCCCCGGCGCAGCAGCCCCGCGTGGTCCAGCCGACCCGCCCGGCCGAGCCGGCCCGCCGCCCCGAGCCGACCCAGCCCGCCCAGCGCCCGGCCCAGCCGAGCCGCCAGGTCCAGTTCGACGACGACGACCTGGACGTCCCCGACTTCCTGAAGTGAGGTGAGGTGTGTTCTCCGACCGGAGGACCATCGACGGCGGCCCCGACCGGCACCCGGTCGAGGTCGCCTTCACCGACTCCACCCTCGACCTGCAGGGTCTGCGCCCGGGTTTCCCCGAGGCGCTGGCCCGCACGGTGCAGGCCTGTGGTGTCGGATTCGCCCGGATGAACCAGCTGCACGGTGACGCCGTCGCGGTGGTCGAGGCCCCGCTGCACGACCCGGCCGCGCACCCGCCCGAGGTGGACGCCCTGGTGACCAGCACCCCCGGGACGGGACTGATGGTGCGGGTGGCCGACTGCGTCCCGGTGCTGCTGGCCGATCCCGCCAGCGGTGCCCTGGGTGCCGTGCACTCCGGTCGCCGGGGGACCGAGCTCGACATCGTTGCGCGCACCGTCGAGACGATGCGCGCCCAGGGTGCCGGGGAGATCACCGCCTGGATCGGTCCGCACGTGTGCGGGGGCTGCTACGAGGTGCCCGAGCAGATGCGCGAGGAGGTGTCCGCCCGGGTGCCCGGCACCTGGGCGGAGACCACCTGGGGCACGCCCGCACTGGATCTCGGTGCCGGGGTGCGCGGCCAGCTCGAGTCCGCCGGCGTGCGGGTGGAGATGGTGGGGACCTGCACGGTCGAGGACCCCACCCACCACTCCCACCGTCGCGACGGCGCCGGCGCCGGGCGCTTCGCCGGACTGATCTGGAGCGCCCCGTGAGCAGGCGTGAGGAACTCGCGACCGGCCTGGCCGCGGTCCGTGACCGGATCGCGCGGGCGACCGCCGCGGCCGGTCGGGCACCGGAGGAGGTGTCGCTGGTCGTGGTCACCAAGTACTTCCCGGCCTCCGACGTGCGCCTGCTGGCCGAGTTGGGGGTCGTCGACGTCGGGGAGAACCGGCACCAGGAGGCCGAGGCCAAGGCGGCCGACTGTGCCGACCTGGCGCTGCGGTGGCACTACATCGGTGGCCTGCAGTCCAACAAGGCGGCGGCCGTGGCCCGCTACGCCGACGTGGTCGAGTCGGTCGACCGCGCCAAGCTCGTCGCCCCGCTGGCCCGGGGTGCCGCAGATCGCCCGACCCCGCTGCCGGTGCTGCTCCAGGTCAGCCTCGACCCGCTGGACCGGCCGGGTCGGGCCGGGGCGGACCCCGGCGACCTGTCGGCGCTCGCGGCGACGGTGCTCGAGCATCCCGCCCTGCACCTGGCCGGCTTGATGGCGGTCGCACCGCTGGGGGAGGACCCGTCAGCGGCCTTCGCCCGGCTGGCCGAGGTGCGTGCCGGGTTCCTCGCCGAGCACCCCTCGGCCGGGCTGCTCTCAGCGGGGATGAGTGGCGACCTCGAGGCGGCCGTGGCCCACGGCGCGACACACGTGCGTGTCGGCAGCGCGGTCCTCGGTCCAAGGCCCGTGATCCAGTAATGTCCAGAACGATCCAACAGCGTCCCGCCGGGACGCAGGAGTACCGGAGGCAACAACCATGAGCGGTGCAATGCGCAGGATCGGCGAGTACCTCGGCCTGCTCGAGGACACCGGTCGGTACGACGACTACGACGAGGAGACGCAGCAGCACGAGGCGGTCACGCCGCGTGCCTCGCGTCCGCAGCCGGTCGCGGACCTGGCCGAGCGTCGTCGTCCCGTGGTCGCTGCCCCGGTGGCGGAGGTGGCCGAGCTGAGCCGGATCACCACGCTGCACCCCAGCACCTACAACGAGGCGCGCACCGTCGGTGAGCACTTCCGTGACGGCACCCCGGTGATCATGAACCTCTCGGAGATGGCCGACGCCGACGCCAAGCGGCTGGTCGACTTCGCGGCCGGTCTGGTGTTCGCGACCCGTGGCTCCATCGAGCGCGTCACGAACAAGGTGTTCCTGCTCTCCCCGGCCAACGTCACCGTGGCGGCCGAGGACAAGGAGCGGATCGCCGAGAATGGCTTCTTCAACCAGAGCTGACCGCACATGACCGTTGTCGGCAGCGTGCTGCTGTATCTCCTGCTGTTCTTCATCGCCTGTCTGTGGGTCCGGTTCGTGATGGGCTGGGTGATGATCTTCGCTCCCCGGTGGACCCCGTCGGGCGTCGTGCTGGTGGTGCTCGAGGTCGTCTACTCGATCACCGATCCGCCGATCAAGGCGCTGCGTTCCTTCGTCCCGACCCTGCGGTTGGGCAACTTCGCCCTGGACCTGAGCTTCCTGCTGGTCATGGTGATCGCCTACCTGCTGCTCAACCTGGTGTCCGCCCTCTTCGGGGTGTGGATCTGAGTCGGACGCCAGAGCTGCCGGAGCCGCGACGGGCACTCCGTGGTCCCACCTGTCACACGGGTGGTCTGTGTCCTCAGGCGATCAGGCAGTATTGTTCCCACGACACGTACGTCGATCGATAGAAGATGGGTGAGGTCATGCCGCTGACTCCAGAGGACGTGAGCAACAAGCGCTTCACGCCTGTCCGGCTCCGTGAGGGCTACGACATGGGTGAGGTCGACCAGTTCCTCGACGAGGTCGAGGCCGAGCTGGCCCGCCTCACGAAGGAGAACGAGGAGCTCCGCGCCAAGCTGGCCTCGATCCAGTCCGGTGCGTCCAGCACCCCCGCGCCCCCGCCGGCCGCCCCCGTCGTGGAGAAGGCGCCGGAGCCGGTGGCCCCCACGCCTCCGCCCGCGCCCGTCGCCCCGCCGGCCCCCGTGGCGGCGGCCGCTGCCCCGGCCCCGGTGGAGACCATCCGCGTCGAGACCGTCTCCGACGCGTCCAACGCTGCGGCGCGTCTGCTCGAGATCGCGACCCGCAACGCCGACGAGCTCGTCGAGGACGCCAAGAACGAGGCCGACAAGATCGTCGGCGCCGCCCGCACCAAGGCCGAGCGCCTGGAGAGTGAGTCGAAGGTCAAGGCGGACCGCCTCGAGGCCGACGCCCGGACCCGTTCGCAGATGCTCGACTCCGAGACCGCCGAGCGCCGGACCCAGGTCCTGGGTGACCTGGAGAAGGAGCGCGACAAGCTCAACGGTGAGGTCGAGACGCTGCGCTCCTTCGAGCGTGAGTACCGCTCGCGGCTCAAGACCTACTTCAACGAGCAGCTCAAGGCGCTCGACAACGGCTCGGAGCTGACCAGCTCCGTCCCGGCCTCCGGGGCGCCCGCGCCCAAGCGGCTGCGCTCGATCCTGGGCGACGACGAGGGCTGAGCCCCCGGAACCGGACCTGGTCCGGAACCACCACAGACGGCGTGCACGGCCGGTCCCGCAGCTTGCGGGGCCGGCCGTTCGTCGTTCCCCGGGGCTCGTGTTCTGCGTGCCTGGTTGGAACTGTCGGCGCGACCCGCTACCTTTCAGCCCACGTGGTGACCTGCGTCACGGTGCCACGTCGCGGGGGCCGTGACGCACAGAGCGGTGAGGTGATCACATGGAGGATCTCGAACGACCGACGTTGGTGGAGGCTGCGGCGGGCGCGGTGGTGCGCGCGGTGAACCGTGGTCGTCCGCGTCGCGCGGAAGGCCAGCCCGAGGACGCGGGCGACGCGGCAGCGGACCGCGCGCCCACGGCCAGGAAAGCCGCGAAGAAAGCTGCGAAGAAGGCAGCGAAGAAGGCCGTGAAGGCCACGGAAACCACGGGGACCGCCCGCCAGGCTGCCGCGAAGGCCCCGGCGAAGGCCCCGGCCAAGGCAGCGTCGAGGCCTGCCGCGACCGCCAAGAAGGCCCCGGCGAAGAAGTCGGTGGCGAAGAAGACTCCCGTCGAGCCGGCTGCCCCGGCCCGGGCCACCGCGAAGCCTGCCAAGAAGACCGCCCCGAAGACTGCCCAAAGGGCCCCGGTGAAGACGGCCGCGAAGGCCGCCACGACGTCGGCCACGACCTCGACCGCCCCGACCACGACGACCGGCACCACGGCGTCCCCGACGCCCGGGACCGCTGCCCCGACCGCCCGCACCAGGAAGAAGCCCGACGTGACCAGCAAGTCCCCGACCGTCCGTGCCCGCAACCTGCCCTACCGCGAGGGCGAGGACCCCTGGACCGCCGCCGACGTCAAGGAGGTCCGCGGCGAGCTGGAGGGCCAGCGTGACCGCCTGCTCGGACTGCTCGCCGAGCACGAGGCCGAACTGGCCGGACTCATGCGGGACCCCGGTGACGGGGCCGGTCAGGACACCGCGGACGTGGGTGCCTCGTCGTTCGAGCGTGACCACGAGCTCACCGTGGTCGCCACCGAGCGGGAGACCCTCGCCCAGGTCGAGAAGGCCCTGCTGGCCTTCGCCGACGGCACCTACGGGACGTGTGCGTCGTGCGGGGAGCCGATCGGCAAGCTCCGGATGATGGCGTTCCCCCGGGCGACGCTGTGCATGACCTGCAAGCAGCGTGAGGAGAAGCGCGCCTACTGACGCGCACCAGCAGGGTCGAGGAGTCCTGCGCGCTCCCGGGCGTGTGGGAGACTCGGTGCCGACATGCGCGATGCACGAGGAACGTCCCCCTCCGGGGGCGATGACGACCGGACCCCCGCCCCCCGCCGCCGGCTCGCCCTCTTCGGGGTGGTCGCGGTGCTCGCCTACGGGCTCGACCAGGTGACCAAGTGGCTCGCCGTCGAGCACCTGACCGGCCGTGACGACATCGAGCTCGTCGGGGAGCTGCTGCAGCTGCGGCTGATCCGCAACCCCGGCGCCGCGTGGGGCCTGGGATCGGACTACACGTGGATCTTCACCTGCCTGGCCATCGCGGCCGTCGGGGTCGTCATCGCCGTCCTGCCGCGGGTGCGCAGCCGGGTCTGGGCCTGGGCGCTGGGGCTGCTGGCCGCCGGGGTGGTCGGCAACCTGACCGACCGGGTCTTCCGTGAGCCCTCCACCTTCCACGGGCACGTGGTCGACTTCCTGATGCTGCCCAACTGGCCGATCTTCAACGTGGCCGACATGAGCCTCAACGCCGCGGTCGTGCTGATCCTGCTCCAGACGCTGCGCGGCATCGGCCTGGACGGCGAGAAGATCGACGACCACGAGCCGGCTCCGGACACCCCGGACACCCCGGCGGAGTCCGCACCGAGCACCGGTGCCGGGGCGACCGGGTCGGTCGACGACGCGGGTCGGGGGAGTGAGCAGTGAGCGACACCGACGTGCGCACCGTGCTGGTGCCCGAGGGGCTGGCCGGTGAACGGGTCGACACCGCGATGGCGCGGATGTTCGGCTTCTCCCGGACCCGCTGCGCCGACCTGGTCCTCGACGGCCACGTGAGCGTGGACGGTCGCCGGGCCAGCAAGAGCCAGCGGCTGGAGGAGGGCAGCACCCTCGAGGTCGTCGTGCCCGTCGAGCGGGACCCGCTCGAGGTCGTCCCCGAGGTCGTCGAGGGCATCACCGTGCTCCACGACGACGACTCGATCGTGGTGGTCGACAAGCCCGTCGGGGTCGCGGTACACCCGTCGATGGGCTGGACCGGCCCCACGGTCGTGGGTCACCTGGCCGGTGCCGGTTTCCGGATCTCCACCTCTGGGGCCTCGGAGCGGCAGGGCATCGTGCAGCGCCTCGACGTCGGCACCAGCGGGGCGATGGTGATCGCCAAGTCCGAGCAGGCCTACTCGGTGCTCAAGCAGGCGTTCCGGGACCGGGTGGTCGACAAGACCTACCACGCCCTCGTCCAGGGCCACCCCGACCCGTTGGAGGGCACCATCGACGCCCCGATCGGGCGGCACCCGCGGGCGGACTGGAAGTTCGCGGTGATGGCGGACGGGCGGCACTCGATCACCCACTACGAGACGCTCGAGGCGCACCGCTTCGCGAGCCTGCTGCAGATCCACCTCGAGACCGGTCGCACCCACCAGATCCGGGTCCACATGGCCGCGCTCAAGCACCCGTGCGTCGGTGACCCGCTGTACGGGGCCGACCCGGTGCTGGCCCAGCGGGTCGGCCTGGAGCGCCAGTGGCTGCACGCGGTCAAGCTGGGGTTCACCCACCCGGCCACGGGCGAGTACGTGACCTTCTCCTCGCCGTACCCCGACGACCTGGCCCACGCCCTCGACGTGGTGCGCGAGATCCACTGACCTCCGCACCGCCACCCCCGTCGTCGTCCGCGCTCGCGGTGCGTCCGGCGGTGCCCGACGACCTCCCCGACCTGGCCCGGTTGCACGTGCTGGCCCGGGCCGCTGCGGTGCCCCGGATGCCGCCCTCGGTCCACCCGCCGGCCGAGCACCGCGCCTGGGTCGAGGGCTGGGACCTCTCCGCGGGTGCTGAGCACGAGGTGTGGGTGGCCGCCCTCGGCGCGGAGCTCGTCGGTCTGGCTAGGTTCACGCCCACCTGGCTCGACGACCTGTACGTGCACCCGGCGCACCAGGGGCGGGGGATCGGCACGGTGCTGCTGCAGACCGTCCAGGCGCTGCGCCCGGGCGGGTTCGGGGCCTGGGTCTTCACCTCCAACGCACCGGCCCGGGCCTTCTACGCTGCCCACGGGTTCGTCGAGGTGCGGCACACCGACGGGTCGGAGAACGAGGAACGTGCTCCCGACGTCGAGATCCGCTGGCCCTGAGCCCGCGGATCCGGCGACGACCCGCCGGTCCGCCCCGGGTGGGGGACGGAGGTGTTCGCCCAGCGGGACCGTCGGGGGTGGGTGGCACCATCGGCATGGTCCGAACACGTAGGCTGGCCCTCCGCCGGAACGACCCCGCACCTGGTGCGCGGGTGGTGTCCCGGCTGTCCTGTCGGCCCTGATCAAGGGAGCGCTCGCGCAGCATGTCCGCCGGTTCCGGTGACTCGTTCGTCCACCTGCACGTCCACACCGAGTACTCGATGCTCGACGGCGCCGCCCGCCTCCAGGCGATGGCCGAGCGCACCGCCGAGCTGGGCATGCCGGCGATCGCGATGACCGACCACGGCAACGTGTTCGGGGCGTACGAGTTCTACAAGAAGGCCAAGGGGGCCGGGGTCAAGCCGATCATCGGCATCGAGGCCTACTTCACCCCCGACGTGTCCCGGTTCGAGCGCAAGGGCGTCAACTTCTACGACGGCGGCTCCGACGACGTCTCCGCACGCGGCGCCTACACGCACATGACGCTGCTCTCGGAGTCCACCGAGGGCATGCACAACCTGTTCCGGCTCACCACCGGCGCCTGGCGTGACGGGTTCTTCAAGCAGCCCCGGATGGACCGCGAGCTCCTGGCCCAGCACTCGAAGGGGATCATCGGGACCACCGGTTGCCCCTCGGGCGAGATCCAGGTCCACCTGCGCTACGGCAAGTACGAGGAGGCCCGGCGGGTCGCCGGCGAGTTCCAGGACATCCTGGGCAAGGAGAACTACTTCCTCGAGCTGATGGACCACGGCCTCAGCATCGAGAACCGGGTCCGCGACGGCCTGCTCCGTCTGGGCAAGGACCTGGGCATCCCGTACCTGGCCACCAACGACAGCCACTACGTGCTGAAGGAGGACGCCAAGTCCCAGGAGCACCTGCTGTGCATCAACTCCGGCTCCACGATGGACATCCCCGCCGGTGACGGCCCCGGGCAGCGGTTCGCGTTCTCCGGCGACGGCTACTACATCAAGTCGCCGGCCGAGATGCGCGCGCTGTGGCAGGACAAGTACCAGCTGCGCGAGGCGTGCGACAACACCCTGCTGATCGCCGAACGGTGCGAGGTCGAGTTCACCGAGGGCAACGGCACCTACATGCCACGCTTCCCCTGCCCGCCCGGCGAGAACGAGGACTCCTGGCTGGTCAAGGAGGTCGAGACCGGGCTGCAGTTCCGCTACCCGAACGGCATACCGGACAAGGTGCGCGCCCAGGCCGAGTTCGAGCTCGGCGTCATCACCAAGATGGGCTTCCCCGGGTACTTCCTGGTCGTGGCCGACTTCATCAACTGGGCCAAGGACAACGGCATCCGGGTCGGACCCGGCCGTGGCTCCGGTGCGGGGTCGATGGTGGCCTACGCGATGAGGATCACCGACCTCGACCCGCTCGAGCACGGCCTGATCTTCGAGCGGTTCCTCAACCCCGACCGCGTCTCCATGCCCGACTTCGACATCGACTTCGACGAGCGCCGGCGCTCGGAGGTCATCCGCTACGTCACCGACAAGTACGGCGACGACCGGGTGAGCTACATCATCACCTACGGCACCATCAAGGCGAAGCAGGCCGTCAAGGACTCGTCGCGGATCCTGGCGTACCCGTTCTCGATGGGCGACCGGATCACCAAGGCGATGCCGGCCGCGGTGATGGGCAAGGACGTCCCGCTGCAGGAGATCTTCAACCCCGAGCACAAGCGCTACGGCGAGGGCGGGGAGTTCCGCGCGCTCTACGACGGCGACGCCGACGTGCGCCGGGTCGTCGACACCGCCATCGGCATCGAGGGGCTGAAGCGGCAGTGGGGCGTGCACGCCGCGGGCGTGATCATGTCGAGCGAGCCGCTGGTCGATGTCATCCCGCTGCTGCGCCGCCCGGCCGACGGCGCGATGATCACCCAGTTCGACTACCCCACGTGTGAGTCCCTGGGTCTGATCAAGATGGACTTCCTGGGTCTGCGGAACCTCACCGTGATGGACGACGCGGTCAAGAACATCGCCGCGAACCGGGGTGAGGACGTCGTCCTGGAGGAGCTGGACCTCACCGACCAGGCGACCTACGCGCTGCTGCAGCGCGGTGACACCCTCGGGGTGTTCCAGCTCGACGGTGGTCCGATGCGGGCCCTGCTGCGCTCCATGCGCCCCGACGAGTTCGAGGACATCTCCGCGGTCGGCGCGCTGTACCGACCCGGTCCGATGGGCGCGGACTCGCACAACAAGTACGCACGCCGCAAGACCGGTCGTGAGCCGGTAGAGCCGATCCACCCCGAGCTGGCCGAGCCGCTCGAGGACATCCTGGGCGAGACCTACGGTCTGATCGTCTACCAGGAGCAGGTCATGGCGATCGCGCAGAAGCTGGCCGGGTACACGCTCGGCGAGGCCGACATCCTGCGCCGCGCGATGGGCAAGAAGAAGAAGGAGGAGCTGGACAAGCAGTTCGAGGGCTTCTCCGCCGGCATGATCGAGCGCGGCTACTCCAAGGCCGCGATCCAGACGCTGTGGGACATCCTGCTCCCGTTCTCCGACTACGCGTTCAACAAGGCCCACTCCGCGGCCTACGGCCTGGTCTCGTACTGGACCGCCTACCTCAAGGCCAACTACCCGGCCGAGTACATGGCTGCGCTCCTGACGTCGGTGAAGGACGACAAGGACAAGATGGCCATCTACCTCAACGAGTGCCGACGGATGAGGATCCGGGTGCTGCCGCCGGACGTGAACTCGTCGGCGGCCAACTTCACCCCGGTCGGCACCGACATCCGCTTCGGCCTCACCGCGGTGCGCAACGTCGGCTCCAACGTCGTCGACGGTGTCGTCGCGGCGCGGGAGGAGAAGGGCGCCTACTCCGACTTCAACGACTTCATGGACAAGGTGCCGCTGACCGTCTGCAACAAGCGGGTCATCGAGTCGCTGATCAAGGCCGGGGCCTTCGACGAGCTGAAGCACCGGCGCCGGTCCCTGGTCGCGATCCACGAGAACGCGGTCGACCAGTACGTCGACATCAAGAAGAACGAGGCGATCGGGCAGGACTCGCTGTTCGGGGGGATGGACGACGCCGAGGACGCCGGCTTCGGGATCTCGGTGGCGATCCCCGACATCGACGAGTGGGACAAGATGACGTTGCTGGGTCACGAGCGGGAGATGCTCGGGCTCTACGTCTCCGACCACCCGCTGCAGGGCCTCGAGCACGTGCTGGCCAACGGCACCGACTGCACCATCGGTCAGCTGATGCTGGACGAGGAGCGGGCCCACAACTCGCCGATCACCGTCTCGGGGCTGGTGACCGCGGTGCAGCGGCGGATCACCAAGCGTGGTGACTCCTGGGCGACCGTCACCCTGGAGGACCTGGACGGCGCCATCGAGGTGATGTTGTTCCCCTCGTCGTACCAGCTCGCTGCCCCGTTCCTGGTCGAGGACGCGATCATCCGCGTCGAGGGCAACCTGTCGACCGAGAAGGACCAGCCCGAGATCCGTGCCCAGAAGGTCACCGTCCCGGACCTGTCCGACGGACCCAGCGGCCCGGTCGTGATCAGCCTGCCCAGCACCCGGTGCACCGCGCCCGTGGTGGAGTCCCTGCGTGACGTGCTCAGCACCCACCCGGGGATGACCGAGGTGCAGCTCAAGCTCCTGGGGCGGGAGGCCACGACCCTGGTCAAGCTCGACGACCGGCTGCGGGTGACCCCCAACTCGGCGTTGTTCGCCGACCTCAAGCAGCTGTTGGGGCCGACGTGTCTGGCGTGAGCGCACCCTGGTCCACCCAGGGAGGCACGCCGGACCACCCGGCCGGCCCGGTCGAGGAGTCCGGTGCCTCCGGGGCACCCGGTCGTGTGCGTGCGCCGCTGTCGTGGCGCGTGCTGCTGTGGCCGGCGCTGCTGGTGCTGGTCGGGGCCGCGTGCGGCGCCCTCCTGGGTGCGCTGTGGTTCTGGCTGTGGACGCCCACGGACGGGCTGGTGCTCAAGGACACCTGGCTGATGCCGGGCGACACCCAGCGCGCCCAGTTCGACGGCACCGGCTGGTTCGTCGTGGTCGGCGGTGTGGGCGGGTTGCTGCTGGGGCTGCTGGCGGCCGGGTTGGGTGGCCGCCGCCCGATCGGCACGCTGGTCGGGGTCATCCTCGGCTCCCTGGTCGCGACCCGGGTGATGTTCCTGGTCGGCAACGCCCTCGGGCCCGCCGACCCCAGGCCACTGGCCAAGGGCGCCAAGGACTGGACCGCGATCCCCTCGGAGCTGCGCGTCGGGGACCAGGGGCACCTGTCCTGGTGGGACCCAGACCTCATCCCCAACGCCGGCTTCGTGGTGCTGCCGGCCTTCGCGCTGCTCGGGCTGGTCACGGTGTTCCTGGCGTTCCTGCCGCGCAGCAGCGAGCGCGACTGAGCCCACCCGGCAGGGCTGCCGGCGCCGCATGCCTTCAGGTGCGGTGAACGGGTTCGTGGATGCGGGTTCGAGCAGGGCGGCACGCGGGTAGGGTCCGTGGCGCGCCGCACGTCGCGGGTCGCAGCCGTGGCAGCCGAGGAGTCTCGATGAACCAGCAGTTCCCGCCCCCGCCCCCGCCGAGTGGTCCGGGTGGCCCCGGGTGGACCGGTGGTCCCGGCGGTCCGGGTGGTCCGGGTGGACCGGGTGGACCGGACCAGTTGGTGTTCGGCGGACAGCCCCCGTTCGGTGGGCAGCCCCCGTACGGGCCGCCGCAGCCGGCCCGTCGCAGCCGCAAGCCCCTGGTCATCGGCGGTGCCGTGGTGGGTGTCCTGGCCGTCGGTGGCGTGGGCGCCTGGGCAGCGATGAGCTTCCTGGGCACCGGTGCCCAGCCGGCCGAGGCACTCCCGGCCGGGACGGTGGCCTACGTCAGCGTCGACCTCGACCCCAGCGGCAAGCAGAAGATCGAGGCGGTGCGCACCCTGCGCAAGTTCCCCGGCATCCGGGACGAGCTGAAGCTCGGCGCCGACGACGACCTGCGTGAACGCCTCCTGTCCGACGTGCTCGGCGACGAGTGCGGCATGGACTGGAAGGCCGACATCGAGCCGTGGCTCGGCAACCGGATGGGCGTCGGGCTGGTGGACGTCACCGACGACGAGCCGCTGGTCGGCGTCGTCGTGCAGGTCAAGGACGCCAAGAAGGCCGAGGCCGGCGTCAAGGAGTTGGCCGACTGCGCCGGTGGTGAGGACCAGCTGGCGTACCGGGTCGTCGACGAGTGGCTGGTGGCCAGCGACTCCGCCGAGCACCTGGACGAGATCGTGGACGGTGCGGCGAAGAAGAACCTCGCCGACGACTCCTCCTACGGCAAGTGGACCGGCGAGGCCGGGGGCGCGGGCATCCTGAACCTGTACGTCGCGCCGGGCGCCGGCGAACTGCTCGCCGAGAACCTGGAGCAGCTGGCCTCCACGGCCCAGAGCCTGGCCGGCTCCGCCACCTCGGACGACTCCACGGGGTCGGACGACCTGGGCATGCCCAGTGCCGAGGAGCTGCGCGAGCTCGGCTTCACCGACGAGGAACTGACCCAGATGGGGCTGCTGGACGAGAACGGCGAGATCGTCGAGCCCGGCAGCTCCGGGATGCCCGGCCTGGGCGCCGGCGCCTTCGAGATCCCCGACTCGGCCAAGGAGTCGCTCAAGGAGTTCAAGGGGGCCGCGGCGGCCCTGCGCTTCGATGACGGCTCCCTGGAGTTCGAGATCGCCTCGGACGCGTCACTGGCGGCGAAGGGCACCGGCACCGATGCCGACGACCTGGTCGGCGGGCTGCCCGAGGACACCCTCTTGGCGCTCGGCGTCTCGTTCGCCGACGGCTGGGGCGAGAGCCTGATGGAGAACTTCTCCGAGGCCGCCGAGGGCGAGGAGATCGACGAGCTCGTGTCCCAGGTCGAGGAGGCCGTGGGGATCACCGTCCCCGAGGACCTCGAGAAGCTGCTGGGCAACGGGTTCGCCCTGGCCGTGGGCGGCGACGTCGACGTCGAGGGGCTGGCGAACTCCAGTGACTTCTCCGAGGTGCCCGCGGGTGTGCGGATCGACTCGTCCCGCGACGACGTCTCCGGGGTGATCGCCAAGATCCTCCAGGCCACCTCCGACGACCCCGAGCTGGCCGAGCTGCTCACCGTCGAGGGGGACGACGACGGCGCGGTGCTCAGCCCGAGCGACGCCTACCGCAAGAAGCTGGCCGACGAGGACGGGCTGTCGGGGACCGACGCGTACCGCCGCGTGGTCGACGACGGGGACTGGGCGGCGGTGTTCTTCCTGGACGCCGACGCAGCCACCGGCCTGGTCGGTGACCTGGCGGGCGAGGACCCGGAGCTCCAGGCCAACCTCGACCCGCTGGCCGCCCTGGGCTTCACCCTCGGTGTCGACGGCGACGTGGCCCGGGCCCGCCTGAGCATCGTCACCGACTGACCCCGCCCTCTGACGCCGACCGGGCACTTGCGTGGACCTGACCGGGCACTTGTGCGGCCCTGACCGGGCACTTGTGCGCCGACCGGGCGCTTGCGTGATGCCGACCGGGCAGTTGCGTGGCCCTGACCGGGCACTCGCGTGACGTCGACCGGGCGCTTGCGTGGCGCTGGGCGCCCGGTCATGGGTCAGCGGGCGATCGGTGCGGTGCTGGCGCGCGTCACGGCCACCAGGTCCGCAGGACTGAGCTCGATGTCCAGGCCTCGGCGGCCGCCGGAGACGTAGACCCGAGGGTGGGCCTCGGCCGAGGAGTCCAGCACCGTGCGGTGGGTCTTCTTCTGCCCGACCGGGGAGATGCCGCCGGCGACGTAGCCGGTGGCGCGTTCCGCCGCGGCCACCTCGGCCATGGCGGCCTTCGAGCCGCCGAGCGCTCGGGCCAGTGCCTTCAGGTCCAGCTGCGCGGTGACCGGGACGATCCCCACCACGAGTTCCCCGTCCAGGGACGCCATCAGCGTCTTGAACACCTGCTCCGCCGGGACACCCAGCGCTTCGGCCGCCTCGAGTCCGTAGGAGGCAGCGCGCGGGTCGTGCTCGTAGGGGTGCAGGGCGAACACGATCCCGGCCGCGGTCAGTGCGACCGTCGCAGGAGTGCCACCGGACGCCTTCTTCTTCGCCATGGCCGCATGCTGTCATGCATGCTTGCCCCGCGCCGCGTGACGGCGAGGTGGGGAGTGGCACCACGGAAGTGCCCGGTCAGCGCCACCAAAGTGCCCGGTGGGTGCCGCACAAGTGCCCGGTCAGCGTCGCGGAAGTGCCCGGTCGGCGACAAAGTGCCCGGTCGGCGTCGCGGAAGTGCCCGGTCGGCGGTCAGTTGGGGGACCAGGCGGTCCGGGCCACCTCGGTCGCGGGGAGCGAGGGGATGACGTTGATCGCCCGGAGCTCGGCGCGCAGCATCGAGATCACCAGCCCCAGACGCTCGCGGGTGGTCTCGGCCGAGAGCAGCTCCTGGCGTTCGTGCAACGGCAGCGGCGCCAGTGCCGACAGGGTCCAGGACAGGTACTCGGGGTCGCGGGGGAGCGTGCCGGAGAACGGGTCGCCGCGGAACTCGGCGACCGCGGCCCGGTAGGCGGTGAACGTCGAGCGGGCCCGGTCGCACAGGTCCTCCTCGACCTCCTCGGCCGGGTCTGGCCACACCTCGACACGGCCCCGGGGGAACAACCCCGCGGTCTCCATCCCCAGCAGCGTGATTCGCTCCCGGGCCACGGCCACCACCTGCAGCGAGCCGTCGGACTCGTGCTCCACCTCGGTGAGCTGCAGCAGGCACCCGGCCCGGTAGAGCCGCTGGGCGCCGTGCTCGCCGACCTCGTAGCCCTCCCGGATCGCGACGGTGGCGAAGAGCCGGTCGGCCGGGTCGGGCATCGAGAGCAGGTGCCCCACGAGCGCCAGGTAGCGGTCCTCGAACACGTGCAGCGGCACCTGGGCGCCGGGGAAGACCGTCGTCCCCAACGGGAACATCGGCACGGTGCTGACACCCTGGTCGCTCACGGGACCAACGTAGCGCCACCGCGCCGGGCTGCCACCCCACGACCGGACGGCGTCCACGGTCCCGGTGCGGGGGCCGGGGCGAGCGCCGCTGCGCCTAGACTTGGGCTCATGACCTCGACGAGCACGGCGACCATGCGCCGCATCGACCTCCGGGGTGTCGCAGCCGAGGGCTCCGCACCCCTGGACTACCGCGCGGTCGTGCCGCGCGCCGAGTTCGACGTCGAGTCCGCCACCCATGTCGTCGCCCCGATCATCGCTGAGGTCCGGGCCCGCGGCGTCGAGGCCGTCCTGGAGCTCACCGAGAAGTTCGACGGGGTCCGTCTCGACGATGTCCGCGTCGCCCCCGAGGTGCTCGCCGAGTGCCTTGCCGAGCTTGACCCGGCCATCCGGTCCGCGCTGGAGGAGTCGGTGCGGCGCCTGCGCGCCACCTGCCGGGCCGACCTCAAGCCCGACCAGCGGATCGAGGTCGCCCCCGGGGCTGTCATCACCCACCGCATGGTGCCGGTCGACCGGGTCGGCCTGTACGTGCCCGGCGGGGTTGCGCCGCTGGTCTCCACCGTCGTGATGAACGTGGTGCCCGCCCAGGTCGCCGGTGTCGGTTCGATCGCGCTCGCCACCCCGCCGCAGCGCGAGACCGGCCTGCCGGACCGGACCACCCTGGCGGCGTGCGCGCTGCTCGGGGTCGAGGAGGTCTACGCCGTCGGCGGCGCCCAGGCCGTGGCGATGCTGGCCATCGGTGCCGGCCCGTGCCGCAAGGTCGACCTGGTCACCGGGCCCGGCAACCTCTACGTCACCGCCGCCAAGCGGCTGCTGCGCGGCGAGGTCGGGATCGACTCCGAGGCCGGACCCAGCGAGATCGCGATCCTGGCCGACGACTCCGCGGTGCCCGCCTACGTGGCCGCCGACCTGATGACCGAGGCCGAGCACGGCGGCACGTCCGCCTCGCTGCTGGTCACCGACTCCACCGAGCTGGTCGAGGCCGTGGAGGCCGAGCTGTCCCGCCAGCTGGCCACCGCGCCGCACGCGCAGCGGATCGCCGACGCGCTGGCCGGACCGCAGTCCGCCGTGGTGCTCGTCGACGACCTGGCCCAGGGGCTCGAGGTGGTCAACGCCTACGCCAGCGAGCACCTGGAGATCCACACCCGCGACGCCGCCACCGTGGCCGCCGGGGTGCGCAACGCCGGCGCGGTCTTCCTCGGCCCGTGGTCGCCGGTCGCGGTGGGCGACTACTGCGCCGGCTCCAACCACGTGCTGCCCACGGGCGGCTGTGCCTGCCACTCCTCGGGGCTCTCGGTCGCAGCGTTCCTCAAGGAGATGCACGTCGTGGACTACTCGCGTGAGGCGCTGGCGCAGGTCGCCGGCCACGTCGAGACCCTGGCCGGGGCCGAGGACCTGCCCACCCACGGTGCCGGTGTGACGATCCGCTTCGCCGACGACGTCGACGGCGCGGACCGGTGAGCGCCCTGCCCTGGCCCCCGCTGCGCGACGCGCTGGTGGGGGAGGAGCCCTACGGTGCCCCGCAGGTCGACGTGCCGGTGCAGCTCAACACCAACGAGAACCCGTACGGTCCCTCCGCAGCCGCGGCCGCCGACATCGCCGCGTCCGTGCTGGCGGCAGCCTCCGACCTCAACCGGTACCCCGACCGGGAGGCGAGCGAGCTGCGCGAGGCACTCGCGGAGTACCTGAACTCCGACGGTGGACGCGGCCTGACCCGGGAGCGGGTGTGGGCGGCCAACGGCTCCAACGAGGTGATGCTGCAGCTGCTGCAGGCCTTCGGTGGTCCCGGCCGCAGGGCCCTGTCGTTCGCGCCGACCTACTCGATGTACCCCGAGTACGCCCGCGACTCGCTCACCGAGTGGGTGGCCGGGCGACGGGAGAGCGACTTCTCCCTCGACCTGGCCGCGGCCCGCGAGATGGTGCTCGAGCAGCAGCCCGCGGTGGTGCTCGTGCCCAGCCCCAACAACCCCACCGGCACCGCGCTGCCCCCCGAGGCGGTGGCGCTGCTGTGCGAGGCCGCCGGCAACGGGATCGTGGTGATCGACGAGGCCTACGGAGAGTTCCGTCGGGCCGGTGTCCCCAGCGCCCTGGAGATGCTCGACGAGCACCGCAACCTGGTGGTCACCCGCACCATGAGCAAGGCGTTCGCGTTGGCCGGTGCCCGGCTCGGCTACCTGGCGGCGGCTCCCGAGGTGGTCGACGCACTGCGGGTGGTGCGGCTGCCGTACCACCTGTCCGCGGTCACCCAGGCCACGGCGCTGGCGGCGCTGCGGCACGCCCCCGAACTGCTCGGGAAGGTCGACGAGCTCCGGGCCGAACGGGACGCACTGGTCGTGTGGCTGCGCGAGCAGGGCTTCCGGGTCGCCGACTCGGACGCCAACTTCGTGCTGTTCGGCACCTTCGCCGACCGGCACGCCACCTGGCAGGCGCTGCTGGAGCGCGGCGTGCTGATCCGGGAGACCGGCCCCGAGGGCTGGTTGCGGGTCTCGGTCGGCACCCCGGACGAGATGATCGAGTTCAAGAACGCCCTCCTCGCCGTGATGGAGGAGCAAGTGATGGAGGAGTCCCGATGAGCCGTACTGCACGCATCGAGCGGAGCACCAAGGAGTCCTCGGTCCTGGTCGAGGTCAACATCGACGGGTCCGGGCGCACCGACGTCTCCACCGGGGTCGGCTTCTACGACCACATGCTCGACGCCTTCGGCCGCCACTCCCTGGTCGACCTGACCGTGCGCAGCACCGGCGACACCCACATCGACGCCCACCACGTCGTCGAGGACACCGCGATCATCCTCGGCCAGGCGCTGCGCGAGGCGCTCGGTGACAAGAAGGGCATCCGCCGCTACGGCGACGCGACCGTGCCACTGGACGAGTCGCTCGTCCAGGCCGTCGTGGACCTGTCCGGTCGGCCCTACTGTGTCCACTCCGGTGAGCCGGACGGCCAGACCTACGTCCAGCTGGGCGGCGGCAACGGCGGCGTCCCGTACCTGGGGTCGCTGACCAAGCACGTCTTCGAGACGATCGCGTTCCACGCCCAGATCGCCCTGCACGTGCGGGTCCTGGACGGCATCGAGCCGCACCACGTCGTGGAGACCCAGTTCAAGGCGTTCGCCCGCGCGTTCCGTGACGCCGCCGCGATCGACCCGCGGGAGACCGGCGTGCCCTCCACCAAGGGCACCCTGGAGGGTGACGGGGTGGGCGCCTGATGGCCAAGCCCTCGGTGGTGGTGCTCGACCACGGGTCGGGCAACCTCCGGTCGGGCGTCCGTGCCCTGGAGCGGGCGGGTGCCGAGGTCACTCTGACCAGCGACTTCGACACCGCCCTGGAGGCCGACGGCCTGCTGGTGCCCGGGGTCGGGGCCTTCGCCTCCTGCATGGCCGGGCTGAAGGCGATCAAGGGTGACCGGATCATCGGACGTCGTCTCGCCGGCGGGCGTCCGGTGCTGGGCATCTGCGTGGGCATGCAGGTGCTGTTCGAGCGGGGCGTGGAGCACGGCGTCGAGACGGAGGGCTGCGACGAGTGGCCCGGCGTGGTCGAACGGATCCAGGCGCCGGTGGTGCCGCACATGGGGTGGAACACCGTCGAGGCGCCCGCCGGCACCTCCCTGTTCGAGGGTGTCACCGACGAACGCTTCTACTTCGTGCACTCCTACGGCGTGCGGGACTGGACCCTGGTCACCAACGACCGGACCAAGGCGCCGCTGGTGACCTGGTCCACGCACGGCGGGGACCGGTTCGTCGCCGCCGTCGAGAACGGTCCGCTGACCGCCACCCAGTTCCACCCCGAGAAGTCCGGTGACGCCGGTGCGCAGCTGCTGCGCAACTGGGTGAACACCATCTGACCTGCCCGACCTGACGAAAGGGCCTCCCGTGTCCCACCTCCAGCTCCTCCCGGCCGTCGACATCCGCGACGGCCAGGCCGTCCAGCTCGCCCAGGGCGTCTCGGGCTCCGGCAACGCCTACGGCGACCCGCTCACCCAGGCCCTGCGCTGGCAGGAGGCCGGTGCCGAGTGGCTGCACCTGGTCGACCTGGACGCCGCGTTCGGCACCGGCGACAACGCAGCCAAGAAGGCCGAGATCGTCGGCACCCTGGACATCGACGTGGAGCTGACCGGCGGGATCCGAGACGACGCCTCGCTGGCGGCCGCGCTGGCCACCGGCTGCACCCGGGTCAACATCGGTACTGCGGCGATCGAGAACCCCGAGTGGTGCGCGAAGGTGATCGCCGAGCACGGGGACCGGATCGCGATCGCCCTGGACGTGCGCGGCACCCGTCTGGCGGGCCGGGCCTGGACCAGCGAGGGCGGTGACCTCTACGAGACGCTGGCCCGGCTCGACGCCGAGGGCTGTGCCCGGTACGTGGTCACCGACGTGGCCAAGGACGGCATGCTCGCCGGCCCCAACACCGAGCTGCTGCGCAACGTCGCGGCCGCCACCTCCCGCCCCGTCGTCGCCTCCGGCGGCGTCACCACGGTCGAGGACCTGCGCACCCTGTCCGGGCTGGTCGGTGAGGGCGTCGAGGGTGCGATCATCGGCACCGCGCTCTACGAGGGACGCATCGACTTCGCCGACGCGCTCGCGGCGACCCGGGGTGCGCGATGAGCCTCGCGGTCCGGGTCATCCCGTGCCTGGACGTCGACGGCGGCCGGGTGGTCAAGGGCGTCAACTTCGAGAACCTGCGCGACGCCGGTGACCCGGTCGAGCTGGCGCGGCTCTACGACCGCGAGGGTGCCGACGAGCTGACCTTTCTCGACATCTCGGCCTCGCACGAGGCCCGCGGCACGACGATGGAGATCGTCTCCCGCACCGCCGAGGAGGTCTTCATCCCGTTGACCGTCGGCGGGGGAGTGCGGGAGGTCGCCGACGTGGACCGGTTGCTGCGCGCCGGCGCCGACAAGGTTGCCATGAACACCGCCGCGATCGCGCGTCCCGAGTTGATCAGCGAGGTCGCCGACCGGTTCGGCAACCAGGTGCTGGTGCTCTCGGTGGACGCCCGCCGGGCCGCCGGCACCGACTCGGGTTACGAGGTCACCACGCACGGCGGCAAGCGTTCGGCCGGCATCGACGCGGTGGCCTGGGCGGTCCGGGCCGCCGAGCTGGGGGCGGGCGAGATCCTGCTCAACTCCATGGACGCCGACGGCACCACCGACGGCTTCGACACCGAGATGCTCGCGGCGGTGCGCCGGGAGGTCTCGATCCCGGTGATCGCCTCCGGTGGTGCCGGTCGGGTCACCGACTTCGCTCCCGCCGTCGAGGCCGGGGCCGACGCGGTGCTGGCCGCGACGGTCTTCCACTTCGGCACCCTCACCATCGGTCAGGTCAAGGACGCGCTGCGCGAGGCGGGCCACCCGGTCCGCTGACCGGGGCGTGACCGGCCGGTCGCACGGTGGTGGGTGTCGGCGCCCACCCCTAGCGTGACCGGCATGACCTTCGCCAACGTCGGCACCCTCGGTGCCCAGCCCGGAAAGCGCGACGAACTCGTCGCTCACCTCACGCGCCCCACCCCGGCACTGGCCGAGGTGGGCTGCCTGGCCTACGAGGTCGGCGTCAGCGACGAGCAGCCGGACACGGTCTTCGTCGTGGAACTGTGGACCAGCGCCGAGGCGCACCGCGCCTCCCTGGAGCTGCCCGACGTGCAGGCCTCGATCGCCGCGGCCCGGCCGCTGCTCAGCGGCGAGTTCGGCGGGTTCCGCTTCGACGTGACCGGCTCACCGCTGCGGGACGCCCGGTGAGCGGGCCGGGGGAGGACGTCACTGCCGCCGGGACCGACGACGCCCCGCCGTGGGAACCTCCGTGGGCCGGGGGCGCCGACGAGCACCTGCTGGGCTCGTTGGACCGGCTGCGCTGGACGTTCCGGTGGAAGGCCGACGGGCTCGACGCCGACGGTCTCGCCACCACCGTGGGTGCCTCCACCCTCACCCTCGGGGGACTGCTGGTGCACCTGGCGGCGGTGGAGGCCGTGTACAGCACCTGGCTGGCGTTCGGCGAGGACCCGGGCCTGCCGTGGACCGGGTTCGACACCGAGGGATCCGATTTCGCCGCGGCCGCCGGGTGGACCCCGGAGCAGCTCTACGGGCGCTACGACTCCGAGGTGGCCCGGGCCCGTGCGCGGATCGACCGGGCGCTGGCCGACGGTGGTCTCGACCAGCCCGCGGTCCAGAAGGTCGACCGGGCCGGACGGCACGCCAGCCTGCGCCGGCTGCTGGCGGACCTGGTCGAGGAGTACGGGCGCCACACCGGCCACGCCGACCTGCTCCGGGAGGCCGTCGACGGCCGGGTCGGGGAGGACCCGCCGAGCGACTGGCGTCCCTGAGGAACGCTCGAGAGCCAGGGCCTCAGCGCACCGACAGGCCGCCCATCGCGCCGAGGACGGCGGCGAGCTTGGGCACCTCGTGGGTGCGGTGCACGTGGGTGCCGCCGAGCTGGGTGAGCACCCCGAAGAAGGCCTCGGCGATCCGCAGCTCCTCGCCGAACAGGTCGAAGGCCGTCGGCAGGGCGTTGCACACCGGCACGCCCAGGCTGCGCAGCCGGAACGACTGGGCCAGCACCTTCACCTGGTGCTCGGCCCGGGAGACCGGCTCGGCCAGGTTGGAGTAGTAGAACCCGATGCCCGGGTCGACGACGAGCTTCGTCGCCCCCAGCTCCCGTGCCCGCTCCAGCCGGGCACCGAAGTGGTCGACCATGGCCGGGAACGGGTCGGACGCCACGCCACCTCGGTCGATCTCGGAGATCTCCCGGACGTTGGCCACCTCGCCCCAGCACAGCACCACCGCGGCGTCGTGCTGCGCGGCCAGGCTGAGCATCTCGTCCTCGTGCTGCCGACCGGTCATGTTCAGCACCCGGGCCCCGGCCCGCAGCGTCGCCTCGACCACCGCCGGCTCATAGGTCTCGACGGAGACCACCACGTGCTCGGACAGCTCCTCCACCACCGGGACCAGCGCCGCGATCTGCTCGTCCGGGCCGGCGCGTCGGGTGCCGATGTCGGAGGATTCGGCCCCCAGGTCGACGATGCCGGCGCCCTGCAGCGCCTGGACCCGGCCCATCCGCACGGCGTGGGCCGCCGAGACGGCGACGGACTCGCGGTAGGAGGAGTCACGCGACAGGTTGACCACGCCCATCACCACCGGGGCGGCGTCCCCGACCACCAGCCCGGCGACCTCGACGTCGGCGACCGGCCGGGCCAGGTCAGCGGCGAACTCGTCGTGCAGGGCGGCCAGCGCGCTCAGGGTGATCACGGTCGCCGAGTCTAGGCAGACGGACGTACCCCGGGCCGCAGCGGCCGCGCCGGCAGCGGGGCGGTCTCGCTGTTGTCGGCGCGAGGGGGCAGAGTGGCCCCGTGCCCTCCGACCGTCCGCTGCCGCAGCTGTCCGACCTCGACGACGACGCCCTCGCGGCCGCCTACGCCCCGCCGCGGGCGCCGTGGGTGCGGTTGAACTTCGTCAGCACCGTCGACGGGGCGGTGACCGGCACCGACGGACTGAGCAAGTCGATCCAGAACGACGACGACCAGCGGGTCTTCGAGGCCCTGCGGGCGCTGTGCGACGTGATCGTGGTGGGGGCCGGCACCATCCGGGCCGAGGGGTACCGACCCAACGCCCAGCACCTGGTGGTGGTCTCCCGCTCCGGCGCGGTCCCCGCGTCGCTGCGCCAGGGGTCCCTGGAGAAGGTCTGGATGGCGACCGGCTCGTCGACCCCCCACCTCGACGAGACCCGGGACCTGCTGGGGGAGCGGCTGCTGGTGCTGGGCGAGGACGGCCCCGACCTGACCCGCCTCACCGCCGAGCTCACCGGTCGCGGGTTCTCCGACGTGCTCTGCGAGGGCGGTCCCACCCTGGCCCGGGACCTGCTGGCCGCGGGTCTGGTGGACGAGCTGTGCCTGACCGTCGTGCCCCGCCTGGTGGCCGGGGAGCACCTGCGCGTGCTCGACGGTGCGGGCCTGGACCTCGACCTGGAGCTGGCGGGAATCCTGGAGCAGGGGTCGACGTTGCTCCAACGCTGGTTCGTCCGCCGCAGCTGAGGCGCCGGCGCAGCACCCCCCACCCACCCCGGGAACCACCAGCCACAGACCAACCAGGAGCCAGTCGAGTGACGCAGGCCGACGAAGCCACCGCGGCCCCGGCCGACCCCACCGACCCGGTCGACGCCGCCACCCCGGCGTCCACCGAGGCCCCGGTGCGGGCCCGCCGGTCGTTGACGATGGACGGCTTCCGGGTGCTGGGGGTGGCGATCCGTCGCGAACCCGGCGTCTTCTGGATCTCCACCCTCGGTTCGCTGCTGTTCGGCGCGCTGACCGTGGCCGACGCCTGGGTTCTCGGGTGGGCCACCAACCACGCGGTCGTCCCGGCGTTCCGGGACGGCGAGATCTCGCCGGGGATCCTTCTGGCCGTGGTCGCCCTCTTCGTCGGCGTCGCGATCCTGCGGGCCGTGGGGATCGTGGCGCGACGCATCGGCGCCGGTGTCATGCAGTTCCGGATGCAGGCCCACTCCCGCCGCGCGGTCACCCGCCAGTACCTGGCGCTGCCGATGGCCTGGCACCAGCGGCACCCGACCGGGCGGCTGCTGTCGACCGCCAACTCCGACGTGGAGGCCGCGTGGGGCCCGATCGCGCCGCTCCCGATGGCGGTCGGCACGGTGGCGATGATGGTGATCGCGGTGGCCCAGATGCTGCTCACTGACGTGGTGATGGCTTCGGTGGGGTTGTTGGTGTTCCCGCTGGTGATCGTCGCCAACGTCGTCTTCCAGCGCACCGCCAACCCGTTGTGGGCCCGCGCCCAGGAGTTGCGTGGGGAGGTGTCGGCCATCGCGCACGAGTCGTTCGACGGCGCGATGGTGGTCAAGACCCTGGGCCGGGAGCCGGAGGAGACCGCGCGGTTCGCCGACGCCTCGCAGCGGCTGCGGGACACCACCATCGCCGCCGGCAAGGTGCGGGCCCTGTTCGACCCGGTGCTCACCGCCCTGCCCAGCCTGGGCGTGCTGCTGGTGCTGGTCGTCGGTGCCCACCGGGTCGCGGGCGGCGAGGCGAGTGCCGGTGACGTGGTCACCATCTCCTACCTGCTGACCGTGGTGGCCTTCCCGATCCGCTCGATCGGGTGGCTGCTGGGCGATTTCCCGCGCAGCGTCGTGGGCTACGAGCGGGTGCGCGACGTCCTCGCGGCCACCGGTCGGATGGAGCACGGCACCGCCGGGCTCACCGGGACCGGAGGCGCCGAGCTCACCCTGGACCACGTCTCCTACGCCTACCCGGGAGCGGACCCGGTGCTGCGTGACGTCACCTTCTCCCTCGCCCCGGGACGCACCGTGGCCCTGGTCGGGGCCACCGCGTCGGGCAAGTCCACTCTTACCACCCTCGTTGCCCGCCTGGTCGACCCGGCAGGGGGCAAGGTGCGGGTGGACGGCACCGACCTGCGGGACCTGGCCGCCGGGGAGCTGGCGCGCACACTGGCCGTGGTGCCGCAGACCGCGTTCCTCTTCGACGACACCGTGCGGGACAACGTCACCCTCGGGGCCGACTTCACCGACGACCAGGTGTGGGCCGCGCTGCGCACCGCCCAGGCCGAGGGATTCGTCCGTGCCCTGCCCGAGGGCCTGGACACGCCGCTGGGTGAGCGCGGCACCAGCCTCTCGGGTGGCCAACGCCAACGGCTGTCCCTGGCCCGTGCCCTGGTCCGCACCCCCCGGCTGCTGCTGCTCGACGACGCCACCAGCGCCGTCGACCCCGAGGTGGAGGCCCGGATCCTGGCCGGTCTGCGCGGCTCCGAGGGACCCGACACCACCCTGCTCGTGGTGGCCTACCGCAAGGCCACGATCGCGCTGGCCGACGAGGTGGTGCTGCTCGCCGACGGTGCGGTCGCCGACCGCGGCACGCACGCCGAGCTGCTGGCCCGCAACCCGGCCTACGCCGACCTGGTCAACGCCTACGAGAGCGAGACGGCCCACCGCACGGGCCCGGCCGCCGAGCAGCCGGACGACGCGAGCACGGAGGGGAGCCGATGAGCACCACCACCCCCAGCGCCGGGGCGCTGTCCACCGGGACCCGGCTCGGCGCGTTCGCGACGGTGCGCCGCGGCCTGTCCTACTCCCCGGAGATGACCCGGGGGCTGGGGTGGACGGTCCTGCTGGCGCTGCTGGCGAGCCTGGGTCAGGTCGTGATCCCCTGGGTGGTGCAGCAGGTCACCGACAACGGCCTGCAGGCCGCCGGGGGCCCCGACACCGACTTCGTGGCCCGGAAGGCGCTGGTCGCCGCGGCCGCGATCGTGGCCACCTCCTTCTGCTCGTTCCTGATGACCGCGCGGCTGTACACGGCCGCGGAGTCGGGGCTCGCGACGCTGCGCACCCGGGCTTTCCGGCAGGTCCACGACCTGCCGCTGCTCACCCAGAACACCGAACGTCGCGGGGCCCTGGTCTCCCGGGTCACCAGCGACGTCGACCAGGTCAGCCAGTTCCTCGTCTTCGGTGGCCTGATGCTGGTGGTCAGTGTCGGGCAGATCGTGGTCGCCACGGTGGTGATGGCGCTCTACTCCTGGCAGCTCACGCTGCTGGTGTGGCTCTGCTTCGCCCCCCTGTTCGCGAGCCTGCGCTGGTTCCAGCGCCGACTCTCGGCCGCCTACGCGGTGGTGCGGGAGTGGATGGGGCAACTCCTCGGTGTCGTCGCCGAGCCGGTGGTGGGCGCGGCCGTGGTCAAGGCACACGCCGTCGAGGACCGCACCCAGGCCCGGATCGACACCGCGATCGACGGGTTCCGCGAGGCAAACGTCCGGGCACTGCGGTTCACCGTGATCTCGTTCAGCCTGGGCGGGATCTCCGGGGGCCTGGCCAACGCCGGGGTGATCGTCCTGGGCATCTGGCTCGGGTTCGCCGACCAGCTCAGCGTGGGCACCGTGCTGGCGTTCGCGTTCCTGGTGACGCTCTTCGTGAACCCCGTCCAGATGGGCACCCAGATCATCACCGACGCCCAGAACGCGTTGGTGTCGTGGCGTCGGGTGATCGGGGTCCTGGAGACCCCGGCCGACCTGGTCGACCCGGGTGCGGACGGCGCGGTGCTGCCGCGCGGTCCGGTGGACGTCACGTTCGAGCACGTGGGCTTCGCCTACCCGGACGGTGCACCGGTGCTGCACGACGTCGACCTGCACCTGGAGGCCGGGACCCGGGTCGCGGTGGTCGGTGAGACCGGCTCGGGCAAGTCGACCGTCGCCAAGCTGCTCACCCGGCTGATGGACACCACGTCGGGTCGGGTCCTGCTCGACGGGGTCGACGTGCGCGAGGTGCGGCAGTCGTCGCTGCGTTCGAGCGTGGTGCTGGTGCCCCAGGAGGGGTTCCTCTTCGACGACACGCTCGCCGCGAACGTCCGGTACGGCCGTCTGGACGCCACCGACGCCGACATCGAGGCGAGCGCCCTCGAGCTGGGCCTGGCCGACTGGCTCGCCGGCTTGCCGCACGGCGTGGCGACCCCGGTGGGTCAGCGCGGGGAGTCCCTGAGTGCGGGGGAGCGCCAGCTCGTCGCCCTGCTCCGGGCCCACCTGGCCGATCCGGACCTGCTGGTGCTCGACGAGGCCACCAGTGCCGTCGACCCGCAGCTGGAGATGCGGATCAGCCGGGCCCTGGACCGGCTGATGGCCGACCGCACCTCGGTGACCATCGCGCACCGGCTCACCACCGCCGAGAACGCCGACGAGGTCGTCGTCATGGACGACGGTCGGGTGGTGCAGCGGGGTCCGCACGCCGAGCTGGTCACCCAGCCCGGAACCCCCTACGCCCGGCTGCACGCCAGCTGGGTGGCCCAGCAGCAGCACTGACACGGCCCTGGCCGGGTCCGCCCGGGTGGTCGAGCCGCCCCGGTGCTCGAGCTTGCCGCGGTGGTCGAGCCTGTCGAAACCCCCGCGCCGTAGTCGACCTCTACCCGGTGGTCGAGCTTGCCGAGACCCCCGAGACCCCCGAGACCCCGGTGGTTGAGCCTGCCGCGGTGGTCGAGCTTGCCGAGACCCCGTCAGTCCCTACCCGGCACGGGCACGGTGGTCCCACCCACGACTTGGAGCTCCTGCCCGTGGGATCCGGTCCAGGCGTAGTGGTCCGGCCCGAGCGCGTCGTAGTTCCACGTCCCGGCGGTCTTGAGGCGGTGGTGGCGTCGGCAGAGTGGTGCGAGGTTGTCCGGGGTGGTGCCGGGCCCGGGTGGGTCGGTATCCGTCTCCTGGGCCGGGTGCCAGTTCTCGACGTGGTCGAGGTCGCAGGCCCGCGCGTGAACCTGGCAGTACGGGAAGGCGCAGTGCTGGTCGGTGAGGACGACCTGTTCGACCATCCGGGGTGGCGGGTCGTGCCGTGGTGAGTGTGGTGCGAGGTTGAGGTCGATGACCGGCACGATCGTCACGTGGGAGTGTCCGACCCAGGTCTTGAGCAGGTCCAGGGTGATCGGGCCGAGCCGTTCCACGGTGCCGATGCCGGCACCACCTGAACCGCTGGTGACCACGTCGTTGAGGTCGGCGTGCAGGTACAGCCGTACCTTCGGCCGGCCGGCAGGCTTCCGGGCTGCGTCGGCGGCCTGATCGAATCCGAACGCCAGCTGGTCGGCGCCGTGTCGGACCAGGTGGGCGAGGGCCTTCACCCGCCTGGCGCCTGCGGGATCGTCGTCGCCCGCGGCGGCCAGGTGGTCGGCTTCCTCGACCACCCGGGCGTGCAGGTCGGTCAGCGCCAGGGTGTCGCCGGTGGCGGTGAGTTCGGAGGTGCCTGCCCACGCCCGCGGGTGGGTGAGCGTGACGTCCCACCGGGACCGCTCGGCGGCCTCCCGCTCGGCCTGGGCCTCCGCATCGATGCGGGCCACCGCGGTGCTGATCAGCCGGTCCAGCGCCGCAGTGCCCATCGAGGCGGCTGCACCGATGAGCTGCCGGTCCACCCACTCCGCGGCCTCGACGGACAAGGACCGGGTGGCGGTCGCGATCCGACGGGCCTTCCACACCGGAACGAGCAGTGCCTGGGTCTGCTCCCACAACCGCGGGAGCCGGTGCGCCAGGTCCAAGGTGTCGGCCAGCAACCGCTGTGCACTGGCCGGGCTGAGGCGCAGCGCCGTGGCGAGGGGTTCAGCCGTGAACGCCGCGACACCCGGGGTGCCGGCACCACCGGGATGCTCATCGGCCGACAGCACCGAGTCATCCCCGAGGGCGGGGTGCGCGACTGCCCAGGCGTGGACCTGACGCAGCTGCTCGACCTCGGCGTAGGCGACCACGTCACGGTGGGCGGTGAGTTCGGCCAGCAGCGCGCACTCCGACAGCTCGGAGAGCTCTCGGGGGCTGCTGTTCGGGTCCATGACTCAGCAGACCACAGGGGTCCGACACAACCCGGTGGTCGGATCTCGGCAAGCTCGATCAACGGAAGCTGGCTCGAGCGACGGAGGACGGCTCGATCGACGGACGCCCGCTGATCGGCGGCAGGCGGGCCCGGTGGTCGAGCCTGTCGAGACCCCTGTCCGGATCTCGGCAAGCTCGATCAACGGGAAACGGCTCGATCAACGGGAGACGGCTCGATCAACGGAGGCCAGCTCGATCGACAAGGCGGGTCGATCGACGGAAGCCGGGCACCGGGGTCGGATTCCGCGTCGGGGGTCCGGCACCGGCGGAGTTCGAGTCGCCGGGGATACTGGGGGAGTGAGCACCTCTCCTCTCGACCCCGCCCTCGCCGCCCGGCTCAAGCGCACTGCCGACGGCCTCGTCCCGGCCGTCGTGCAGCAGCACGACACCCGCGAGGTGCTGATGATGGGGTGGATGGACGACGAGGCGCTGCACCGCACGCTGACCACCGGACGCGCCACCTACTGGAGCCGCAGCCGCGGCGAGTACTGGGTCAAGGGCGAGACCTCCGGGCACGCCCAGTGGGTGCACGAGGTCCGGCTCGACTGCGACGGTGACACCCTGCTGGTCCTGGTCGACCAGGACGGTGCGGCGTGCCACACCGGCGACCGCACCTGCTTCGACGCCGACGAGATCCCCAGCGTGCGGGCCGAGCGATGAGCGAGGACCAGAACCCGAACCCGAACCCGCGCAAGAAGCGCACCAGCCTCGGCCCGGTGCTGCTGCTCGGCCTGGCCGGCGGGGGACTGGCCGCCCTGGCCGGGTCCCGGGCCTGGGCCACCGGAGAGGGCTCGACCGGCTGGACCCAGGAGCGTCAGGAGATGGCCGGGATCGCCGCCGGCACCGGCGAGGTCCCGCTGGCCGCCACCTTGGCCATGGTGGTGCTCGCCGCCTGGGGCGTCGTGCTGGTCACCCGCGGCCGGGTCCGGGTCGCGCTGACCTGGCTCAACCTGGTCGCAGCCGTGGGGCTGCTCGCGACCGTCGTGGTCGGTCTGGTCCAGGTCCGCGACACGCTGCGGGTGGCGCTCGAGGCCGCCCACCTGCCCGAGGTCGAGGTGGCCTGGACGGTCTGGGGCTGGTTCGGCCTGCTCGGTGCCGTCGTGGCCCTGGTCGCCGCCCTGGGCGGGGTGCGCGGCGTGCGGTCCTGGCCCGAGATGGGCAGCCGCTACGACGCACCCACCGGCCAGCGCAGCGCCGCCGCCGAGGAGGGCGCGGTCACCGACACCACCAACCTGGACCTGTGGAAGTCGCTGGACGAGGGACACGACCCCACCGCCGACCCCGCCCCGGACACGGGACGCCCCAGCGCTGCGGACGACACCCGTCCGGGGCCCGACCCCACCGCCCGCTGAGCCTCCCGGCGTGGCTAGACTGTGCCCGCCTGCCCACGAGTACCGACCCAGGAGCATCCATGTCTGACAACCACGGCAACACCCCCGCTGCGTGGACCTCGGTCGCTGTCTCGATGGTGGGCTTCATCATCGGCAGCATCGCGCTGCTGCTGAACCCGGTGAGCATGACCCTGTTCTGGGTCGGCATCGTGCTCGCCGTCGGCGCCTTCCCGCTCTTCCTGATCCTGGCCAAGATGGGCCTGCACGAGGAGCGTCACTGACCTCCACGCACCCGCGTGAGGACGGGGCGGCAGCGATGACGGTCGGGGAGAACCCCACCGGCGTGGCTGCCGCCCCGTCGCACGTCCCGCCCCTGCCGCCCGACCGGCGCGGCCGGGCCGCCCGGCTGGCCACACCCCTGGCCTGTGGCGCCCTCGTGGTCGCGGCGACCGTGGCGCTGCACGTGCGGGACCCGAACGTCAGCGGCTCCTGGGGCATGTGCCCCACCCAGTACCTCATCGGGATTGACTGCCCTCTGTGCGGTGGCCTGCGTGCCGTGCACGCCCTCACCGACGTCGATCCGGTCGCCGCCGCCTCCAGCAATCTGGTGGTCGTGCTGGCGTTGCCGTTCGTGGTGCTGTTCTGGCTGCGTCGGGTGGTGGTCTGCTGGCGCGGCGGTGAGGCGGCGCGACCGCTGCGCACCCCCACCTGGCTGTGGTGGACCGGGGGCGTGGTGCTGGCCGTCTTCACGGTGCTGCGCAACCTGCCCGCCGGTGCCTGGTTCCATTCCTGAGCCCGTGCCCGCCCCGCCACCGCCGGGGTGAGAGGCTTGGGGCGTCCTGCACCCGCAGCGGTGCGCCCAACGACCGGAGGTGCCCCTCGGTGTCCGCCCAGTCCGAGCCGTCGGTCCTCGACGGGATCGTCGCCGGGGTCCGTGAGGACCTGGCCCGCCGCGAGGCCGCCCGGCCCCTGTCGGAGGTGCGTGCGGCCCTGGCCGACGTCGATCCGCCCCGGGACCCGGTGCCGCACTTCCGTGCCTCCGGCTCCAGCGTGATCGCCGAGGTCAAGCGGCGCAGCCCGAGCAAGGGCGCGCTGGCCGACATCCCCGACCCGACGGTGCTGGCCGCGGACTACGCCGCCGGCGGTGCCGCCGCGATCAGCGTGCTCACCGAGGAACGGCGCTTCGGCGGCAGCCTGGCCGACCTGGTCGCGGTCCGCGCCCGCGTCGACGTGCCGCTGCTGCGCAAGGACTTCGTGGTCAGCGAGTACCAGCTCGTCGAGGCCCGTGCGGCCGGCGCCGACCTGGTCCTGCTGATGGCCTCGGTCCTGCTCGACGACTCCCTGGACCGCCTCCACGATGCCGCCCGCGAGCTGGGCCTGACCGTGCTGCTGGAGGTCCACGACGAGGCCGAGACCGCGCGCGCGGTCGCCCTCGGCGCCGAGGTGATCGGCGTCAACGCCCGCAACCTCAAGACGCTGACCATCCACGACGACACGTTCGGCCGTCTCGCGCCGCTGGTCCCCGACGACCGGGTGCTGGTGGCCGAGTCCGGCATCTTCTCGCCCGCCCACGTGCAGCGGTTCGTCGACGAGGGCGCCCAGGCGGTGCTGGTCGGCGAGGCCCTGGTCAAGGACGGCGACCCGACCCACGCGGTGCAGGCCATGACCGGCCTCACCCGAACCGCAGGAGCCATCTCGTGAACACCACCCCCTTCGGCGCCGACGAGCGCGGATTCTTCGGCGACTTCGGCGGGCGGTTCATGCCCGAGGCACTGGTCGCGGCCCTGGACGAGCTCACCGTGGCCTACGAGGAGGCGATGGCCGACGAGTCCTTCACCGGCGAGTTCGTCCGGATCCTGCGCGACTACGGCGGCGCCCCGTCGCGGCTCTACCACGCCGAACGGCTCAGCGACCGGGTCGGCGCCCGGATCCTGCTCAAGCGCGAGGACCTCAACCACACCGGCGCGCACAAGATCCGCAATGTGCTCGGCCAGGCGCTGCTGACCAAGCGGATGGGCAAGACCCGGGTCATCGCCGAGACCGGCGCCGGTCAGCACGGCGTCGCCTCCGCGACCGCCGCGGCCTACTTCGGTCTGGACTGCACCGTCTACATGGGCGCCGTCGACACCCGTCGCCAGGCGCTCAACGTGGCCCGGATGAACCTGCTCGGTGCGAAGGTGATCCCGGTGTCCTCGGGCAGCGCCACCCTCAAGGACGCCATCAACGAGGCCCTGCGTGACTGGGTCGCCAGCGTCGACCACACCGCCTACCTGTTCGGCACCGCCGCCGGGCCGCACCCGTTCCCCTCGATGGTGCGCGACTTCTGCCGCTCCATCGGCGACGAGGCCCGCGCCCAGTGCCTGGAGCAGTACGGCGTCCTGCCCGACGCCATCGCGGCCTGCGTCGGCGGCGGCTCCAACGCGATCGGGCTGTTCACCGCGTTCCTCGAGGACGAGGCTGTCGAGATCCACGGGTTCGAGGCCGGGGGAGAGGGCGTCGACACGCCCCGCCACGCCGCCACCATCACCGCCGGTCAGACCGGGGTGCTGCACGGTGCCCGCACCTACCTGATGCAGGACGCCGACGGCCAGACCGTCGAGTCCCACTCCATCTCCGCCGGGCTGGACTACCCCGGCGTCGGTCCGCAGCACTCGCACCTCAGCGCCGTGGGGCGGGCCAGCTACAGCCCCGTCACCGACGACGAGGCGATGTCGGCGATGGCGCTGCTGAGCCGCACCGAGGGGATCATCCCCGCCATCGAGAGCGCACACGCCCTGGCCGGTGCGCTGCGCGTGGCGGAGCGGCTGGCCGCCGAGAAGGGCCCGGACGCCACCGTCCTGGTCAACCTCTCCGGCCGCGGCGACAAGGACATGGGCACCGCGATCGAGTACTTCGGGCTCGGCGAGCAGGAGGACGACCAGTGAGTGCACAGCGCGCCTTCGAGACGGCTCGCGCCGAGAACCGGGCGGCCCTGGTCGGGTACCTGCCCGCTGGGTTCCCCGACGTGGACACCTCGATCGAGGCCTTCAAGGTCCTGGTCGACAACGGCTGCGACGTCATCGAGATCGGTCTGCCCTACAGCGACCCGGTGATGGACGGCCCCACCGTGCAGGCCGCGGCCCAGTCCGCGCTGGACGCGGGCACCCGGACCGCCGACGTGCTGCGCGTGGTCGAGGCCGTCGCCGCCACCGGCGTGCCGGTCGAGGTGATGACCTACTGGAATCCCGTGGAGCGCTGGGGCGTGGAGAAGTTCGCCGCCGACCTGGCCTCGGCCGGTGGCGCCGGGCTGATCACCCCGGACATCACGCCCGACTACGCCCCCGAGTGGACCGCGGCCGCGGACGCGCACGGGCTGGACAAGGTCTTCCTGGTCGCGCCGTCCTCCACCGACGATCGGATCGCGATGACCACCGCCGCCTCGCGCGGCTTCGTCTACGCCGCCGCCGTGATGGGCGTGACCGGTGCCCGGGAGGCCTCCTCGGACCTGGCCGGGCCGCTCGTGGCGCGGACCAAGGCCACCACCGACCTGCCCGTCGGCGTCGGGATCGGCGTCTCCACCGGCGCTCAGGCCACCGAGATCGCCCGGTTCGCCGACGGCGTGATCGTCGGGTCGGCACTGGTGCGCACCCTGCAGCGCGCCGACGGCGACCTGGCTGCCGGGCTGCGTGAGCTGGGCCGCCTCACCGCCGAGCTGGCCGAGGGGGTCCGCGCGTGATCCGGCGCCTGGTCCCTGCCGTGGCCGTGTCCCTGGCCCTCGTGCTCGCCGGCTGCGGCGGGGCCGAGGAGGGCCCCATGGCCGGGGTGGAGGCGACCGACCCCGGCGGCATGGTCGCCGGGATGACCCTGGACATGCCCTACGAGCCGGTCACCCCCGACAAGGCCGACCTGGTCGACACCGCGGGGAAGCCGTTCGACTTCGCGACCTCACTGGACCGCGACGTCACCCTGGTCTTCTTCGGGTACACGATGTGCCCCGACGTGTGCCAGATCGTGATGGGCACCATCGCCTCGGCGCTGCACCAGCTCGACGAGGAGCAGCGTGAGCGGGTCGGGGTGGTCTTCGTGACCACCGACCCCGCGCGTGACTCCGTCGAGGCGCTGCGCACCTACCTGGACCGCTTCAACCCCGACTTCACCGGCGTGCGCGCCTCGCTGGAGTCGACCATCGAGGTGGGTCGCGGCTACGCGGTGCACGTCGAGAAGGGCGAGAAGCTGCCCTCGGGCGGCTACGAGGTGGTCCACTCCGACCCGGTCATCGGCCTCGACGGCGACGGCCGGGGCACCGTGGTGTGGACCAAGGACGTCTCGCCGTCCCAGCTGGCCCAAGACCTCGAGGAGCTGTTGTCGACGTGACGTCCCTGATCCCGCACGCGCTGTCCGTGCTGCCGTACTCGATCCCCAGCCCCGCCGAGGGCGTGTGGCACCTGGGACCGGTCCCGCTGCGCGGGTACGCCCTGGCCATCATCGTCGGCATCGCGGTGGCCGTCTGGATCGGTGAGCGCCGCTGGGTGGCCCGGGGAGGGGCGGCCGGCGAGGTGTCGGACCTGGCGATCTGGATGGTGCCGTTCGGCATCGTCGGCGCCCGGCTCTACCACGTGGCCACCGACTGGGAGCTGTACTTCGGCGAGGGCCGCGACCCGCTGGACGCGCTGAAGGTCTGGCAGGGCGGCCTGGGCATCTGGGGCGGCATCGCGTTCGGTGCGCTCGGCCTGGTGCTGGGCGCCCGGGTCAACGGGATCAAGCTGCTGCCGCTGCTGGACGCCCTGGCGCCCGGTGTGCTGGTCGGGCAGGCCATCGGCCGCTGGGGCAACTGGTTCAACCAGGAGCTGTTCGGCGGCCCGACCGACCTGCCGTGGGGGCTGGAGATCGACCGCGCCCACCGACCCACCGAGTACCTCGAGCAGGCCACCTTCCACCCGACGTTCCTCTACGAGTCGCTGTGGAACGTGGCGGCGTTCTTCGTGCTGATCTGGGCCGACCGCAGGTTCCGGATGGGGCACGGCACCGTGCTGGCCGGCTACGTGATGGCCTACACCGCCGGCCGGGTCTGGATCGAGAACCTGCGGGTCGACTCGGTCCAGCTCGACGACGTGTTCGGCCTGCGGTTCAACGTGTGGACCTCGATCGTGCTGTTCGTGCTCGCCGCAGTCTTCCTGCTCGTGCAGCGCCGGCGCCGTCCGGGCCGGGAGAGCGTGGTGCGGACCCGTCCGCTCCCGGAGGGGGACGCCACCGAGGACGCCGGGGACACTGAGGGCACCGTGGACGCCGAGCCCATGGACGCCGAGCCCGAGACCACCGGCGAGGAGCCGGAGCCCCGCCCCGGAGCCTGAACCGGAGTCCGGGTCCGGAGCCCGGCTCGGAGGCCTGATCGGCCGTCCGGGAACCGGCCGCGTGCGAACGCAACCCGTCGGTAGTGGTAGCGTTTTCCTCCCGCGTGGGCCAGCGTCGTCCCAAGCAGCAATTTCCACACTTGCTCCGGACACGTACACCCTCACACCGACCTGTCGGTGGCGCTGGCGGTCTGCGGAGCAAGCAGACGACGGGAGATCCACCAGTGTCTTCGATGGACGCTTTCCCGCCCCGACAGGGCCTCTACGACCCCGCCCACGAGCACGACGCGTGCGGAGTCGCCTTCGTGGCCACCCTGACCGGTGAGGCCAGCCACGACATCGTGGTCAAGGCGCTCACCGCGCTGCGCAACCTGGAGCACCGCGGTGCGGCCGGCGCCGAGCCCAACTCCGGTGACGGTGCCGGCATCCTCATGCAGGTCCCCGATGCCTTCCTGCGCGAGGTCGTCGACTTCGAGCTGCCCGGCGCGGGCCACTACGCGGTCGGTACCGCGTTCCTGCCCGGCGACGCCGCGCACGTGGACGCCACCCGCACCGCGATCGAGAAGATCGCCGCCGAGGAGGGCCTGAGCGTCCTGGGTTGGCGCGAGGTCCCGGTGAACCCCGCGGTGCTCGGTGCCACCGCGCTCTCGGTGATGCCGACCTTCGTGCAGCTGTTCGTCTCCGCGCCCGGCCACGCCGTCACCGGTCTGGACCTGGAGCGGCTGGCCTTCTGCCTGCGCAAGCGCGCCGAGCGGGAGACCGACGTGTACTTCCCGTCGCTGTCGAGCCGCACCATGGCCTGGAAGGGCATGCTCACCACCGACCAGCTCGACCAGGTCTTCACCGACCTGACCGACCCCCGGGTGGCCTCCGCGCTGGCCGTGGTCCACTCGCGCTTCTCGACCAACACCTTCCCGAGCTGGCCGCTGGCCCACCCGTTCCGGTTCATCGCCCACAACGGCGAGATCAACACCGTCAAGGGCAACCGCAACTGGATGCGGGCCCGCGAGGCGCTGCTGGCCTCCGACGTGCTCGGTGGCGACCTGGAGCGCCTGTACCCGATCTGCAGCACCGACGGCTCGGACTCGGCCTCCTTCGACGAGGTCCTCGAGCTGCTCCACCTGGGCGGTCGTTCGCTGCCGCACGCGGTGCAGATGATGATCCCGGAGGCGTGGGAGAAGAACGCCGACATGGAGCCCGCGCTGCGCTCCTTCTACCAGTTCCACGCCTCGGTGATGGAGCCCTGGGACGGCCCGGCGTGCGTGGTCTTCACCGACGGCACCCAGGTCGGGGCGGTCCTGGACCGCAACGGCCTGCGCCCCTCGCGCTACTGGGTCACCGACGACGGTCTGGTGGTGCTGTCCTCCGAGGTCGGCGTGCTGGACCTCGACCCGGCCTCGATCGTCCGCAAGGGCCGGCTGCAGCCGGGCCGGATGTTCCTCATCGACACCGACGAGCACCGCATCATCGAGGACTCCGAGATCAAGGCCACCCTGGCCGCCTCGGGTCCCTACGACGAGTGGCTGGCCGGTGGCCTGATCCACCTCGACGACATCGAGGACCGTGAGCACATCGTGCACACGCACGCCTCGGTCACCCGCCGCCAGCAGGTCTTCGGCTACACCACCGAGGAGCTGCGCATCCTGCTGGCCCCGATGGCCAACACCGGCGCCGAGGCGATCGGCTCGATGGGCACCGACACCCCGATCGCGGCCCTGTCGGAGAAGCCGCGGCTGCTCTTCGACTACTTCGCCCAGCTGTTCGCGCAGGTCACGAACCCGCCGCTGGACGCAATCCGGGAGGAGCTCGTCACCTCGCTGAACGGGTCCATCGGCCCCGAGGCCAACCTGCTCACCCCGGGCCCCGACTCCTGCAAGCAGGTCGTGCTGCCGTTCCCGGTGATCAGCAACGACGACCTGGTCAAGATCCGGCACATCAACCGCGAGGGCAAGCACCCCGAGTTCCGCACCCACGTCTCCCGCGGCCTCTACGAGGTCGAGGGCGGGGGAGCGGCGCTGGCTGCCCGGCTGCAGGAGATCTGCGCCGAGGTGTCCGCGGCGATCGCCGACGGCGCCAGCGTCATCGTGCTCTCGGACCGTCACGCCGACCAGTTCCAGGCGCCGATCCCCTCGCTGCTGCTGACCTCCGCGGTGCACCACCACCTGGTCCGGGAGAAGACCCGTACCCAGGTCGGGCTGATCGTCGAGGCCGGCGACGTGCGCGAGGTGCACCACGTGGCGCTGCTGATCGGCTTCGGTGCCGCCGCGGTCAACCCGTACCTGGCGATGGAGTCGGTCGAGGACCTGGCCCGCGAGGGCTACTACGTCTCCGCCGACGGCGAGGCCGCGGTCGCGAACCTGATCAAGGCCCTGGGCAAGGGCGTGCTCAAGGTGATGAGCAAGATGGGTGTCTCCACCGTCGCCTCCTACACCGGTGCCCAGATCTTCGAGGCGGTCGGCCTGTCCCAGGAGCTGGTGGACGCCCACTTCACCGGCACCACCTCCAAGCTCGGCGGGATCGGCATCGACGAGATCGCGGCCGAGGTGAAGCTGCGCCACGACGTGGCCTACCCGGTCTCCGGCATCCTGCCGGCGCGTCGCGAGCTGAACACCGGCGGCGAGTACCAGTGGCGCCGGGACGGTGAGCCTCACCTGTTCGACCCCGAGACGGTCTTCCGCCTGCAGCACTCGACCCGGTCGGGCCGCTACGACATCTTCAAGCAGTACACCTCCCGCGTCGACGAGCAGTCGGAGCGGCTGATGACGCTGCGTGGTCTGTTCACGTTCAAGGACGCCGCCGACGGTGGTCGCGCCCCGATCAGCATCGACGAGGTCGAGCCGGCCAGCGAGATCGTCAAGCGGTTCTCCACCGGCGCCATGTCGTACGGCTCGATCAGCCGTGAGGCGCACGAGACCCTGGCCATCGCGATGAACCGGTTGGGCGCCAAGTCCAACACCGGTGAGGGTGGTGAGGACCCGGAGCGTCTCTACGACCCCGAGCGCCGCAGCTCGATCAAGCAGGTCGCCTCGGGCCGGTTCGGGGTCACCTCCGAGTACCTGACCAACGCCGACGACATCCAGATCAAGATGGCCCAGGGCGCCAAGCCCGGTGAGGGCGGCCAGCTGCCCGGCCACAAGGTGTACCCGTGGGTGGCCAAGACCCGGCACTCCACGCCCGGCGTGGGCCTGATCTCCCCGCCGCCGCACCACGACATCTACTCGATCGAGGACCTGGCCCAGCTGATCCACGACCTGAAGAACGCCAACCCGGCTGCCCGGGTGCACGTGAAGCTGGTCTCCGAGGTCGGTGTCGGCACGGTCGCCGCGGGTGTCTCCAAGGCGCACGCCGACGTGGTGCTGGTGTCGGGCCACGACGGCGGTACCGGCGCCAGCCCGCTGACCTCGCTCAAGCACGCCGGCGGTCCGTGGGAGCTCGGCCTGGCCGAGACCCAGCAGACCCTGCTGCTGAACGGGCTGCGGGACCGGATCGTGGTGCAGACCGACGGCCAGCTCAAGACCGGTCGCGACGTCGTCATCGCCGCCCTGCTGGGTGCCGAGGAGTTCGGTTTCGCCACCGCCCCGCTGGTGGTCTCGGGCTGCATCATGATGCGCGTGTGCCACCTGGACACCTGCCCGGTGGGTGTGGCCACCCAGAACCCGGTGCTGCGTGAGCGGTTCTCCGGCAAGGCCGAGTACGTGGTCAACTTCTTCACCTACATCGCCGAGGAGGTCCGCGAGCTCCTGGCCCAGCTGGGCTTCCGCAGCATCGACGAGGCCGTCGGCCAGGTCGGTTCGCTGGACACCGCCAAGGCGGTGGCGCACTGGAAGGCGTCCGGCATGGACCTCTCCCCGGTGCTGCACCAGGTGGAGATGCCCGCCCAGTTCGCCGACCAGCAGCTGCGCTGCGTGCAGACCCAGGACCACGGGCTCGAGCACGCCCTGGACCACCAGCTCATCGAGATCGCCCGCCCGGCGCTCGAGAACGGTGAGCCGGTCCGTGCGGTGGTCGAGGTGCGCAACGTCAACCGCACCGTCGGCACCATGCTGGGTCACGAGGTGACCAAGCGGTACCGCGGCGAGGGGCTGCCCACCGACACGATCGACCTGACCCTGACCGGTTCGGCCGGCCAGTCGTTCGGTGCGTTCGTGCCGCGCGGGGTCACCCTGCGCCTGGAGGGCGACGCCAACGACTACGTCGGCAAGGGTCTGTCCGGTGGCCGGATCTCGGTCCGTCCCGCCCGCGGGGCCACGTTCGACGCCGGTGAGCAGGTCATCGCCGGCAACACGATCGGCTACGGCGCCACGTCGGGCGAGATCTACCTGCGCGGCCAGGCCGGGGAGCGCTTCTGCGTGCGCAACTCCGGTGCCACCGCGGTGGTCGAGGGCGTGGGCGACCACGGCTGCGAGTACATGACCGGCGGGCGCGTGGTCGTCCTGGGTCCCACCGGACGCAACTTCGCGGCCGGTATGTCCGGTGGCTACGCCTTCGTGCTCGACCTGGACGACACCTTGGTCAACGGTGAGCTGGTCGACCTCGACCCGGTCGCCGGGGAGCACGCCGAGGAGCTGGAGCAGATCGTCCGGGCCCACGCCGAGGAGACCGGCTCCGAGCGGGCTGCCGCGCTGCTGGCCGACTGGCCCGCTGCCCTGGAGCGGTTCACCCTGGTCATGCCGCGCGATTTCCGCCGCGTCATGCAGGCCCGCGCCGAGGCGCTCGCCGAGGGCCTCGACGAGGACCAGGCCGCTGCCCGGATCATGGAGGTGCTCCATGGCTGAGCACTCCACGACACCCCGCCACACCACCCACCGCAACGTCGAAGGAGGCCGTCGTGGCTGACCCCAAGGGATTCCTCAAGCACGGCCGTGAGGTCGCCGGACGCCGTCCGGTCGACGAGCGGGTCAAGGACTGGGACGAGGTGTACCCCGACGGCATCCGCCGGGCCCTGCTCCCGATCATCAACACCCAGGCGAGCCGCTGCATGGACTGCGGCATCCCGTTCTGCACCCAGGGCTGCCCGCTGGGCAACATCATCCCGGAGTGGAACGACCTGGTCTTCCGCGACGACTGGGACGGGGCGATCGACCGGCTGCACCGGACGAACAACTTCCCCGAGTTCACCGGCCGGCTCTGCCCGGCGCCGTGCGAGACCTCGTGCGTGCTGGGGATCAACTCCGACCCGGTGACGATCAAGAACGTCGAGGTCTCCATCGTCGACAAGGCGTGGGAGTCGGGTTACGTGCGTCCCGAGGCCCCGGAGTGGCTGACCGGCAAGCGGGTCGCCGTGGTCGGTTCCGGCCCGGCCGGTCTGGCCGCGGCCCAGCAGCTCACCCGGGCCGGTCACACCGTGGCCGTCTACGAGCGTGCCGACGCCCCCGGTGGTCTGCTGCGCTACGGCATCCCCGAGTTCAAGATGGAGAAGAAGCACCTGGACCGCCGTCTGGACCAGATGCGCCGCGAGGGCACGATCTTCCGCACCGGCACCGAGGTCGGCGTCGGCAAGGTCACCGGCGACGCGCTGCGTGAGCGGTTCGACGCGATCGTGCTGACCACCGGCTCCACCGTCGCCCGCGACCTGCCGGTCCCGGGCCGCGAGCTCGGTGGCATCCACCAGGCGATGGAGTTCCTGCCGCAGGCCAACCGGGTCGCGCTGGGCGAGGAGGTCGAGGGCCAGATCCGTGCCGACGGCAAGGACGTGGTCATCATCGGTGGCGGCGACACCGGCGCCGACTGCTTGGGCACCTCGATCCGCCAGGGTGCTCGCTCGGTCACCCAGCTGGAGATCATGGGCCAGCCGGGCGAGACCCGTCCCGACGGGCAGCCGTGGCCGACCTACCCGATGCTCTACCGCGTCTCCTCGGCCCACGAGGAGGGCGGCGAGCGCGTCTACGCGGTCTCGACCACCGAGTTCCTGGGCGACGCCGACGGCAACGTCCGGGGCCTGAAGCTGGTCGAGGTCGACGGCTCGTTCACCCCGGTCCCCGGGACCGAGCGGGAGATCCCGGCCCAGCTGGTGCTCTTCGCGATGGGCTTCACCGGCCCGGAGAAGGAGGGGCTGCTGACCCAGCTCGGTGTCTCCTTCGACGAGCGCGGCAACGTGGCCCGCGACGCCGGCTACGCCACCGACGTCGAGGGTGTCTTCGTGGCCGGCGACGCCGGTCGCGGGCAGTCGTTGATCGTCTGGGCGATCGCCGAGGGCCGGGCCGCGGCCGCGGCCGTGGACGAGTACCTCACCGGGGAGACCGCCCTGCCCCGGCCGGTGCGTCCCACGGACCGACCGCTGGCCGTCTGAGTTCACCGCGCACCACCACGCCCCCTCACCCAGCCGGGTGAGGGGGCGTGGTGCGTGCGGGTGCTCAGACCACCCAGTCGAAGCCCGCGTAGCCGTTGAGGGGCCCGGACCCGACGACGCCGAGCACACCGGGGAGCAACGGGATCGGTCCCGGCAGCAACCCCGAGGAGTGGCTGGGCCCGGTCAGCGGCACGTCGCGACCGCCCTGGCCGCGGTCGTGGGCGCCCCATGACCACAGCTCGAAACCGACCAGGGCGTAGGCGGTGTGCCCCTTGCCCCCGACGTCCCACACCGTGCTGGAGAACGCCGGCAGCGCGAGCTTGCTGACGCCGGAGGGGGAGCCGCCGTTGTCGAGGCCCAGGTCGTGGTGTCGCCCGGACCCGAACGCCCAGACCTGCGAGCCGTTGACCAGGTACCCCGCCGAGCGGGTGGCGCCGATCTCCAGGCTGCCCGAGTCGAGCAGCTTGGGCGTCGACTGGTTGCCGCTGCCGATCAGCTCGGACTGGTTGTTGGCCCCCCAGCCGTACACCGGCCCGAACACGGTGTCGACGTAGACGCTGGCCCACCCGGCGGTGATGTCGGTGATCTCGGCTCCGCTCCAGTCGGCCTGCGCCGGGGTGGACGTCGTGGCCGGTGAGGTGCCGTCCCCGCGCTGCCCGACACCGGTGGACCCCCACACGAAGACCTCGTTGTCCTCGGTGACCGCGTAGGCGGTGTAGCCGCCGGCGGCGATCATCTTCACCGGCGGCAGGTCCACCTTCTTCGGCACGTTCGAGCGATGTCCGACCCCCGCACGGCCATCACCCAACTGCCCCTGCCGGCCCGAGCCCCAGGCGTACACCACGCCGGACTCGGTCAGCGCGTAGACCGTCGACTCGCCGGAGACGATCTGCGCGACGCCGCGCAGGTTCTTGGCCTTCACCGGGTGTACCCGGTCCCCGGTCAGCCCGGCCCCGAGCTCGCCGTTGTCGTTGCCGCCCCACGACCACACGGTCAGGTCACGGCACAGCACGTGCACGCCGTGACGGGTCCCGGTCACCAGCTGGACGCCACGGATCCACGGGTTGTGGACCGGGGTGCGCGAGAGCCCGCCCGGGGCCCGGCCCAGCTGGCCGTGGCTGTTGTCGCCCCACGCCTGGAGGTAGTCGCCTTCGGTGCTGCAGAAGGTCGGCATCCGGTAGACCACCTTGGAGGTGGCGCGGGCCCGGTTCCGCGGGATGCGCACGGTGCGGCGCGACACCGTCGGTCGCACCTTCTGGTCGTACAGGGTGATCGTGCGTGCTTTCACCCGGTAGCGCCCGGGCACCAGGCGCGGCCACGTGGTGGTTCTGCGCACCACCCGGCGGAACGACCGTCCGCCCGGCCGCTGCGGGGGCCCGGTGACGACGACGCGGACCGTGGAGCGGGCGGCCGCGGGATGCCGGACGCTCACCCGCAGACCCCGCCGCGCCCGCGCCCGCACGTCAGTCCGACCCGATGCGGCCGCCGGCACCTCCCGAGCCTGGCCGCCGACCACGGACTCTGTGGGAGAGAGTTCGCTCGCGGCGACCGCCGGGACCTGGGCCAGCCACCCGACCGCGACGGCGCTGAGGGCGGCGGCCGTGGCCAGAGACCTGACCGCGGCCGTACTGCCTCCCGCGCACCGTCGGTGTTCCTGCTGTGCCCTGACCATGCGTGCCTCCTCGGTGCCGGACCACTGCCCGCCCGTCGTGGCATCCTCGGTGCCCCGCGGAACGGGCTCCGCCACGGTGCGCGGCGGGGTCGGACCCATCCCAGCCGCGCGGGTGTGCCCGGACAAGGGACGCCCACCCCAAGAC
>JAEWXC010000063.1 GCA_023396115.1 Actinomycetes bacterium | reverse complement strand
TTGTTCGTGGACTACGACTCCGTCTTCGCGGCGATGCGCGCCGGCGCCCGCGGCTACCTCCTCAAGGGAGCAGAGCAGGACGAGATCGTGCGCGCGGTCCGCGCCGCCGCGGCAGGCGAGGCGATCTTCGGCCGCGAGATCGCCCAACGTGTCATCGCCCACTTCGCCCGCGGCGCCGGATCCACTGCAGCTGCTTTCCCCTCGCTGACCGATCGCGAGCGCGAGGTGTTGGAGCTGGTCGCTGCTGGCAAGGGCAACTCGATCATCGCCCACGAGTTGATGATCAACCTGAAGACGGTACGCAACCACGTATCCAACGTCCTCAACAAGCTCCAGGTCTCCGACCGGTCCGCGGCCATCGTGAAGGCACGCGAAGCGGGCCTGGGGGGTGGCAAGTGACTGTGCCGTCAGACGATTCGCTTGCGAGCTCCGCTCGACCATCGTCTGCTGGTACGTCGGTCGCAACTCGAGTTCGTGGAGCGTCATTGGTAGTGATGGCCCCCCGGGGAGGCGCCCCGTGGACCCGTGTCGACGAGGTCGGGCGGCGCGGCAAGGAGGCTCATCTCGCCGACGACCTGCTTCAGGAGGCGGGGGACTCACTCATGATGAAGTTCGGCGAGGCAGCCAACCGGTTGTCCCGGCTTGACGTCCTGGCACCGGACGGCGTGGAGTGGACCCTGGCTGTCGCGAACCGCAACTTCATCATCCATCAGTACGACGAGATCAACCGCGAGCTCATCTGGCTGACGCTCTCGAGAGACCTGCCGGCGTGGAAGGTCTCGCTACAAGGCCTCTTCGCTGAGGCCGAGATGACGCTCGGTGAATGTGACTGAACTCCGGCAAGGCAAGGAGCAGAGATTCGAACCGTGTCGCGTTTAGGCCCCGAAAACTTCAGCACAAGTCGTCTCTCGAGGTCATATCCGAGCAAGAAGTGGGACCTCCTCGGAACCGAAACCTCGGACGTTCGCGCAGGTCAGCACACCAATGCTCAAGGCTCAGCAAGAGCCGGACAGATTTCGTCCGCTCGCGCCGGATGACCAGAGGTCGCAGGTTCAAATCCTGCCCCCGCTACCAAGAGAAACAGCAGGTCAGAGGCGGTTTTCGGAGAGATCCGGGAACCGCCTCTGATGCGTTCGATGCACACTTGTGGGCAATCTGTGGGCAACCGCTGCGGCAAGACGCCCACAGACGTGCGTGGACGAGCGCCCATCAGGGCGGACTCTTGCTGCCGAGCGGTTTGCACCACCGCGTGCCAGGCACGGGTTGGAACGGTGACCTCAGGTGCTCGCTGCGTCAGCGTCTGCCGTAGCCTTCGCCATCTTCAATGTGTCGATCGCCGGCCAGGTCGCCCACTCGTCCCAAGCCCGCTCGAGGATCTGGTTCGGCGGCAAAACGGCCCGATCCTTACGCACGTCCGGCAGGTATGGCAGTAGCCCGTCCTCCGGTGTCAGCGCGGACAGGATCTGGGCTCCCGCGTCATCCTGGTCGCTGAGCGCCGTCACGCTCGACTCGAGCTCGTGGGCCCAGACGACACCGATCGGGAGGATGTCGCTCTCCACGAGGTGCTCACGCATCGTTTGACGAAGGTAATAGGGCTCGAGCGTGACGATGAGCCCGCGCGCCGGTCGGTCGTCGGGGATGTGGCTGAAGGCAGGATGCCGATCGGCGATCTGCGTCGCGGTCCGCTCGATCTGGCCAACCGCCTCCCCGAGCTTCTTGGCCGCGTCCGCGAGCCCCTCGGCTCCGCCGGTGCGGTAGTCGAGCGTCGGGCGGGCGCACTTGACCTCCACGAGCACGACGACCTCGTCGGTGACGACGATCCAGTCGCAACTGCCCGCGCCCGAACCCTTCGAGGTGTAGTGCACCTGGCCGAGCACCTGAACGTTCTTCATCAGCCGGAGCTGGTCCCCGACGTACGCCTCGAACACAGCCCCGAGTGCGTCAGTGAACCGTTCCCTCCACCTGTCCGCACCGATGTACCACAGACTTGTCGCCGTCACCCGATCCAGCAGGAACTGCGGAGACGGGCACAGCAGCTCGTGACCGACAGTGATGAGAGGGAAGTTAACAAGTGAGTTGAACGACCACTTCTCCCGCCCGGGCTGCTCCGCAGCACGAGACATCGCCCGATGCTCGTCCATCGACCGGGCGAAGTGCTCATCGATGATGCCGAATAGCTCTTGTGGTGACAGCGGCTCCCAGATCGGGCGAACGTGATCCATCTGCAGAACGGCGCGGGTGATTGATGCCCCGTTCTGCAGCATCGCCACCTGGAGCGCGAAACCCGTTCGCATCAGCGTGTCGAACGAAGTGCCGAGCACTTCCTCCCACTCGGCTGGTGACGGCATACCAGGCACCGCGGCCGCGTACTGGACGAAGAGCGCGTACGCCCGCGACAGGTTCTCCATCGGCGAGTACTGGCCCCCGAACTGCTCGTAGGCGATCCGCGTGAGGATCGCTGAGATGTCGACATTGCCTGCCGCGTCGAGCGCGGGGTCGAATACGGTCAGGTGGTTGTGGCACAGCCGCTTCACCTGCTCGCGGCCGGCGACGTGCCGGCTGCGACGAGAACCCCGATGGCGTCTGTCCGGATCACGCGCAACGACGAGCGCAGTTCGCGCGACACCTGCCAGGCTGAAGAACAACACCGGCGGTTCCAGATGGGAGTCGAGCATCCGGGTCCGCGCCTCCTCGGCCGCCATGTCCGAGATGACGCGCAACAGTTGCTCACGGGGGAACTTCGCGACCGCGCGAGCGAACTCTGCGTACGTCATTTCCTGGCCGGGAGGCACAACGAAAGCATCGAGGACCCGCCCACCGAACCCAAGCGGTTTCCGGCGATGTCGGGGTGCGGGTGCGGTGTCATCGGAGACTGACAGAGCGCACTGATCTAGGGGCGGATGGCATGGCGGCATAGCGTGACCGCTATGCCGCAGCAGGCGTTCGATGGTCCGCGGCCATCCGGACACAGCCGCGATACGGGGATGGCGCCCAGAATGCCCGGCGGTGGCTGGTCTGTTGATTCGAGCGCGCCCCGTTCCCAGCCTGGGACGCGTTACCGCGTGTGGTGCGGTGCCGACAGAGTGGGTGCGCCGGCGATCTCGTGCCTGTCCACGGCTGATTGGCGAGGGTGTGACTGAATTGCCCCGGCAGTGGACGGGTAGTTCCCAAGCGCGATTGTCGCTGCGGCCGCTGCCGCAGACGAGGCCGCAACTAGCCTCGCGCTCGACTGTGCGAGCGCCTCTTGTACGGGGCGCGGTACGGGGACGATTCGTCGGGCGAGGATGTCGGCGGGGGAGACCCAAACGACGTCACCCTCGGTCGCCGGACTGGGCGACGGCTTGGTGTCGGTCGACGGCCGTGCTGGGGTCGAAGGCTTTGACGGCCGCGGCCGGCGAGGTGAGCAGGAGCGCCCATGCGGCCGCCAGCGGTATGAGCATGACCACCGCCCACCAGCTTCGACCGATGCGGACCGTGCACACCTCGCGTAAATGGCCAGGCGGCTCGGCCCGGGTCCGTGCTGGGCTGATCTGTGGATTTGTCATAGGTCTGTCATGCGCCGAAGAGCAGGTAGAGGCCCATGAAGGTGTAGCCGACCATCGCGAACAGCAGCGCGAGCTGGCCAATGACGTGGTGGCGGGGTGCGAGCAGGGTGAGGGACCGGTCGTGTGCGGCGATGACGCCGAGGACGTGGCCAGTGACGATGGCGAGGACCTTGATGGTGGCCAGGGCCGAGGGGTTCTGGGAGAGCCAGTAGTTGATCTCCAGGTCTGCGGTGCCGAACAGGTTCGCACCGGTGCCGCCGGGATCGCTGATCAGGATCAGCGTCTGCTGGCCGTACTCGACGAGGAAGGAGAGGTAGTGGGCGATCATGTACCCGACGATGATTGGCACGATCGAGTGGGCCAGCCGTCGGGGCAGTTCACGGCGCGGGGTTCCCTGTGGGTCGACGCTGGTGGCCATGGAGGCTGCGGTGAAGGTGATGCCGACGACCAGGATGATCAGCAGCATCAGGCCGGTGCCGAGGCGGGTGAGGTCGATGGTGTTGGACTGGACGAACCGGATCCAGGTGGCCGAGTTGCTCCAACTGTCGTAGGCGGTGCTGCCGAGCAGTACGGCGACCACGGCGACCAGCCCGGGTTCGGGGGTGATGCGGGCGAGGTTGCGCAATGGGCTGACGAGGACGAGCCTCCCAGCGGTGTTCCTGTTCCATGGTGAGAGGTGTCCGACGAGGGTGGAGTACACCTCGAAGGGGTCGGCACGGGAGATCCAGGTGGTGCCGAAGACGGCCCATCCGACGAGCATGGCTGCGGCGTAGAGGGCGAACCAGAGGCGGACGAAGTCGAGGTCGGTTCCGTCGGGGGAGACGAGTTCAAGCCAGACGAACGCGAAGAGCCCGAGGCTGGCGGGCCAGTATCCGAGCCACGGCGGGTAGGGCCGGAGGCCCTCACTCTTTCCGTCACTGTGTCTGTCGCCGTGAGTGCGGCCGACGGCTTTGTCGAGGAGCTCTAGGAGAGTGCGGACGGGGTTGACGGCGCGATAGGCGGACCCGAACAGCAGGGACACGGGCACGAGGCCGACCCAGAGCCAGGCGTAGGCGACGCCGAAGACGGGGTTGGTCAGGTCGTTGGGACCGAGGACGGCGGGCCAGAGCATGAACCCGAGGAAGAGCAGACCGAGGGCTCGCAGCGCGATCTTCAATGCCGGACCGTCGAGGACCCGGGCGATCGGTGGCGGGACCAGCAGCTCGTGGCTGGGTGTGTCGAACCGTGCTTTGCGCCAGGCCAGGAGCAAGATGGCGAAGGAGATCGTCAGCGCCGCGGTGCCGCCGGCGATCGCGAGATTGGCCGGGATCGGCAGGTCATCTGCGCCGCCCAGCCCGTGGGCGGAGATGTTGGTCAACGAACTTCCAGGATCGCGACGACCGCGCTGGTCTCGTGGTCCTCGACCTCGACACTTCCGGGGGTCTCGACGGTCATCTCAGCGCGCGTCTCACCTTCGCCGAACTCGACGTATTGCTCGGGCTTGGAGTGCACGTGCAACTCGCCGGCGCGGTCGGAGGTGATGTTCCACACCAGCGTCTCGTTGACGGCGATTGAGAGTTCCTCCGCGTTGGGGGCGACCTTGTCGCCCTCGATGCGCACCTCGATGCTCGGCCCGGCCGGCGACTCCTCAGTTGGTGACGCCGACTGGGTGGGCGAGGTTGAGGGCGACTCCTCGGGAGGCGTACTGCCGGAGTCGTCGGGGGCCGTCGCGGTGGCCTCCGTCGCGTCCTCGGTTGATTCATCGTCGCCGCCGGAGCAGCCGCTGAGAGCAAGCACAGTGGTCAGGGCGACGGCGAGCAGGCGCGCTCTACGCATGGAGTCTCCTTCTGGGTGGCCGGGGGACCGGTCGTGACGTCGCCTCCGGGCCCCACGGCGTCAGTGTGGGAGACGGCGGCGCGGACCTACTATGCCGCATAGGACAGTGCCTCTCGAACGGGGCGCGCACTGGACGCGTTCGACGGTGAGCGTGCTTGGGGAGGGCCGGGTTCGGTCAGGTTCGGGTCGCGGTGACCAGCCAAGCGGCGCCGTCGAGGAACACGCCGTCCTCGCGCACGTACGGGGCAAGGGCGGTGCCGACCGCCTCCCAACCCTGGGCGGTGGCGGCCGGGCCGGCATCGCCGAACACAGCGTCGCCGAGCTCACTTTGTCGCAGGAACCGCAGGGTGTCGCTCAGGTCCGCGCCTTGGTACATCGGCGCCACGGTCGGCTGGATTTCGACGTCGGTGAATCCGGCCTTGGCCAGCAGCGCCTGGGTGCGGGTGGGGTCGGCCAGCGAGAAGGCGGAGTAGGACCAGCTGTCGGCGGTGAACTCGGGTGTCGGCACGTGCTCGAGTGCCGCAGTCAAAGGGACCATCAGGTGCTGCTGATGGGTTAGGTCCTGCCAGCAGGTGAACACCAGCCGACCGCCCGGGTGGAGCGCGGTGCACAGGTTGGCGAAAGCAGCGTCGGGGTCGGCGAAGAACATCACACCGAACTGGCTGAGTGCGAGGTCGAACTCCTCGAAGCCGAGGTCCTCGGTGGTCTGGACGTCGGCGCGGATGAAGCGTGCGTTGTCGAGGCCGAGTTCGATGGCCCTGTGTTGGGCGACCTGCAGCATAGGGCTGGCGACGTCGACACCGACGACCTTGCCATGTGGTCCGACCGTGGTGGCGGCGTCGATGGTGCGATCACCCATGCCACAGCCGGCGTCGAGGACGCGCATACCGGGGCGCAGTTGAGCGGCGGCGAGGAGGGTGCTGCCGAAGGGTGCATGCATGCGCTCGTAACGGGCTTGCTCGGTGACCCAGCGTTGCCCGACTTCGCCGTCCCAGGCCCTGATCATGGGTGAGTTGTCTGGCTCCATTGCCCGCTCCATCGCCGGTTCCATCACTGTTGTCTCTTGTCGTGCACCAGGCCGAGGCGGCGCGGCCACCTACCCATCCACTACGATGCAGCATAGTAGTTGGTGTCGAGTCGAGGACGTGCGCGTGAGTACCCAGGTGAGAGTGGCCCTGCTGATTGCCGGGGCGTTCGTGATCGCGATCGGTGGCCTGCTGTTCTGGGCCGGTCGTGACGATGCGGCCGAGCCCGGCTCGGCCGCCCCCGGTGGTGCTGCTGATCCGCGGCTGGTGCGCGAGGACAGCCGCATCATGGGTGAGGAGGGCTCCAGTGATGTGGTGCTCGTGGAGTTCCTGGACTTCGAGTGCGAAGCCTGCGGGGCCGCCTATCCGATCATCGAGGACCTCCGCGAGGAGTACGCCGGCGAGGTGACGTTCGTGGCTCGCTACTTCCCACTGCCCGGGCACTTCAACTCCGAGCGCGCCGCCCGCGCGGTGGAGTCGGCGGCGAGACAGGGCAAGTTCGAGGAGATGTACCAGCGGATGTTCGAGACCCAATCTTCCTGGGGTGAGCAGCAGGAGCCCTTGGACGACCTCTTTCGCGAGTACGCCGTCGAGATCGGCCTGGACATGGACCAGTACGACGCCGACTACGCCTCTGACGAGGTGGCCGACCGGGTTCAGCGCGACGTCGCCGACGGCACCGACCTCGGAGTCCAGGGGACCCCGACGTTCTACGTCAATGGCGAGCTGTTCGAGCCGACCTCGGCCGAGGACTTCAACACCGCGATCGACGACGCCCTCAACCAGTGAGTGGGGAGTGAGGGGCGCGTGAGACCAGCATCGGGGAAGACCATGCCGGACGCAGCGGTCACCGACCCGGCAGTCACCGACCGCAGCGCAGTCGTCGCCGAGACACAGATTGACCGGGACACCAACCAGACGACTGGCCAGCCGACGGATGACACGGCGAGGGGGCGGTCGCTCGGGGCTCGTCCCGTGTCGGATCGTGCTCTGGCGTGGCTGATGCTCGTGGGGGGCGTCGTCGGTTTCACGGCGGCGTTCGTGCTGGCGGTGGAAAAGATCGCGCTACTGACCGACCCGAGCTACACGCCCTCGTGCAGCCTGAACCCGGTGCTCAGCTGCGGGTCGGTGATGCAGACAGCGCAGGCCGAGGCTTTCGGGTTCCCGAATCCGTTGCTCGGGGTGGCGGCGTTCCCGGTGGTTGCCGCCACGGGCGCCGCGCTGCTGGCGGGCGCCCGGCTGGCCCGCTGGTACTGGCTGGGGCTGCAGGCCGGTGTCACCTTCGGGTTGGTGTTCGTGGGATGGCTGATCTTCCAGAGCCTGTACCGGATCGGCGCCTTGTGCCCTTACTGCATGGTCGTGTGGACGGTGATGCTGCCGCTGTTCGGCTACGTCACGCTTCGCAACGCCACCACCGGGATGTTCGGCGCGAAGGTCGGCGGGAGCCGGGTGGTGCGGGTGGCTGCGCAGTGGCACCTGGTGGTGCTGACGACGGCGGTCGTGGTCGCGCTGGGCCTGATCGCAGACCGGTTCTGGTACTACTGGTCGACCCTGGTCTGAGCGCGACATGACCAGCATGAACGTCGTCGGGGTGGGGGTGGTCGCGTGAACGGGCTGCAGGACACCGTTCTCTCCGGCTCCCTCCTGTTGGCGGCCGTGGTCGCCGTCGCCGCTGGGGTGGTGTCCTTCTTCTCCCCTTGCTCGCTGCCGCTGTTGCCGGGCTACCTGTCCTATGTGGCCGGGGTGTCGGGCCAGGAGTCGACGGTCGTGCGCGAGCTCCAAGGTCATGCGCCGACGGCACGCGGTCGCACGATCGCGGGTGCGGGGTTGTTCGTGCTCGGGTTCGCGGCCGTATTCACCAGTTACGGCGCGTTGTTCGGTGCTTTGGGTTCCCAGCTGGTGCGCCACCAGGAGGACATCATCCGGTTCTCGGGGGCGCTGACGGTGCTGTTCGGGCTGGTGTTCGCGCTCGCGGGCGCCCGGGTTCCGCTCCTGGGGCGAACGGTGCGGCTGCGGTACCGGCCGCGGGTCGGGCTGGCCGGCGCGCCGCTGCTGGGTGTTGTGTTCGGGGTGGGGTGGACTCCCTGCATCGGCCCCGCGTTGGCTGCGGTGCTCACGTTGGCGACGAGCTCTGCTACGGCGGGTCGTGGCGCGGTCCTGGCGTTCGCCTACAGCCTCGGGTTGGGTCTGCCCTTCCTGCTGGCGGCGTTCTCGGTCAGTGGAGCGATGCGGCGGTTGGCGTGGGCCCGGCTCCACGTCAGGGCGATCGCGCGTGCCGGCGGCGGGTTTCTGATCGTCTTGGGGGTCCTCCAGTTGACCGGGGTGTGGTCGGAGTGGATGGCCGCGATGCAGGCCCTGATAGCCGGCTGGCAACCCCCCATCTAGTACACCCACGACTGATACGGGCGCAGAACGGATCGAATACCGCGGGATCGGCCCCGGTTGGCAGAAGGGGGAGGAAGGGATGGAAGGCGAGGCAATGGTCAGCAGACCCAGCACACTTGGTCCGGCCGGTGCACCCGGTTCATCTGGTAGGCCGTCCCCGTCTCGGACCCCGGGGACGCGGATCCTGTCCGTCCTGGTCGTCCTCGCCGTGATCGGTCTGGTGGCGTGGCTGGTCGCTAGCCGTTCAGACGGTGGTGACCCGCGGGCGCGGTCCGCCGACGGGTCGGTGGTCGAGGAGTTCGAGCCTGACGACCGGATCGAGGGCGAGCCGTTCCAGGCACGGATGCTCAGCGGGGATCGGTTCGATTCCGGCGATCTAGCCGGCCAGGTCGCGGTCTACAACGTGTGGGGTTCGTGGTGCGTGCCCTGCGTGACCGAGGCACCCGAGTTGGTCGAGGTCGCGGAGGAGTTCACCGGCCAGGTGCAGTTCGTTGGCATCAACGTGCGCGACAACGACGCGGCGGCACGTGCTTTCGAGCGCGATCACGGCGTGCCCTACGACAGCATCGTTTCCTCGGACTCGAGCGAGGCGATGCTCGCCTTCCAGGGAGCCCTGGCCGCCGCGGCGGTGCCGACCACGCTGGTCGTCGACCCCGAAGGCCGGGTCGCGGCCCGTGTCGTGGGGCCGGTGACTGCGAGCACGCTGCGTGCCTTGATCGAGCCCGTGTTGGCCGAGACGGATGCGCAGGACTAGAGCCGCCGCGGGTCGCCGGCCCGGCGGTGCCCGATCCAACAGGTATCGAGTCGACAGCAGCCGGTCCGGGAGGCATCGGTCGGGCAGGCACCGCCGTGCCGGGTCGGCTCGACGTGCAATCGTCGTCTCCGCGCTGGTGGCGATGGTGCTGGGTGGTACAACTGCGGCGGTCAGTGGCGGGCTCGGACGGCCGCAGTCCACGGCGGCGAGGACGCCTCCCCCGGAGGCGCCGCCCATGCTCGACGAGCCAGCCGCGCAACCGGCTCCGACGCCTGGGCCGCCCGCGTCGAGACCGAAGATGCGGGCGAGGGACAGAGCCGAGCGGGACCGCACCGGGCGCGCGCCAGCCGGATCGCGGTCGACACGTGACGCGATGGGGCAGGCGGGGGTGAGGATCCCGGCTGGCGGGTCCGGCAAGTTCGTCGTGACCGCGCCCCCAGGCAACAGCGCCGACCACGCTGCCGGGGCCGGGGAGCTGACCTACACGGTGGAGATCGAGGAAGGTCTCCCGTTCGCCCCGACGGGGACCGCGCGCACGATCGACCGCATCCTGGACGATGACCGGGGCTGGGCGACGGTGGCCGGCCGCACGTTCCACCAGGTCGCCGAGGCTGGTGAGCTGCGGATGCTGATCGCCACACCGGAAACCACGGATGTGCTCTGTGCGCCGCTGAGGACGAACGGCGAGGTCTCCTGCCGCAACGGGGACCTGGTCGTGCTCAACGCCCGGCGGTGGGCCTTCGGCACGGACGACTACCAGGATGCGGTGCCGATGTACCGCACGTACCTGGTCAATCACGAGGTCGGGCACGCCATCGGGTACGCCCACGCCGACTGTCCCGGACCGGGCGAGCGGGCGCCGGTGATGCAGCAACAGACCTACGGGCTGGACGGCTGTCGGCGCAACCCCTGGCCGAATGTCGGCTGAGAGCCAACGACGCGCGCCCAGCCACGGACGGAGCGACCAGTCGGCTGGGGGCTCAACCGAGGATGGTGGTGCAGCCGGTGATGATCATCTCGACTATCGGGGACATCGCCAGCGCGACCGGCGTCGCCAGCAGGATGGCCGTGCCCAGGGCGACCGCGAGGCTTTGGCGGCGCTTCCACGGCTTCCACGGTCCCGCGGCGGCCGCGAGCCGCTCCACCCGGGCCACGGCGGCCACGTTGCCGGCGCCGAGTCCGGGCTCGGGCACCCCTGCGGCAAGGCCGGAGCCGAGTGTCACCAGGGCCCGGGCGAGCCCATGGCGGTCGTGGGCGGCGTCGTCGGCCTGCATTTCGATCAAGGTGGACACCTGCTCGTGTGCCACTCGGAAGACCGCCACAGGGCCTAGCGCGCGGCGCAGTACGTCGGCGAGCGCGAGGGCCAGGTCGTGACGTGACCGTAGGTGGGATCGCTCGTGGGCGAGCACGAGTTCCAGCTCGTGCGGGTCCAGCACCTCGAGGGCGGCGCTGGTGACCACGACTCGCTTGCGCAGTCCTGGGAGGCAGTAGACCAGTGGCTTGGGATGCTTGACGATCACGAACCCGTCGGGGTGCTCGGTGCCGAGTACGCGCAGCAGGGTCAGCTGGGTGTGGCGGCCGCGGGCGGCGTTGACCACGGTCGAGGTGGTCAGCCAAAGCATCCGGATGGCGAGCCCCGCCGCGGCCAGAGCGGCGAGGTAGGCGACCCAGGTGCCCGCTGGGGTCTGGTAGTGCTCGATGACCTCGGCCGGGGTGGTGCGGCATAGCCGGGCGATGAACTCGGCGAGGGGTGTGAGCGGTGCGGCGAGGGTGAGGCCGACGAGCGCGATCGCGGCGACGACCGAGATCGTCAGTGCCTGCCAGGCCAGAATGCCCCAGCCGGGAGCTCGCTGCACCCAGGCCGCGCCGAGAAGGAGCCGCGGGCCCAGGGCAGCGGCCAATGCGACGAAGACGAGGAGGACGGCGGGGGCAAGCACACGCTCACTCCTTCTCGCCTGGATCACGTGACTGATTGCCGCGCTTGCTGAACTTCGCTAGGGCGGTGCGAACTTGGACCTGTTCTTCTGAGGAGAGCTGCTCGACGAAGTTGAGCAGCGCGGCGCCACGGTCGGCGGTCTGGGCGAGGACGTCTTCGAGCATGCTCGCGGTGTGGTCCTCCTGGGACATGACCGCGGTATAGACATAGGCACGGCCTTGCTTCTGCCGGTGTACGAGCCCCTTGCGGTGCAGGTTGTCGAGCACGGTCATCACCGTGGTGTAGGCGATCTTGCGCTCCCGCTGGAGATCGTCGACGACCTCGCGCACCGAGGCTGGGCGATCCCAGTCCCATAGTCGATGCATGACAGCCGCTTCGAGTTGTCCCATCTGCTTCATCCGACCTCCGCACCTCCGCACTCATCAACGGCCTACTATGCTGCATCGTAGATCGGTTGGTTCGTCGCGCGTCTCATTGCTGCTCTTCTGGCTCCAGTTCCGTCCTCAGGGTCCCATGTCCTCCAACTCTCCCGCACCTTCCGGTCGGACCGGGGCCCCTCGCGCCGCGACCCGCACCGGGCCTGCTGGAGACCGATACAGCCTCAGCGGCGAGCTCGGCGGGTGCAGCCCGATCGGTCGACGTGGCGGCCTCGTCAACGCGGTCGGTGCCGCCGGGGGAGGTCTGGTGGCTGCGCTGTGCTTTGAGCCGGTGGGCGCAGGCTGGCTCGCACCGGTCGCGATGGCGCTGCTGTGGGCCAGCGTGGCCCGCGCGCCGCTGAGGTTCGCGGCCTTCTCGGGGCTGTGCTTCGGTCTGGCCTTCATGCTCGTGCTGTTGTGGTGGTTGGAGGACTCGATCGGCTGGGCGGCCTGGCTGGGCCTTGCCGGCGCCCTGGCGGTGAGTGTCGCCGTGGCCAGCGTCGGGGTGCGTGCGGTGGCGTCGCTCCCGGCCGGGCCGGTGTGGGCCGGTGCGGTGTGGATCGGTGTCGAGTCGTTGCGCAGCGGCTGGCCGCTGGGAGGTATGCCGTGGGGCCGGCTCGGATTCACCGCCATCGACACCCCGTGGCAGCCGCTCCTCCCCTACACCGGGATCACCGGCACCGGGCTTCTCATCGCAATCGGAGGCTTCACATTTGCCCACGCCTGCAGCGTCTTCCTGCGCCGCACTTCATCGCTGCGTCGCACCGCGGCCGCCGGAATGCTGGCGGGCGTATGCGCGGCCGTTCTCGCGGGGGCGATCTGGCCCTACCACGTGCCGGCCGCCGCGACGACCACAGTGGCCGCGGTCCAAGGCGGCGTGCCCGGCGATGGCCGGGATCTGGCTGGCCATCACCGGGCGGTCACCAGCAACCACGTCGAGGCGACCGCCGCGCTCGCCGACAGCCTCACCTCCAAGCAGAGGGAGTCGCTCGTGTTGGTGGTGTGGCCGGAGAACGCTACCGCCGTCGATCCGGTCCGCGACCCCGTTGCGCGCGCGGCCATCGAGGAGGCCGTGGCCGCCATCGGCGTTCCCGTCCTGGTCGGGGGGATCTTCGATGGCCCGACCGCTGAGACGGCCTACAACCGCGGACTGCTCTGGCGACCCGACCGCGGACCCAAGCTCGGTGGGAGCGGGGTGTACACGAAGACGCATCCGGTGCCCTTCGGGGAGCACATTCCGTGGCGGTCGGTGATCGGTGGCTGGTCGTCGCGATTCGACCGCATCCCACGTGACATGCTTCCCGGCCAAGGCGAGGGACCGCTGTCGGTGTACGGGCTACTGGTAGCGGACGCGATCTGCTTCGACGTCGCCTACGACGACGTCCTTCCCGGCCAGGTCGCTCGCGGTGGACAGATCGCGGTGGTGCAGACCAGCAACGCCACCTTCACCGGAACCATCCAGCCCGAGCAGCAGTTCGAGATCACTCGGGCTCGGGCAGTTGAGCTCGGGCGGACGGTCGTGGTGGCCTCGACCAACGGTGTCTCCGGGGTCATCGCCGGCGACGGCGAAGTGACCCAACGTGCAACGGGGGAGGAGACCGCGACGCTCGTTGCCGAGGTTGAGCTCGCCGACCGGGTGACCCCAGCGGTGCGTTCCCAGTCGATGCGGTCGGCGGCCATTCCCGCGGTCGCGGTGGTGGGGCTACTCCTGGCGTTCGCCCGTGGACTCCGGCGCCGGGGGAGGGGCAGGGTCCCGACTCGGTTCGAGCGATCCGTCGAGCTTCCCAAGGCGGCTGAGGTAGGCGTTGTAGTCGGTGATTACCTGCCCTCCGGTGCGGGCCTCGGAGCGGTCGAACCGACGTCGCTCGCGCCGGTCGGAGGCGACCCATCGGACGATGAGGGCTCCGGCGAGGATCGCGAGCGGGTAGTCACCCAACGCCCATCCCAGTGATGCGCCGAATTGCTGATCGTCGAGTAGGGAGGCTCCCCAGGGCCGCTGGAGAGCTGAGAACCAGTCCGGCGCGAGCACTTGGTCCGAGGACATGAGCGAGACCGAGAAGAGTGCATGAAAGCCGAACGTCACCATTAGCAGCACCACACGGAGCGGGAACATAGGTCGGTGGATTCCCGGGTCGATGCCGACCAGGCAGTTCGCCAGTAGGAAGCCGGTAAGGAGGAAGTGGGCCACCATGGCCACGTGCATGGTGTGAGACTCCAGCGACAGTTCGAACAGGCCGCTGTAGTAGAAGACGGCCAGGCTCACTACAAACATCCCGGCCGTCACTACCGGGAGGGTCAGGAGGTGGGCCAGGAACGATCGAAGTGCCTCCTGGAGCCACTCTCTGGGGCCTAGGGAGCCGTCGGTACGGCGGGGCAGTGCCCGTAGCGCGAGTGTGATCGGTGCGCCGAGGACCAGGAACGTGGGTGCGGCGGTCGCGATGGTCATGTGCTGGACCATGTGCATGCTGAACAGCACCCGTCCGTAGACCCCCGGGGAGCCGCTGGTGGCCCACACGACGAGCAGCCAGCCGAGCAGCCAAGCGATGGTGCGCAGCAGTGGCCATCCGTCACCCCGTGCCCGGAGCCGGAGCACCGCACTCAGGTACCAGGCGGTCATGGCCAGGGCGACCGTGAGCCAGATCAGGTCGGGCTTCCATTGGGTGAACCACTCACCGATGCCGAGCTCGGGGGGCAGGTCGGTGCCGAGGAGGGCCTGTGCGTTGCTGAGGGACGGGTCGGTCTCGGGGGTCGGTGGGTTGGTGCGGCTCAGCGCGACCCCGGCACCGGCGCCGGTCAGCAGCAGGACGACCTCGTAGAACGCAAGCCGGGCGAACGCACTCGAGGCGCCGGACTCGATGCGCCTGACGATGCGGGTCCGCTGCCACCAGCCGAGAGCGGCGACCGCGCTCAGTACCGCGACCTTGGCGGCGAGCATGGCCCCGTAGCTGGTGGTCAGTGCCCCTGCGCCGGGTAGGCGCAGGGCGGCACCGGAGATTCCGGAGAGCGCGACCAGCAGCAGGCACCAGCCCGCGAGCCGGGAGTAGCGGCGTACGACGGGTCCGAGGTTCTCGCCCAGGTGCCGGCGCACCACCAGTAGGCCGACCAGGCCACCGGTCCACACGGTCACGCCGACCAGGTGGAACAGCTGCAACTCCACCAGGCGGTTGTGATCCAGTGACCCGGTCGCATGTCCGCCGAGTGCCATAGGCCACACTCCGGCCAACGCCACCAGCGCGGCGAACCCCATCCCTTCTGGACGTCGAATCATCAGGCAGGCGGTGGCGAGCAGCGCCGCCAGAGCGGCGCCGGTGAGCAGGTAGCGGCCAGGGTCGAAGCTGGTGGCGAAGTACCACGCCTGGGACCAGAACCCCTCGCCGCCTACGGGCTCACCGGAGGCGTCGGCGTAGACGAAGATGAGCATCGCCAGGGTGCTCCATGCCCATGCCATCGCGGTCACGGCACCGACCTTGAGCAGCAGCCGCTGCGTCGACGACACGCGGCGCGACCCACCGCCGGACCCGGCGCTGGGTCCGGGGGCGGTGGGCAGGCAGGTGGCCGCGAGCACCACGACCCCGACCGCGACCGTCGCGCTGGCATCCCGTACCGCCTGCACTACTGGCAGGCTCCACCGTGTGACGGACCCCGAGTCCGGCAGCCCCGGCAGGCTGGTGGCCGCCAGGCCGTCGGAGAGGAACAGCAGCCCCAGCGCGACACCCGGCGCGAGAGCCGTGAGCAGCAGCAGGCCGGCGGCGCGCCTAGTACCGCTGCCGATCACCGGGGAGCCGGTGACCGCGTGGTCATCAGGCGCGGTTCGGCTGGGCATCGTCGGGGTCTGGCTGATCGGGCTCTGATACGTCTGTCTCGGAGTTGGCCTCGACTGTTTCGGCGTCCGTCCGCGTGTCGGCCACCCCGTGGCCGGCTTCTGCGTCAGCCCTTCCGGTGGTGGTCTCGGCAGGCGTGCCGTCGATCGACTCGACGGGTGTCACCCGGGTGAACCGGGTCACCAAGAGCAGTGCGGCGAGCAGGAGCAGAAAGCCGCCAAGGAGCACGGGCGCCACAAGTCGCCACGATCCCGCGCCATCGTCCTCTCGCGCGTCGCTGGTCTGGTCGCCACCCCCTGATGCCGCACCATCGGCTGGCTCAGAGGACGCGTTCTCCTCCGACCCTCGGGCATCGGCGGGGTCGTCGCTTGATGCGTTGCCCTCTGTGTCCTCGGGGTCCTCGGTGGCCGCGTTCGCGCGAGGGCGCACGGTGAACGACAGCGTCCCTTGGACGGGGTGCCCGTCGGCGGACGTGACCCGGTAGGCGACCTCCCAGGCGCCGCCAGTCATGCCTTCGCCGGGGAGGTCGGCCACCAGGGTGGTCGGTTCCGAGCCCGCCGTCACGGGCAGCTCCGCCGCGTCCTGGTCAGGCGTGGTGAGGGCGACTTTCGAGAGCCGTGGCTCCATCGGCTCGTTGAACCGCAGCGTCACCTGATCCGGGGCCTCGCGCAGCGTCGAGTCGGCGGCGGGGTCCGAGCCGACCAGGTCGGTGTGGGCCGCTGCGGGTGGGGCGGGCATGGCGAAGACGAGGACCGACGCGACCATCGAAACCAGCAAGCCACTTAGCAGGGCAAGGCTCGGGTGCACGGGCTTGACGGTCAAGGGGATTCTCCAGCCGTTCACGGACAACTACTATGCTCCATCGTAGACAGCGGTCGACTAGGAGGGCACATCGGGATGGGTGTCGGTCACGGGCATGGGCATGGGCATGGACCTCAGGAGGGGGGCCAGCTCACGGGACACGCGGGCGCGCGGTACCGGTGGCGGCTAGCGGTCTCCTTCGGACTCATCGCAATGTTCTTCGTCGTCGAGCTTGTCGCGGGCATCATCAGCGGCTCCCTCGCCCTGATCTCCGACGCTGGCCATATGGCCGCCGACGTCGTCGCCCTGGGGGCCGCGCTCGTGGCGACCAAGATCGCCACCCGCACCGACGACACCGGCCGCCGCACCTACGGCTCCTACCGAGCCGAGGTTTTCGCCTCCGGGCTCGCCGTTCTGCTGATGCTCGGCGTCGCCGCCTACGTCGTCATCGAGGCGATTGGTCGCCTGGGCACCAACCCCGAGGTTGACACCGGCGCCATGCTAATCGTCGGCCTTCTCGGCCTCCTGGTGAACCTGGCCGCACTGGTCCTGCTGCGCGCCGGAGCGAAGGACTCGCTCAACGTCAAGGGCGCCTACCTGGAGGTCGTCGCCGACACCGCCGGCAGCATCGGGGTTCTTGCCGCAGCCGGTCTCGTCGCCGCCACCGGCGAGGGGTACTGGGACACCGCTGTCGCGTTCGCGATCGGCGCCTTCGTGGCGGTGCGCGCGGTCATGCTCGGCCGCCAGGTCCTCGCGGTGCTCGGGCAGCACGCGCCCGCTGGCCTGGACATCGACGCGGTCGCGGACTCCTTGGCCTCGGTGCCCGGAGTGAAGGACGTGCACGACCTGCACGCCTGGACCCTCACCTCGGGGATGAATGTTGCCACCGCCCATCTGGTCCTCCACGACAACGCTCAAGGGCAACCCGCATTGGTGGCCGCACAGACGATCCTGCGGAATGACTACCTCATCGAGCACGCCACCTTGCAGGTCGAGGAGAAGCGCACCGCCAACTGCGACGAAGTGACCTGGTAGCTGCGCGCATCAGTTGATGGCTGCGGGCGAGGGCCGCGGGTCGACTGGTGTCTCAGTGCGTGTCGCCGTACATCCCGCCGCACTCTCCATCGCCCTCGGGATCGACGATGGGGCCATGCTCGGCGGACGGATCTGCAGACCGATCTTGGGGCGTGGCTTCAGGCTGATCCCCGGGTTCGTTCTGGGCTGCCGCTGTCGCGGAGGATGAGTCCTGCTCGCGGGCAGCGGCGAGTCCGTCGGGCACCCGGTTCTCAGTCAACCAGAACACCAGTGTCCCGACACCCACGCAGACGGCGACGGGGATGCCGACGAATATGGCGATGATCTCCCACCAGCTCATGGCTGCCCTCTGTCACCATGGGGCATCTGATCACGAGGTGCCGCTGACAGCGGCGGTCCGGTCACGACCGGGTCACACTCCGGCGTAGGAGTGCAGGCCGGAGATCCACATGTTGACCCCGACGAAGTTGAACAGGAACGCCGCGTAGCCGAGGAGGCTAAACCATGCTGCGCGGGTTCCGCGCCATCCGGCCGTGGACTGGGCGTGGAGGTAGGCGGCGTACAACACCCAGGTGATGAACGCCCACGTTTCTTTGGGGTCCCAGCCCCAGTAGCGGCCCCAGGCGGCCTCGGCCCATACCGCGCCCGCGATGACGGCGAAGGTCCAGATCGGGAAGGCGAACACGATCAGCCCGTAGGAGACTCGCTCCAGCGTCTCCGACCTCAACCCAGTACCAGTCCCGCGGCTGGTTGCGTCAATGCCCGATGTGGAGTCGTTGGCGCGTTCGCGGCGCCGCTGGATCAGGAACGCTCCCGAGGCGAGGGCGGCGATGGTGAACACGCCGCCGGCGACGATGGCCGCAGCCACATGGATGACCATCCAGTAGGAGTTGAGGACGGGGATCAGCGCATCAACCGGCGTGTAGAGAACGGTGACGGCGAGCCCGAGGCACACTAGGACCAGTCCGGCAACTCCGATCCCGAGACCCTCAATCCGGTGGCGCCGCGATCCGACGACGAATGCGGTGGCGATGGCAGCGGCGCCGACCATGGCGAATTCGTACATGTTTCCCCACGGCGCCCGCCCCGCGGCGACCCCTCGTGCTACCACGGCCGCGATGTTCACGCCGCAGGCGATGGTGAGAAGTCGCCCCGCTATCAGCGCGGTCCGGCTGAGGTCGCTGCGGTCGCTGCGGTCGAGCAACGAGTTCACGTCGGGGGCCGCCACGTCCTCGGGCGGTCCATCTGGGTCTACGGCGACGGGGGAGTCGACGGGATTCGCCGACCCGGTCACCGCGGCGGGTGTGGTGGAGCGAGTTCGGGCGCCGAACCGGGCGCCAGTGCGGGCCTTGGCCAGATCGGCGGCGTACACCGTGAAGGCCACCGCATAGATGCCGATGGCGAGGGCCACTAGGTTGTCGGAGAGCGCGGCGATGTTCACGAGAGACTCCTCACGGCCTCGGGATCGAGGTCGGGATCAAGGTCGGGGGCGAGGTCGGGGGCGAGGCGGTTCAGGGTCTGCATGAGCTTGTCTGTGTCCTCGCTCGGTGCGGATCTGCGAGTGAGGGACCGCGTGGCGGTCTCCACCTGGACGCCCTCCCGGTCGGGGTATTGGGTGACGCGGACCCAGACCCGTCGACGGCGGACGGTGAGGGAGACGGTGAGACCGATCAGCAGGAGGACAGCTGCGGCCAGGGCAATCTCCTTGCCCGGGTCGTAGGCGACCTGGAAGTTGCCGAACCGGGCGACGCCGTCGAAGGTGACCGACCCGGCACCGTCGGGCAACCGCATGGTCTCGCCGATCCGCAGGCTCTGACTCTCAATTTCGGTCAGACTGGTCTTGTCGAGGCTGTACACCGACTGCGGCACTCCGGTGTCCATGCTCAGGTCGCCGGAGTAGGCCACCAGGTCCAGACGGGGTGCGAGCAGTCCGGGGAACTGCGAGACATCGCCGCCCATTGGCGTGCCGGTGGGCAGGAACAGACCTTCGAAACCCAGCTGGGTCGGTTTCGCGTTCGGCACCTTGATGACGCCGTCGCTGGTCAGTGAACCGTCGGAGGGAAGGAAGATGACCGGCCCGGAGAACACGGTCTCGTCCTTGCCGTCGCGGACTGTCACCCTGGGGGCGTACCCGTGACCGCTGAGGAACAGCTTGGTGCCATCGACGTCCAGCGGCTGGTTCGGCGCGATGCTGGTGGAGGCTTCCGCGCCGTCCTCAGTGCGGTAGGTGACCTGTGCGTCGAACTTCCGGGGTTCGCCTGTTCGTGGCCCGGTTGGCGCGAAGGCCGTTTCGAGTTCCTCCAAGGTCATCGAGAATGGGGTCAGTCCGTCGACGTCGGCCAACGACGCCGGTGTGAACGCGTCGTAGGAGGAGGCCATGTTCGTGAAGGTGTCGCCCTCGGCGAGCGCGACCCGACCCTCGAAGCCGAACAGCTTCCCGCCAGCCACGCCGACCAGCAGGACCAGCAGCGAGAGGTGGAAGGCCAGGTTTCCTATCTCCCGCGCATAGCCCTTCTCCGCGCGAACCTCCGCCCGTGCTTTCGCTTGGCCGGGCACTGTCTCACCCGTCTCACCTGTCGTGCAGGGCACGTCGGGCTCGCTGTCGACGACGACGCGATAGCCGCGGCCGCGCAGGGTGGCCGCGGCCTGTGCGACCACGACGCCTGCCGGGGCGTCGAGCGAGGTTTCGCGGTGGTGTTCGAACCGGTCCAGCCGCGGTGGGGCCTTCGGTGGCTCGGCCCGCGCCTCCCGCCACAGCCGCACGCAGCGGGGGAGGACGCAGCCGGTCATCGAGACCAGCAACAGACCGTACGTGGCGGCGAACCAGGGCGAGGCGTAGACCTCGAACAGCCCCAACCGGTCCAGCCATGGCGAGATCCTCGGGTGCTCGGCCATGAACTGCGGCACCGCCGCCGGATCGGTGGCGACGTTGCGTTGCGGCAGCACCGATCCCGGGATCGCCGCGAATGCGAGGAGTCCGAGCAGAGCCACGGCGGTGCGCATCGAGGTCAGCTCACGCCAAGCCCACCGACCCCACCCCCACGAGGGCAATGGCCGGGCGCCCCGGTCCGCCACGTCCGCCGTCACCACCACCCCTACCGCGTTTCGTCAGAACACCATCTACTAGACGCAATAGTAGACACACGTCGCGCTTGCCGCCGCAGCGGCGTGCCCTCACGCTTACCCACGGATGGACGGGCTGGAGAACCCTTGGAGCTGACTCCGGTTCTCCTCGGGCCCCGTCTCCATCACGACCCGATGAGCGCGGTTGCTCCGGGGAATCAGTAGGTCGTCACATGGACGTGGTCATAGTGATTCGCGGTCACCGATCCGCGATCCTCCATCGCGCGCCAACCCTCTGAAGAGCGCTCCACCGACCAGATCCGCTGGGCGTGAATCACGTAGCTGACCCCGAACTCGGAGTAATACTCCCGGAGAAACTCCGCGACCTGCCAGGCGCGGTCGCCGGCAACCATGATGTCCATAGCGATCCCCTGCGCATGCTCACCGTCGGCGCGCAGCGTGCCGTAGGTCACGATCTCGGGAACCCGTGCTCTGTGAGCGGGTTCTTGTGAAAGGGAACGCACGGGAACACCGGAACGCCCGCAGACGCGAGCACCGCCGCAGCGTCCGCGGGTGTCGCAGACTGAGCCAGGTCAGAGATCAGCGCCGGCGACCAGCGAGGAGAGCTGGTGGCATGGAGTGTCGCATCGGTCATGGGCTCGACGATCCTCAGAACCCGTATCCGACTTCGTACCCCTTACCAGACGGTAGGGCTGGGGGTACGCCCATACCTCTAAGCGTTTGCGCAGGTCAGGACGCATACCCCCCCCCTTTGGTCTTCATGCCTTCGCCACATCCTGACTACTCACCACGTTCGAAGGACGTTCATCCGCCGCGGGGTCCCGTCGCCGCTGACTGAGGGGCCGTCTTGAACAGTTTCTAGGGGCGGAGCGTGGGCTGGAATTGCGACGCTGAGCATGGTGGTGCCCATAGAGTCGGAGGGGCGCGAGAAGATGAGGCCGCCTACACGCCGTCATTTGAATCTACTACGTCGGATTTGGAGACGGTTTCGTGCAGTGGCCTCAGTCGGGAAGGTGAATTGAGTGAGTGACGAGAAGATCGTGCCGATCTGGACGCTGTCCTCGGGAGGCCCTGATGACGGCTTACTGGAGAAGTTGTTCGACGGGGAGGATGCGCTCACGTCTGACCGGCTTGATCGGCTTCGTTCCGCCTTGGTAGCGCTCTCTGACAACCCACCGGTTGTTCTCGAGCGTTACGCCGTCGAACCCCAGCTATTGGCGGGCAGGTCCCGCGTCGTCACCGCGGGCTCACCGCTAGCGAAGTCTGTGTCCGAGATCATCGGGACGACGCGGCAGGCCTCGTCGGTCGAGGTGGCCGCGGGCACCACGGAAGTCCTCTACAAGATGGTCATCCCGGAGAAGCTCGCGGGACCGCTGGCGTCAGGGGCCGCTCGCCAAATGGCGGCGAAGGACGGTGGTGTGTACTCCGCAGTTAGGGGAGCGAAGGACATCGTCGGGCACACGAGATTCGTTCCTGTGGTCGCAGGGACTGGCGGCGGTGCGGCTGCTGGTGGTGCCGCTGCGGCTGCAGGTGCCGGTGCTGTCGGCGTCGCGATTGCTGCGGCCCCGGTCGTCCTTCTCCTTGCGGCCACGGCCGGCAGCATCTACGCAGAGGAGGAACGTCGCGCTGCCCTCGGGCGGGTGGAAGACATCCTCAACCAGCTTAAGACTGGCGAGCTTGACAAGGAGCGCGACGAACTGAACGGCGCTGTTGGCGCGATCAGTAAGGCGACGGCCCTGCTTGCCGACGAAGGACGGCTTGGCCAGTCGCTTGGTCTAGATGCTGCGGTGAACCGGATCGATACTGCGGTGTCGACTGCTGAGCGCCGAGTCGGTGAGTGGGAACGTTCGCTGGACGGTCTGAAGGGTGCTGCAACCCCGCAGGATCTACAGCGGCTCTTCCCGGGGCTAGGACGTAGTGGCGGCGAGTTCGAGGCGAGGCTTCGGATGGCGGTCTTCGCCATTTCAATGAAGCGTCGGGTGTCGATCCTCCAGGCTGCAGAGCACCTGCGCGACACCGCGACGCTGTCGCGGTTCAGTCGGGAACTTGAGAAGGACACCACTGAACTGTCAGACCTTGAGCGTCGAATTGCTTCGTTGCTCAGTGGCCTCGCGACGCTCAGGCTGGAAGCGCCTAAGAGACGGATCGATGTGGTGTACCGCTCGACTGAAGTTCGCGAGCTTCTCAACTGGGCGCCATACCTCCGCGGATTTGCCGAACGGGAGATGCCGGCCACTGGTCGGTCAGGAGATCTAGAGGTGCTGTTCGTTGCGAACGATGACGGTTCCCTCCTGGTATTGGAGCCCGGTGGCGCTTCGTCATCGGTCGGGGCGTGAGAGATCTCGCGCTTTGGGATCTGGTGCATTGTCGTTGACCGCAGCGCCAAGCATAATGTTGACCTGACCGCTACTTGCGAGGCGCATCGCCAGTTGGGGCATGCCTGAGGATCCTCGCGGTGCGTGGCCCGCGAGCTCGTCCTCGCGCTCGATACCGAGCTTGCGGTAGCCCGAACCCATCGCGAGGATCACGGCGCGCGCCACATGCTCGGTGCCGTCGGCGAGCCGGACGACCTTGACGTCACCGGTCAGCTCCACCTCGGTAACGTCGTCAGTGACGAGTTCAGCGCCGAATCGCTCGGCCTGGCCGCGCAGATTGTCCATGAGTACCGGGCCCATGATTCCTTCGGGGAATCCTGGGAAGTTCTCGACATCGGTCGTGGTCATCAGGGCACCACCAGCCGTCACAGAGCCCTCGAACACCAACGGCTCCAGGTTGGCGCGGGCCGCATAAATCGCCGCGGTGTAGCCCGCGGGTCCGGACCCGATGATGATGAGGTTGCGCACGCTGTCGTTGGACTGCCAAGTGCTCATGGCCACGTTCCTCACTGGCCGGCCGGGAGGAGCGAGCCGATGAGGGTCTCGATGCGCGTCTTGATCTCGTCGCGTACCTCGCGCACCGTCTCGATGCCCTGGCCGGCGGGATCGGCGAGGACCCAGTCCTCATAACGCTTGCCAGGGAAGTAAGGGCACTCGTCGCCGCAGCCCATCGTGATGACGACATCGGAGGCGGCGACTGCGTCGTCGGTGAGCTTCTTGGGCTGCTCGCCGGTGATGTCTATGCCGACCTCGTTCATCGCGTCGACGGCGACAGGGTTGATCTGGTCGCCGGGCATCGAGCCCGCTGAGCGGACGTCAATCTTGTCGCCGGCGAGGTGGGTAAGGAATCCGGCGGCCATCTGGGAGCGGCCTGCGTTGTGGACGCAGACGAACAGGACGCTGGGTCGAGTGGTTTCGGTCATGTGGGTTTCCTTCGGTGTCTGTCGGGGTCAGAGGTCGAGGTCGCGCAGGAGACTGGTGATGCGTCCTTGGAGGTCGTCACGAATGTCGCGGACTTCGTCGAGTGTGGCGCCATCGGGGTCAGCAACGTCCCAATCGAGATATTGCTTGCCGGGGAAAATCGGGCAGGAGTCGCCGCAGCCCATGGTCACGATGATGTCGGCCGCGTGCAGGACCGTGTCGGTCAACGGCTTGGGGTAGGCGGTCGTCAGGTCAATGCCACGCTCGGCGAGCACCGTGATGGCGTGGGGGTTGACTTCGCCGGTCGGAGCAGATCCAGCCGAACGGACGTGAACGCGACCAGGTGCGAGGTGTTCGGCGATCGCGGCCGCCATCTGAGAGCGCCCGGCATTGTGGACGCACACGAACAGGATCTCCGGCACTGCCTTGAGTCGTACGCCGCTCGCTTGAGCTTCGGCGGCCAACAGTTCGGTGGCATAGCGGCGCACGAGGATCGGCAGATAGGTGCGGATGGCCGCGTTCGGTTCTAGTGATTCGCGGGCGGTCGCAACTGCCCGCTCAACGTGTGCGCGTTCGAAGACGCCGTCGTAGGCATAGGTCAAGTCATCGACGGTGGCTTCGTGCGCAGTGGGGGCGGTGCCGTCATGGTGAAGGGTGCTCATGTCTGGTCTCCGGTGGGGGTGAAGAAGCGGCGTGACCACAGGGCCACGTAGATCAGGCCGACGAGGACGGGCACTTCGATGAGGGGGCCGACGACACCCGCGAGTGCTTGGCCGGAGGTGGCGCCAAAGGTGCCGATGGCGACCGCGATGGCGAGCTCGAAGTTGTTGCCGGCCGCGGTGAAGGCGAGCGTGGCGGTCTTGGCATAGCCCAGGCGCAAGGCGTGGCCGACGAACATGCCGACGACGAAGGTGATCGAGAAGTAGAGCAGGAGTGGTAGCGCGATGCGTACGACGTCGAATGGATTGCTGGTGATGGCGTCGCCCTGCAGCGCAAAGAGCAACACGATTGTGAACAGCAGGCCATAGAGCGCCCAGGGGCTGATGCGTGGCAGGAACGTCTCCTCGTACCAGTCACGGCCCTTGGTCCGTTCGCCCACCACGCGGGTGAGGAAGCCGGCCAGCAGTGGGATGCCCAGGAAGACAAGCACGCTTGCGGTGATCGCGCCGATCGAGAACTCGGCGCTCGTCGTCGACAGGCCCAGCCAACCGGGGAGCGTCTGGAGGTAGAACCAGCCCAGGGCAGCGAACGCGAAGACCTGGAACACTGAGTTGATCGCCACCAGCACGGCGGCGGCCTCACGGTCGCCGCAGGCCAGATCGTTCCAGATCATGACCATCGCGATGCAGCGGGCGAGGCCGACGATGATCAGACCCGTGCGGTATTCGGGCAGGTCGGGCAGAAGCAGCCAGGCGAGGGCGAACATGAGCGCTGGACCGACCAGCCAGTTCAAAACCAGTGACGCGCCGAGCAACCGGCGATCACCCGTGACGCGGCGGGTCTCGTCGTAGCGGACCTTGGCCAGCACTGGGTACATCATCACCAGTAAGCCGATGGCGATCGGCACCGAGATCGACCCGACGGTGAACGACTCCAACGCGTCGACCAGCCCCTGCCAGGTGCGTCCGAGGATGAGGCCGGCCGCCATGGCGACGCCGATCCAGACGGCCAGGTACCTGTCGAGTGTCGAGAGCTTGGCGATGACGTCGGCGTCGTTGCTCGGCGTCTGGGTCTGTTGGGTCACGGTGGTCCTTTGGCGGCTGGGCGTTCACGGGGTTGTTCACCCCGCGTTCACATCCATCGATGAACGTCTATCAAGCCAAACAGTAGCGGTCCATCGACGCTTGTCAATGCATGGGTCATACTGGGGCCATGGCCACTGAAGTGATCGAAACTCTTGACCCATGCTGCGCGCCGATCGTCGGTGAGGCGATGAGCGTCAACAGCGCGGTGACGCTCGCGGCCAAGTTCAAGGCCCTCGGTGACCCGACGCGCTTGCGGCTGCTGTCGATTGTTGCCGCGCACGAGGACCGCGAGGCCTGCGTCTGCGACCTGACCGAACCGGTCGCTTTGTCGCAGCCGACCGTGTCGCACCACCTCAAGATCCTGGTCGATGCGGGATTGCTCACACGAAGCAAGCGGGGCACCTGGTCGTTCTATGCCTTGGTGCCCGGTGCGCTCGATCAACTCGCGGATGTGCTTCGAACGCCTGCTGTGACGAGCTGAAGTATCCCGCAGCAACCGAAAACAGTGCGGGCTCTACATACGCAGCTGGTCCAGTACGACGCGGGTCGTATCGCGTGCGGTCCGCCCAGCTCCAATCAGGGTCGCTGACGCTGCGCCAGCCCAGTCGCCGTACCCGATCAGGTGCAGCCGTGGTTCATCCAGGGACTGGGTGCCTGCTGGCCCGCCGAGACGATAATGCCCGCCCGCGGTTCCGAGACGCAGACCCCTGAGGTGCCCGAGCGCGGGCCGGAACCCGGTGCACCAGATGATGACGTCGACCTCATGGTGCGTGCCATCTGGCCACACCAGACCAGTCGGCGTCAGCGGCTGAACATCGGGACCGCCTTGAGTGCGCCACGCTCCCGAGCAGCACGGACGCTGGGAACCATGACGATGTCACCCAGACCCCCGACACCCGGGTGATCAGTTCCATCGCGCAACGCCTGAACCCGTTGGGTTGCCGCGGCGAACAAGGCGCGACCGTCGACCTCGTCGGGCAAGAAGCGTGGCCGCCGGTTGGTCACCCACAAGGTGTCGGCGATCGCTGAAACCTCGGCCAGGACCTGTGCGCCTGAGTTCCCGCCACCCACGACCGCCACCCGCCGTCCGGCGAAGTCCTCGGGTCGGCGGTACTGCACGGTGTGCAATTGCTGTCCGGTGAACGTGTCCGCGCCCGAGTAGTGCGGCCAGAAGGGACGGGCCCACGTGCCAGTAGCCGAGACGACCACACGGGCAGATACATCGCCTTCCCGCGTGCGGACCACGAGTGGATCGGTCGGGTCGTCGTCGGCCGACCGACCGACCGCGGTGACCCGACAGGGTCGCTGCACTGCCAATTCGTAGCGCTCTTCATAGCGACTCAGGTAGTCCACGACGTGGTCGCGAGGGGGAAATCCCCGGGCGGCGTCGTCCCAGGGTGGCATCATCCACCCCGGAAGTGAGGAGTGTGTCGCGGGGGAGAAGAGCCGCAGTCCGTCCCACATGCCTGGCCAGGCGCCACCGGGTTGTTCGGCCGCGTCAAGGATGACGAAGTCAACGCCAGGCATCAGGCCAGCCCTGCGCAGGTAGTAGCCGGTGGCCAGTCCTGCTTGTCCGCCGCCGATGACGACGACAGCCACGTCGTCTGGGAAAGGAGGTGTCGTCATCTGGCGGATCAGTTGATTTCGCTGCGACGTTCCAGCATGACGGTGTCACGCCAGACGCCATCGAGTTGAGCAACGCGAGCCCGCACTGCCAGGGTGCGGTACCCGGCGGAGCGGTGCAGCGCGAGGCTGGCCCGGTTCTCCGGGAAGATCGAGGTCTGCAGCGTCCACAGGCCAGCTTGGTCGGCTTCGGTGACCTGGGCGAACAGCAATGCCTTCCCGACGCCACGACCGCGAGCGGTCTCAGTGACATAGACGGAGGTCTCGCCCACTCCGGCGTAGCACGCACGCTCCGAGACGGGCTGGATCGCCGTCCAGCCCACGACCTGGCCGCCGAGTTCGGCGACCCACGCCATCCCCGGCTGCCATTTGCTGCGTAACTGCTCGGCGGTCGGGATCGCGGTCTCGAAGGTGGCGTTGCGAGTGGCAAGGCCTTCGGCATAGATGGCGAGGACAGTGGCCATGTCCTCGTCGATCACCGGACGTGTGGCCACATCGACAGGAAGGTCCGAGGGGCAACAAGGCGGTGCAGACAACGTGCCCATCACGACGTCGGCAGCATGCGGCAATCCGGTGCAACAAGCCGGATTGACCGAAACCATGCTGGAGGTACCGACCTTGTCGACCACGACGAAGCCGACCTTCCTCAAGACCTGGCAGTGGTGAGAACAGGTGGACTGACTGATGCCGAGCGCTTCGGCCAGGTCGCCGATCCGCATCGCCCCCGAGGGCGAGGTCGACAGGGTGTGGAGCAGCTGCACCCGAGTGGGGTCGGCGAGCAGGGCGAACCACTCAGCAAAATGCTCTGCGTTCGTGCGGTCAAGACTGAGCGCTGCAGGGCCAGAGATGGTCATGACCCAAGAATACCGGCTCATCTGATGCTTCCGTGGGTGGTTGATCGCGTCTGAATGGCCGCACGCCGTTCCCGCTCTAGGTTTCTGGCTTGTCGAGAGTCAGGAACCACGGAACGGAGAACGGCGTGCGAAACGCCAGCCTATGGCGCGCCCTCTTGGGCGTCGAGAACACCGTCATCGAGGCAATCGAGTTCAGCGAGGTCGAGGACATCGTGATCGCGCACGTGCGACCACGGCGAGCTGCTCGGGGCCGCTGCGGACGATGCGGCACCAGAGCCGCCTGGTACGACCACGGAGAAGGACGCCGACGGTGGCGAAGCCTGGATCTCGGAACAGTCGAGGTCTTCCTCGAGGCCGACGCGCCAAGGGTCAACTGCCCGGTCCACGGGCCGACGGTGCGGCATGTGCCCTGGGCGCGTCACGCGGCCGGTCACACGTTCAGCTTTGACCAGCAGGTCGCCTGGCTGGCCACCCAGTGCTCGAAGTCCGCGATCACCCAGTTGATGCGGATCGCGTGGCGGACCGTGGGATCGATCATCGCCCGGGTCTGGGCCGACACCGCCGAAGGGATCGACGCCTTCGCCGGACTGCGCCGCATCGGCATCGATGAGATCTCCTACAAACGCAACCACAAGTACCTGACCGTCGTGGTCGACCACGACACCGGCCGGCTGGTGTGGGCCAAGGCCGGACGCGACCGCGCCACCCTCGAGGAGTTCTTCGACGCACTGGAAGCCTCCGGCGAAGGCAGGTGCGCCCAGATCACCCATGTCACAGCCGACGGCGCGGACTGGATCGCGGACGTTGTGCGGCGACGCTGCCCAGCCGCGGTCCGGTGCGCCGACCCCTTCCACGTCGTCGGCTGGGCCACCGATGCCCTCGACGCCGTGCGACGAGACGCCTGGAACCAGGCCAGACGCGCGGGCCACACCCGCCCCGCCGGTTGGCAGAACGGCCGGGCGGTTACGGTCGCAACCGGACACGCTCGCGCTCTCAAGCACGCCCGCTACGCACTGTGGAAGAACCCCGAGAACCTCACCGACAAGCAGCAGACGAAGCTTGCGTGGATCGCCAAGACTGATCCTCGGCTCTACCGCGCCTATCTGCTCAAAGAAGGCCTGCGTACCGTCTTCAAGCTCCCAGCAGACGAGGCCGCCGAGGCGCTGGACCGATGGGTCGCGTGGGCACGGCGCTGCCGGATCGCATCGTTCGTCAAGCTCCAGCAGCGCATCACCAAGCACCGCGCCGAGATCCTCGCCGCCATCGACCACGGCCTATCCAACGGCCTCATCGAATCGGTCAACACCAAGATCCGGCTCATCACCAGGGTGGCCTTCGGATTCCGCTCACCCGACGCCCTCATCGGCCTCGCGATGCTCAACCTAGGCGGACACCGACCGCTGCTGCCCGGCCGATGACCCACGGATCAGTCAGAAGAGCCA
>JAEWXC010000021.1 GCA_023396115.1 Actinomycetes bacterium | reverse complement strand
CATCGCGGCACCGACCGGACCCAGGAACGCGAACGAGGAACCCAGGTAGCTGGGCACCCGGTTCTTGGTGAGCAGCAGGAACAGCAGGGTGCCCAGGCCCGAGAAGAGCAGGGTGGTGCTGGGCGGGGAGCCGGTGATCAGCGGCACCAGGAACGTCGCGCCGAACATGGCGATGACGTGCTGGGCGCCGAGGCCCACGGTGCGCGGCCAGGTGAGCCGCTCCCCGGGCTTGACGATGTCGGTCGCGTCGACGGTGCGCCCGTCGCCGTGCTGGGTCCAGAACACGGGGTCCTCCTCGGGTGGCTGCTCGACGGACAGGGCGTCCCGGCCGCCGGCACGGGGTCGGCAGGAGGTTCAGGTGTCGAGCGGGCGAAGACTGTCGACCACCTCCGGGGGACACGAGCGTGTGCCCACCGTTGGGACACGGCGACGGCCGCCGGGTAGTTCCCGGCGGCCGTCCGTCGATCTCCTCCCGTGAGCAGGACTCAGGGAGCCGGGAGTGCCGGTAGTCCCGGGATCGTGGGCACTCCGGACCCGGCGAGGGCCTCCAACAGGTCGGCCAGACCCGGGCCGAGCGGCTCGGGCAACTGGCCCACGATCCCGCCCAGCAGGTCGACCAGAGCATCGACCGCCGAACCAGGGTCTCCCGGGTCGGTCTGGAGAAGCTGGGCGAGCCCGTCACAGACCTCCTGGGGAACGCCGTTGTCGCAGAGCGTCTGGATCTGGTCCGCGGGGTCGCCTCCGGGGGCCAGGCCGGCCAGCGCGTCGCAGATCGGCTGCGGAAGGCCGGCGTCGCAGAGTGCCTGGATCGGGCTGGCCGTGCTGGGCCCGTCGTTGCCGTGGTTCTGGGCGCGACGGCAGCGCTTGAGGGCCTTCTTGGCCTTCTTGTGGCGCACCTTGGCCTTCTTGAGTTGCTTCTTGTGCTTCTTGACCGCGTGGTGGCGGTGCTGCCGCTTGGCCTTCCTGACCTGCTTCTTGCGCTTGGTCACCACGCGCTTGGTCTTCGTGGTGCGCTTGCGCTGCTTCGCACAGGTGCCGGACTTGGCCATGGATGTTTCGCCGGAGATCGTCGGCGATGCGGTCGTGGTGGCCCCGTGTGACGGGCTGGTGAAGCCGGCTGAGGCCACGGACAAGCCGAGGGCCACGGCGAAAGAGAGCAGGATCCTCGTCCAACTGCGTTGCATGCAGATCATCCCTTCCAGTTCGTCCACCGCTCTGAGCGGTGGCCCTACGCCCGAGCGCGATTCCCGGGAATGGACAGCACCCGGGCCACTTCGCGATCACCGTGACGGGGGTCACGAACCCGCGTGCGTAGGCACAACGAGCCATCTGGTGCAGGGTCACGCGTCGGTGTCGAGGGGCTTGGTCAGCGGGTCGTGGAGGCACTGCTGGAGGTCAGCGACCCAGCAGCACCAGCACCTCCTGGTGGGGGGTCTGCGGGAACATGTCCAGCACCCGGGCCCGCCGAGGTGTGTAGGAGGCCATCACGGCCAGGTCCTCGGCCATCGTCTCCGCCCGGCAGCTGGAGTACAGCACGTGCGGCACCCCGCTGGCCTCGATCCACCCGGCCAGCTCGGCCCCGATGCCCCGGCGCGGCGGGTTCAGCACCACCAGGTCCGGGACCACCTCGGCGGAGCGGGCGAACGCGGTCGCGTCGCCGGCGGTGAAGCGCACCCCCTCGGGTGCGTCGGCGTTGCCGGCGGCCACCGCCTCGGCGGAGATCTCCACCCCCAGCACCTCGCGACCCGGCGCGGCCAGGGCCCGGGCGAACCCGCCGACCCCGCAGTAGAGGTCCCACACGGTGCCGGGCGCCAGCGGCTCGGTCCACCGGGCAGCGGTGGCGTACAGCTCGGCGGCCACCGCGGTGGAGGTCTGGAAGAAGCTCTGCGGGCGCAGCAGCAACTGGCCGGTGCGGACCTGCATCGGCAGCGCGACCTCGTCGCTGAGCACGATCTCCACCGGCCCCTCCAGCACCGCCTTGTGCTCGGGCTGGACGTTCAGCGACACCACCCGCACCCCGGGCAGCCAGCTCCGCAGCGTCGGCAGGTGCTTGCGGATCCGGGTCTCGGCCTCCCGGGAGCGCACCACGAACCGGACCATCAGCTCGCCGGCCTCCGAGGCGGTCACCAGCAGGTGCTTGAGCTCGCCGGTACGGGTGGGCAGGTCGTAGGGGGTCAGCCGGGCGGTGCCGATGAACCGGGCCAGCGGCTCCATCGCCGCGATCAGCGCGGGGGAGTGCAGGGCGCAGTCACGCAGGTCGGTGCCGGTCCCGTCCGGGGCCACCAGCCCCAGCGTCGGGTTCTCGAGCGTCCCGGCCACCGCCATCTTGGCCTTGTTCCGGAACCCCGACCCGGGCTGGGTGACGGGGTCCTCCCACACCAGTCCCGGCCGGTCGACCAGGGCGCGGGCGTGCGCGACCTTGCGCGCCACCTGCTCGGGCAGCGGCACCCCCAGCCAGGTGCACGAGCGGCACCGACCGGCGGCGTGGTGGGGACACTCCAGCAGCGATCCGGCGGGGGCCGGGTCAGCCACCGATGAGCCCGCCCATCCACTCCTCGATCGCGTCGGGGTCGCGGGGCAGCGCCGCGGACAGGTTCCGCGACCCGTCGGCGGTGACGACGATGTCGTCCTCGATCCGGATGCCGATGCCGCGCAGCTCCTCGGGCACCAGCAGGTCGTCGGTCTGGAAGTACAGGCCCGGCTCCACGGTCAGCACCATGCCCTCGGCCAGGTCACCGCGCGGGTAGACCTCCGGCGCGGCGCTGGCGCAGTCGTGCACGTCCATGCCGAGCATGTGGCTGGTGCCGTGCAGGGTCCAGCGCGAGTAGACCTTCGACTCCGGGTCGAGCGCCTCGGCCACGGTGCCGGGCAGCAGCCCGAGGTCGCCCAGGCCGTGCGCCATCACCTCCATCGCCGCGTGGTGCGCGGCCAGGAACGGCGCCCCGGGACGGACCGCGTCGATGCCGGCCTGCTGGGCGTTGAGCACCAGCGTGTAGAGGTCGCGCTGCAACGGGGTGAAGGTGCCGTTGACCGGGATGGTGCGGGTGACGTCGGCGGTGTAGAGGTTGCGGTTCTCCACGCCCATGTCCAGCAGCACCAGCTCGCCGGGGACGATCGGCCCGGTGTTGTCGATCCAGTGCAGGGTCGTGGCGTGCGCGCCGCCGCCCACGATCGAGTCGTAGCCGATGTCGTTGCCCATCGCGCGGGCCCGGCGGAAGAAGGTGCCCTCGATCCAGCGCTCGCCGAACTCCAGCACCCGGTCCCACTCGCGCACCGAGTCGGTGAAGCCGAGGGTGGTGATGTCGCAGGCCTCGGTCAGCTCGCCGAGCTCCCAGTCGTCCTTGACCAGACGCAGCTCCGAGAGCACCCGGGACAGCTCCTCGTCGCGGGTGGCGTCGGTGGACAACGCGGAGTCCACCCGCTGCGAGACGCCACGGTGCACGCGGGTCTTGGCCGAGGAACCGGTCAGCGCGGCGTCGAGCTCGTCGACGTGACGCACCTCGATGCCCAGCGAGTCGCTCATCTCGCCCAGGGAGGGGCGACGCCCCGCCCACAGCTCGCCGTACTGGCGGTCGCGGAAGAACTCGTCGCTCTCGCGGTCCGAGCGGGGCCGGGCGTAGAGCACCGACTCCCCGTCCTCGACGACCACGACGGCGTCGCTGGTCTGGTTCCCCGACAGCCAGGTGTGGGCGGTGTCGGGACGGAACCGGTAGTCGGTGTCGTTGGAGCGGACCTTGAACGTGCCGGCCGGCACCACCAGACGCTCGCCGGGGAAGATCTCGGCCAGCCGGGCCCGCCGTGCAGCCGCCGGGTCGGCGACCGGGTGGCGGGGGAGGTCCAGCTCGCGGTCACCCCACCCGGTGCGCATGAACGCGGCGTAGGCCGCGGGCACGGCCGGGTCGTGCGACTCGGTGTGGAGGGTGTCGGGCTCGGTGGTGCCGGGGGTCTGCTCGCTCACCCCTCCACTGTACGCCGCGACGCACGCAACAGCAGGCCCAGCAGATAGCATGCGCCACATGCACAGGCGTAGTCGGGACAGCGTGGCCTTCACGGTCCTCGTGTCGGTCCTCGTCCTGGTCGGTGCCCTGGTGATGGCGCTCGTCGTGGGCCTGTCCGGAGCCTCCTCCACGGTGGTCGTGGCGACCGCCCTGGCGGCGCTGCCGGTCGGCCCCGTGGTCGGGTGCCTGCTGTGGCTGGACCGGTACGAACCGGAGCCGCGGTCGCTGCTCGCGGCCGGGCTGCTGTGGGGTGCGTTCGTGGCCACCGCGGCCGCGCTGCTGCTGCAGGGCCTGGGCGGCCTGGTGGTGCCGATGGACGAGTACCTCTCCCTGACCGTCGCCGCGCCGGTCGTGGAGGAGGCCACCAAGGGACTGTTCCTGCTGTTCCTGCTGTGGTGGCGCCGCCACGAGCTGGACGGGATCCTGGACGGCATCGTCTACGCCGGGATGATCGGCGTCGGGTTCGCCTTCACCGAGAACATCCTCTACCTGGCCAGCGCCTACGACGGCACCCCCGGGGTCGGCCCCGGCGGTAGCGGGGAGCTGGCCTGGACCTTCGTGCTCCGCTGCCTGGTGAGCCCCTTCGCGCACCCGCTGTTCACCGCCTTCATCGGCATCGGGGTCGGCGTGGCGGTGGCCAGCCGCACCCCGCTGGGCCGGATCGGTGCCCCGGTGGTCGGCTACGTGGTCGCGGTGCTCACCCACGCGTTGTGGAACGCCGCCAGTACCGGGGCGTTCGGCGGCTTCGTGCTGGTCTACGTCGTGGTGATGGCGCCGGTGTTCGTGCTGCTGATCGGCTTCGCCCTGTTCCGCCGCGGCAACGAGAAGGTGATGCTCGAGGCGGCCCTGGCCGACGCCGCCCGGCACGGTCTGCTGCCCGAGACCGACATCCCCTGGCTGGTCGACCTCAGGGCCCGGCGCGAGAGCCGGCGCTTCGCCCTGGCCCACGGTGGCCCGCAGGCGGCCCGCCACATGCGTGAGTACCAGCAGAGTGCGGTCGAGCTCGGCTTCCTGCACCACCGCTACCTGCGCGGCACCCCGCCGACCGACTTCGTCCTGCGCGGCCAGGACCACATGGTCCGGCTCGCCCAGTTGAGACCCCACGTCGCCTTCCCCGGACAGGTGGTACCCACCCGATGAACGCCTCCCCAGGCACCCCCGCCAGCGACAGCACCAGGATGCTCACCGCCCTGGTGCGCCTGCGCGGCGCCCTGCAGGGCGCCCAGCTCCCGCTCGAGGTGCCCGGTGTCGCCGAGCCGCGGACCACCCGGACCGAGCTGGTCGACCAGCTCGAGGACTACGTGATCCCGCGGCTGATGACCATCGACGCCCCGCTGCTGGCGGTGGTCGGTGGCTCCACCGGTGCCGGCAAGTCGACCCTGGTGAACTCGGTGGTCGGACACCGGGTCACCGCCTCGGGGGTGCTGCGCCCCACGACCCGCTCACCCGTCCTGGTGCACCACCCCGAGGACGCCACCTGGTTCGGCCAGGACCGGCTGCTGCCCGACCTGGAGCGGGTCAGCCGTTCCACCGACGACCCGCACGCCCTGCAGCTGGTCTCCTCCGAGACGGTGCCGAAGGGGCTGGCGATCCTGGACGCCCCCGACATCGACTCGGTCGAGGAGAGCAACCGCACCCTGGCCGCCCAGCTGCTGGCCGCCGCCGACCTGTGGCTCTTCGTGACCTCGGCCGCCCGGTACGCCGACCAGGTGCCGTGGGAGTTCCTGCGCAAGGCCGCGGAGCGTTCCACTGCCGTGGCGGTGGTGCTGGACCGCACGCCCGAGGACGCCGTCGAGACCGTCTCCACCCACCTGGCCCGGATGCTGGCCAGCCGGGGCCTGAAGGACTCGCCGCTGTTCGTGGTGCACGAGGGCCGCATCGACGAGAACGGGCTGCTGCCACCGCTGAACGTGGTCGAGATCCGGGTCTGGCTCAAGCGCCTGGCCGGGGACGCCGAGGCCCGTGGCGCCGTGGTGCGCCGCACCCTGGACGGGGCGATCCGCAGCGTGGCCGGTCAGGCCCACCGGGTCGCCGACGCCGCCGAGGCGCAGGTGGCGATGGTCGAGCGGCTCGACATCCACGCCCGGGAGGCCTACGGCGCCTCGATCGAGCAGGTCGTCGCGGCGTCGGCCGACGGCACCCTGCTCAAGGGTGAGGTGCTGGCCCGCTGGCAGGAGTTCGTCGGCACCGGCGAGCTGCTGCGCACCCTCGAGACGAAGGTCGGCTGGCTGCGCGACCGGATCGTCAACGCCGTCCGGGGCAAGCCCCTGCAGGCCGAGCGGGTCACCGTCGCGGTCGAGTCGGGCCTGGAGACCCTGATCCTGGAGCACGCGGAGAACGCCGCCGAGGCCGCCGCTGCGTCGTGGCGTTCGCTGGCCCCGGGCCAGGTGCTGCTCGACGACGCCGGCGAGGACCTGGGTCGTGCCTCGCGCGACCTGCGCCGCCGGGCCGAGCAGGCCGTGCGGGACTGGCAGTCCGACGTGCTGGCCATGGTGCGCGAGGAGGGTGCGGACAAGCGCTCCACCGCCCGGTTCCTGGCGCTCGGGGTCAACGGTCTCGGCGTCGCCCTGATGATCGTGGTCTTCTCGCACACGCTGGGACTCTCCGGCGCCGAGGTCGGCATCGCCGGTGGCTCGGCGGTGCTGGGCCAGAAGTTGCTGGAGGCCGTCTTCGGCGACCAGGCGGTGCGGCGGATGGCCGAGCGGGCGCGGGCCGACCTGGAACGCCGGGTCACCGCGCTGCTCGAGGCCGAGCAGCGTCGCTTCACCGACCTGCTGGACACCCTGGGCGTGGCCGCGGACGGTCCCGAGCAGGTGCGCCAGGCGGTCCGCCGGGTCGACGACCTGCGCTACGAGGCGAAGCGGAACAGCTCGGGGACCGGCGTGCTCGGTGCCGCCGACGACGACCGTGCCGGGATGCCGGCCGACCTGCCCGGTCACGGCCCGGAGGGTCCGGAGCCCGCCTCGACCGGCTCCTGACCCGGGGGCTGCCGCGAGGTGGCCGCACACCCGGCGCCCGGGTCCGCCCCGGCCCCGCCCTGTGGCGTGCGTCGCGGGGTGGGCCGGAGTGCCACGCGGCAGCCGGTCGCCGACTAGGGTGGAGCCACCGGACACCACCGTCGCCACGCCCGTGGCGCCACTGCGAGGGAGCTCATGTCGTCGTTGATCGAGGGGGCCAAGAAGTTGGTCTCGCCAGGACCCGACCTCGGTGCACGTGTCTCCGGTCTGGAGCAGGCGCTCGACGCCGCCCGGGGTCGCCTCGACGACACCCTGCTCGACGACGTCACCACCGTGGTCGAGCGCTCGGCCGGGCGCCTGAAGCTCTCGGCCCAGCACACCGTGGTGGCGCTGGCCGGTGCCACCGGGTCCGGCAAGTCCTCGACCTTCAACGCGCTGACCGACCTGGAGCTCTCCTCGGTCGGCGTGCGTCGGCCCACCACCTCCTGGACCACGGCCTGCGTCTGGGGCAGTGAGGGCGCGGGCGAGCTGCTGGAGTGGCTCGGCATCCCGGCCCGCCACCAGGTGACCCGCGACTCGATGCTCTCCACCGGGCGCGAGGACAAGGCGCTGGCCGGCACCGTGCTGCTGGACCTGCCCGACCACGACTCCACCGAGGTCTCCCACCACCTGGAGATGGACCGCCTGGTGCACCTGGCGGACCTGCTGGTGTGGGTGCTGGACCCGCAGAAGTACGCCGACGCCGCGATCCACGACCGCTACCTGTCCCAGCTCACCGAGCACCAGGACGTCATGGTGGTGGTGCTCAACCAGATCGACCGGATCCCCGAGGACCGCCGTGAGGCGATGCTGGCCGACGTGCGCCGGCTGCTGGACGCCGACGGTCTGGAGCGGGTGCCGGTGATCGGCGTCAGCGCCAAGCAGGGCTGGGGGATCGACGAGCTCAAGGGCCAGATCCGCTCCCGCGTGGACGCCAAGAAGGCCACCCGGATCCGGATGGAGGCCGACCTGCGCGCGGCCGCCGACCGGATCGCCGAGGTCTCCGGCGACGCCGCGACGCCCAAGGTCTCCAAGGAACGGGCCCGTGCCCTGCAGGACGCGCTGGCCGAGGCGGCCGGCGTGCCGACCGTGGTGAAGGCCGTCGAGGACGCCACCCGGATGCGCGCGAACCGGGCCACCGGCTGGCCGGTCGTCTCCTGGTTCTCGAAGTTCCGACCCGACCCGCTCAAGCGGCTCCACCTCGACCTCGACGACCGGGGCCGGGAGCTGGTCCGGACCCCGCGCACCTCGGTGCCCGAGGCGACCGGGGTGCAGCGCGCCCGGCTCGACGCCGAGGTCCGTGCCCTGGCCGACGACGTCTCGACCGGCCTCACCCCGCCGTGGACCCGCGCTGTGCGGGCCGCCTCGGTGGCCCGCCTCGACGAGGCCGGCGACCGGCTCGACAAGTCCCTGGGCGCCACCGACCTGGGCGTGGCCCGGATCCCGGTCTGGGCCAGCCTGGTCCGGGTGCTGCAGTGGCTGCTGCTGGTGGCGGCCGTGGTCGGCGGCGTGTGGCTGCTGGGCCTGGCCGTCGGGGAGTACCTGCGTCTGCCCGAACTGCCGACCCCGAAGCTCGGGGCGGTGGCGGTGCCGACGGTCCTGCTGCTCGGTGGCATCGGGTGGGGGATCCTGCTGGCCGTGGTCTGCCGGGTGCTGGTGGGGGCCACCGCCTCCTCCCGGGCCCGGACCGCCGACAAGCGGCTGCGCCGTGGCCTCGACGAGGTGGCCGAGGAACTGGTCCTGGAGCCCGTGCGGGCCGAGCTGGCCGCCTACGGCCAGGTTCGTGAGGGCCTCAAGGCCGCCCGCGCCTGACCCACCGCGGCGCCTCTTCCCACGCCGACCGGGCACTTACGTGGTGCTGACCGGGCAGTTCCGCGACGCCGACCGGGCACTAGTGGGTGCTGACCGGGCACTTGTGCGACGCCGACCGGGCACTTACGTGGCGCTGACCGGGCGCTTGTGTGGAGTCAGCTGCCACCCCGACGCCACTGGCTGTCCACAGCATCCGCCTCCGGTGAGCTCTCCCCAGGCACGGCCGAGCCGGTCGCTGCGTGTCGGAGCAGCGCGGTGGAGTGGACCTCGCCATCCCGGAGAGGCCGGGGTGGGTGAGGAGGACGGCGATGAACGACACCTGGATCACCATCAGCGGATGGGTCGGCTCGGTCAACGTGCGCGAGGTGGCCGACGGCCAGCAGGTGGTCACGCTCCGGGTCGGGAGCACCCCGCGGCACCTGCGCGAGGGGGAGTGGCGCGACGGGGTCACCGCGTGGCACACGGTCAAGGCGTGGCGAGGCCTGGCGGGCAACGTGGCCGAGTCGGTGCACACCGGCGACCCGGTCGTGGTGCACGGCCGCGTGGTCGCGGAGGAGTGGACCAAGGCGGACGGCACCCCCGGCAGCGAGCACGTCCTCGTGGCCAGCACCCTGGGGCACGACCTGAGCCGTGGGCGCGCGAGCTTCACCCGGGACCGCAGCACCCCGCGCGACCCGGTCGGGCCGGGCGTCACCACCTCGGCCGAGCAGGCGGAGCCGGAGCCGGTCGAACCGGTGCCGGAGGCGCCCGCGGCCTGAGCCGGGGCAGGCTCCCGGCGCCCGGTCCGGGGGTGGGCTGCCGAGTCGGTGACACGGGCGCCCGACGGTAGGGTGGCGGCCATGGCTGAATACGTCTTCACCTTGCGCAACGTGCGCAAGGCCCACGGTGACAAGGTCGTCCTCGACAACGTCACCCTCTCGTTCCTGCACGGCGCCAAGATCGGTGTCGTCGGCCCCAACGGCGCCGGCAAGTCCTCGCTCTTCAAGATCATGGCCGGGCTCGACCAGCCCAACAACGGCGATGCGATCAAGGACCCCGAGGCCACCGTCGGCATGCTCCAGCAGGAGCCGCCGCTGACCGAGGGGAAGACGGTCCTGGAGAACGTCGAGGAGGCCGTCGCCGACATCAAGGGCAAGATGAAGCGCCTCGAGGACGCCTACATGGAGATGGGCGAGCCCGACGCCGACACCGACGCCCTGATGGCCGAGACCGGGGACCTGCAGACGTTCCTGGACAACGTCAACGCCTGGGACATCGACAGCCGCCTCGAGCAGGCGATGGACGCGCTGCGCTGCCCGCCGGCCGACGTCCTGGTCGACAACCTCTCCGGTGGTGAGCGCCGCCGCGTCGCGCTGTGCAAGCTCCTGCTCCAGCAGCCCGACCTGCTGCTCCTCGACGAGCCCACCAACCACCTCGACGCCGAGTCGGTGCAGTGGCTGGAGGGTCACCTCAAGTCCTACCCGGGCGCCGTCATGGCGATCACCCACGACCGGTACTTCCTCGACAACGTCGCCGAGTGGATCGCCGAGGTCGACCGCGGCTCGATCCACGGCTACGAGGGCAACTACTCCACCTACCTGGAGACCAAGAAGGAGCGCCTCAAGATCGAGGGGCAGAAGGACGCCAAGCGCGCCAAGATGCTCGAGAAGGAACTCGAGTGGGTGCGCTCCAACGCCAAGGCCCGCCAGACCAAGTCGCGCTCGCGTCTGGCCCGCTACGAGGAGCTCGCTGCCGAGGCCGACAAGGCCCGCAAGATCGACACCGCGGACATCAACATCCCGCCGGGGCCGCGTCTGGGCGACATCGTGCTGGAGGCCCGCAACCTCAGCAAGGGGTTCGAGGGCCGCACGCTGTGGAACGACATCTCCTTCACCCTGCCGCGGGCCGGCATCGTCGGTGTGATCGGTCCCAACGGTGTCGGCAAGACCACCCTGTTCCGGATGATCACCGGCGACGAGACCCCCGACTCGGGCTCGCTGAAGGTCGGCGAGACCGTCAAGATCTCCTACGCCGACCAGAGCCGCGGCGGCATCGACCCCAAGAAGAACGTCTGGGAGGTCGTCTCCGACGGGCTGGACTTCATCAAGGTCGCGAACTTCGAGATGAACAGCCGCGCCTACGTCGCCTCGTTCGGGTTCAAGGGTCCCGACCAGCAGAAGCTGTCGGGGATCCTGTCCGGTGGTGAGCGCAACCGCCTCAACCTGGCCCTGACCCTGAAGATGGGCGGCAACCTGCTGCTCCTCGACGAGCCCACCAACGACCTGGACGTCGAGACACTCTCCAGCCTCGAGGACGCCCTGCTCGACTTCCCGGGCTGTGCTGTGGTCACCTCCCACGACCGGTGGTTCCTGGACCGGGTCGCCACCCACATCCTCGCCTGGGAGGGCGACGAGACCGACGGTGGCAAGTGGTTCTGGTTCGAGGGCAACTTCGCCAGCTACGAGGCCAACAAGATCGAGCGGCTCGGCCAGGAGGCGGCCCGCCCGCACCGGGTCACCCACCGCCGCCTCACCCGCGACTGAGGCTCACCGCCCCCGCACGAGGCGTCCCACAGCACCGGGCCCCGACCGACTGGTCGGGGCCCGGTGCCGTTCGACAGGGCTGTCAGCGCAGGTCCATCTCCGGGTGGGCGGAGATCAACCGGTCGGTGACCGCGTTCATCACCCGCCCCAGGGCGGCGAAGTCGTCCGGGTCGGCCAGGTCCACCAGGTACTGGCGCACCCCGTCGACGTGGGCGTGGGCCGCCTCACGGATCAGGCTCCACCCGGCCTCGGTCATCGAGCAGACCACCCCACGACCGTCCTCCGGGGTGGTCGAGCGGGTCACCAGTCCGGCGTCCTCCATCCGCTTCACCGTGTGGGTGACCCGGCTGCGGCTGTGGGCCAGCGCGTCGGCCAGCTGCGCCATCCGCAGCTGTGCCCCCGGCTTCTCCGAGAGCCGGACGAGGATCTCGTACTCGGTCAGCGAGATGCCGAACTGTGCCCGCAGGTCGTCGTCGAGGCGGTCCATCAGCAGGGTCGTGCCGACGACCAGTGCCCGCCACGAGCGTTGCTGCGGGGCGTCCAGCCAGCGGGTTTCTCGCTCCGTCATGGGCTGCACCCTAGTCGGAACGCCGGCCCGGGACCGGTCAGGACCGGCTCGCGGGCGCGGCACGGAACCCGCCCACCACCCTGCCTTGACCCGGCCCGGACCCGGCCCGCCGGGCACCGGAACGGGTCAGAGGCGTTCCAGGATCAGCGCCATGCCCTGGCCACCACCGACGCACATGGTGATCAGCCCGGTGGACTTGTCGTGCCACTCCAGGCTGTTCAGCATCGTGTTCTGCAACCGGGCGCCGGTCATCCCGAACGGGTGCCCCACGGCGATCGCGCCGCCGTTGACGTTGAGCCGGTCGAGGTCGATGCCCAGATCCTGGTAGGACGGCACGACTTGCGCGGCGAACGCCTCGTTGATCTCGACCAGGCCGATGTCGGAGATGCTCATCCCGGCACTGGCCAACGCCTTCCGGGTCGCCTCGACGGGCCCCAGCCCCATGATCTCGGGGCTGAGTCCGGAGACCCCCGTCGCCACGATCCGGGCCAGCGGGGTGGCGCCGAGCTCGGCGGCCTTCGTGTCGGACATGACCACCACGGCGGCGGCGCCGTCGTTGAGGGCGCAGCAGTTGCCCGCGGTGACCACGCCGTCGGGGCGGAAGACCGGCTGCAGCTGGGCGAGCGCGTCCAGGGTCACCCCGGCCCGCGGGCCGTCGTCGGCGTCCACCACGGTGCCGTCCGGGGTGGTGACGGGTGTGATCTCGCGGGCCCAGAAGCCCTCGGCGATCGCCTTCTCGGCGAGGTTCTGCGAGCGGACCGCGAACTCGTCGAGCTCCTCGCGGCGCAGTCCACGCAGCCGGGCGACGTTCTCGGCCGTCTGCCCCATCGCGACGTAGATGTCGGGCAGCTGACCCGCCTCACGCGGGTCGGTCCAGTCCCGGCCGCCCTCGGCCAGCTGGGCGCTGCGCTCCTCGGCGGGCGCGAACACCGGGTTGTGGGTGTCGGGCCAGTGGTCGGAGGTGCCGTGCGCGAAGCGGGAGACGGTCTCGACGCCGGCGGAGATGAAGATGTCGCCCTCACCGGCCCGGATCGCGTGGAACGCCATCCGGGTGGTCTGCACCGAGGAGGCGCAGTAGCGGGTGACCGTGGCGCCGGGGACCCGGTCCAGGTCGCACAGCACGTTGACGACCTTGGCCATGTTGAAGCCGCTCTCGCCGCCGGGAAGGCCGCAACCGAGCAGCGTGTCGTCGACCGTGTGCGGGTCGAGGCCGGGAACCTTCGCCAGCGCCGCCCGGACCATCTGCGCGGTCAGGTCATCGGGTCGGAAGTCCTTCAACGCCCCCTTCCCGGCGCGGCCGATGGGGGAGCGGGCTCCGGAAACGATCACTGCCTCGGGCATGGACGTCCTCCTTGTCGCGGATGGGTTTCCACCGTACGGGCGGTGGGGGCCGTTGGGGAGCCCCCGGCGACACCGGGGCCCGCGGGTGGGACGATGAGGGGGTGCGTCATCTCTACCGGTGCCCCCTGCGGTGGGCCGACCTGGACCTGCTGGGCCACATCAACAACGTGGTCTACGTCGACTACATGCAGGAGGCGCGGGTCGACATGCTCCGCCTGCACGCGCCCGACAGTCGGGCCGCGGACCTGGCCGAGGGGGTGGTCGTGGTCCGTCACGAGGTCACCTACCTGGCGCCGCTGCACTACCGCGCCGAGCCGGTCAGCATCGAGTGCTGGGTCACCGAGATCCGGGCGGCGTCGTTCACGATGGCCTACGAGATCTTCGACGAGACCCCCGAGGGCCGGGTCGTCTACCTGCGCGCCACCACCCTGCTGACGCCCTACGTCTTCGCCGACGAACGCCCCCGCCGGCTGCGTCCGGAGGAGCGCGAGGTGCTCACCGGCTTCCTCGAGCCCGCCGAGCCGCGGGAGCGACCCCGCTGGTCGCAGGGGATCGGCAGCCACGAGAACGACCACCTGCAGCCGACCGCGGTGCGCTTCTCCGACGTCGACGTGTACGGGCACGTCAACAACGTCGAGTACTTCACCTACCTGCAGGAGGCCCGGATCCCGATGATGACCCGGCTCGCCACGCTGGCGCCGGGGGCGGAGAAGTTCCGGATGGTCGTGGCCCAGACCGACGTCGACTACCTGCGGCCGATGCTGCTGCGTCCCGAGGCGTACACGGCCGCCTCGCGGCTGGTCCGGGTGGGCACCAAGTCGGTGGCCATCGAGACCGAGATCCGCAGCAGCGACGACACCGACTCCGAGGTGCACGCCCGCGGCCTGGTCGTCATGGTCTTCTTCGACACCGACACCCAGCGTTCGGTGGCGCCGCCGGAGTCGCTGCGCGAGCTGATGCGCTCCCTGGTGGTCCAGGACTGACCCGGCCGCGCCGGGGAGGGATCAGCCGGGCTGGTTCACCAGGAACTGGGCGGCGTGGGTGACGTAGTCCCAGAACTGGGCGTCCTGCTCGGGGGTGAGCGCCGCCTTGTCCAGGCCGGCCCGGAAGTGCTTCAACCACAGGTCCCGGGCCTCGGGGGTCACCGGGAACGGGGCGTGCCGCATCCGCAGCCGGGGGTGGCCGCGCTGCTCGTTGTAGGTGGTCGGGCCACCCCAGTACTGGGCCAGGAAGAGGGTGAACCGCTCCGCGGCCGGTGCCAGGTCGGCCTCGGGGTACATCGGCCGGAGCACCGGGTCCTGGGCGACGCCGGCGTAGAACTCGTCGACGATCAGCTCCAGGGTGGCCATGCCACCGATCTCGTCGTAGAAGGTCGTCACGGCACCCATTGTGCCCAGCCCCGGCAACATCGCCGGGGGAGGGGTCAGCCGATCCGGACCGCGACGTCGGAGCTGGCGAACGCCTCGCGGATCCGCAGCCGCATCTCCCGGGCCACCCGCCACTGCTCCATCGGCGCGGTCTTGAGGGTGAGCCGCACGGTGACGTCGGGCTCGATCGCCTCGATGCCCCACACGTGCGGCTCCTCGATGACGACGCCCTTCCAGTCGGGGTCCTCCCACAGCTCGCCGGCGACCCGGCGCAGCACCTGCTTCACCTCGGCCACGTCCGCGCCGGCATCGACGGTCACGTCGAGCACCGCCCGGGCCCAGTTCTGGGACTGGTTGCCGACCTTGGTGATCTCGCCGTTGCGCACGTACCAGACCGTGCCGTCCATGTCGCGCAGCCGGGTGACCCGCAGCGAGACGCCCTCGACGGTGCCGGTGACGTTGCCCAGGTCGACCACGTCGCCGACGCCGTACTGGTCCTCGAAGATCATCGCGACCCCGGCCAGCCAGTCCTTGACCAGGCTCTGCGCGCCGAAGCCCAGGGCCACACCGACGATGCCGGCGCTGGCCACGATCGGGGCGATGTTCACGTCGAACTCGGCCAGCACCATGGTGCCGACCACGGCGAACACGATCCCGGTGATGATCGAGTGGAACAGGCTCGACATCGCCTTGGCGCGCTGCAGCCGTCGGGACTGGCGCAGCTGGTCGGTCTGGGCGCCCCGGCGCTCCGGCAGGTTCGCGGCCCCGATCTTGCGGAACAGCCGCTCCACCAGGCGGTGCAGCACCCACCGCACCAGCAGCCCCCCGACCACCAGCAGGGTGACGGCCAGGGGCTTGCCGATCAGCACGTCCGCGGCCCGGGACAGGTCCGCGCTGCGGGTCAGGTCCATCACCTGGTCGCAGACCTGGGCACCGGGGTCGCAGGGGTCACCCGAGCCGGAGGCGGCGGGCAGGAACAGGGTCGTGGCAACAGGCACGGGGTACGACGCTACCGGCCCGGTGGTGAGGGCGGGAGGGCCCGGGCGGGCGGTCGCGGCGAGGTGCCCGCGGCGGGCCGGTGCGACCGTGGGCGGGGTGTGAGCAAGTCGACGCGCACACCGCCTGCACACGCCGCGAGCGGGACCGATATCCTTCGCGGTGTGACGACCTCCACTTCGCTCCTTCGCTCCTGCGCCCGCGCGGCCGTGCTGGCCGCCGCCTCCGGTGCCCTGTTCCTCGCGTCGCCGGCCGGTGCCGACGTCCCCGAGGGCTGGTCCGACCCCGACCCGATCGGCAGCGGCGAGGGCTTCATGGTCCTGCTCGTGTGGCCGCTGGCGATCCTGCTGGTGATCGTCGGCCTGTCGCTGCTCCCCTCGCTGCTGCGCGGCGAGCGGTTCACGCACAGCTCGGGCTCCGGTGAGCAGTGGCTCGGCGGCCCGTCCAAGGGCAGCGCCGAGCTGGAGGGCAAGCAGGACGCCTCTGCCGGTGGAGCCAGTGGCACGTACTGAGTTCGACGCCCGTGAGCTCGCCGAGCTCGACCGGGCGATCCGCACCGCAGAGACCGCGTCACGCTTCGAGTTCTCCGTCTTCCGTGGGCTCACCACCTCGGCGCCTGCCGCGTTCGCGCGTCGGCTGCACGCCAGCCTGGTCGCCCCGGCCCGTTCCGTGCTGATCCTGGTGGACCCCAGCAAGCGGGCCATCGAGGTCGTCACCGGGACCGAGGTCGCCCGCCGCCTCACCGACTCCGAGGTCGAGCTGGCGGTCATGGCCATGCAGACCGCGTTCGCCGAGGGCGACGACCTGGGTGGGCTCAAGCGGGGCCTGGCCCTGCTCGCCGAGCACGCCCGCTGACCGACACGTCACCACAACGGCCGGTCCCCGTCGAGGGGACCGGCCGTTGTGCGTCCGGGGCCGGTTCTGGACTCCGCGCACGCACCCCACCCCGACCGGGCCCCCGGGGCACCTGACGTCCCTGCACCCACCCGGGCCGGAAGCACCGCGGGCCCGCCCGGAGGTGTCCGGACGGGCCCGCGGAGGGCGTTGCTGGGCTCAGCCCATGGTCAGCGCTGGGCGTCGCGCGCCTGGGCGGTCAGCGCCCGGGCCAGGTCGGCACGCGCCTCGCTGACGTACCGCTTGGCCGTCTTCGGGGCGGGGGAGGACTCCAGCCAGGCGTCCAGCTGGGCCAGCACCTCGGCGCTGCCGAGCTGCTTGGGGAAGCCGTACTCGACCACGGTGGAGCCCTTGTGGAACCCGAGGGTCTCCATCACGGTCTCGGCCGCCTCGAGGTACTTCTCCACGAAGCCCTCGGTGACCTCGGCCTGACCGAACCGGAACACCGACAGCACCATCTCGCGGGCGGTCTCGTTGGGGGTCTCCGGGTCGAGGATCGCGGCCCAGGCCGCCTCCTTGACCTCGCGGCGGGGCTGGGCGACGCGGGCCGCGGCCGCCTGCTCCTGACCGGAGATCGTGTTGTCCCGGGCCAGCTCGGCGTCGATCTCGGCGTCGGCGACCTTGCCCTTCGAGGCCAGTGCGGCCAGCAGACCCCAGCGCATCTCCTGGTCGACCGCGAGACCCTCCAGGGTCCACGAGCCGTCCAGCAGCGCGGCGACCTCGGCCAGACCCTCCTCGCTGCGGGCCGTGGCGGCCCACTGGCGCACGAAGGTGAGCTGGTGGTCGCTGCCGGGCTCGGCGGAGGTGACCAGGCCACGCAGGCCGCTCTCCCACTCGGCCACGAGCTCCTCACGGTGCGCGGGGTCGGAGTAGTAGTGCACGGCGGTCGCGGCCATCGCCGGGATCCGGGTGACGCCCCAGGCGTCGGTCTCGGCGCCGATGTTGGCCACCACCAGGCGGACGAAGTCGGTGGCGGGCATCTCGCCGTCACGGGTCATGTCCCACGCAGAACCCCAGACCAGGGCCCGAGGCAGCGAGTCGACCAGCCGGGACAGGCCGCCGTCCAGCGCGGTGGCCAGCGAGCGCTCGTCCAGGCGGATCTTGGCGTAGGCGTGGTCCTCGTCGTTGAGCAGCAGCAGGTCCGGCTGGGCGGTGCCGACCAGCTCGGTGAGCGCGGTGCTGGCCCCCTCGACGTCGACCTCCAGGTACTGGCGGCGGACCAGGGCCCCGTCGACGTCGTCGTACAGGCCGATGCCCAGACGGTGACGGCGCAGGGTGGGCTGCTCGGGGGCGGCCGACTGCTGCACCTCGAACGAGGCGTAGTTGCCGTCCGCGTCGAGGGTGAAGGCGGGGCGCAGCGTGTTCACGCCGGCGGTCTGCAGCCACTCGGTGGCCCAGCCCTTCAGCTCACGACCCGAGGACTTCTCCAGGGCGGCGAGCAGGTCGGCGAAGGTCGCGTTGCCGAACGCGTGGTCCTTGAAGTACTGGCGCAGACCGGCCAGGAAGGGCTCCAGGCCCACCCAGGCGACCAGCTGCTTGAGCACCGAGGCGCCCTTGGCGTAGGTGATCATGTCGAAGTTGACCTCGACCGCCTCGAGGTCGACGTTGTCGGCCGCGATCGGGTGGGTCGAGGGCAGCTGGTCGGCGCGGTAGCCGGTCTGCTTGCGGGCGTTGGCGAACCCGGTCCAGGCGTCGGTGAACTCGGTGGCCTCGGCCTCGCACCAGTAGCAGGCCCACTCGGCGAACGACTCGTTGAGCCACAGGTCGTCCCACCAGCGCATGGTCACCAGGTTGCCGAACCACATGTGCGCCATCTCGTGGGTGATCACCGAGGTGCGGAACTCGTAGAACGAACGCGGCTGGCGCGAGCGCGGCAGGTACTCGTCGCGCAGGGTCACCGCGCCAGCGTTCTCCATCGCGCCCATGTTGTACTCCGGCACGTAGAGCTGGTCGTACTTGCCGAACGGGTAGGGGAAGTCGAACTGCTCCTCGAAGAACGCGAAGCTGGCCTTGGTGGTCTCGACCAGCTTGTCGGTGTCGAGGTGCTCGACCAGCGACTGGCGGCAGTAGTGGCCCAGCGGGATGGTGCCGTACTTGCCCTCGTAGACGTCCTGCACCTCGTGGTACTCACCGGCGATGATCGCGGTGATGTAGGTGGACATGCGCTCGGTGGGGGCGAACGACCACACCGCACGCCCGCCGCCCAGGTTCTCCGGGGTCGGGGTGGGGGCGTTGGAGACGACGGTCCAGTTCTCGGGGGCGGTGACGGTGAAGGTGAAGACCGACTTGAGGTCGGGCTGCTCGAACGTGGCGAACACGCGGCGGGCGTCGGGCACCTCGAACTGGCTGTAGGTGTAGACGCGGCCGTCGGCGGGGTCGACGAAGCGGTGCAGGCCCTGGCCGATGTTGGTGTAGCGGCAGTCGGCACGGACCACGAGCACGTTCTCGGCGGCCAGGTCGTCGAGCGCCAGGCGGCTGTCGGCGTAGACCGTTGCCGGGTCCAGGGACCGGCCGTTGAGGGTGACCTCGTGCACGTCGGCGTCGACCAGGTCGACGAACGTGGAGGCACCGGGCTGGTTCGCGGTGAACGTCAGCGTGGTGGTGGAGGCGAAGGTCGCGTCGCCCGTCGTGAGGTCCAGATCGATGGCGTACGACGTGACGTCCAGGAGAGCGGCGCGGGTGGCGGCCTCGTCCCGGGTGAGGTTGGTTCCAGGCATGTCGGCATCTTGTCACTCGGACCCGCACGGTGCACGCCCGGTGCACGCCGGGTCGGGGTCGGGACACTCGCACCCCGGGCCGGCTGGGGCGCAGGTGACCTGCGGGTTCGGTGGGACGACGAACATGTAACGCAAAGTTGCACCATCGTTGACACCCGCTGTGACTCTCCGCCACGGTAGGAGGCGCGTCACTGTGACGCACGTCTCTCGGGAGGGAAAGACACATGAAGAACACTCGCGCGCTCTCGCGCGTCCTGGGCGCGATCGGCCTGGCCGGCGCCCTGGCAGTTCCGTTGGCGGCACCGGCCCACGCGGCCAACGAGGTGCCGATCGACTGGAAGGTCGACGCGACCACCACCATGAAGAGCCTGGGGCAGACCGTGGTCATCCCCACCGGTTCCTTCAAGGGGTCCTTCGACCTCTCCACGGGCCAGCTGACAGGTGATCTGTCGCTGCCCCAGGCCACGCAGCGCCTCGACATCGGCAAGCTGCCCCTGGCCAAGGTCACGTTCGCGATGGAGCAGGCGGCCCCGATCACCGGGTCGCTGAACATCTTCACGATGGAGGCGAAGACCACCGCCTCGTTCAACGTGCGGATCGTCTCGGTCAAGCCCGTGATCGCGCCGTGGCTCAACCTGGTCGGCAAGAACTGCCGCACCCGTGAGCCCGTGACCACCGAGATCGGTGGCAAGGTCGACCTGGCCGGGAAGAGCACCTTCTCCGGCGAGTACGCCCTCGGGAAGTTCAAGAACTGTGGGTTCGGGGTCACCGAGATCCTCAACGCCGTGGTGCCCGGTGACGGCAACACCATGAGCGCCACGTTCTACCCGTGACCGGCACCGGTCGCCCGGCCGACCCGGAGGGGGTCGTGCCGCGCGGCACGCGCCACGCAGTTGCCTGACAGCACCCGGCCCGGCATCTCCACGAGGTGCCGGGCCGGGTCGCGTCCCGACCCGTCCAGCGACTCGACCACCGGTGGGCGCACCGGGGTGGGGGCACCCGGCGACGGGGTGCACACTGGGCGCATGAGTGAGCAGAGCACCGCCGACTTCTGGTTCGACCCGATGTGCCCGTTCGCGTGGATCACCTCACGCTGGATGCTCGAGGTGGAGCAGGTCCGCGACGTCACCGTGCGCTGGCACGTGATGAGCCTGTCCTACCTCAACCAGGACAAGGACATCCCGGCCGAGTACCGCGAGTTCCTCGCCCCCGGCTGGGGACCCGTGCGGGTCCTGGTCGCGGCGGCCCGCGACCACGGTCAGGAGGTGCTGCTGCCGCTGTACACCGCGATGGGCGAGCAGATCCACCTCCAGCAGGTGCCGGTCGGGCGCGAGATGGTGGTGGCCGCCCTGGCCGCGGCCGGACTGCCGGCCGAGCTGGTCGAGGCGATGGACGACGCCTCCCTGGACGAGGCGGTGGCCCGCAGCCACCACGAGGGCATGGACGCCGTCGGGGACGACGTCGGCACCCCGACCATCCACATCGATGGTGCCGCCTTCTTCGGCCCGGTGCTCTCGGCGATCCCCCGGGGAGAGGACGCCGGCCAGCTCTGGGACGGCTGCGTGGCGGTGGCGAAGGTGCCCTACTTCTACGAGTTGAAGCGGTCGCGGACCGGCGCTCTCGACTTCACGTGAGCCCTCGGGAGGCGCATGATGGGGAAGCATGACTGCTCTCGGGAGTCCCGTCCGCGCGACCCGATCGCGATTCACGCGCGTCACTGTGGCCACAGCGACCTCGCTGGCCACCGGGGTGGCGCTGCTCGCCGCAGCACCTGCCGGCTCGGCATCCGTGGCCTCGGCGAGCGCCACCTCGCCGGAGGCCGACGCGGTGGTCGCTGGCACCCTCCGACGCCACGCTGACGGGGTCGCGACCGCCCGGGTGGACCTGTCCGGCACGGGCTGGTCGGCCGCCGCCCGACGCTCCTCCGCGCGTCCGGCCGGCACCGTGACGGTCGACAACGACGTCACCATGGCGGCCGCCACCTGGACCGGGCCGGGCACCCCGGACCTGCTGGTCCGGGGCCGCAGTGCGGGACGGTGGGGCCGCTGGGTGCCGCTGACCCCGACCGGCGACGCCCCCGACGGTGCCGAGTCGCGTGCCCGCCGGGGCACCGACCTGGTCTGGCTGGGTGCCTCGGACCGGGTCCAGGTCACCGCGCGTGGTGAGCAGCCCGCCGACCTCGAGCTGTGGCTGTCGGACTCCCGGGGCGTTCCGGTCACCCCAGCCGGCACCGCAGCCGCGGCCGGAACCCCGACCCCGGCCCGCGCCACCAGCGCCCAGCAGGCCAAGCGGGCCAAGCGGGCCAAGCGGGCCAAGGGGCCGGTCCGCCCGCACCTGCGTTCACGCAAGTCGTGGGGCGCCAAGGGCAAGCTCCGCAACGGGGAGCCGGTGTACCAGCGCACCATCCGGCAGGTGCACGTGCACCACACCGCCTCGGGCAACGACTACCGCAAGCGCGACGTGCCGGGCCTGATCCGGTCCATGTACCGCTACCACACACGTGCCCTGGGCTGGTTCGACCTGGGCTACAACTTCCTGGTCGACCGGTTCGGCCGGTCCTGGGTGGGCCGCAGCGGCGGCCCGGCGAAGTTCGTGGTCGGCGCGCACACCCTCGGCTTCAACCACAAGTCCACCGGGATCGCCGTGATCGGCAACTTCGAGGGCTCCACACCACCGCGGGCCGTGCTCGGTGCGGTCTCGAGGATCGCGGCCTGGAAGCTGCACCGGGCCGGACGGGACCGGGCCACCGGGACGCTGCGGATCACCTCCAAGGGCAGCGACCGGTACGCCTCGGGGCGGCGGGTGCGGCTGCCCGTGGTCACCGGGCACCGTGACACCAACCAGACCGCCTGCCCCGGTGAGCACCTCTACGACCGTCTGCCCAAGATCCGGGCCCGGATCCAGCGCCGGCTCGACCGGGCCTGAGACCGGGGCGGCCGGCCGGGTCCACACGGCACGGCGACACGGCAGGTCCACGGGCGGGCCGACCCCGTGTGAGGTGCGTCGCCGGGCGGCGTCCGCACGGGAAACCGTTGTGCGGCTCCCGGGCCCGGCTCACTAGGATCACCTCCCATGAGCAAAGTCCTCTCCGCTGTCGCCTGGCCGTACGCCAACGGTCCGCGCCACATCGGCCACGTGGCCGGTTTCGGTGTGCCCTCCGACGTCTTCAGCCGGTACATGCGGATGGCGGGCCACGACGTGCTCATGGTCTCCGGCTCCGACGAGCACGGCACCCCGATCCTGATCGCCGCCGACGAGGCCGGGCTGACCCCGCAGCAGATGGTCGACCGCAACCACCGGCTGATCTGCGAGGACCTGGCCGGGCTGGGCATCTCCTACGACCTCTACACCCGCACCACCACCCGCAACCACCACGCGGTGGTGCAGGAGATGTTCCGCGGCGTCCACGAGAACGGCTACTTCGTCGAGCAGACCACGTTCGGGGCGATCTCGCCCTCGACCGGTCGCACCCTGCCGGACCGCTACATCGAGGGCACCTGCCCGATCTGCAAGACCCCCGGCGCCCGGGGCGACCAGTGCGACGCCTGCGGCAACCAGCTGGACCCGTTCGACCTGATCGACCCGGTCAGCCGGATCAACGGCGAGACGCCCGAGTTCGTCGAGACCCAGCACTTCCTGCTCGACCTGCCCGCGCTGGCCGAGGCCCTGGGGGAGTGGCTCGACGGTCGTGACGCGTCGGGCACCTGGCGTCCCAACGTCATCAAGTTCTCCCAGAACATCCTCGACGAGATCCGCCCCCGGGCCATGACCCGCGACATCGACTGGGGCATCGCGGTGCCGCTGGAGGGGTGGATCGACAACCCCACCAAGAAACTCTACGTCTGGTTCGACGCGGTGATCGGTTACCTCTCGGCCTCGGTCGAGTGGGCCCGGCGCAGCGGCGACCCGGAGGCGTGGCGTGCCTGGTGGAACGACCCCGAGGCGCTGTCCTACTACTTCATGGGCAAGGACAACATCACCTTCCACAGCCAGATCTGGCCGGCGGAGATGCTCGCCTACAACGGGGAGGGCTCCCGTGGTGGCACCGAGCACGCCCTGGGGCACCTGAACCTGCCCACCGAGGTGGTCTCGAGCGAGTTCCTCACCATGGAGGGCCGCAAGTTCTCCTCGTCGAAGAAGGTCGTCATCTACGTGGCCGACCTGCTCAGCCGCTACCAGGCCGACGCGTTCCGCTACTTCGTGGCCGCGGCCGGCCCGGAGAACCAGGACTCCGACTTCTCCTGGGGCGAGTTCGTGCAGCGCACCAACTCCGAGCTGGTCGCCGGCTGGGGCAACCTGGTCAGCCGCACCGCGACCCTGGTCGCGAAGAACTTCGGGGAGATCCCGGCCGCCGGCGAGCTGACCGAGGCCGACCAGGCGGTACTGGCCGCCACCGAGGCCGCGTTCGGCACGGTCGGCGACCTGATCGGCCGCAACCGGATGCGGGCCTCCATCACCGAGGCGATGCGCGCGGTGGCCGAGGTGAACAAGTACGTCACCGACTCCGAGCCGTGGACGTTGAAGGGCGAGGACCAGCGCGAGCGGTTGGCCACCGTGCTGCACGTGATGACCCAGTGCGTGGCCGACCTGAACACGCTGCTCAGCCCGTTCCTGCCGTTCTCGGCCAACCGGATCGACGAGATCCTCGGCGGCGCCGGTGACCTCCAGCCGCTGCCGGTGATCTCCGAGGTCGAGGACCTGGACGGCGGGCCGGGCTACCCGGTGATCACCGGTGACTACGCCGGGGTGCGTGCCTGGGGCCGCGCGCCGGTGGCGGTCGGGACCCCGATCGAGAAGCCCGCGCCGGTCTTCACCAAGCTCGACCCGTTGCTGGTCGACGAGGAGCTGGAGCGGCTCGGCCTGGCCTGAGCTCCGACACGGAACGAGCCGGCACCCCACTTGGGGTGCCGGCTCGTTCGTGTTCCAGCAGGGCGGACGCTCAGCGGAGCATGATCCCGCCGCCGTCGGCCATCAGGGTCTGACCTGTCATGTAGTTGGCGTCGTCGCTGGCCAGGAAGACCGCGACCGGGGCGATGTCCTGACGCGGGTCCCCCAGGCGGTGCATCGGGTTGGTGGAGGTCAGCTTCTCCTCCATCTCCGGGTGCGCCTCGATGAACGCGGCCACGCCCTCGGTCCGGGCCAGCGGGCTGATCAGGTTGACGTTGATGCCGTCGCGCGCCCACTCGTTGGCCGCCACCCGGCTCATCCCGCGCACCGCTTCCTTGGCGGCGGCGTAGGAGGCCTGGTTCGGGTTGCCGTTCAGCCCGGCGCCGGAGGCGAAGTTGATCACCGAGCCACGGGCCTCCTTCAGGTGCGGGTACGCCTCGCGCATCAGCCACACCACCGGCCAGAAGCCGGTGTCGAAGGACAGGTCGAACATCTCCTGGGTGGTGAGCACCAGCGGCGCCTGGGTGGAGGCGTGCGCGTTGTTGACCAGCACGTCGAGGCGACCGAAGCGCTCCACGGCGGTGGCCACGATCAGCGCCGCGTTCTCCTCGACCTTCAGGTCGGCGGAGAGGAACGCCACCGCGTCGCCGAGTTCGGCCGCCAGGGCCTCACCGGCCTCGGCGTTGACGTCGACGACCAGGACCTGGGCGCCCGAGTCGACGTACGCCTGGACCATCGCGCGTCCGATCCCGCCGGCGCCGCCGGTGATGATCGCGACCTTGCCGGACAGTCGGGTGTCCGGCACCGTGCTGGGCTCGCCCATCGTTTCCTCCTCCGCCCCGCCCGGTGGCGGTGGCACGGGCGCAGCCTAGGGCGCGTGGGCCGGGTCACACCCGGGTCCGCTCCGGTCAGCGGGAGGCGGCGACCGCTCAGCCGATCCGTTCGGCGGCGAAGCGTTCCAGACCGTCCAGCTTCTGCTCCAGGGTGGCCTCCAGACCGTGGTAGTAGGCCCACGGCATCGTCCACACCTCGGTGATCCCGGCGGCGGCGGCCCGCTCGAAGTGTTCGGGCAGGAACGCGTCGGAGAGGGCGGTGATGATCTCGAAGGGCCCCTCCACGCCTGCCTCGCGCCGGAACCGGAGCAGCCGCTCGGCGTGGCCGCAGGCCTCGTCCAGGGTGTAGATGTCGCCCACCCAGCCGTCGTGGCGTGCCGCCCGCCGCATCGCCACGTCGGAGAGCCCGCCTACCAGGATCGGGATGCGGGCGGTGGGGGTGGGGTTCATCACCAGCCGCGGTACCTGGTGGAACTCGCCGTCGAACTCGGTCCAACCCGGCTCCCACAGGGCCCGCAGCAGCGCCAGCTCCTCGTCGGTGCGGCGCCCCCGGGTGGCGAAGTCCTGACCGAGCAGGTCGAACTCCTCCCGGCACCACCCCACCCCGACCCCCAGGGCGACCCGGTCCGAGGAGAGCACCGCGGCGGTGCCGACGGTCTTGGCGACCTGGATCGGGTTGCGCAGGGCGGCGACGTAGATCGAGGTGAAGAACCGGATCCGGGTGGTGACCGCGGCCAGGGAGCCGATCAGCACCCACGGGTCGGGCCAGTCGACGCCGACGTCCCAGCGCCGTTGGCCGTCGTCGGTGTAGGGGTAGGGGGTGTCCAGCTCGGCCAGGTCGACGACGTGGTCGGGGACCGAGACCGAGTGGTAGCCCAGCTCGTCGGCGGCCCGGGCCAGGGGCACCAGCTCCTCGGTGGGCTGGAAGGCGGTGACGATGGAGTAGCGCACGTCCCCACGGTAGAGCGGGTCTGAGTGTTGTTCAGGTTCTTCTCCGGGTGTGCCGCGCTACGTTTCGCCCATGACGCAGACCGTGCAGCACGTGCCGCAGTTCCAGGTGGCCCAGAAACTCGCCATGACCGCCAACCGCTACCGGGTGCTCGCCGCGACCGCGGACGGCAGCGACGGCGCGCTGATGGCGTTCGCGCACCAGAAGCGCCTGGCGTTCAAGGAGCGGGTCACGTTCTTCGCCGAGGAGGCCATGGTCACCCCGGTGTTCGGGTTCGGCGCGCGGCAGGCGATCGACCTGGCGGCCGGGTACGACGTCATCGACGGTGCGGGCGTGCCGCTGGGGTTCTTCCGCAAGGACTTCGGGGCCAGCCTGCTGCGCTCCACCTTCCAGATCGAGGGCCCCGGGTACGCGGGCAGCGGCACCGAGCGCAACCAGGCGGTGGCGCTGCTGCGCCGGTTCGTGGAGCTGCCGTTCCGGTTCCACTTCGACTTCACCGACCACGCCGGGGCGCCGCTGCTCTCGATCGAGCGGCAGGTGACGCTGCGCGACCGCTACCTGGTCACCGTCCCCGACCCGCGGGTCGACTGGCGGGTCGCCGCCTCGGTCGCGGTGGCCGTCGACGCGATGATGGCGCGCTGATGGCCCTGCACCCCCAGGCCCGGGCCGCCGTGGAGGCCTACGCGCGGGAGCCGAAGGTCCACGAGCCCGGTCACGACATCGCCGCCGCCCGGGCCGCCGCCCGGGCCCAGGCAGCAGCCCAGCCGCGCGAGGACGTGGCCGAGGTGCGGGACCTCGAGGTCTCCGGTCCCGCGGGCTCGGTGCCGGTGCGCGCCTACCGCCCGGCCGGACCGGCGCCGGTCGCCGTGGTGGTGCACCTGCACGGCGGCGGGTTCGTGTTCAACGACGTCGAGGTGCACGACGCCAGCGCCCGGCGCCTGGCCAACCGGACCGGGGCCTGGGTGCTCAGCGTCGACTACCGGCGCCCGCCCGAGCACCGGTTCCCCGCCGCCCCCGACGACGTGTCGGCCGTGGTCCGCTGGCTCGACGACGCGACCGTGGGCGAGGGCGAGGACGGGGGGCTGGGGCTGCTGGGCCTCCCGGCCGACGCGCCCGTCGCGGTGCACGGCGACTCCGCGGGAGCGAACCTGGCCCTGGTCGCGGCACTGCGCAGCCCGGGCCGGTTCGCCGCGGTGGCGCTGGTCTACCCGTTCCTGGACCCCGAGCTGCGCGGCGACTCCTTCCAGACCGCAGCTGAGGGCTTCGACCGTGCCGAGGCGGCCTGGTACTGGGACCAGTACGCCGCCGCGCCGGAGGACCTGCTGGACCCCGACCTGGCGCCGCTGCGCTCGCCCCGGCTCGGCACCCTGCCGCCGACGACGGTGGTCACCTGCGAGCACGACCCGTTGCGGGACGAGGGGGAGGAGCTGGCCCGCCGGCTGGGCGAGGAGGGGGTCGAGGTCTACGCCACCCGGGTGCTGGGTCAGGTGCACGGGATCTGGCGCCACCCCGACGCCTTCGACGCCGCCGAACCGCTGATGCGCCAGGTGGCCGGGTTCCTCAGCCAGCACCTGACGCGCTGACCGGCGCCAGGGCCGCGCCCAGCCCCGGGTCCCCGGCCGGGGTCGCGGCCGCCTGACGGCCGGCCACCTCCCGCACCGCGGCCGCGGTGGCGGCGCGGGTGCGACGCGGGGCCAGCAGCAGGGTCCGGGCCACCCCGAACAGCCAGGGGCGGCGCAGCAGCGGCGGCGGCATCTCGCGGCGCCGCCGCCACGCCGTGGTGAAGGTCTCGGCGACCAGGTCCTCGACGTCGACGGCGGCCCGGCGCCGCAGGTACCCGAAGACGTCGCCGGCACACGTGCGGTACAGCTCGGCGAACTCCTCGGCGTCCATCGGCGTGCGGCTCCGGCTCACCGGCCCGCCCGCCTGCCCGCGGCCGCGTCGCCGGCGGGGAAGTCCGGCAGCAACCCCTCGGCACACCAGCTGGTGCGCAGAGCAGCGCCGGCCCCACGCCGGTCGCCCGCGGTGACGGCGGCGACCAGGGCGTCCAGGTAGACGTAGCGGCCCTCGGTGGGGTCCTGCTGGGTCCGCACGATGTCGACCACGGCCGGCCAGTCCGGGGCCGTGCCGAGCACCGCGGCCGCGGCGTCCCTGTCGGCGGTGCGCCCGGCCCGGTCCGCGGCTGCCCACGCGTTCGTCCAGGCGCAGATCGCGGCGGTGGCCCCGTCGGCCCGGACCACGCCGGTGCGGGTGTAGCCGTAGCCGTCGGGGCCGTCGGCGTGACCGGTCAGGGGCTCGGTGGGCAGCTGCGCCTGCACGGCGATCCGGCGGCTGCGGGCATCGGGGAACTCGATGTCCGCGATCTCCTCGGCCACCACGGCCGCGAAGTCCGGCGCGCCCGGATCGAGGTTCTCGCCGGGTCCACCGAGCCGCAGGTCCTCGGCGTTCGACGGGCTCGTCCCGGTGCGGGCCCCGAACAGCACCCCGCCAGCAGTGGCCGCAGCGACGCCGGTCGTGCCCAGCAGCACCGCGACCGCCCCGGCAGCGACCCGGGTCCGTCGCCGGCCCGGCCGGGGCGACCCGGTGGTCTCGCGCTGCACCCGCTGCCACACCCGGTCCAGCTCGTCCGGCGTGGCGTCGGGCACCGGCGGCGCCGCGCACCGCAGCAGGCGGTCGTGGTGCGGGTCGGGGGTGGCGTGCGGCATCGGTGACTCCTCGGGGTGCTCGGTACTCACACCTGCACCTGTCGGGGGTGTTACGCCGGTCCGGTCCATCCTCGCCGCCGGTTGTCGCTGCGCGGGCCCGCTCTGGGAGAATGGACCCATGCGCGTTCACCTGGGTTCTGACCACGCCGGCCTCGAGCTCAAGGAGCACTTGACCAACTGGCTCCTCGACCACGACTACGAGGTCGTCGACCACGGTCCGTTCGTCTACGACGCCCTCGACGACTACCCGGTCTTCTGCCTGCGCGCCGCCGAGGGTGTCGCCGCCGAGCAGGCCGAGGGGCTGGACTCCCTGGGTGTGGTGATCGGTGGGTCGGGCAACGGTGAGCAGATCGCCGCCAACAAGGTGAAGGGCATCCGCTCGGCCCTGGTCTGGTCCGAGGACACCGCCAAGCTGGCCCGCGAGCACAACAACGCCAACGTGATCTCGGTCGGCGGTCGGATGCACACCTTGGCGGAGATGACCCGGTTCGTGGAACTGTTCCTGGCCGAGCCGTTCCCCGGCGACGAGCGCCACGTGCGCCGGATCGGCCAGCTGGCCGACTACGAGACCACCGGCGACCTGCCGCCGCTGCCGGAGTCCGCGCTGCAGGGCGCCCCCGGCGCCGATGCCTGAGGGGCACACCCTCCGACGACTCGCTGATGACCTGGGGGCGACCTTCGTCGGTCGCCCGGTCCGGGTGAGCAGCCCGCAGGGACGCTTCGCCGCGGACGCCGCCAGCCTCGACGGACTGGTCCTGGAGGCGGCCGAGTCCGCCGGCAAGCACCTCTTCCTGGACTTCGCCGACGGGCGCACCGTGCACATCCACCTGGGCCTGATCGGGGGCCTGGCGATCACCACCGGGTTGACGAGCGAGCCGGTCCCGGTCGGGGCGGTGCGGCTGCGGCTGGTCGCCGAACGGGCCGGGACAGAGGGGCCCGAGGTGCTCGTCGCGGACCTGCGCGGTGCCACCCGGTGCGACCTGGTCGACGCCGGCCGCCGGGCCGAGGTGATCGCCTCCCTGGGGCCCGACCCGCTGCGGGCCGACGCCGACCCCGAGCGGGCCTGGGCCCGGATCCGGCGCTCGGACCGGTCGATCGGTGACCTGCTGATGGACCAGGCCGTGATCGCCGGGGTCGGGAACGTCTACCGCGCCGAGGTCCTGTTCCGCGCCCGGATGCACCCGCTGCGCCCGGGCCGCACCCTGCGCCGCGCGCAGTTCGACGCGATCTGGGCCGACCTGGTGGCGCTGATGGCGGTCGGGGTGGAGCGCAACCGGATCGACACGGTCCGCCCCGAGCACGAGCCCGAGGCGATGGGTCGCGACCCGCGCCGGGACGACCACGGGGGAGAGGTCTACGTCTACCGGCGCCAGGGCCAGCCCTGCCACGTGTGCGGCGCGGCGGTGCGCACCGAGGCGCTCGCGGGAAGGAACTCCTTCTGGTGTCCGCATTGTCAACCACGGTTCCGGTCCCGGGCCGTAGGCTCTGCTCAGCATTGACGAGGGGAACAACAGCATGGGTGGGGGCACGATGAGCGGCCGCAGGTCGCTGCTGACGCCTACCGGCGCGCGGTTGTGGCTGATCCGCAACGCCTCGATCGAGACGTTGCTGCTCCTCGTGGTCGCGACCCTGGGCTTCGCGGTCGGCATCCTGACCGCCCCGGACTACTTCCCGTTGATCCTGCTCTCGCTGCCGATGGTGCTGGCCAGCCTCAGTCTGGGACCGGGGCAGCTGTCCTGGTTCGTGGTCTTCGTGCTGAGCGTGCTGACCGTCTGCCTGACCACCCAACCCACGTTCACCGTGCGCACCGCAGCCGCGGTGGGCGTGATCTTCGCGATGGGCTTCATCATCCTGCTCGCCTCGTTCCGCCGCAGCCGGCTGGGCGTGGGCGGGTTCACCGGGGAGTCGATGCTGGTCGACCTGCGCGACCGGATCCTCAAGCAGGGCGCGATCCCCGAACTGCCCGCCGGGTGGACCGTGGAGAGCGCGTTGCGTTCGGCCGGCGGGACGCCGTTCGCCGGCGACTTCGTGGTGGCCAGCCGCTCCGACGACGGGCGCCGGCTGGACCTGGTCCTGGTCGACGTCTCGGGCAAGGGGGAGAGCGCCGGGACCCGGGCCCTGCTGCTCTCCGGTGCGTTCGGGGGCCTGCTCGCGGCCCTGCCCCCGGAGCAGTTCCTCACCGCGGCCAACAACTTCCTGCTCCGCCAGGAGTGGGCCGAGGGGTTCGCCACCGCGGTGCACCTGAGCCTGGACCTGGAGACCGCCCAGTACCGGGTCTGGACGGCCGGTCACCCGCCGACCGCCCACTACAGCCACGGCAGCGGCGCCTGGTCGCTGGTCACCACCGAGGGCCCGATCCTGGGTCTGCTGCCCGACGCGTTCTTCCACGGCTCCGAGGGCCACCTGGCCGAGGGGGACGGGTTCCTGCTCTACACCGACGGCCTGGTGGAGACCCGCGGGCTGGCCATCGACGAGGGCATCGACCGGTTGCTGGGGCAGGCCGACCAGATCCTGCGGGGCGAGTTCGCGGGCGGGGCGGCGACGCTGATCGACTCCTCCGGCGGCACCAACGACGACCGGGCCCTGCTGGTGGTCCAGCGCTCCTGAGCGCCACTCGGCCCGCTCACGCGCCGTGCCGCGTTGGGGGAGGGCTGGGGCGTGTGGCACGATGTGACCGCTCCGGCGACGGCGTCGCCGGGCACGCGGATGTAGCTCAATGGTAGAGCCTCAGTCTTCCAAACTGATGACGCGGGTTCGATTCCCGTCATCCGCTCCGAGGGGCCCCGCGCCGGCACCGGCGAGGGCCGTTCGACGGGGCGTAGCGTAGTGGCTAGCGCGCCTGCTTTGGGAGCAGGAGACCGCAGGTTCGAGTCCTGTCGCCCCGACCACCCCCACCCGTCCGCGCCCGCCGCCGGACCCCGCCGGCCCGGCGCTCCCGCACCGCGTGCTGCACCCGCCCTGTGGGCGCAATTCGGTCGCGGCGCGGGCGGCGACGTAGGCTGACCCACTGGACCAGTTCGTCCGATCCCCGCGTGAGGGTCGAGCCGCGGTTCCCCTCGCCCGGGCACGGGCACGACCTGCATCAGCACCGATAGGAGAACACCTGTGAAGAGCGCCGTCGAGACCTTGAACCCGACCCGGGTCAAGCTGACCGTCGAGGTGCCCTTCGAGGAGCTCAAGCCGAGCCTCGACAAGGCGTACAAGTCCATCGCCCAGCAGATCAACGTCCCCGGCTTCCGCCGCGGCAAGGTCCCGGCCTCGGTCATCGACCGCCAGGTCGGTCGCGGCGCCGTGCTGAACGAGGCGATCAACGACGTCCTCAACGCCTCCTACCCCGAGGCCATGCAGTCCAACGACCTCGAGCCGCTGGGCCAGCCCGAGATCGAGATCACCAAGATCGAGGACGGCGAGCTGATCGAGTTCACCGCCGAGGTCGACGTCAAGCCGCAGTTCGAGCTGCCGGCCTACGACGGCCTGACCGCCGAGGTCGAGGACCTCGAGGTCACCGACGAGGACGTCACCGAGCAGGTCGAGGCGCTGCGCCAGCGCTTCGGCACCCTGACCGAGGTCGAGCGTCCCGCCGCCGACGGTGACTTCGTGACCATCGACCTGGCCGCGGCCGTCGACGGCGAGGTCGTCGAGGGTGGCGAGGTCTCCGGCATGTCCTACCAGGTCGGTCGCGGCGGCATGCTCGACGGTCTGGACGAGTCGCTGGTCGGCATGGCCGCCGGTGACACCAAGACCTTCGCCTCGCAGCTGGTCGGCGGCGACCTGGTCGGCCAGGACGTCGACGTGACCGTCACCGTCACCAAGGTCAACGAGCAGCAGCTGCCCGAGCTGGACGACGAGTTCGCCCAGCTGGCCAGCGAGTTCGACACCGTCGAGGAGCTGACCGAGGACGTCAAGGTCCGCCTGGCCAACGGCAAGCGCCTGGAGCAGGCCGCGGCCGCCCGCGACGCCGTCCTGGAGGTCCTGCTGGAGAAGGTCTCGGTGCCGCTGCCCGAGACGATGGTCGCCGACGAGCTCAACGCCCGCCGCGAGAGCGTCGAGCAGCAGCTCGTGTACGCCGGCCTGACCATGGAGAAGTACCTCGAGGACGAGGGCCAGACGGTCGAGGAGTTCGAGGCCGACCTGGAGCGCCGAGTGCGTGACGCCGTCACCGCCCAGTTCATCCTGGACGCCGTGGCGAAGTCCGAGGAGCTCGGCGTCGACCAGAACGACCTCTCCCAGCACATGGTGCGTCGCGCCCAGCAGTCCGGTCAGGACCCGCAGGAGTTCGCCAACCACATGTTCGAGCACAACCACATCCCCGACCTGGTCGCGGAGATCCTGCGCGGCAAGGCGCTCGCCACCATCGTGGAGTCGGCGACCGTCAAGGACGCCTCGGGCAACGTGGTGGACCTGAAGAACCTGCGTCCCGACGGCACCGTGGGCGAGCCCGCTGCCGAGGGCGACGCCGAGGAGCCGGTCTCCGACGAGGCCTGATCCTGCCGTTCCCGACGGGCGTCCGAGCTGCGGCTCGGGCGCCCGTCGGGCTTTTCCGGGCGCCCGCCGACCGAGCCGACCACACCCCGTCGCCGGGGTCGTGGCGCGGGTGTGGTGGTGGTGCGAGGTTCCGCCCGGCCACCGCCGGTACCGGCACCGGGGAGGGGAATCGCGCACGGCTGCGGAGGACGGAGCCGGAGGGGCGCAGGAGGGCCGTGTGCGCTGTCGGCGAACAGGGGCCCACATCGCGTGGCTGCGTCGGAGGTTCCGGCTAGTGTCGTCGACGTGAACCTTCCCAGCACCCCCCAGATGAACGGCGGGATCCCGTCGTACGGACTCGACGACAACGTCTACCAGCGGCTGCTCCGTGAGCGGATCGTGTTCCTGGGCTCGGAGGTCCGGGACCAGAACGCGAACGCGATCTGCGCCCAGCTGCTCCTGCTGTCGGCCGAGGACCCCGAGGCGGACATCTTCCTGCACATCAACAGCCCCGGTGGCTCGGTGGACGCCGGCATGGCGATCTACGACACCATGAACTACATCCCCAACGACGTCGCGACCGTCGGCATGGGTCTGGCTGCCTCGATGGGCCAGTTCCTGCTCTGCGCCGGCACCAAGGGCAAGCGCTACGCCCTGCCGCACGCGCGGATCATGATGCACCAGCCCTCCTCGGGCATGGGCGGCTCGGCCTCGGACATCAAGATCCAGGCCCAGCAGTCGCTGCACATCAAGAAGGTGCTGCTCGAGCTGATCGCCGAGCACACCGGCCAGAGCATCGAGCAGGTCAACGCCGACGCCGACCGCGACCGGTGGTTCACCGCTGAGCAGGCCCTCGAGTACGGCCTGGTCGACAAGGTGGTCACCAGCGCCCGCGAGGCCGCCGACGAGGGCCGCCCGGCCCACCGGAAGGACTGAACATGAACTACTACATCCCGCAGTGGGAGGAGCGGACCTCCTACGGAGTCCGCCGGATCGACCCCTTCGCGAAACTGTTCGAGGACCGCATCATCTTCCTCGGCACGCCCATCTCCGACGACGTGGCCAACGCGGTCATGGCGCAGCTGATGTGCCTGGAGTCGATGAACCCGGACCAGGACATCCAGATCTACATCAACAGCCCCGGTGGCTCGTTCACCGCGCTGACCGCGATCTACGACACGATGCGCTTCATCAAGTGCGACGTGCAGACCGTCTGCTTGGGTCAGGCGGCCTCGGCCGCCGCGATCCTGCTGGCCGCGGGCGCCCCCGGCAAGCGGCTCGCGCTGCCGAACAGCCGGATCCTCATCCACCAGCCCTACACCGAGGGCACCTTCGGCCAGACCTCGGACATCGAGATCCAGGCCAACGAGATCCTCCGGATGCGCGAGCTGCTGGAGACGATGATCTCGGACGCGACCGGCAAGGACGCCGAGACCGTCAGCAAGGACATCGAGCGGGACAAGATCCTGACCGCCGAGCAGGCCCTGGAGTACGGCCTGATCGACTCGGTCATCGAGTCGCGCAAGGTCGTGCCGGCGCTCGGCTGAGCCCGGTCCGACCCTCGGACCCCGTGTCCGCCACCACCCGGCGGCGGACACGGGGTACCGTCGAACAGGTTGTGTGGAAGTACCCGGGCCCGACCCGGCCGACGACAGGATGATCGAGACGTGGCACGCATCGGCGACGGTGGTGACCTGCTGAAGTGCAACTTCTGCGGGAAGAGCCAGAAGCAGGTCAAGAAGCTCATCGCTGGACCCAACGTCTACATCTGCGACGAGTGCATCGAGCTGTGCAACGAGATCATCGAGGAGGAGCTCGCCGAGGGCAGTGACGTCAGCCTCGACGAACTGCCCAAGCCGCGGGAGATCTTCGAGTTCCTCAACTCGTACGTGATCGGGCAGGACATCGCCAAGAAGGCGCTGTCGGTGGCCGTCTACAACCACTACAAGCGGGTGCAGGCCGGTCTGGCGCCGATGAGCAGCAAGGGCAAGGAGGACCAGGTCGAGGTCGCCAAGTCCAACATCCTGGTGATCGGGCCCACCGGCTGCGGCAAGACCTACCTCGCCCAGACCCTGGCCCGGATGCTGAACGTCCCGTTCGCGATCGCCGACGCCACCGCGCTGACCGAGGCCGGCTACGTGGGCGAGGACGTCGAGAACATCCTGCTCAAGCTGATCCAGGCGGCCGACTACGACGTCAAGAAGGCCGAGACCGGGATCATCTACATCGACGAGATCGACAAGGTGGCCCGCAAGGCCGAGAACCCGTCGATCACCCGCGACGTCTCCGGTGAGGGCGTGCAGCAGGCGCTGCTGAAGATGCTCGAGGGCACCACCGCCTCGGTGCCGCCGCAGGGCGGGCGCAAGCACCCGCACCAGGAGTTCATCCAGATCGACACCACCAACATCCTGTTCATCGTGGGTGGGGCGTTCGCCGGTCTGGAGCACATCGTGGAGCAGCGGGTCGGCAAGAAGTCGCTCGGCTTCACCGCCGAAGTGCGCGGCCAGGCCGAGCGCGAGGCGCAGGACCTGATGGCGCAGGTGCGTCCCGAGGACCTCACCAAGTTCGGGCTCATCCCCGAGTTCATCGGCCGGCTGCCGCTGATCGCCAGCGTCTCCAAGCTGGACCGGGCCGCGCTGGTGCAGATCCTCACCGAGCCGCGCAACGCGCTGGTCAAGCAGTACCAGAAGCTCTTCGAGCTCGACGACGTGGAACTCGAGTTCACCCCCGAGGCCATCGACGCCATCGCCGACCGCGCCCTGGAGCGCGGCACCGGCGCCCGCGGCCTGCGCGCGATCATCGAGGAGGTGCTCCTCCACGTGATGTACGAGGTCCCCTCCCGCGGGGACATCGGCAAGGTGCTGGTCGGGGCCGACGTGGTCACCGACGACGTGCCGCCGACCCTGGTGCCGCGCGAGGACGAGCCGAAGAATCGCAAGTCCGCCTGAGTCGTCCCGGCCGGGGCCCTGACCGTCACCACCGTCGGGGCCCCCGCCCCCTCCCTGCCCCCGAGACAGGT
>JAEWXC010000061.1 GCA_023396115.1 Actinomycetes bacterium | reverse complement strand
GCCTAGGACGCCGCCCTCTCACGGCGGTAGCGAGGGTTCAAATCCCTTCCGGGGTACCAGCCACGAAGGCCCGGGTCCACCAGGACCCGGGCCTTCGTGTTGTTCCGGCACCCGCCGCCCGGTCCCGGTCCCACCCGCTCTGCGGCGATGTCCGATTTCCGCGTGACCCGGCGGGTGTGCGTCGCGCATGCTGGAGCCATGGACCAGACCGCGCACCTCGACGCCGACGCCTGCTACCGGGCCGTCCGCTCGCGCGACCGCCGCTTCGACGGGGTCTTCTGGACCGCCGTGCGGACCACCGGCATCTACTGCCGACCGTCCTGTCCGGCACGCACGCCCGCCGCCGGCAACGTCACCTTCCACCCGAGCGCCGCCAGCGCCCAGGCGGCCGGCTACCGGGCGTGCAAGCGCTGCCGGCCCGACGCCGCGCCGGGCAGCCCCGAGTGGGACGTGCGCGCCGACCTCGCCGGGCGGGCGATGCGGCTGCTCGCCGACGGCGTCGTCGACCGGGAGGGCGTGGAGGGCCTCGCACAGCGACTGGGGTACACCTCACGGCACCTGAACCGGTTGCTGCTCGCCGAGCTCGGTGCCGGACCGCTCGCCCTGGCCCGGGCCCGGCGCGCCCAGACCGCCCGCGTCCTGGTCGAGTCGAGCAACCTCACCTTCGCCGACATCGCGTTCGCCAGCGGCTTCTCCAGCGTCCGCCAGTTCAACGAGACGCTCCGGGAGGTCTACGCCGCCTCACCCACCCAGCTGCGGGGTGGGCGGACCACCGGACGGGCGGAGACCGGGACCGCGGGAGTGAGCATGCGCCTGGCGGTACGGACCCCGTTCGCCGGCCAGGCCCTGCTCGAGTTCCTCGCCCTGCGCGCGGTCCCCGGGGTCGAGGTGGTGCACGGCAGCACCTACGCCCGGACCCTGCGGCTGCCCCGCGCCTGGGGCACCGTCGAGGTGGACCTGAGCGACCTGGACGGCCCCGGCACCGCTTTCGTCACCGCCCGGTTCTGCCTGGTCGACCTGCGTGACACCGCCGCTGCCCTGGAGCGGGTGCGCCGTCTGCTGGACGCCGACTGCGACCCGGTGGCCGTCGACGCCGCGCTGTCCGAGGACCCGTGGCTGGCTCCGCTGGTGTCGGCCACCCCCGGACTGCGGGTCCCGGGACACGTCGACGGGGCCGAACTGGCGGTCCGTGCCGTCCTCGGGCAGCAGGTGAGCGTGCTGGCGGCCCGCACCCTGGCGGGCCGGCTGGTCGCGGCGACCGGCGAACCGGTCCGGACCGAGGTCGAGGGCCTCGGCCACCTGTTCCCCACCGCCGACGCCGTGGCCGCACTCACGCCCGAGGACCTCGCGATGCCGCGCAGCCGCGGACGAGCTCTCACCGCGCTGGCGGCCCGGGTCGCCGTTGGTCGGGTCGACCTGACCCGTGGTGGGGACCGCGCCGAGGTCCGCCAGGCGCTGCTCGACGTGCCCGGCATCGGTCCGTGGACCGCCGACTACGTCGCCATGCGGGCGCTCGGCGACCCCGACGTCTTCCTGCCCACCGACGTGGGAGTCCGTCACGGCCTCGCGGCCCTGGGGGCGGACGCAGAGGCAATCGGCGACGGGTCGCGCTGGCGGCCGTGGCGCTCCTACGCCCTGATGCACCTGTGGCGGCTCGTGGCCGCCGGCACCCCGAGCACCCCTGCTCGACCGACGAACGGAGAACGCTGATGTGGACCGTGATCGACTCCCCGATCGGGGAACTGAGGCTCGTGGCGCAGGACGCGGCGCTGACCGCGATCGAGTTCTCGCCCTTCGTCGCCGACCGGCCGGTGGGGGAGCGGGTCGACGACGACCCGGTCCTGCTCGCCTGCGCCGCCCAGCTGGGGGAGTACTTCGCCGGGGAGCGCCGGGAGTTCGACCTCCCCCTGGCCCCGGCCGGCACCGAGTTCCAGCACCAGGTGTGGGAGCAGTTGCGGGAGATCGCGTGGGGAGCCACGGCCAGTTACGGCGAGATCGCGCACCGGCTGGGCCGCACCAATGCGGCCTCGCGGGCGGTCGGCCTGGCCAACGGGCGCAACCCGATCCCGGTCGTCATTCCCTGCCACCGCGTGGTCGGGGCGGACGGCACGCTCACGGGGTACGCCGGGGGCCTGGCCCGCAAGCAGATCCTGCTGGACCTGGAGTCGCCGGGGCGGGCCGAGGCACTGTTCTGACCCCGGACACCGCTCAGCGGGTGTCGGTCGGCTTCTGACCCCACGCCTCGGGCGCCGCCACCGGCGGGGCCGGCTTGGCCGCCGCGCCGCCCACGGCCGCCCCGAGAGCCCCGGGCACCACGGCCAGGCCGACCAGGAAGGACCCGACGTCGAGCAGGCTGGACACGGCGGCGTCCAGGTCCAGCCCCTCGAACGAGGCCGACACCGCGGTGCTGGCCACCCCGAACAGCACCCCGGCGATCACGGCGGTCGCCACCGGGGCCCCGATCGAACGCTGCCGCACCCCGTCGAGCAGGCCCCACAGTCCGGCCACCGCGACGGTGACCGCGAACGCGATCAGGCCGGCACCGATGTTGGCGTCGGGGGTCTCGTAGAAGGCGCCCCAGGCCCAGAACTGGCCCTGCATCAGCGCCACCAGGACCACCGCACGCACCAGAGCCCGCCACGCGATGCGCAGCGGGCTCGGGGTGCGGGTGGAGGACTCGGGGGCGGGACCGTGGGGAGTGGCGTCGGAGGTCATGGGTGCAGCCAACCGCACGGGGCGGGGAACCGCGTGAGTGCGCTCACTCAGATCCCGGGCCGGTCCGCCGGGCCTACTCGGCGGCGGCGCGACGCAGGGACTCGCTGAGCCGTTCGGCCGCAGCCAGGACGGCGGGGGCGTGCATCCGGCCCGGCTGGCGGGAGAGCCGCTCCAGGGGCCCCGAGACCGAGACCGCGGCGATGATCTTGCCCGACGGCGCCCGGACCGGCGCGGAGACCGAGGCGACACCCTGCTCACGCTCGCCGACACTCTGCGCCCAGCCGCGGCGACGGATCCCGGAGAGCGCGGTCGCGGAGAACGCCGCGTTCTGCAGGCCCCGGTGCATCCGCTCGGGGTCCTCCCAGGCCAGCAGCACCTGGGCGGCCGAGCCGGCGCGCATGGTCAGCTGCGAGCCGACCGGGATGGTGTCGCGCAGACCCGAGGGACGCTCGGCCGCAGCCACGCAGACCCGGTGGTCACCCTGGCGGCGCCACAGCTGGGCGGACTCGCCGGTGATGTCGCGCAGCCGCGCCAGCACCGGGCCGGCAGCGGCCAGCAGCCGGTCCTCACCCGCGGCGGCCGAGAGCTCGGCGAGTCGGGGCCCCAGCACGAAACGTCCCTGCATGTCGCGGGCCACCAAGCGGTGGTGCTCGAGCGCGACGGCGAGCCGGTGGGCGGTCGGTCGGGCGAGCCCGGTACTGGCCACCAGCCCGGCCAGGGTGGCCGGCCCCGCCTCGAGGGCGGTGAGCACCAGGGCGGCTTTGTCGAGAACGCCGACTCCGCTAGAGTTGTCCATATGGCAATACTGCCGTCTCAATCCGTGGGATGCAAGCGGTAGCCTCAGATTGCCGGCCACGACCTGGTCGGCCAAGACGTTCGATGCCGCGGCAGGCAGCCGCGGAAGTGAGGAGCACGTGATGGGCAAGACCCTGTCGGAGAAGGTGTGGGACGCCCACGTCGTCCGCAGCGCCGAGGGAGAGCCGGACCTGCTCTACATCGACCTCCACCTGCTCCACGAGGTGACCAGCCCGCAGGCCTTCGACGGACTGCGCCTGAGCGACCGCAAGGTCCGCCGCCCCGACCTGACCCTGGCCACCGAGGACCACAACGTCCCCACCCTGGACTGGGACAAGCCGATCGCCGACCCGGTCTCGCGCACCCAGGTGGAGACCCTGCGCAAGAACGCCGAGGAGTTCGGTGTCCGGCTGCACCCGCTCGGTGACGTCGAACAGGGCATCGTGCACGTCGTCGGCCCGCAGCTGGGTCTGACCCAGCCCGGCATGACGATCGTGTGCGGCGACTCGCACACCTCCACCCACGGCGCCTTCGGCTCGATCGCGTTCGGCATCGGCACCTCGCAGGTCGAGCACGTGCTGGCCACCCAGACCCTGAGCCAGGCCAAGCTGAAGACGATGGCCGTGACCATCAACGGCTCGCTGCCCGAGGGCGTCACCAGCAAGGACCTGGTCCTGGCGCTGATCGCGCATACCGGCACCGGCGGCGGCCAGGGCTACATCGTCGAGTACCGCGGCCAGGCCATCGAGGAGCTCTCGATGGAGGCCCGGATGACGGTCTGCAACATGTCCATCGAGTGGGGCGCCAAGGCCGGTCTGATCGCCCCCGACCAGAAGACCTTCGACTTCCTGGCCGACAAGCCCGAGGCCCCCAAGGGTGCCGAGTGGGACGCCGCGGTCGCCTACTGGAAGACCCTGGTCACCGACGCCGACGCGACCTTCGACAAGGAGATCGTGCTCGACGCCGCGGACATCACCCCGTTCGTGACCTGGGGGACCAACCCCGGTCAGGGTGTGCCGCTGGGCGCCGACGTGCCGAGTCCGTCCGACTTCACCGACGCCTCCGACGCCCTGGCGGCCGAGAAGGCGCTGGAGTACATGGGTCTGACCGCCGGCCAGCCGATGCGCTCGGTCAAGGTCGACACCGTCTTCGTCGGCTCCTGCACCAACGGCCGGATCGAGGACCTGCGCCTGGCTGCCTCGATCCTCGAGGGCCGCACGGTCGACGCCGACACCCGCCTGCTCGTGGTGCCCGGCTCGGTCCGCGTCCGGATGCAGGCCGAGGCCGAGGGCCTGGACAAGGTCTTCATCGCCGCCGGTGCCGAGTGGCGCGGCGCGGGCTGCTCGATGTGCCTGGGCATGAACCCCGACACGCTGAAGCCGCAGGAGCGCTCGGCCTCGACCTCCAACCGCAACTTCGAGGGCCGTCAGGGCAAGGGTGGCCGTACCCACCTGGTCTCGGTCCCGGTCGCCGCTGCGACCGCCGTGCGGGGGACGTTGTCCTCGCCGGCCGACCTCGAGCCCGTCACCGTCTGACCGCCGCGCAGAGACAAGGAAACACCGACATGGAGAAGTTCAGCTCGCACACCGGCGTCGGCGTGCCGATGCGCCGCAGCAACGTCGACACCGACCAGATCATCCCGGCCGTCTACCTCAAGCGGGTCACCCGCTCGGGCTTCGAGGACGGGCTCTTCGCCGCCTGGCGCAACGACCCCGAGTTCGTGCTCAACCAGGACGCCTACAAAGCCGGCTCCGTGCTGGTCGCCGGCCCCGACTTCGGTACCGGCTCGAGCCGTGAGCACGCCGTCTGGGCACTGCAGAACTACGGCTTCAAGGTCGTCATCTCGGCCCGCTTCGCCGACATCTTCCGCGGCAACTCCGGCAACGCCGGGCTGCTCGCCGCCCAGGTCGACGAGGCCGCCGTGCTGGCCATCCAGACCTGGCTGGAGGAGAACCCGGGCGCCGAGGTCACCGTGGACCTGGAGGCCAAGACCGTCACCGCCGGCGAGATCACCGCGCCGTTCCAGATCGACGACTACACCCGCTGGCGTCTGCTCGAGGGTCTCGACGACATCGGGATCACCCTGAGCAACGAGGCCGACATTGCCGCCTACGAGGCGCAGCGTCCGAGCTTCAAGCCGGTTACCCAGACCGCCTGATTCGACGCACCGCCCACGAGGGGTAGTTCCGAGAGATCCGAACTGCCCCTCGTGTGGGAGGCATCGCCTCCTGCGCTCGTTTGGCAGCACGGCGGGGTGGAAGGCTCCCGCCGTACCCGGCTGAAGGCACCACGAGGAGTACTACCGCTGTGGCCCGCACCCCGAAGGGTGCGGGCCACGACCGTGGTCAGGCGAGGAGGGGGTCAGCCGATGACCGGGACCCCGGCCAGCGAGGCGGCCAGGTCCTCGTCCGAGAGCGGGTCGTCGTCCAGACGGCCGCCCAGGTACTGGTCGTAGGCGCCGAGTTCGAGCAGACCGTGGCCCGAGACCAGCGCCACGATCACCTTCTCCTCGCCACTCTCCTTGGCGGCCAGCGCCTCGCGCCGCAGCTGGGCCAGCGCGTGGCTGGACTCCGGTGCCGGGACGATGCCCTCGGTCCGGGCGAACTCCAGGGCGGCGTCGAAGCACTCCTGTTGCGGCAGCGCGGTGGCCTCGATCAGGCCCTCGTGCACGGTGTGGCTCACCAGCGGCGCCATGCCGTGGTAGCGCAGGCCACCGGCGTGGATCGGCGAGGGCACGAAGTCGTGACCCAGCGTGTACATCTTCATCAGCGGGGTCAGCCCGGCGGTGTCGCCGAAGTCGTAGCGGTACTCACCACGGGTAAGCGTGGGGCACGAGGCCGGCTCGACGGCCAGGATCCGCGGCGACTGGTTCCCGGCCAGCTTCTCGCGCAGGAACGGGAAGGCGATGCCCGCGAAGTTCGAGCCGCCGCCGGCGCAGCCGACGACCAGGTCCGCGCCGGTCTCCCCGGCCTTGGCCAGCTGCAGCAGGGTCTCCTCGCCGATGATCGACTGGTGCAGCAGCACGTGGTTGAGCACCGAGCCGAGCGCGTACTTGGCGCCCGGGTCCTGGGCGGCCAGCTCGACGGCCTCGGAGATCGCGATGCCCAGGGAGCCCGGGTGGTCCTCGGGGAACGCCTTGCCCGACTCGGTCAGCCGGCTGGGGGAGCGGTGCACCGTGCCGCCGAAGACCTCGATCAGGGTGCGGCGTTGCGGCTTGCCGTCGAACGACGCCCCGACCTGCCACACCTCGCACTCCATGTCGAACAGCGAGCACGCGTAGGACAGCGCGGTGCCCCACTGGCCGGCGCCGGTCTCGGTGGTGAGCCGGTTGATGCCGTTGATCTTGTTGTAGTACGCCTGCGGCACGGAGGTGTTGACCTTGTGCGAGCCCGCGGGGGAGACGCCCTCGTACTTGTAGTAGATCCGTGCCGGGGTGCCGAGCTTCTTCTCCAGGTTCAGGGCCCGGTACAGCGGCGCCGGACGGTACTGCTTGTAGACGTCCAGCACCGGCTCGGGGATGTCGACGTAGCGCTCGCCGGTGACCTCCTGGGCGATCAGCTCCGGCGGGAACAGGGGCGCCAGGTCGTCGGGCCCGACCGGCTGGTGGGTGCCGGGGTGCAGGGGCGGGGGCGGCGGCGTCGGCAGGTCGGCGACGACGTTGTACCAACGCGTCGGCATCTCCGACTCGTCGAGCAGGATCTTGCGGCGGGGCTCGCTCATGGTCAGCTCCAGGGGTTCGGCCGGTGCGGCAGGGGCAGGAGGAACCGCCGGTGCGGCGGTGACCCCCACATCCAACACTTTCGAGGGCGCTGGGGGGACCGGAATCTCAGCCCGGGGACGCCGGAGACGGCGCCAGTCGGGCGGGAGGACACGCCGGGTCGACGATTGTGGCGCGCGCCACTTGTCCCTAGCGTGAACTCCGTGGGCACGGGCACCGGCTCGTTGCTCGTCGCAACGAGAGGTGTGAGACGTGAACAAGACCCAGCTGATCGACGCCCTGGCCGCCCGCTTCGAGGGGAACCGGAGGGCCGCCGCACACGCGCTGGACGCGGTGATCGACACCATCACCCGGGAGATCGCGAACGGCGAGAAGGTCGCGATCACCGGCTTCGGTGCCTTCGAGAAGAAGTTCCGGGAGGCACGGACGGTCCGCAATCCGTCCACCGGTGACCTGATCGAGGCGGCGGCCAAGGCGGTGCCCAAGTTCACCCCGGGCGCCGACCTGAAGAACGTGATCTCCGGGGCCAAGGAACTGCCGGCGCTGACCATGGAGATGATGACCGCTGCCGCGCAGGCGGTCGGGATGGCGCCGCGCAAGGCGCCTGCGGCCGCGGCTGCGGAGACGAAGAAGGCCCCCGCGAAGAAGGCCCCCGCGAAGAAGGCGGCAGCGAAGAAGGCGCCGGCGAAGAAGGCTGCGGCGAAGAAGGCGCCGGCGAAGAAGGCTGCGGCGAAGGGTGCGGCCAAGAAG
>JAEWXC010000057.1 GCA_023396115.1 Actinomycetes bacterium | reverse complement strand
GATCCGCACCACCCAGGACTGCTCCACCCACTCCCCCGCGCTGCCGGTGCTGAGCATCAACGCTCCCTCCGACATCGCCAAGGACTGCTTCACCGGCGGCGCCTCGTTCGGTGCGCAACTGGACGAGGTCGGCGTGAGCGGTGACGTGGTCGTCCCGACCGACGCCATCGAGTCCGGCGGCACCGCGACCGACGGTTGCTCGCCCTACACCAACGACGTGAGCGGCAAGATCGCCATGGTCGACCGTGGCCTGTGCTCCTTTGAGGAGAAGGCCCAGGCGGCGACCGCGGCCGGCGCCAAGGCGCTGATCATCGGCAACCGGGACGACAGCGTCATCGGGATGTCGGGCTCCGACACCACGCTGGTCCCGACCGTCTCGATCGGTCTGACCGACCGTGAGTCGATCCGTGGCGCGCTCAACGCGGGCAAGACCGTCAACGTCACCATGAAGGACGCCGGTGGCGACCGGGTCGACTCGTTCCGCTGGCTGATCGGTGAGAAGTCGCCGGCCTTCGGTGGCGCGATCCGCGACATGTGGAACCCGACCTGCTACGGCGACCCGGGCAAGGTCTCCGACGCCGAGTACAAGTGCTCCAGCGACGACAACGGTGGCGTGCACGGCAACTCCGCCGTGCCCAACCACGCCTACGCGCTGCTGGTCGACGGTGGCACCTTCAACGGTGTCACCAGCACCGGGATCGGTCTGGACAAGGCGGCCAACATCTACTGGCGCACCCAGACCTCGTACCTGACCGCCACCTCGGACTTCATCGACCAGGCCGACGGCCTGGAGGCGTCGTGCGCGGACCTGGTGGGCCAGGACATCCCGAAGATCTCGCTCGCCGACGGGGAGACCCCGGAACTGGCCGACCCGATCACCGCGTCGGACTGCGAGCAGGTCGCCAAGGTGAACAACGCCGTCGAACTCCGGCTGGACCCGACGGCCGAGTGCAAGTGGACGCCGATGCTCGACCCGAACACCCCGTCCACCTGTGGTGAGGGCTTCACCGCCACCCAGGTGTGGGGCGAGGACTTCGAGGACGGCCTGACCGGTTGGGACCGTGACCAGGACGTCGCCTTCGAGGACGGCAACGGCTACCCGTGGCTGTCCACCCGGTCGGCTCCCGGTGGGGCGGACGGGCGCACCGCGTTCGGTCGCGCACCTGACGCGGGAAACTGTTCCGGTGAGGCCGGCGACATCTCCAGTGTCGACTCGATCACCAGCCCGGACGTCACGATCCCGGCCAGCGGTCAGAGCCCGCGGATGTCGTTCGACCACTACATGGCGACCGAGGCCGGCTTCGACGGCGGCAACGTCAAGATGTCGGTCAACGGCGGCGAGTTCGAGCTGATCCCGACGGAGGCCTACGCCTTCAACGCACCCGAGGCGGTTCTCGAGCCGGCTCTGGACGCCGAGGGCAACCCGTACAACACCAACCCGCTGGCCGACCAGCCGGGCTTCACCGGGACCAACCCCGGCGCGCCCATCGGCTCCTGGGGCACCTCGATCGTCGACCTCTCCGGGGCCGGCGTGAAGGCCGGGGACACCGTGGCGTTCCGCTTCGACGTGGGTCGTGACGGGTGTGGCGGCGTGCAGGGTTGGTACGTCGACAACGTCTCCGTCGACATCTGCGAGAAGGCGCCCGCCACGGTCGTCTCCTCCTCGACCAAGCTGAACGTCAAGCCGAAGAAGGTCGCCAAGGGCAAGCCCTTCACCCTGACCGCCAAGGTGAAGGCGAAGGCGACCGTCACCGGCAAGGTGACCTTCACGATCGACGGCAAGAAGGTCGGCACCGCCAAGGTGAAGAACGGCAAGGCCGTGCTGAAGGTCAGCAAGAAGAAGGCCAAGAAGCTGAAGCTGAAGGTCGGCAAGCACAAGGCCAAGGCCTCGTACGCCGGCTCCGCGACGGTCAAGGCCAGCGCCGACTCGGCGAAGTTCAAGGTGGTCAAGAAGTAGTCACCACCACGGCAGCCCCTGGCTGCCCGGCAGGGCCCCGTCGGACGTCAGTCCGGCGGGGTCCTTCCCGTTCCCGGGCCCTGCTCCGGCTCCGGCAACGGCCCCGACTCCGACCGCCCCGCTCCGCTCCGGCCTCAACCGAGCAGGGAGGCCAACCAGGGGGTGACGACCAGCAGCGTGGGCAGGAGCAGCAGCGCCAGCGCGGCGGCCAGCACCGCCACCGTCTGGGCCGGGCGCTGAGCACGGTCCCCGATGGCCTCGACCCGGGCGGCCAGGTCGGAGGCACCGGCCCCCATCGCTCCCTGCGGGGCCCGGCCCCCGGCCATCGCCAGCAGCGCCTCGCACAGGGCTCGCGGTCCGACCGCCTCGACCGCGGCCCGGTCGGCCAGGATCTCGGCCAGGAGCTGGACCTGGGCCAGGGCCGCGCGGGAGGAGACGAAGACCGGGAAGGCCCGGTGCAGCACGGTGAACGCCTCGAGCACCAGGTCGTGGCGGTGGCGCAGGTGGGCGCGTTCGTGGGCCAGCACCGCCGCGAGCTGCTCGGCGTCCAGGTGCTCCGCCGCACCGGCCGAGACCACGATCCGGGCGCCCCGGACACCGGGCAGGCAGTAGGCCACGGGGATCTCGTGGTCGATCACCCGGTACCCCTCCCCCGGCCCGCCGCCCTCACGGCGTGAGAGCAGGTCGACCTGGGCCCGGTGCCGGCGGCGCAGCTCGCGCAGCTGGGTGCCCACCCGGTGCCCCGAGAGCAGCAGCCGGACCAGGACGACCAGCGTCACCGCGCCGGCCACGGCCGCGACCACCACGGCCCCCAGGCTGGGCGCGGTGCGCCACACGTGCGTGGTCACCAGGGACAGGCCGGCGCCGAGGGCGGCCAGGACTGCGGCCAGGGCGAGGGCCTGCCACAGCACCATCGCGGCGACCGGGGTCCGGCGCAGCGCCGGCACCCGGGCCAGCGCAGAGGGCACCGGCCCGGCCAGGGCGACGGCCAGCAGGCCGAGGACGAGGGGGGTCATCGGATCGGGAGGTCAGCCGTCCAGCTCGGCCAGGGCCCGCCGCAGCGCGGCGACGTCCTCCGCGGAGGCCTCCCCCACGAACGCGACCAGCGCCTGGCCACGGTCGGCGTCGCTGAAGTCCTCGAGCGTGCCGTGCATCAGCTCGGCGGTCATCTCGGCGCGGCTGGCGCGGGGGCGGTAGGTGTAGGCGCGGCCCTGCTTCTCCTGGACGACCAGGCCCTTGCGGGCCAACCGGTCCATCACGGTCATCACCGTGGTGTAGGCCAGGTCCCGCTCCTCAGCGAGGGTTGCGTGAACCTCGCGGACGGTGCTGGGCTGGTCGGGAGCGGACCACAAAGCATCCATGACGAGTCGTTCGAGGTCACCGAAGTGGGATTTCTGCAGGGGCACACCCCGAGTGTACCTACGACTCGTCACGTACTACAGTCAGTCGTATCTACGACGTAGCGTCGTAGACCAAACACCCCGGAGGGACCGTGGAAGTTCTCGACATCGCGCGGTGGCAGTTCGGCATCATCACCGTCTACCACTTCCTGTTCGTGCCGCTGACGATCGGGCTCACCGCCCTCGTCGCGGGTCTGGAGACGGCCTGGCTGCGCACCCGCAAGCAGGAGTACCTGCGGCTGACCAAGTTCTTCGGCAAGCTGCTGCTCATCAACTTCGCGCTCGGTGTCGTGACCGGCATCGTGCAGGAGTTCCAGTTCGGGATGAACTGGTCGGACTACTCCCGCTTCGTCGGGGACGTCTTCGGCGCCCCGCTGGCCGTGGAGGGCCTGCTCGCCTTCTTCCTCGAGTCGACCTTCCTGGGTCTGTGGATCTTCGGCTGGGACAAGCTGCCCGGCAAGCTGCACGCCGCCTGCATGTGGATCGTGCACCTGGGCACCCTGGCCAGCTCCTACTTCATCCTGGCCGCCAACTCGTGGATGCAGCACCCGGTCGGGTACGAGTACAACGCCGAGAACGGCCGTGCCGAGCTGACGGACTTCTGGGCCGTGATGTTCAACAAGGTGCAGCTGGTCGCGTTCCCGCACGTCATCACCGCCGCCTACATGACCGCCGGTGCGTTCATGCTCGGCGTGGCCGCCTACCTGTACCGCAAGCACCGCGGCACCGACGACCAGCCGATGTACCACAAGGCACTGCGGCTCGGCGCGGCCGTGACCCTGGTCGCCGGCCTGGGCGTCGCGGTCACCGGTGATCTGCAGGGCAAGGTGATGACCGAGGTGCAGCCGATGAAGATGGCCGCCGCCGAGGGGCTCTACGAGACCGAGACCACCGCCCCGTTCTCGGTGCTCTCCCTGGGCAAGCTCGACGGCTCGGAGGCCACCACGATCATCGAGGTCTACGGCCTGCTCTCCTTCCTGGGCACCGGGTCGTTCGACGGCACCGTGGAGGGCATCAACCCGCTGCGCGAGAAGTACGCCGAGAAGTACGGCCAGGACCCGGGTGAGGCCTACTACCACGCCGGCGACTACGTGCCGGTGATCCCGGTGACCTACTGGTCGTTCCGCTTCATGATGGGGCTGGGCATCTTCGCCGCGGCCGGCGCCGCGCTGCTGCTGTGGGTCACCCGCAAGGGCCGCACCCCCACCGGACGCTGGGTGGTCTGGGCGGCGGTGCTGATCCCGGTCGGTGCGGTCGCGTCCAACTCGTGGGGCTGGATCTTCACCGAGATGGGCCGTCAGCCGTGGGCGGTCTACGGGCTGATGACCACCGACAACGCGGTCTCCCCCGGGGTGAGCGTCGGTGAGGCGGCGACGTCACTGATCGTGCTGACCCTGCTCTACGCGGTGCTGGCCGTGATCGAGCTCGGGCTGCTGCTGAAGTACATCAAGAAGGGCGCCGAGCCCTTCGTGGAGCCGCCCGACGTCCCCGTCGGCGGCAAGGACGACGACGCGCCCATGGCGTTCGCGTACTGAGAGGAGGCAGGAACATGGAACTCACCACCGTCTGGTTCATCCTGATCGCCGTCCTCTGGATCGGCTACTTCGTCCTGGAGGGGTTCGACTTCGGGGTCGGCATGCTGCTGCCGTTCCTGGCGAAGAACGACACCGAGCGACGCGTCATGTACAACTCCGTCGGCCCCGTGTGGGACGGCAACGAGGTCTGGGTCCTGGTCGCCGGAGGCGCCACCTTCGCCGCCTTCCCCGAGTGGTACGCCACCTTGTTCAGCGGGTTCTACCTGCCGCTGCTGCTGATCCTGGTCGCCCTGATCGTCCGGGGTCTGGCCTTCGAGTACCGGGCCAAGCAGGACACCGACGCCTGGCGCGCCGGGTGGGACAAGGCGCTCGTGGTCGGCTCGTTCGTCCCGGCCCTGCTGTGGGGCGTGGCGTTCGCCAACATCGTCGCCGGGGTGCCGATCGACGCCGACAAGGAATTCACCGGCAACCTGCTGACCCTGCTCCACCCCTACGGGCTGCTCGGCGGTCTGGTCACGCTGACCCTGTTCGCCACCCACGGCGCGATGTTCCTGGCGCTGAAGACCGAGGGCGACATCCGGGTCCGGGCCCGCGGCGCGGCCCTCAAGCTGGGTCTGGTCGCGGCCGTGCTCGCCGTGGTGTTCCTGGTCTGGACCCAGGTCCGCACCGGCAACGCCGGCTCGGCGGTCCTGTTCGCCCTGGCCGCCGCGGCCCTGCTGGGTGGGCTGTTCATGGTGACCAAGGTCCGGGAGGGCTGGGCGTTCACCGGCACGTTCGTGGCGATCGCGCTGGCCGTGGCCGGGCTCTTCGTGGCCCTGTTCCCCGACGTGATGCCCTCGACGACCGACGCGGCGTTCTCCCTCACCACCACCAGCGCGGCGGCCTCGGCCTACACGCTCAAGGTGATGACCTGGGTGGCGGCGGTCTTCACGCCGATCGTGCTGGGCTACCAGGCGTGGACCTACTGGGTCTTCCGCAAGCGGATCGGTACCCACCACATCCCGACCGCGCAGCTGGCGGCCGCCGGCACCGCCCCCACCACCGCAACCGAGTGAGGTCGACGACCCCGTGAAGCCGCTGGACCCTGCGGTCCTGCCCCACCTGGCCCCCGCCCGCACCGCCCTGGTGGTGGGGACGGGGGCCGGGGTGGTCTCCGGTCTGGCCGTCGTGGTTCAGGCCGTCGCCGTCGGGTCGCTGGTGGTCGCCCTGGTCGGCGACCCCGGCGGCTCGGCCTGGCACCCGTGGGCCTGGGCCCTGTTGGGGGTGACCGCGCTGCGCGTGGTGGCCACCTGGCTGGTCGACGCCTGCGCCGCCCGGGCCGCGGGTCAGGTCTCCGGGGCCCTGCGGGCCCGGCTGCTCGCCGCGTCGCTGCGCCTCGACGCCGCGGACCGCGACACCCGCCGCACCGGCGAGCTCACGGTGCTGGCCACCCGCGGCCTGGGCGCGCTGGAGCCGTACCTGACCCGGTACCTGCCGACGCTGGTCCTGGCCGCGGTGCTGCCGGCGGTCACCGTCGTGGTGATCTTCGCGCTGGACTGGCTCTCGGGGCTGATCGTGCTGCTGACCCTGCCGCTGGTGCCGGTCTTCGCGATCCTCATCGGAATGCAGACCAGCGAGAAGGCCGACCGGCAGTGGCGCCAGCTCACCGCACTGTCGGGGCACTTCCTCGACGTGGTGCGCGGCCTGCCAACCCTGGTCGCCAACCGCCGGGCCGGCGCCCAGTCGGCCACGATCCGCAACGTCACCGACCGATACCGCCGCACCACGGTGGACACGCTGCGGACCGCGTTCGCCTCCTCGGCCGCCCTGGAACTGGTCGCAACCCTGTCGGTGGCGCTGGTGGCGGTCTGTGTGGGGCTGCGGCTGGCCGGCGACGGCATCGACTTCCGCACCGCCCTGGTGGTGCTGCTGCTGGCTCCCGAGGCCTACTGGCCGCTGCGGCGGGTCGGGGCCGAGTTCCACGCCGCGGCCGAGGGCGCCGCGGCGTTCAGCACCGCCGACGAGCTGCTCCGATCCGAACCCCGCAGCCCGGCCGCCACACCGACCCCGGGGACGCTGCCGGGCCGCGAACCTGCCCGGATCGGCCTGGACCGGGTCACCCTCACCTACCCGGGTCGCCAGCGGGCCGCGCTCGCGCCGCTCAGTGCCGACCTGCCGGCCACCGGGCTGGTCGCGATCGCCGGACCCTCCGGCTGCGGCAAGTCGACGCTGCTCCAGATCCTGCTGGGCGAACGCCGCCCCAGCACGGGACGGGTGCTCGTGGACGGCACGGACCTGGCCACGGTGCTGGACACCGATCCCGAGGCCTGGCACGCCCGGACCGCGTGGGCCCCGCAGCGGCCGTGGCTGAGTGCCGGGTCGGTGGCCGACAACCTGCGCCTGGCGGTCCCCGGCGCGGGTGAGGACGCCCTGTGGGCGGCCCTGGAGTCGGTGGACCTCGCCGATGCGGTGCGGGCGCTGCCGCACGGCACCGCCACACTGCTGGGTGAGGACGGCGCCGGGCTCTCGGCCGGGCAGCGGGCGCGGCTGGGCCTGGCCCGGGTGGTGCTGGCCGACCGGCCGCTGGTGCTGCTGGACGAGCCGAGCGCCCACCTGGACGCCGCCACCGAGGCGGTGTTGCTGCGCACGCTGCGCCGACTGGCCGAGAGGTCGCTGGTGGTCGTGGTCGCCCACCGCGACGCCGTGCTGGAGGCCGCCGACCAGGTCATCACGCTGATGGCGCCCGGAGCCGGCACCACGGCACCGGACCCCGGGACCGGACACGCGTCCCCGGCCGCACGCACCGCCTCGCTCCCCGCCTCGCTCCACACCTCAGAGACCCGTCGCCCGGGCGCGGGCACGGAGCCCGGCGACCTCCCGGGCCGCCTGGGCACCCGCTCCGGCATCGCCCTGGGCACCCTGTCGGTCGCCTCCGGGGTGGCGCTGAGTGCCACCGCCGCGTGGCTGATCACCCGCGCCTCGGAGCACCCCCCGGTGCTGCACCTGATGGTCGCCATCGTCGGGGTGCGCCTGTTCGGCCTGGCCCGTCCGGTGCTGCGCTACGCCGAACGACTGGTCTCCCACGACGCCGCCCTGCGCGCGCTCGCCGAACGCCGGGCCCGGGTCTACGACGCGCTGGTGCCGCTGGTGCCGGGACGGCTGGGGGCCCGCCGCGGCGACCTGCTCACCTCGGTGGTCGACGACGTGGACGCCCTGGTCGACCACGAGCTGCGGGTGCGGCAACCGGTCTGGACGGGTCTGCTGGTCGGCGTCCTGGCCGCGGCGGTGGCGGCGGCGATCGCCCCGGTGGCCGGGCTGCTGATCGGGCTGCTGACCCTGGTCGGGCCCGCGGTCTTCTGGTGGACCCGCAGCCGGGTCGCCCGCGCCGAACGCGCGTGGGTGCGGGCCCGCGCCGAGCTCGGCACCGCCACCGAGCACCTGCTGGGCAACAGCCGCGAGCTGGTGCTCTGGCAGGCCACCGCACCGGCGCTGCAGGCGGTGCGCCACGCCGGTGAGGCGCTGGCCCGGGCCCAGTCGACCTCCACCCGGGCGGTGTCGCTGGCGCACGGGTTCACCTCGCTGGCCTGCTCGGCTGCCGTGGTGGCTGTCGCGGGGCTGGTGCCCCTCGGTGCCACCTCGCCGGCCCGGTTGGCGCTGCTGGTGATGCTGCCGCTGGCGCTGCTGGACGCGATCGGCCCGTTGGCCGACGCCGGGGCGCTGAGCGTGCGGACCCGCGCGGCCCGCGAGCGGCTCGAGGTGCTGGAGACCACCGAGCCGGCCGTCACCGAGGTCGACTTCCCCACCCCGCTGCCGCCCGGTCCGACCGGGGTCGTGGTGGCGGAGGTCGGCGCCGGCTGGGACGACGTCGACGTCCTCGACGGCCTGGACCTGGACCTGCCGGCGGGCTCCCGGGTGGGCCTGGTCGGCCCCTCGGGCTCGGGCAAGAGCACGGTCGCGGCGCTGCTGCTGCGGTTCATCGACCCGCGCCGGGGTCGAGTCACCCTGGCCGGGGTGGACGCCCGGGAGCTGTCCCTCGACGACGTCCGCTCGAGCGTGGGCCTGGTCGACGACGACCCGTACCTGTTCGCCTCCAACGTGCTGGAGAACGTCCGGCTGGCCCGCCCCGGCGCCACCGACGCCGAGGTGCTGGCCGTCCTGGAGCGGGCGCACCTGGGTCCGTGGCTGGGCGGGCTCCCCGACGGGGCCGCGACGATGGTCGGCGAGGGTCACGCCCACGTCTCCGGGGGTGAACGAGCCCGGATCGCGGTGGCCCGTGCCCTGCTGGCCGACGCCCCGGTGCTGGTGCTGGACGAACCGACCGCGCACCTGGACACCGACACGGCCCGTCAGGTGGCCGCCGAGCTCCTGGCCGACGACGGCGGGCGCACCCTGCTGTGGATCACCCACGGCCGGATCGGCCTGGACGCGATGGACCGGGTGGTCACCCTCGGCGGAGTCGAGCCCGGGCGGTCCGGATCAGGCGCACCCCGTCGGGTCCCCACATCAGCCGACGCCAGTGCCGCTCGGCCGGCGGCTGCTGGAGGAGCCACACCAGCGGCAGCAGAGCCCCGGTGAGCCACGGCGCCAGCGCGGACCGCACGGCACCCAGACCGGCGCGCCGCCGGACCGGGGCCGGGGAGGCACCGAGCGCGATCTGCTTGAACAGGCCGTGGTCGAGGGCCAGGTAGCCGATGCTGCGCAGCTGGCTGCAGCAGCGTCTGGAACGGGTACTGGAAGACGATCACCGCCGGGTGCAGCAGCACCTGCCAGACGATCGAGTCGGCACCGAAGATCCCCTCGTCCCCGTCGTGGGCCGCCACCGGCTCCCCGAACCGTCGCCACCGCCGGTCGGTGACACCGAGCCGCTCGGGGGTCACCACGTGTCGGTCGGGGGCGGTGGTGCGGCGCATCGTCGACCTCCTGGGTGGGGCCGGCGCACCGGCCACGGGAGATGACACTGTGTCACGTTCTTCCCGCCGTGTGACCCCCGGACTGGCGTCGTCCCGGACCGCGGCCGCTCCGGACGCGACGGGGCCCGCGAACCGGATCGGTCCGCGGGCCCGTCGTGACGTACTCGGGTGGCTCAGGCCTCCACGACCACCGGGATGATCATCGGGCGACGACGCAGCCGCTTGTTGACCCAGCGACCCAGCACGCGGCGCACGATCTGCTGCAGCTGGTAGGTGTCGCGGACCCCGTCGGCGACCGCGGTGTCCAGGGCGTCGGTGATCTGCGGCAGGATCTCGTCGAACTTCTGCTCGTCCTCGGCGAAACCGCGGGCGGTGACCTCGGGTCCGGCGGTGACCTTGCCGGTGACCGAGTCGATGACCACGATGACCGAGACGAACCCCTCCTCGCCCAGGATCCGGCGGTCCTTCAGCGAGGACTCGGAGATGTCACCGATGGTGGTGCCGTCGACGAACACGTACCCGCACTCGACCTTGCCGGCCACCCGCGCCCGCCCGTCGACGAGGTCGACGACCACGCCGTCCTCGGCGATCACGACGTTCTCCTCGGGCACACCGGTGGCCTTGGCCAGGTCGGCGTTGGCGCGCATGTGCCGGATCTCGCCGTGCACCGGCATCACGTTGCGCGGCTTGACGATGTTGTAGCAGTAGAGCAGCTCACCGGCGCTGGCGTGGCCGGAGACGTGCACCAGCGCGTTGCCCTTGTGCACCACGTTGGCGCCGAGCCGGCTCAGCCCGTTGATCACCCGGAACACGGCGTTCTCGTTGCCCGGGATCAGGGAGCTGGCCAGCACGACCGTGTCCCCCTCCTCCAGGTGCACGAAGTGGTGGTTGCGCTGCGCGATGCGGCTCAGCGCCGACAGCGGCTCACCCTGCGAGCCGGTGGAGATCAGCACCTGCTTCTCCGGTGCCAGCGCGGCCAGCTCCTTGGCGTCCACGAGCACGCCCGGCGGGACGGTGAGGTAGCCCAGGTCCTTGGCGATCTGCATGTTGCGGACCATCGAGCGACCCACGTAGGCGACCTTGCGGCCGTGCGTGACGGCGGCGTCGAGCACCTGCTGGACGCGGTGGATGTGGCTGGCGAAGCAGGCCACGATGATCCGCTGCTCGGACTTGTAGAAGACCCGGTCCAGGACCGGCCCGATGTCCTTCTCGTGGGTGGTGAAGCCCGGGACCTCGGCGTTGGTGGAGTCGGTGAGGAACAGGTCGACCCCCTCCTCGCCGAGCGCGGCGAAGTGGTTGAGGTCGGTGATCCGGCCGTCCAGCGGCAGCTGGTCCATCTTGAAGTCACCGGTGTGTAGCACCAGGCCGGCGCCGGTGCGGATCGCGACCGCCAGGGCGTCGGGGATGGAGTGGTTGACCGCGACGAACTCGAGCTCGAACGGCCCGAACTCGATGATGTCGCCCTCCTCCACCACGTGGTGGACGGTCTCCTTGAGACGGTGCTCGCGCAGCTTGGACCCGAGCAGCGCCAGGGTCAGCTCGGATCCCACCAGCGGGATGTCGCCACGCTCGCGCAGCAGGTACGGCGTCGCGCCGATGTGGTCCTCGTGCCCGTGGGTCAGGACCAGGGCCTCGACGTCGTCCAGGCGCTCCCGGATCGGACCGAAGTCCGGCAGGATCAGGTCGACACCCGGGTGGTGGTCCTCGGGGAAGAGCACACCGCAGTCGACGATGAGCAGCCGGCCGTCGTACTCGAAGACAGTCATGTTCCGGCCGACCTCGCCAAGGCCGCCGAGCGGGATGACCCGCAGACCGCCCTTCGGGAGCTCGCCGGGAGCGGTCAGTTCAGGGTGCGGGTGGGACAAGGTTCTCCTAGGTGAGTAGTCCGGCCGCCACGAGACCGGTGCGCAGCGCGGCCACCTCGTCGTCGTCGAGGGCGACCAGCGGTTCCCGCACGTGGCGGTTGTCGAGCACGCCGAGCAGCTCCAGGGCTGCCTTGGCGGTGGTGGCTCCATAGTTCTCCACGCCCATGATGGCGTCGATCGCGGGGAGCATCCGCGTCCAGATCTCGAGGGCCTGGCCGGGCTGGCCGGCGTGGAAGGTGTCGTACAGCGCGCGCAGGTCGTCGCCGTAGACGTGACCGGCGACCGACACGAAGCCGCAGGCGCCCATCGCCAGGAAGGCCAGGTTGAGCGAGTCGTCGCCGGAGTAGACCGAGAAGCCCATCTCCACCAGCCGACCGCCCTGCACGACGTCTCCGGTGGCGGCCTTGACCGCGACCACCTCGGGCCAGTCGGCCAAGGTGCGGTAGGAGTCCAGCGTGAGCGCCGATCCGGTGCGGCCGGGGACGTCGTAGACCATGACCGGCAGTTCGGCGGCGTCGGCGACGGTGCGGAAGTGGTGCAGGATGCCGCGCTGGCCGGGCTTGTTGTAGTACGGGGTGACCAGCAGCGCCGCGTCGGCGCCGTTGGCCCGCGCCTGCTGGGCGAGCTTGACCGAGGTGCGGGTGTCGTTGGTGCCGACGCCGGCGACCAGCTTGATCCCGGGGCCGACGGCCTCCCGGACGGCGGCCAGGATCTGGCCGTCCTCCTCCAGGGTGGTGGTGGCGGACTCGCCGGTGGTGCCGGAGACAACCAGGCCGTCGTGACCGTGCGCCACCAGGTGCTTGGCGACCTTCTGCGTGCCCTCGAGGTCGAGCGAGCCGTCGGCGTGGAACGCCGTCGCCATGGCCGTCAGGACCGTGCCCAGGGGGGCGGAAGGTGCAGTCATGGTGTCAGGTTATCGCCGTGGCCGGCCCGCGGTCGCACTGGCACGCCCGCACGGACGCCGACCGGGCGCTTGCGTGGCGCTGACCGGGCACTTGCGTGGCACTGACCGGGCACATGCGTGACGGTGACCGGGCACTTGCGCGACGTGGCGACCCCGACCGGGCACTTGTGCGAGCACGAGCGCCCGGTCGCTGTCACAGATGCGGCATAACCTCGGCGGCCACCAGGTCCAGGTGCTCCAGGTCCGCCAGGTCCAGCATCTGCAGGTAGACCCGCTCGGCACCGGCCTCGGCGTACGCACCGATCTTGTCGACGACCTCCTGCGGGGTCCCGGCCAGCCCGTTGGTGCGCAACTCGTCCTTCTCCCGGCCGATCGCCGCAGCCCGGCGGTCGATCTCGGCCTCGTCGGCGCCGACGCAGAGCACCAGGGCGTTGGACCAGGTCATGGTGGCCGGGTCCCGCTCGATCGCCTCGCACGCCGCGGCGACCCGGGCGAACTGGGCGCGGGTCGTGTCCAGGTCCACGAAGGGCAGGTTGAACTCGTCCGCGTGGGCCGCCGCGAGCGCCGGGGTGCGCTTCTTGCCCAGACCGCCGACCAGGACCGGGGGCTTGGCCTGCGTCGGCTTCGGCAGCGCCGGGGAGTCGCTGAGCGTGTAGTGCTGACCGGAGAAGTCGTAGGTCTCCCCCACCGGGGTGGCCCACAGGCCGGTGATCAGCTCCAACTGCTCGGCGTAGCGGTCGAAGCGTTCGCCGGTGTCGGGGAACTCGAGGCCGTAGGCGGTGTGCTCGGCCTCGAACCACCCGGCCCCCAGCCCGAGCTCGACGCGACCGCCGGACATCTGGTCGACCTGGGCGACCTGGATCGCCAGCACCCCGGGGTTGCGGAAGGTGGCGCTGGTCATCAGCGTGCCCAGCCGGATGGTCGAGGTCTCGCGGGCCAGCCCGGCCAGCGTCGTCCACGCGTCGGTGGGGCCGGGCAGGCCGTCGCCGCCCATCGTCAGGTAGTGGTCGGAGCGGAAGAAGGCCCCGAAACCCAGGGTCTCGGCCCGCAGCGCGACCGAAAGGAGGTCGTCGTAGGTGGCGCCCTGCTGGGGCTCGGTGAAGATGCGCAGTTCCATGTCGCCACCCTGCCACGCGGTCGTCGGAGCGGGACTGGGGGGCGGGACGGGGGTCTCGGCAAGCTCGACCACCGAGGCGGCTCCGGTCTCGGCAAGCTCGACCACCGGGGGCGCGGTCTCGGCAAGCTCGACCACCGGGAGATGTCGGTGGCGGGCACCACACTGGACGCATGGCCTACGACGAGGTGCTCGCGGAGCGGATCCGACACGTCCTCGAGGGTGAGCCGGGGCTGACCGAGCGGAAGATGTTCGGCGGGCTCGGGTTCATGCTGGAGGGCCGGATGGCGGTCGCCGCCGCGTCGCGGGGCTCGCTGATGGTCCGGGTGGCACCGGAGGACGCCCAGACGTGGATCGCCGAGCCCGGCGTCGAGCCGATGGAGATGCGGGGCCGCGAACTGCGCGGGTGGCTGCTGGTCGAGCAGTCGGCGCTCACCGACGACGACCTGCTGGAACGGTGGGTGGCCCGGGGCACCGCCCACGTCCGCGCCCTGCCGACCGGGTGAGCCGACACCGGGCGACGTAGCGTGGGGTCGTGATCCTCCCGCTGCAGCACCACTGGGCCGACTCCTTCGCCGACCTGTCCACGCCGTGGCAGCCGACCGGGTTCCCGGACCCGGCCCTGGTGGTCCTCAACGCACCGCTCGCCGCGGAGCTGGGACTGGACGCCGAGGCGCTGCGCACCGAGGTGGGCGTGGCCGCGCTGCTCGGACAGGGACTCGAGGGGGCCCGCCCGGTCGCGCAGGCGTACGCCGGTCACCAGTTCGGCGGCTACTCCCCGCTGCTGGGCGACGGGCGGGCGGTGCTGCTGGGCGAGATCGCCTCCGGGACCACGCTGCGCGACCTGCACCTCAAGGGATCGGGGCCGACCCGCTACTCCCGCGGCGGGGACGGGTTCGCCGCCCTCGCACCGATGCTGCGTGAGTACGTGGTCTCCGAGTCGATGCATGCCCTGGGGATCCCGACCACCCGGTCCCTGGCCGTGGTCGCGACCGGTGCGCAGGTGCGCCGCGACACCGGCCTGCAGCCCGGCGCGGTGCTGGCCCGGGTCGCGGCCAGTCACCTGCGGGTGGGCTCGTTCCAGCTGGCCCGTGCGGCCGGTGACTCCCCCGAGGCGCGCGACCTGCTGCGCCGTCTCGCCGACGAGGCCATCACCCGGCACCATCCCGGGGCCGCCGACTCCGACCAGCCGTACCTGGCACTGTTCGCCTCCGTCCTGCGCGCCCAGGCCCGGCTGGTGGCGCAGTGGATGCACGTCGGGTTCGTGCACGGCGTGGTCAACAGCGACAACGTCACCATCTCCGGGGAGACCATCGACTACGGGCCGTGCGCCTTCCTGGAGGCCTACGACCCGGCCGCCGTGTTCTCCTCCATCGACGAGCGCGGCCGCTACGCCTACGGCAACCAGCCCCCGATCGCCCAGTGGAACCTGGCCCGGTTCGCCGAGGCGCTCCTGCCCCTGCTGGGCGAGGACGAGGAGACCGCGGTGGCGCGGGCCACCGAGGTCCTGGAGACCTACCCGAGCGAGTTCAACGCCGCCTGGCTCGGTGGGATGCGCGCCAAGCTCGGACTGGCGGGCGCCGACGCCGACGACGAGGTGCTGACCGGGCTCGTCGGCGACCTGCTCGGGCTGCTCGCCCGGGGTCGGGTCGACTGGACCTCCTTCTGGGTGGCGCTGGCCGGCGCCGCCGAGCCGTCCGGGAACGGCCCGGTGCTGGCGCTGGCCGGGGACGCGGCCCCCGACGTGCCGGCGTGGCTGGGCCGCTGGCGGGCGCTGGGCCCGGACCCGCGCGCGATGGAGACGGTCAACCCGGTCCGGATCCCCCGCAACCACCTGGTCGAGGAGGCACTGGCCTCCGCCGTCGGCGGCGACCTCACCCCGTTCACCGAACTGGTGGCGGCGGTGCGCGAACCGTTCGGGAAGCGTGACGACCTGGCCCGGTTCGCCCAGCCGGCACCCGTGGCGTTCACCGAGGGCTTCCGGACCTTCTGCGGCACCTGAGGCGCGGGGTTCCGGGGGGGGTCTCGGCAGGCTCGACCACCGAGGCGGCTCGACCACCGACGGGCGGGTGTCAGCGGGCGCGGAGCAGGGGCAGGACGTGGAACTCCAGCATCGGCGCCAGGTCGTCGTGGGTGGAGTCCAGCGGCGTCCAGCGCAGTTCGGCGATCTCCGCCGCGGCCACGGGTTCACCGGGCAGGTCGGCGGTGAACACGGTCGAGACCAGCCGGTGGCCGGGCTCGTTGGCGGCCTCGGAGGTGAACTCGCCGAGCACGTCGACCTCGCCCAGCACCAGCCCCACCTCCTCGGTGGTCTCCCGGCGGATGCACTGCTCGGGGCTCTCCCCGGCCTCGGGCTTGCCACCGACCAGCATGAACCGCTGGGTGCCACGCTTGCGCACGGTCAGCACCGCACCGTCGCGCACCAGCGCGACCGCCGAGACGGTGATGACGGGAGCGGCGTCCGGTGCGGGGTCCGGCGTGACGGTCGGCGTGGCGAGCGGGTCCCGGCTCATCTCAGCCCCACAACCGGTCGACCAGCGCGTGCGCGTCGTCGCGGTCCACGCCCAGGGCCCGGACCGTCAGCACGTACGTCTCCGCGGCCGCCCGGGCGGCACGGTCCTGGTCACGGGGCGCGACGAAGGTGCCGGCCCGGCCGCGGGTGACGACCACCCCGAGGGCCTCCAGCTCCCGGTAGGCCTTGGCCACGGTGTTGACCGCGACACCCAGGTCACCGGCGAGCTCACGCACCGGCGGGAGCCGTTCGCCGACCGGCAGGTCACCGCCGTCGACGCGGGCGGTGATCTGCTCCTTGACCTGCTCGACCTTCGATGTCGGGGACGACTCGTCCAGCACCACCAGGCGGGTCACCGGCGCTCCCACCAGACCCACGCCAGCGGCGGGTCGAACTCGGGACGCTCGATGCGTCGGACCTCACGCCACTGCCCCGCGTCGAACTCCGGGTAGAACGTGTCGCCCTCGACCTGCACCCCGACCTCGGTGATCACCTGCCGGTCGGCGACGCCCAGGGCGAGCTCGTAGATCTGGGCGCCGCCGGCCACGTAGACCTCGGCGTCGCCGGCCATCCCCAGCGCCTGCTCCAACGAGTGGGCGACGTCGACCCCCTCGTCGCGCCACTCCGGGTCGCGGGTGATCACGATGGTGCGCCGCCCGGGCAGCGGGCGGCCGATCGACTCGTGCGTGAGCCGGCCCATCACCAGTGTGTGGCCCAGGGTGGCGGCCTTGAAGTGGGCGAAGTCCTCGCTGCTGTGCCACGGGATCGCACCGTCCAGGCCGATCACCCGGTCGGCGGCGTGGGCCGCGATCAGTGTCGTGCTCATACCGCGATCGGCGCCTTGATGGCCGGGTGCGGGTCGTAGCCGACGACCTCGAGGTGTTCCAGCTCGAAGGCGTCCAGCTCGGTGACCGACGGGTCCAGCACCAGCTGCGGCAGCGGCCGGGCGGTCCGGGTCAGCTGCTCGCGGGCCTGGTCGAGGTGGTTGGTGTAGAGGTGCGCGTCCCCCAGCGTGTGCACGAACTCGCCGACCCGCAGCCCGGTGACCTGGGCGACCATGTGGGTCAGCAGCGCGTAGGAGGCGATGTTGAACGGCACCCCCAGGAAAACGTCGGCCGAACGCTGGTACAGCTGGCACGACAGGTGACCGGGGCCCCCGTCGTCGGCCGGGGCGACGTAGAACTGGAACAGCGAGTGGCACGGCGGCAGCGCCATGTCGTCGACCTCGGCGACGTTCCAGGCCGACACGATGTGGCGCCGCGAGTCGGGGGTGCTGCGGATCGACTCGACCACCTTGGCGATCTGGTCGACGTGCCGACCGTCCGGCGTGGGCCAGGAGCGCCACTGGTGTCCGTAGACCGGGCCGAGGTCACCGTTCTCGTCAGCCCACTCGTCCCAGATCGAGATCCCCCGGTCCTGCAGCCAGCGGACGTTGGTGTCGCCGCGCAGGAACCACAGCAGCTCCCCGAACACCGAGCGGGTGTGCACCTTCTTGGTGGTCAGCAGCGGAAAACCCTCGCGCAGGTCGAAGCGCATCTGGTGGCCGAAGATGCTCAGCGTCCCGGTGCCGGTCCGGTCGGACTTGGCGACCCCGTGGTCGAGGATCTCGGTGAGCAGCTGGTGGTAGACCTGCATGGGTCGACCTTACGACGCAGCCGGGCGGCCCCGGCGGACCGGTGCGTTTGCCGGACCGGGTCGGGTGGGCAGGATCTCCCACCAGTCCGATCCCGGGGAGGTCCCGTGTCCGTCCACCAGCCCAGCCCGCGCACCGCGCCCGTGCCTCGACGCCGTCGGGTTCCCCTCGTCGCAGCACCGCTCACGGTGGCCCTGGCCGCCGGGGTGCTGCTGCCCGCCACGGCGACCTCCGCCCCGGCCGAGCAGGTCCGCACGACCAGCACCGTCGCCCCACAGCCGGGCCCGGCCGCCGGTGGTGGGACCCGTCCGGGCTACCACTACGCCGCCGCAGCCGCCTACACACCCAGCGGCACCTGGGCCACCGGGTTCGGCGCGACGTTCACGGTGCACAACCCGCGCCAGGTCAAGGCCCGCAGGGGGCAGCACTCGATCGGACAGCTCGCGGTGTCCGACACCACCATCGGCCTGCCCTACCTGGAGGCCGGCTGGCGCAAGGGTGCCGGGCTGCGCAGCCAGAAGCGACCCCGGCTGTTCGTGTTCTGGCGGCCCGTCAACTCCGGCGACACCTGCTACAACTTCGGCTGCGGGTTCGTCCGCAAGGGCAAGGGCAAGAAGCCCGGCGCCAAGCTGCGCCCCGGCTCGAAGGTGAAGCTCGAGTTCGTGCACCGGGGCAGCAAGTGGTGGTTCAAGGTGAACGGCAAGAAGTCCGGCTACTACCCCGACCGGTTGTGGCGGGGCCGTTTCACCCGGGCCAACTTCGCCCAGGTCTTCGGCGAGATCTACGTCCACGGCTCCGACCGGCTCTGCGCCGACATGGGCAACGGGCGCCGACCGGGTGCGAAGAAGCGTTCGGCCAGGATCTCGAAGGTGCACTGGACCGGTGGTCCCTCGATGGCGCTGACCCGCGGCGCCGTGACCGACCCGCGGGTCTACGGACTCACCGTCACCTCCGCCACCGCGATGCGGTTCGGTGGCCCGGGACGCTGTTGACCGGCCGTCAGGCCAACCGCACCTGACCCCTGACGGTGGTCGTCGTGGCGCCACCGACCCAGACCTGCCCGTCGACTCGTTCAACGTGCACCCGGCCGGCCCGACCCAGCGCGGTGCCCTGGCTGGCGGTGTAGCGCGGCGGCAGGGTCCCGTTGCCGATCAACCACTGCCCGATCCCGGCGTTCAGGGAGCCGGTGACCGGGTCCTCCCCCACGGCCAGCTCCGGGGCGAAGCCGCGCACCTCGACGGCGCACTCCGATCCGGGCGGGTAGGTCCCGACGATGCCCAGGTCCAGGTCACCCATCGTCACCAGGTCCGGGTCCACGGCCAGCACCGCCTCGGCGTCACGCAGCTGCGCGACGACCCAGCCGGGTCCGTTGTCGATCCACTCGGCGGCGACGATGTCGGCGTCGCTGATCCGCAGCGAGGCGGCGATGTGCGCCCGGGTGGCCTCGTCGGCCGGCCCGCTGCGCAGCAGCGGCGGCGCGGCGAACGCGAGCTGCTCGGTGCGCCGCAACGTCACCAGCCCGGCCCCGCACTCCTGGACCAGACCCTCCCCGGCGGGTTCGCCGCCGGCCTCGAGCCAGGCGTGCGCACTGCCCAGGGTGGGGTGACCGGCGAACGGCAGCTCACCGGCGGGGGTGAAGATCCGCAGCCGGTAGTCGGCACCGGGCACGGTCGGGGTGAGCAGGAACGTGGTCTCCGACAGGTTGGTCCAGCGCGCGAACGCCGCCATCTGGGCGGCGGTCAGGTCGTCGGCGTCGTGGACCACCGCGACGGGGTTGCCCAGCAGCGGCTCGGTCGCGAAGACGTCGACCTGGGAGAACGGGCGGATCACGAGGTGGTCGCCGGGACCGGGGTGCCGAGCGAGGCCAGCGCCTGCCCGTCGAGCCGGTAGGTGGTCTCGTCCTCCATGGAGCCCGCGCCCAGGGACCGGTAGAAACCGATCGAGGACTCGTTCCAGTTGGAGACCGTCCACTCCAGTCGGGTGTAGCCCTGTTCGGAGCAGATCGCTGCCAGTGAGCCGAGCAGCTGCTTGCCCACTCCCTGGCCCCGCACCTCGGGGAGCACGAACAGGTCCTCCATCCAGATGCCGTGGCGTCCGGTCCAGGTGGAGAAGTTGCGGATCCAGATCGCGATCCCGACGACCGCGCCGTCCTGCTCGGCGACGTGGCAGAAGACCGTCGGGGCCCCGTCCTCGGGGAACAGCACCTGGTGGAAGTGCGCCTCGGTGGCCTCCACCCGGTCGCCGTGCTTCTGGTACTCGGCCAGGGCGTGCACCATGTCCAGGATCGCGGGAACGTCGTTGGGGGTCGCCACTCGCACGCTCATGCCGACCACCCTACGCGCGTGCTGGTGACGCCGGTCACCTGATCCCCAGCACCAGGACCGCCTCCACGTCGAACCCGAGTCGGGTGCCCGCGGTGCGCTCGGACCAGACCGTGCGGACCCGCTCCCGGGTGGCGGCGTCGTTGGCGCGCCACACCTCGCCGAACGTGCCGACGGCGGTGGCACCGGCCAGGAAGTCGTCGGCGTCGACCTCCCAGCGCCAGCGCACGGGCCCGGCCTCGACGACGTCGATCCCGGCGTCGGTGAGCAGGCCGCCCAGCCCGTCCGGGGTGCGCGGGTAGTCCAGGTCGGGAGCGAGTCGCTGCGGTTCCGGGCGCAGGGCTCCGGCCTCGTCGAGCACCTCACCCCACAGCAGCGCCTGCGGCGTCGGGGTGGCCGGCCAGACCGTGGCGAACAGCGGGCCACCGGGCGCCAGGACCCGGGCGCACTCCGCGGCCGCGGCGGCGGGGTCGTCGACGTGGTTGAGCACGAAGTTGGCCACCAGGCCCCCGACCGCGCCGGTGGACAGGTCCAGGCGCGGCAGCGCCCCGGTGCCCACCTCACCGCGCCCGGCCAACCGGGCCCGGGTCGCCTCGACCATCTCCGGGTCGGGGTCGAGGGCCAGTACGTCCAGACCCTCGTCGGCCAGGCGGTGCGCCAGACGCCCGGTGCCGCACCCGACGTCCAGCACCTGCCCCCGTGGACGCAACCCGCCCAGCCGGGCGGCGACCAGGTCGGCCACCCCGTCGCACAGGGTCGCGAACGAGCGGTCGTAGGCGTCCGCGACGCCGTGCCAGGCAGCCTCCACGCGGGTCAGGCGTGCAGCGACATCGGGCCGTAGACGACCCGGTCGGCCTCGAACAGAGTGACGGCGTCGACGCCGTGCTCGGCCAGGTCGGCCCAGATCTGCCCGACCCACGACTCGGCGTCGGCCTGGCTGGCGAACCGCTGGCCGGCCAGGTCGGCGGGGACCTCGACGGTCGCACCGGAGGCGTCCAGCAGGGCCCAGCTCCACGGCTCGTCGCCGCTCCCGGACGCAGCGGGCGGGACGGGGGTGACGGGATCCTCGGGCAGCATGTGCCCACTCTAGGGCGCCGGACCGACGCCTCTACCCTGTCCCCATGACCCGGCGGCTGCACCCATGACCCTGCGGCTGCTCGGCACCGGCGCCGCGGACGGCTGGCCCAACCCGTTCTGCACGTGCGCGTCCTGCGCCGGCGAACGGGCCGCCGGACGGTCCCGCGCCCAGAGCGCCGCGCTGCTCGACGACCTGGTGCTGCTCGACTGCTCACCCAGCACACCGCTGGCCGCGGAACGGTGCGGCGCCTCGCTGGCCGGGGTGCGTCTGCTGCTGTGGACCCACCAGCACTCCGACCACTTCTCCCCCGCCACCCTGATGTACCGCTCGTGGGTGAACACCGGACCGCTCACCGTCGCCGGCCCCCCGGACGTCGTCGACGCGGCCCGGCACTGGCTGCCCGCGGAGGCCGACGTGGAGTTCGTCGCGCTGCGCCCCGGCGACCGGCTCGAGCGGCACGGCTGCCGGGTCGTGGCCCTGCCGGCTGCGCACCGCACCGGGCTGGGGGACGGCGAGCCCGAGGCGCTGCTGTTCGACGTCACCGGCCCGTCGGGCACCCGGGTGCTCTACGCCACCGACACCGGCCCGCTGCCCGCGGCCGCGGTGCAGGCGTGCGCCGGGGTCGGGTTCGACGTCGTGGTGCTGGAGGAGTCGTTCGGCGACCGGCTCGACCACGGCACCCAGCACCTGGACCTGGCCACGTTCCCCGACCAGCTGCGGCGCCTGCGGGAGGTCGGCGGGATCGGCCCGGACACCCACGTCGTGGCCACCCACCTCAGCCACCACAACCCGCCCACGCCCGAGCTGGCCCGCCGGCTGGCCGACTGGGGCGCCCACGTGCACGACGACGGCCACGTGGTCGTGCCCGGCCCGGAGCCGGAGCGAGCGCACCGCACCTTGGTGCTGGGCGGCGCCCGGTCGGGGAAGTCCCGGGAGGCCGAACGGTGCCTGGCCGACGCTCCCGACGTGGTCTACGTGGCGACCTCCTACCCGGTCGACGGCGCCGACCCGGAGTGGACCGACCGGGTGTCGCGGCACCGGGCGCAACGCCCCGACCGGTGGAGGACGCTGGAGACGCTCGACCTGGTCGCTCTGCTCGAACAGCCGGGTCCGCCGCTGCTGGTGGACTGCCTGACCCTGTGGTTGACCCGGGTGATGGACGCCCACGACGCGTGGAACGACGCGGCCTGGGCGGGTGGTGCCGAGCAGGCGGTCACCGAGGAGGTCGCCGCCCTGGTCACCGCCTGGCGGACCACGCCACGCCGGGTGGTGGCGGTCAGCAACGAGGTGGGGCAGGGCATGGTGCCCGGCACCGCGGCGCTGCGCCGGTTCCGTGACGCGATGGGGCGCCTGAACGCGGCCCTGGCCGCGGAGACCGAGGACGTCCGGTTGGTGAGCGCCGGCCGGGTGCAGACCCTCTGACCCGAGACCCCTGAGCCGCGCCGGAACTCAGTCCTCGCGGACCTGGGTCTGCACGAACGGCGGCTTGGTCACCGTGAAGATCTCCCGGCGCCCGCGCACGTCGACGCCCACCTCGGCACCGTCGGCGACCTGGGTCGACAGCATGGCCAGCCCGACGCCCTTGCGCAGGGTCGGGGAGAAGGTGCCGGAGGTGATCTCCCCGAGCAGCACGTGCTCGGTGAGCGAGACCCCCATGCCCGGGCGCGGGATGCCGCGGCCGGTGGCCACCAGCCCGCGCAGGCGTCGCTTCACCCCGGCCTCCTTCACGCCCAGCAGCACCTCACGGCCCCAGAACTCGTCCTTCTTCCAGCCCACCGCCCAGCCGACGCCGCCCTCGAGCGGGTTGACGTCCGGGCTGATGTCCTGGCCGTGCAGCGGGTAGCCCATCTCGGTGCGCAGGGTGTCGCGGGCGCCGAGGCCGCACGGGGCGATGCCGTGCTCCTGGCCGGCCGCCAGCAACGCGTCCCACAGCTCGCCGGCCAGCTCGTTGACCACGATCAGCTCGTAGCCCCGCTCGCCGGTGTACCCGGTGCGGCAGACCACCACGGCGTCCTCGGCGTCCCCGAACGGGGCCTCGACGAAGGACATGTACTCGTGCCCGGTGGGCAGCCCGACCGCGTCGAGCACCTCGTCGGACTTGGTGCCCTGCACGGCCAGGACGGCGTACTGGGTGTGCAGGTCGTGCAGGGTCACGCCCTCGGGTGCGGCCTGCTCCAGGCGTCGCGCGACCTCGGCGGTGTTGGCCGCGTTGGGCACCAGCAGCACGTGGGTGTCGTCGGAGTAGTAGGCGATCAGGTCGTCGACGATGCCGCCGGTGTCGGCGTCCAGGCAGAGCGTGTACTGGGCGCGGCCCGGCTCGATCCGGCCCAGGTCGTTGCTGAGCGTGCGGTTGACGAACGCCGCCGCCCCCTCGCCGGAGACCAGCACCTTGCCCAGGTGCGAGACGTCGAAGATCCCGACCCCGTCACGGACCGCGGTGTGCTCCTTGACCACACCGGTGGGGTACTCCAGCGGCATGCTCCAGCCGCCGAACTCGCTGAACTTGGCGCCCAGCTCGACGTGGCGCTCGTGCAGCGGTGAGGTCAGCACGTCCGCGGGCTGGTCGGGAGTGGTCGGGGCCGACTGCGCCTCGGCTCCGGGGTCCTGGGAGGGGGTCTGCTCCATGCCGTCGAGGCTATACCGGCGCGGGCCCGCTGCCGCTCACCGCGCCGCGCCGCGCCGGAGGGCCTCGCTACGATGCTGGACGTGCCGACGTACCAGCTCCGCAACGCCAGCCCTGCCCGCACCCGTGCCGACGCGGTCGTCGTCGGCATCCTCGACGGTCCGAAGGGGCCGGTCGTTGCTCCGGGCGGCGAGGACGTCGCCGAGGCGTTCGGCCGCCGCTGGAAGGGACTGCTGTCCAGCCTGGGGGTGAAGGGCAAGGCCGGGGAGACGCACCGGATCCCCAGCCACGGCGCCACCAACTCGCCGCTGCTCGTGCTGGTCGGTCTGGGCCGTCCCGGCGAGGACGGGCCGAGCACCGCCCAGGTGCGTGAGGCTGCCGGGCTCGCGGCCCGGTCGGTGCCCAACGTCAGCTCGGTGGCGCTGGCACTGCCCGCCACCGACGCCCCGCTGGTGGCCGCCGCCACCGAGGGGCACCTGCTCGGCTCCTACACGTTCACCCGCTTCCGCGGCACCCCGGCGAAGGACGAGGGCCCCGGCACCGTCTCGGTGCTCTCCCCCGCCGCGCGACGTGCCGAGGTCGTCACCGCCTTCGAGGAGGCCCAGCTGCTGGCCGCCGCCGTGGCCGGCGTCCGGGACTGGGTCAACACCCCCGCCGGCGACCTCACCCCGCCGGCCTTCGCCGACGAGGTGACCCGTGCCCACGCCGAGGCCACCCGGGGCCGCGGCGCCCCGCAGGTCACCCTGGAGATCTTCGACGAGGAGCAGCTGGCCGAGCTCGGCTGCGGCGGCACCCTGGCCGTCGGTGGCGGGTCGGTCGCACCACCGCGGATGGCGCGACTGACCTACGAGCACCCGGACGCCGCCGCGCACCTGGCGCTGGTCGGCAAGGGCGTCACGTTCGACACCGGCGGTCTGAGCATCAAGCCGGCCACCAACATGCACGAGATGAAGAGCGACATGGCGGGGGCGGCCGCAGTGGTCCGTGCCGCGCTGCTGATCGCCCAGCTCGGTCTGCCGCTGAAGGTCACCACCTACGCCCCGATGGCCGAGAACGCTGTCTCGGGCACCTCGTTCCGCCCCGGCGACGTGGTCACCCTCTACGGCGGCACCACGCTGGAGATCCGCAACACCGACGCCGAGGGCCGGCTGCTGCTCGCCGACGCGCTGGCGATGGCGGCCGAGTCCGAGCCCGACCTGCTGGTCGACGTGGCCACCCTGACCGGCCACATGGTCGTGGCGCTGGGTGACCGGATCACCGGTGTCCTGGGCACCGACGCGGCGGTCGCCTCCGTGCTGGCCGCGGGCGAGCGGGCCGACGAGGCGATGTGGCCGATGCCGATCACCGACGAGGTCCGTGGCCGGGTCAAGGCCAGCAAGGTCGCCGACCTGCTGCAGCACGACTGGGTGCGCTGGGGCGGCGGGCTGATGGCGGCCGCGGTCCTGGAGCAGTTCACCGCGGGGCTGCCCTGGGCCCACCTGGACATCGCCGGGCCCTCGTACACCTCGGGCGGTCCGCGTGGTCACGTGACCTCGGGCGGCACCGGGGTCGCGGTCGCGACCCTGATCGAGATCGCCCGCGGCCTGGTGGCGGAGTCGACGGCCGAGGGCGAGACGGACGACGAGGCGGGCGGGGCGCTCAGCGCCTGAGCCCGTCGGTCCCACCCGGCGGGTGGGGTCAGTCGCGCTGCTGCTTCTGCCGCCGGTTCCAGTCCCGCATCCGCTGCGGCACGCCGACCACGGCGGCGTCGTAGGAGGGCACCTGGTGCCGGTTGGCGAACTCGTGGGCCCAGGCCACCGACGGGACCCGCCGCCGGGTCCACTCACCGTCGTGGGCCACCAGCAGCAGGGTCACGTCGCTGACAGCGGTGCGCGGCTCCACGAAGCCCTCCACCCCCTTGCGGGAGGTGACGAACTGCTTCAGGTGCGCCACGTCGGCCGGATTCGAGGCACGCACCGTCGTCGACCCGGTCCGGGTGGTGTCGGCACCGGGGCGACGCATCTTGGTCCGGCCACGCGGGCGGAACCTGTCGAACAGACCCATGGCTCCAGTCTGCCGGACACGCCCAGCCCGCCGGGGCTGGTCCCACCTCGGTGGGTACCCGGCAGTAGCCACCGGCGGCCGGAACGCGCCCACCGCACCGGGTGTCGGAGACGAGGCCGGGAGTGCAAGGATGGGGCGGCGAGACCGATGAGGAACACACACTCACAGGAGGCGATCGGGGCGTGCCTGAGGCAGACGTGGACGTGCTGGTGCTCGGAGCTGGATCGGGTGGCTACTCCTGCGCGCTGCGCGCGGCCCAGTTGGGCCTGAGCGTCGCCCTGGTCGAGAAGGACAAGGTCGGCGGCACCTGTCTGCACGTCGGCTGCATCCCCACCAAGGCGCTGCTGCACGCCGCCGAGGTCGCCGACGAGACCCGCGCGGCCGGCAAGGTCGGGGTCCGCGCCACGTTCGAGGGTGTCGACGTCCCGGCCGTGCTGGAGTACCAGCAGGGTGTGGTCTCGCGCCTGTTCAAGGGCCTGACCGGACTGGTCAAGGGACGCGGGATCGAGGTCGTCGAGGGCGAAGGTCGCCTGGTCGGACCGCGCAGCGTCGCCGTCGGTGACCGCGTGATCACCGGGCGGAACCTCGTGCTGGCCACCGGCTCCACCACCCGGACGCTGCCCGGCATCGAGCCCGACGGCACCCGGATCATCACCTCCACCGAGGCCCTGGCGATGGACCACGTGCCCGGCTCCGCCCTGGTCCTGGGCGGCGGCGTGATCGGCGTCGAGTTCGCCAGCGTGTGGCGCAGCTTCGGTGCCGAGGTCACGATCCTGGAGGCGCTGCCGCGCCTGGTCGCCGCCGAGGACGAGGCCTGCAGCAAGGCGCTGGAGCGGGCGTTCCGCAAGCGCGGCATCGGCTTCAAGGTCAACACCGCCGTCACCGGCGCCCGCGCGGGCGACGACGGCGTCGAGGTGACCCTGGCCGACGGCACGGTCCTCACCGCCGACGTGCTGCTGGTGGCGGTGGGCCGGGTCCCGGTCACCGCCGGGCTCGGCTTCGAGGAGCAGGGCATCACCACCGACCGCGGCTACGTGCCGGCCGACGAGAAGGGACGCACCGGCGTCGAGGGCGTCTGGGCCGTGGGCGACATCGTGCCCGGTCTGCAGCTGGCCCACCGCGGCTTCGCCCAGGGCGTGCTCGTCGCGGAGGAGATCGCCGGGCTCGACCCGCGCCCGGTCCCCGACAGCGGCATCCCGCGGGTCACCTACTGCCAGCCGGAGGTCGCCTCGGTCGGGTTGACCGAGGCCCAGGCCGCCCAGCAGCTCGGCGCCGACGCGGTCCGCACCCTGACCTACGACCTGGGCGGCAACGGCCGCAGCCAGATCCTGCAGACCCAGGGTTTCGTGAAGCTGGTGGCCGACACCGACGGCCAGGTCCTCGGCGTGCACATGGTCGGCGACCGGGTCGGCGAGCTGATCGGCGAGGCCCAGTTGGTGGTCAACTGGGACGCCCACGCTGACGACGTCGCCCCTCTGGTGCATGCTCATCCCACCCAGAACGAAGCGCTCGGCGAGGCTCACCTGGCCCTCGCCGGCAAACCGCTCCACGCACATTCCTGACACCCACCCACGAGAAGAAGCGAGCGAAGGAATCCCATGGCCTCCGAAGTAACCCTCCCCGCCCTCGGCGAATCCGTCACCGAGGGCACCGTCACGCGTTGGCTGAAGCAGGTCGGCGACACCGTGGCGGTGGACGAGCCGCTGCTCGAGGTCTCCACCGACAAGGTCGACACCGAGATCCCCTCGCCGGTCGCCGGCGTGCTGCTGGAGATCAAGGCCAACGAGGACGACACCGTCGAGGTCGGCGCGGTCCTGGCCGTGGTCGGCGAGGAGGGTGAGTCGGCCGGGTCCGGCGAGGCCCCCGCTGCCGAGGCCCCCGCTGCCGAGGCGCCCGCCGCTGAGGCGCCCGCTGCTGAGGCGCCCGCTGCTCCCGCCCCGCCGGCTCCGGCCGCCCCTGCTGCTCCGGCGGCTCCCGAGGCCCCGGCTGCTCCGGCCGCCGAGGCCCCTGCCGCGGGTGGCGGCGAGGGCACCTCGGTGACGCTCCCGGCCCTGGGTGAGTCGGTGACCGAGGGCACCGTGACCCGCTGGCTCAAGCAGGTCGGCGACGAGGTCGCCGTCGACGAGCCGCTGCTCGAGGTCTCCACCGACAAGGT
>JAEWXC010000007.1 GCA_023396115.1 Actinomycetes bacterium | reverse complement strand
CGGGGGGGGGGGCGGGGGGGGGCAAACCCCCCCCCCGCCGCGGCCGGTTGGACCGACGATGAGCACTCCCGAAACCGCCGCCCCTGCCGCCTCCGCACCTGCGACTCCGACCGGTTCCCGGCACCTGGGGTTGCTGCTGCTGGCGCTGGCCTGCGGTGGGTTCGCGATCGGGACCACCGAGTTCGCCTCGATGGGGTTGTTGCCGCAGCTCGCCGAGCGGGTCGACGTGGACATCCCCACCGCTGGGCACGCGATCTCCGCCTACGCGATCGGTGTGGTGGTCGGGGCGCCGCTGGTGGCGTTCCTGGGCAGCCGGCTGCCGCGGCGCGGGCTGCTGGTCGGGCTGATGGTGCTGTTCGCGGTCGGCAACGTCGCGACCGGTCTGGTGGCGCAGTACGAGGCGCTGCTGGCGGCGCGGTTCGTGGCGGGCCTGCCGCACGGGGCCTACTTCGGCATCGCCTCACTGGTCGCGGCCAACGCAGCGCCGCCCGGGCGGGCCGGTCGGGCGGTGGCCGGGGTGATGCTGGGTCTGTCGTTCGCGAACGTGCTGGGTGTACCGGCCGCGACGTGGGCCGGTCAGCACCTGGGCGTGACCACGGCGTTCTGGCTGGTCGGAGCGCTGGGCCTGGTGACGGTCGCGATGGTGCTCGCGCTGGTGCCGAGCATGCCGGGCGACACCGAGGCGCACTGGCGCACCGAGCTGGGTGCGCTGCGCCGGCCGCAGGTGCTGTTGGCGCTGCTGGCCGGTGCGGTCGGGTTCGGCGGGATGTTCGCGGTGTACACCTACGTGGTGCCGGTGATCACCGACGTCGGCGGGCTGCCGGAGTCGGTGGCGCCGCTGTTCCTCATGGTCTTCGGACTCGGGATGGTCTTCGGTACCTGGTTGGCCGGGCGGCTGGCCGACTGGTCGGTCTTCGGTTCCCTGATCTTGTCCAGCGTCGCCCAGGTGGCCCTGCTGCTGGCGTTCTCGGCGCTGGCCCCCACCGGCTGGGGCCTGCTGCCGGTGCTGTTCGGGATCACCACAGCCGGCTCGGTGCTGGTGGTCAACCTGCAGCTGCGCCTGATGACCGTCTCCACCGACGCCCCCACCATGGGTGCGGCGATGAACCACGCGTCGCTCAACCTGGCCAACGCCCTGGGCGCGTGGCTCGGAGGACTGGTCATCGCCGCCGGCTGGGGCCTGCGAGCCCCCGGCATCGTCGGTGCGGGCCTGTCGGTGCTGGGGCTGCTGGTGATCCTCGCGGCACTGGGGCTGGAGCGGCGGGGGAGTGCACGCTGAAGGGTGCGGTATTCCGCCCACTATGGGGCAGTTCCACGCGCCAACCGTGACGCACCCCGTGGCGCTGTCACCGACCCACATTGCGGTCCCAACGGCCGCTGAGAACGTCAGCCGGATCCACAAGAGCCCACGCGCGCGATCACCTACCCATAGGCTGGCGCTCATGTTCGACAAGATGCGGGGCAAGCGGCCTAAACCCCAAGATGTCTTCGTACCCGGCGCTCCACCCCTTGGAGCAGAGAACGTCTACACCAGCCGCCGTCAGGCGGAATCGGACCTGTCGACTACTCTCGAGGAGAACGGTATCCCCGTCATCTGGGGCGATTACGGCGTTGGCAAGACCACCTTGGTGCAACGGCATCTGCTCGACGAGCACCTCGATGACAACCTGCTCTACATCACAAGCGTCAGCGGCCTGGAGATGCAAGACGTCTTCAAGGCCATCCTGGAACACTTGGGCTACGAGATTCGCACGTCGCGGTCACGCGCCATCACGGCGGATGGCCGTATGGAGATCAACGCATACTTCGCCAAGGGTCAGGCAGGCGAAGAGGAGCAGAACAACGAAACGCACGAGTTGGTCGTGAAGGCCCCGACTGATTTGAGCATCAACCGGATCATTAACGAGCGACAATTGACTATTGTTCTGGACGAGATGCACACGGCATCCGACGAACTCCGTGCAGATCTGAGCGCTTGGATGAAATCCACTCGAACCCAGATGAGCCCCACCAAATGCTCCATAGTTGTGGTCGGCACAAGCGGCGACGCCTCCTCTCTGGTGGCACTCGACGAAGGACTTAACCGCCATCTCGCCGAAATCAAGGTCGACCTCCTGACCTCTGAAGAAGCCGGCTACATCATCGACGAGGGAATGAACCGCCTGAACCTAACGATCAAGTCTGATCTGCGTCGGCGACTGATCGCCATCGCCGCCGGGGCCCCCGTACTTATTCAACGCCTATGCCTGGATGCTTCACGAAATGCGATGAGCAACTCCCGCAACCAAATTGCCGAGGAGGACATTAAACACAGTATTCAACGATACCTGTCATTCCACGGCCGGCGCCTTTACGAGCTCTACTCTAAGGCTGTCGAGACGACTGGCGCTAAGCGCTACCGGAAGCAGATCCTGCGGGCAGTAGCGGAGGCTCCCAACGAATTCGCAACGATGGAAGAGATCAAGGCTGGCGTCTCGAAGTTCCTAGGCGAGGCAGTTCCCGCCGAGTCGCTCAGCGGACCCCTGCGCGATCTTCGTCTGGAGAAGTACGGGACTATCCTCAAGGACGTTGAACGAGCTGACGGGGAACGCGTCTACAACTACACGCGCTTCTCGGACCCGATGATGAAGGCTTTCGTCCGTTTCGTTCATGAGGTTGAGGAAGTCCTGGAGGACCATCCCGCTGTCGAGGCCTGATCGGCGCGCGAAGAGACGCGTCAACTCACGCGAGCAGCACCGAGGAGGCGAAGAAGATGGCCAAGAGTGATCTCAGCCCAGCAAACGGGCTCACTTCCACGCAATCTGCTGGAGCACGTCACTTCGCCGCGAACGTGACCGCACACCACTGTCTACCGACCGTCCGGCGATGCGCGGTCATGATCGCTGAGCCAGCTTCGCACTCCATTTGTCCGCCACACCCGTGATGCACCGAGCGAACACCGGGACTAGGTCGCCGACCACCTCACCGCCCCGACTCGTCGCACTCACCCTTCTTCGGGCAGACCTGGAATCCGTACGTTGTTGTGGTCGTGTTCCCGATCGCCGACGCGGTACGTGAGGCCGGTGACGGGCCAGGTCCAGGTGCCCGTCTCGAGAACGTCGACGACCAGCAATATCTCGGCGCGGGCTCCCGGTGAGAGGACGTACCCGTCCAGAGGTTGGCTCCGTTCGTCGTAGTCCTCGAACGGCCAGGCCGCCGAGCCGAGCGTGTCCTGGTCCGGGCCTTCCAAGGGGATCACCCGCGTCTCGACAACCAGAGCCTGGAAGTTCTGGACGTCGCCGGTCACCCGGGCGCTCGACAGGACCGCATCCTCGTCGCCGGTGTTCTCCACCGCGTTGCCGCCGAACACCACGCGGTTGCCGGCATCGGCGTAGATGCCGGAGTGCTGAGCGATCTCGTCGGTGGCGTCGAACGCAACGGGGCCTGGTGTCACGGCATTACCGTCGGGGTCCCCGGCATCGCAACCGGCTTCGGTCAGCGCCACCACGGCCACGAGCACCGCGCCCAGGAGTCTGCGCTGCTGCTGACTACCTCGGGTTCCGGACCTGGATGACGCCAGACATTGGCGGGCCAGAGCCTGTCCGACAGATCCGAAGACTGCGAGATGGCCTCCACTGCGCGTGAACGTCCGTGCAGGAGCGCCTGCGACCCGAGAGGCCACCATCATCCTCTGCCCGTGTCGGTGAAGTTGGTGCTGCAGAACCTACGGCACCGCCAGCGCATGTCACCGGGACGCGGCCGGGGGAGATCGCTCGGCGGAGGGGCGTCCGGGCTGTCTGCCCTAGGGCTGGTCGCTCCGGACTGTCGGTCCCCGGTGACAGGCTCGCCACATGAGCCAGGTCGCTGTCATCGTCACCCATCGGACCCAGCCCGGGAGGCGCGAGGACGTCCGCGCCGTGTGGGAGAAGCACATGGTCCCCGCGGTCACGGCCAACCCCGGCCACGTCGACTACTTCTACTGCCTCGACGACAACGCCCCCGACGTCATCACGGCCTTCCAGATCTACGTCGACGCCGACGCCTCCCGCGCGTTCCTCGGCACGGCGGCCTACACGTCCTACGTCGCCGAGGTGGAGCCGCTGCTCCAGGGCCCGCCGACCGTCAGCGTGACGACTCCGGTGTGGCACAAGCGCGGGCCGAGCCAGCCTTGAGCGAGCGGGTTCCCCTGGGCTGACGACACCCTAGGATCCAGGCATGGCGCCGGCAGCGGAGGAACTCAGGGCGGTCGAACGCCCCTGTGAGGAGTGCGGCGGCCGGGTCGTGGCAGGGCTGGAGCCGTTCGGCCGAGACCTCGGGGAGCAGAGCACCGGTCCCAGCTCGGAGTGGTCCGAGTGGTGCACCACTCCCTCGTGCCCCTCGAACTTCGCAGTGCGCGGCTTCCAGCGCGTGGGCGTCAACGACCACCTGTGCCTGACCTGCCAGGCCCACGTACAGACGCCGTTCCCCGAGGTGGTCGAGCACCGACGTGCACACGTGCAGCTCCAGAGCGGGAACGGCCCGGGCGCGTGAAGGTCGAGGGCGTGGAGCCACGTGACGTCACGTGGGAGGTGGAGCGCCCGGTCTACCGGGTGTACTTCTGGCACGAACCAGCTGCGCCGGAGGGAGTGCCCCAGGAGCAGGTCATGTGGCGCTGCGACGAGTACCGGTTGACCGAGGTCGCCGACGTGGAAGAGGCCCTCGACTGGGCGCGCCAACGGCTCCGGGACGGCCAGACGTTCGTCCTGTACGCCGAGTCCGGCCAGGACCCCGACCGGGGACTGATCAGGCTGTGGGGCGCGGACCCTCACACCCACGCTGAGCCGCTCCGGCTCGGGGAGACGTGAACCGCGCGAAACGGATCCCACGACCCACCACGACAGCACACCGCCCGCCGGGAACCCCGGCGGGCGGTGTGGGTGTCAGGAACTCAGATCAGCCAGCAGTTGGAGACCTGCGGCAACCCCGCGAACCGGGCCTCGAAGAACGGCAGACCCTCGGCCAGGTGCGGCAGCATGCCGCCCAGGTGCAGGGGAGCGACGTTGGAGGAGAACCGCACGTTCGCGCCCTTGCCGCACCACGACTTCGCCATGCCCTTGCCGACCGCGAACGGGATGGTGTCGTCCAGGCGCGAGTGGGTCACCAGCACCGGGAAGGCCGGCTTCGTCCGGCCGATCCGCTGGGCCTCGATGATCGAGGCGAACGGCTCCGACTTCATCAGCTGCGACATCGGCTGACCGTTGGCCGAGAGGTCCTTGGACTTCTTGAACGCGGTCGAGAACAGGTCGAACACGCAGTCCTGCTCGACGTCGTCCATCACCTGGCGGCCGGCGGCGTTCAGGTAGGGCGACAGGTCCATGTCGTAGGACTCGGCCAGACCCCGCAGCGCGAAGAACGAGAACGCCGAGAACAGGCCACCGTCCAGGTTCGTGGCCACCGCACCCAGGTCAGCCGGCACGGCACCGACCACGGCACCCTTCACCTTCAGGTCCGGGGCGTACGACCCGGCCAGCTCCGCAGCCGACGCAGCCGCGCCACCACCCTGGGAGTAGCCCTCCAGACCCACCGGGTTGTCGCTCGTGATGCCGCTGATCCCCAGACGCTGCGCAGCACGCACCGCGTCGAGCACCGCGTGACCCTGGCTGACCCGGTCCATGTAGGTGTGCACGCCCGCCGTGCCCAGACCCTCGTAGTCGGTCAGCGCCACCGCGTAGCCACGCGCCAGCAGCCCCTCGATCCCGATCGCCTCGTACTCGAAGCCCTCGGCGTACTGGCGCGACGGCGCACACCGGTCCGCCATGCCCTGGGTGCCCGCGGCGTACCCGATCACCGGCCGCTTGCCCCGACCCACCCACGCGGTCTTCGGGACGAACACGGTGCCGGTGACGGCGATCGCCTTCCCGGTCCGGTCGGTCGTGCGGTACATCATCCGGCGGCTGTCCCGGACCAGGCTCGACGCCTTCAGCGGGTCCAGCAGGAACGGCTGCGCCTGCTGCCGGATGACGTCACCGTTGCGGGCCGGCAGCGACGCCGGAGCCTCGTAGAAGGCCGGACGCGGGGGCTCGACGGCTCCCTGGGCAGGAGCCACGGCGGAGAACGTCGCCACTCCCAGGGCGACACTCACGGCGGTGGCGGCCGCGCGGGCTGCGCGGCGGCGGAACGGAACAGCGGTCGTCACGACGACGTCCTTCCCTGAGCCGGTCCGTCCGGCTCCCTGCCGCGGCACGCTACTGACGAGTCACCCCACCGGCAAGAGGTAGCAACGATCAGGTGGATAGAGGTCCAGACCGGGCGGCGCGTCGATGATCGCCCGGGCGTGGGCCCAGGTGACCTCGCGGGTGCCGGTGTGGTCGACGAGGAACCCGAGCCCGTGCGGAGTCGTCCAGGCGTAGCGGCCCGCACCGGCCTGCCGGGCGTCGAAGCCCGCAAAGGTCTTGTACCGGTGGTGTCGCCTCCCGAGGGGACCGGAGTTGTGGGTGCCGGTCTGGTCGGGTGGTCCGTGGGTGTGCTCGTACGCGGTCACGTGGTCGTAGTCCACGTGGCGCGAGGTTGAGGTGGCCCACGGCCAGTAGTCGCCGTCGGTGATGAGGTGGACGCGCTCCTTGACCGACGTGGGGTGCTCGTAGGCGGCCCCGCGGACCCGGTCGCGCAGGTCGATGACCGGCTTCACGGTGAGCCGGGTACGCCCCAGCAGTCCCTGCAGCTGGTCCAGAGTGACCGGCCCGAGTCCCTCGACCCGGGCGACCGCGTCGACCCCGTGCAGGGCGCTTTCGTGGACGTGCACGTAGAGCACCGCGCGGGGTGCGAGGACGCTGAGGTCGACCTCGCGCAGCGCACCGAGCAGGTCGGCGGGGAACGCCACGGCCCGGTGCAGTGGCTCGTCGGCACCAGGGGTTGCCGTGGGCTCGGTGTGTGCGGCGAGCAGGGCCAGCAGCTCGGCGGGGCGGGCCAGCCACCCGAACGCCAGTGCGTGGAGCTCGTCGACACCGGTGTCGGGGTGCTCGGGACGCAGGATCTCGGCGACCCGCGCCACGGTGGCCTCCACCCAGGCGGCATCGCCGGACTCGAGTCGGGCGATCAGAGTGCGCAGGCCGTACTCGTCGGTGCGCGACACGGCCACGTAGCGTCGCTGTCGTTCGGCCTCCACCCGGGCCTGGTGGGCGGCCAGGTCGGCCTCCATGACCTTCGCCTCGGCGACCTGCAGCACCCGGCCGGGGGACTCGTGCCCCAGCATCGCCGAGACCGCCGCGTCGACCAGCTCGACCCGGTCGAGCGGCAACGCGCGCGACAACTTGGCCACGCGCCGGGGAATCCACGCGTCCACCTCGCCCGCCAGCAGTGCCGCCCAGCAACGCGGCAACCGGTGTGCGAGGTCCAACGCGTCGGCCAGGGCGTGTGCGGTGGCGCCGACCCCCGCGCCCCGGGCCAGGGCGATCTCGCCCAGGCAGAAGTCCCGCACCTGCGGGGTGCCCTCACCGCCCAGGGCGATCAGAGGACCGGGGGCGTCCGCGGAGACCTCTGCCCACTGCAGCAGCAGCGCGAGGTCATGCGCCTCGGCGAGCCGACGGCTCCGGGTGGTCTCGGCCGCGCGCGCCAGCAGTGCTGTCGCGTCGAGTTTCGAGACCGTCTCCATGCACCCATGGTACTCGAACACGTGTTCGAACGCCAGAGGTTCGGGCATCCTGTGGAGGGTGTCCCGGGGAGGGGTCAGTTGTAGAGCATCCCCATCCGCTCGCGCACCTCGGCCAGCGTCGCCTCGGCGACCGCGTTGGCCCGCTCGTTGCCCGAGCGCAGCACGCCGTCGACGTAGCCCAGGTCCTGCTCCAGCTCGGCCCGACGGGCACGCAGCGGCGCCAGCTCGGTGTTGACGGCGTCGGTGAGCCGCTTCTTCAGCGCCCCGCCACCGCCGTCACCGATCTCCTCGGCCACCTGCTCGGGTGCGGTGCCCTCGCACAGCGAGATCACCCGCAGCAGGTTCGCGACCTCGGGCCGGCCGTCGGGGTCGTAGGTGATGTTGCGGTCGGAGTCGGTCTTGGCGCCCTTGAGCTTCTTGGCGGTCTCGTCCGCGGTCATCCGCAGCTCCACCACGTTGCCCTTGGACTTGCTCATCTTCGTGCCGTCGGTGCCCAGGATCATCGGCACCTCGGCGAGCAGCGCCTCCGGCTCGGGGAAGGTGTGCCCGTACCGGTCGTTGAACCGCCGCGCCACGACCCGGGTCTGCTCGATGTGCGGCAGCTGGTCACGCCCCACCGGCACCACGTTGCCCTTGCAGAACAGGATGTCCGCGGCCTGGTGCACCGGGTAGGTGAGCATCAGCCCGCTGATCGAGGTGATCCCCGCCGTCGCGGCCTCGTCCTTGACCGTGGGGTTGCGCTGCAGCTCGGCCACCGAGACCAGCGACAGGAACGGCAGCAGCAGCTGGTTCAGTGCCGGCACCGCGGAGTGGGTGAAGAACGTGCACCTCTCCGGGTCCATCCCGGCGGCCAGCGAGTCGATCATCAGGTTGCGGACCGAGCCGGCGATGTCCCCGGCGACCTCGCGGTCGGTGATCACCTGGTAGTCGGCGATGATCTGCCACACGTCGGCACCGCTGGCCTGGAGCTTCAAGCGGTTCTGGATCGAACCGAAGTAGTGCCCGATGTGCAGGGCGCCGGTGGGTCGGTCGCCGGTCAGCATCCGGAACTTCTCCGGGTGCGCGGCGATCTCGGCCTCGACCTCGGCGCTGCGGGCCAGGGACGCGCGGAAGGTGTCAGTCACGCCGCCATCGTAGTCGTCGCGACCGGGCCACCGCGGGCGGGAGGTTCCCCGCCCCGACGGCCCGGGCCGGTAGGCTGCCGCAGGTGCCGACCATCGGAGTAGCCGTCTCGATCCCGGAGCCCTGGGCCACCCAGCTCCAGGAGTACCGGACCGACCTCGGTGACGCCACGGCCACGATGATCCCCACCCACGTCACGCTGGTCCCGCCCACCGAGGTGGCCGACGAGGACCTCGGTGCGGTCGTCGACCACCTCGCCGCCGCAGCCCGACGCGGCAGCGGCTTCAGCGTCCTGCTGCGCGGCACCGGCACCTTCCGCCCCGTCTCCCCGGTCGTGTTCGTCACCGTCGCCGAGGGCATCGGCGGCTTCGAGCACCTGCAGGACGAGGTCCGCTCCGGCCCGCTGGCCGTCGAGCTGCAGTACCCCTACCACCCGCACGTGACCGTGGCCCACCAGCTCGACGACCCGCTGCTGGACCGGGCCTTCGAGGAGCTGGCGCGCTTCGAGTGCCGCTTCGAGGTGTCCGGGTTCCACCTGTACGTCCACGACCCCGTCGCGGGGTGGCAGGTGGTTCGGACCTTCGACCTCGGGTAGGGAGGAGGCATGAAGGAACGGATCGCGCGACTGCGCGCAGCCCACCCCGGACTCGACCGGCTCCTGTCCACCTGGGAGCACTACGGCGCCCACCAGGGCAACCAGCAGGCCGGCGGGGTCACCTACTTCGCCTTCCTGTCCTTCTTCCCGATCCTGGCGCTGGCGTTCTTCGTGGTCGGCTGGATCGCGAAGGTCTACCCCGAGGCCCGCGACGACCTCCTCGAGGCCATCGGGCAGGTGCTGCCGGGGATGATCGGCGACGGCCCCGGGGAGCTGTCGCTCTCGGTGGTCCAGGAGAACGCCGCCACCGTCGGTCTGATCGGTCTGGTCGGTGTGCTCTACGCCGGGCTCGGCTGGTTGTCCTCGATTCGCGAGGCGCTGCTGGTCCTCTTCGAGTTGCCCACCCGCGAGCAGCCCAACCTGGTGATGGGCAAGCTGCGCGACCTGATCTCCCTGGCCGTGCTCGGTGCGGTGCTGCTGCTCTCGGTGAGCGTCAGCGGGTTCGTGGCGGGGTTCAGCCGCGAGCTGCTCGACCTGGTCGGGCTGGGCGCCGAGCTGTCCTGGGCACTCAAGGCGCTGACCTGGGTGCTCGGCCTGGCGGCCAGCACGGTGCTGTTCTGGGCACTGTTCCGGATCCTGGCCGCACCCGACCTGACCGGCCGCGAGCTGCTCCAGGGTGCCCTCCTGGGGGCTGTGGGGTTCGAGCTGCTCAAGCGGCTCTCCGGGGTGCTGATGGCCTCGACCAAGGACCAGGAGGCCTTCCAGGTCTTCGGGATCACCCTGATCCTGCTGGTCTGGATCAACTACTTCTCCCGGCTGGTGCTGCTCGCCGCGGCGTTCGCGCACACCGCACCGGGTGCGGTCGAGCGGCGGCGCCTGGCCGAGGAGGCCGCGCACCGGGTCGAGGGGCCCCGGATCGACCTCGCGGCCGCGGTGGCTGCCGGTGCTGCACCCGTGCCGGAGGAACGCGACGGGCGTGGCCCGGTCTTCGCAGCCGGAGCCGCCACGATGCTGGCCGCGGTCGCCCTGGCCCGGCGTTTCGTGCGCCGCTGACCGGCCTCGGTCGTGGGTGGGCGCAACGCGCCCCGGGGGAGTGGGCTCAATCCTCCTCGGCGGCCGCCTCGGGGGTCTCGACCCCGGCCAGCACCAGGTACAGGTCGCGGCGGGCCCGGGTGAGCACGTCGGTGGCCTTGGCCAGCTGCTCGGGCGACCCGGTGCGGGCCACCTGGCGGGTGGCCTCCCCGATGCCCTGCACCAGTGCCCGCAGGTCCGGGCCGTCGTGGCCCTGGTCGGCGGCGAACGGGTCGCGGGTCTGGTCGGCCTCGCCGGCCGCGGTGCGACCGGCCTCGGTGAGGCTGGCGACCTTGCGGCCCGACTCGGCGGTCACGAGGACCAGGCCCTCGTCCTCGAGTTGGCTGAGCACCGGGTAGATCGCACCGGGGCTGGGGGTCCAGCGTCCGTTGCTGCGCTCGGCGATCGCCTGCATCAGCTGGTAGCCGTGCATCGGCTCCTCGGCCAGCAGCACCAGGACGGCGGCGCGCACGTCGCCGCGCGGCGTGCGTCCCCGTCGCCCGGGGCCACGTTCGCCGCGACCGCGACCGCCGCGACGCTCCGGGCCGCGGGGTCCGAAGTCGTCGCGCTCGGGGCCGCGACCGGGGTGGTGGGCGTGGTGCTGGTGGTGGTCGTGGTGGCCGCCGTGCGGGTGGCGGCGGTTGCGTCCCCGGCCGCGGGCCGGGGTTCCGTCATCGGTGGGGTTCCAGGTCATGGCGCCCCTCCCTTCTTTCGTTGGTGCTATCACGATATATCGTTAAGTATCGTGAGGCAAGGGTGGGCTGCGTCACGCTGGGTCTCGGCAAGCTCGACCACCGGGCTGTGCTCGACCACCGAGGGGGAATGGCCGACGGGCCCCCCCCCGGGGGGGGCGGGGCCGGGGGCGGGGCGGGGTGC
>JAEWXC010000082.1 GCA_023396115.1 Actinomycetes bacterium | reverse complement strand
GCCCCGGACGGAATCCGTCCGGGGCCGTGCGGTTCGGGCTGCGGGTCCGTGCCCGGTGGCCGGGATCACTCCTGGCTGTCACCGGACGGGGTGCCCGTCAGCTTGTGGGTCTCGTCGTGGACGTTGGCGGCCACCTCACGGAGCTTGTCACCGTGCTCACGGGCGTGGTGCGCGCAGAAGAGCAGCTCGCCGCCGCTCTGCAGCTCCACCCGGAGGTAGGCCTGGGCTCCGCAACGGTCGCAACGGTCAGCCGCCGTCAGGGCGGGACTGGGGGCAACTGCAGTGGTCACATCGGCCTCTTTTCTCTCAGCTTCGTCACGCTCAACGTACGGGGCTGGACAAACATTCCCTGTCCTTCTTCCCCCGTTCGGCGGGCGTACTCCCATCCAATCACGCAGACGGTCACGGTGCCCGACGAAGTGTCCACCTCGTGGGTCCCGTGCACGCCGTGGCTGCACGTGCCGGTCCGGGCTGCCGCTGCCCGGTCGCGACCAACCTAGCCCCGGGCCCCGGCCGGCGGTGGCAGGCGAGCCTGCGCGGCTGGGCGGCGTGTCGCCGGTAGATTCGGGTCCGCACAGAACGGGGCGTCCGCCGCCCCACCCGCTGACCGGAAGATCCACGTGGCCGCACCGACCGACAACAGCTACAACGCCGCACACCTGCTCGTCCTGGAGGGCCTCGAGGCCGTCCGCAAGCGGCCGGGCATGTACATCGGCTCCACCGACACCCGGGGCCTGATGCACTGCGTGTGGGAGATCATCGACAACGGCGTCGACGAGGCCCTGGCCGGTGCCGCGCGCCGGGTCGAGGTGACCCTGCACGCCGACGACTCGGTCGAGGTCTACGACGACGGTCGCGGCATCCCCACCGACAAGGAGCCCAAGACCGGGCTGACCGGTGTCGAGGTCGTGGCGACCAAGCTGCACGCCGGCGGCAAGTTCGGTGGCGGCTCCTACGTGGCCACCGGTGGTCTGCACGGCGTCGGCCTGTCGGTGGTCAACGCGCTCAGCTCGCGGATGGACATCGACGTGGACCGCTCGCCGGCCACCCGGGGGATCAGCTTCCGCCGCGGCGTGCCCGGTGTCTTCGAGGGCGAGGGCCCGACGGCCCTGTTCACCCCCGGCAACGGCCTGTCCCGCAAGGGTGGACGTGTCGCCAAGGGGCGCTCCGGCACCCGGGTCCGGTTCTGGCCGGACCGGCAGATCTTCCTCAAGAGCGCCGCGTTCGAGATCGAGGGCCTGATCGGGCGGGCCCGGCAGACCTCGTTCATCGTGCCCGGCCTGGAGCTGGTGATCCGCGACGAGCGGACCGAGGAGGTGCTCGAGGAGCGGTTCCGCCACGACGGCGGCATCGCCGAGTTCGCCGACTACCTCTCCGCGGGCGAGCCGGTCACCGACGTGCTGCGGCTGCAGGGCAGCGAGTCGTTCACCGAGACCGTGCCGATGCTCGACGCCAAGGGCCACATGACCCCGCAGGAGGTCGAGCGGGACCTGGGCGTCGACGTCGCGGTCCGCTGGTCCAGCGGCTACGACACCCAGCTGCGCTCGTTCGTCAACGTCATCGCCACCCCCAAGGGCGGCACCCACGTCGCCGGGTTCGAGCAGGCCGTGACCGCGGCGTTCAACGACGCCATGCGCGGCGCCAAGGTGCTCAAGGCCGCCGACGACAACGTGGTCAAGGACGACGTGCTGGAGGGCATGACCGCGGTCGTCACGGTCCGGCTCGCCGAGCCCCAGTTCGAGGGCCAGACCAAGGAGATCCTCGGGACGCCGGCGGCACGCTCCGCGGTGCGCAAGGTCGTCAACGCCGAGCTCAAGGCGTTCCTGACCTCGACCAAGCGGGCCGAGAAGGCCCAGGCCAAGCTGGCGATGGAGAAGGTGGCCGCGGCCGCCAAGACCCGGCAGTCGCTGCGCCAGCAGAAGGAGAACCAGCGCCGCAAGAACGCCCTGGAGTCCTCCTCGCTGCCCTCCAAGCTGGCCGACTGCCGCACCGGCGACAACGAGCGGTCCGAGCTGTTCATCGTCGAGGGGGACTCGGCGCTGGGCACGGCCAAGTCGGCCCGGGACTCGGAGTTCCAGGCCCTGCTGCCGATCCGGGGCAAGATCCTCAACGTGCAGAAGGCCTCGGTCGGCGACATGCTGAAGAACGCCGAGTGCGCCTCGATCATCCAGGTGGTCGGGGCCGGGTCCGGGCGCACCTTCGACCTGGACGCCGCCCGGTACGGCCGGATCATCTTCATGGCCGACGCCGACTCCGACGGTGCCCACATCCGCTGCCTGCTGGCCACGCTGTTCTTCAAGTACATGCCCGACCTGGTCCGCGAGGGGCGCGTGTACTCGGCGGTGCCGCCGCTGCACCGCATCGAGCTGACCAACCCCAAGAAGGGGATGGACAAGTACGTCTACACCTACTCCGACGACGAGCTGCAGCGCAGGCTCGCGGAGCTGAAGAAGAAGAACGTGCGCTGGAAGGAGCCCATCCAGCGGTACAAGGGTCTGGGCGAGATGGACGCCGACCAGCTGGCCGAGACCACGATGGACCCGCGCCACCGCACCCTGCGCCGGCTCACCGTGGACGACGCCGAGGTCGCCAGCGAGGTCTTCGAGCTGCTGATGGGCTCCGACGTGGCGCCGCGCAAGGAGTTCATCGTCAACGGCGCCTACGAGGTCGACGCGGAGGCGCTGGACGCCTGAGGCCCCCAGACACCCGGGCCCGCAGCCCGGGACCCGGGTGGGGCGTGCTGTCACACTGGCCCGGTGACCGTCCGCGGACCCTGGCACCGAGCTCCCGCCGTCGTGGTCGACGAGCTCGGCGACTTCGTGCGTGCTGCCCTGGTGGTGCCCGCCACCGCAGCACGCCGTGACCCGCCGGCCGCAGTGCGGCGCCGCCGGATGGTGGTGGTGCCGGTCCTGCTGCTCGGGGCGGTGGTGACCGGGTGGGCGCTGCGCATCCCGGCCGGGGACCCGACCTTCTACCTGGCCACCGCCGTGCTGGCCCTGGTCTGGGTGGGCGGGGCGTTCGCGGCCGGCCCCCAGCACGCCGGTCACGCCCGGACGCGGTCCGGTGCACTGGCCCGGCCGTGGGTGCAGGCCACGGTGCTGGGCCTGGGGCTGGTGCTGGTCTTCCTGGTCGGCGGTCTGCTGATCGACCGGGTGCCGTGGTTGCGCGACCCGGTCGTCGACCTGCTCGAGCACGCCGACGTCGGGGCCTGGCCGGTCGTGCTGCTGATCACCGTGGTCAACGGGATCAGCGAGGAGCTCTTCTTCCGCGGTGCCCTCTACCCAGCCCTGCCCGCACGGTGGGCCGTGGCCGGCAGCACCGTCGCCTACGTGCTCGTGGGTCTGGGCAGCGGCATCTGGCTGCTCCAGGTGGCCGCCGCCTTCCTGGGCGTGGTCACCGCCCTGCAGCGCCGGGTGACCGGGGGAGTGCTGGCCCCGGTGCTCACCCACCTCGTCTTCACCACCGGACTGTTCTTCCTCCTCCCACCCGTCCTCGAGCTCTAGGAGTCCTCGTGCGCGTACTCGTCACCGGTGCCACCGGACACGTCGGGGGCCAGCTGGTCCCGGCCTTGCTCACCGCCGGCCACCGGGTCCGGGTGCTGTCCCGGCGCCCGGACCCCGGCGCCGGCACCGACTGGGCCGACCGGGTCGAGGTCACCGTCGGCGACGCCGCGGAACCCGACACCTGGGACCGGGCGCTGGCCGGGGTGGGTACCGCCTACTACCTGCTGCACTCGATGGGCGGGCGCGGCGGGTTCCGGGCCCGGGACCGGCGCCTGGCCGAGGAGTTCGCGGCCGCCGCGGCACGGGCCGGCGTGCGGCAGGTGGTCTACCTCGGCGGGCTGCACCCCGAGGGCCCCGGGGAGCTCTCCGAGCACCTGGCCTCCCGGGTGGAGGTCGGCCGGGTGCTGCTGGACGCCCCGGTCCCGGCGGCCGTGCTCCAGGCCGGCATCGTGCTCGGGGCGGGCTCGGCCTCCTACGAGGTGCTGCGCCACCTCGCTGAACGGCTGCCGGTGATGATCGCCCCCCGCTGGTTGCGCAGCCGGGTCCAGCCGATCGCGGTCGACGACGTGGTGCACCTGCTGGCCCGGGTGGCGGAACTGCCCGCTCCGGTCAACCGCACCTTCGACGTGGGTGGCCCGGACGTGCTCACCTACCAGGAGTTGTTGCGTCGCTACGCCGCGCGTGCCGACCTGGGCCCCCGGCTGATCGTGCCGGTCCCGGTGCTCACCCCTGGTCTGGCGGCCCACTGGGTCGGCCTGGTCACCCCGGTGGGGGCCGGGCTGGCGCGGCCCCTGGTCGCCAGTCTGAGCCACGACGCGGTCTGCGACGAGCAGGACCTGGCGGCGCGGGTGGGCTGGCCGTCCGGGTCGCCGACGGGGGTGGACGAGGCGATCGACCGGGCCCTGAGGGGCTACGACCCGCACCGGTGGCGGCGCACCCTGCTGGCCACCTCGGCGGCGACCGCTGCGGCGGCGCTGGTCGGCTCGTTGGCCACCTCACCCGAGTCGCGGTGGTACCGCGGACTCTCCCTGCCGTCGTGGCAGCCACCGCCCGCCGCGTTCCCGGTGGTGTGGACCGCGCTCTACGGGGCCGTCGCCGTGGCCGGAGCAGCGGTGCAGGCCGAGTCGCCCCGCCGACCGCGGCGCCGGTTCGCGGCCGCGTTGGGGGCCAACCTGGTCCTCAACGCCGGGTGGAGCGTGGTCTTCTTCGACCGGCACCGACCGGTGGCAGCGACCGCGGTGGCGGCCGCCCTGACCGCCTCCGGCGCGGACCTGACCCGACGTGCCCGGCGGACCGGCCGGGGCAAGGCGGCGGTCTTCGCCGCGTACACGGGCTGGTGTGGTTTTGCGACGGTGCTGACCGGTGCGATCGCCCGGCGCAACCGGGGTCGGTCGGGTCGGGTCAGCGCCGGCTGAGTCGGGCCAGCTCACCGGCCAGAGCGTCGGCCGCCGGGCCGATCTGGTGCCCCAGGCGCAGCGCCGCCCGGGGCGCCCGGTCCTGCTCGGCACCCCCGACCGCCACCAGGACCGGCGGGTCACGTCGTGCAGCAGCGGCGGCGACGTGCTCGACGGGGGCGACGTCGGCGGTGCCCGGCATGCTGATCACCACGGCAACCACGTCCGGGTCGAGCAGCGCCGTCTGCCACTCGTCCACCGGCAGGTCGGCACCGAGATAGTCGGTGTTGAGGCCCTGGCGGCGGGCGGCGACGGCGAACGCGAAGAGTCCGAGCTCGTGCCGGGTGCCGGGGCCGGTGCCGATCAGCACCCGGGGCCCGGTCCGGGGCCCGGCTGCGGCCTCGTAGGCCTGGGCCAAACGGCGCATCACCGCGTTGGCCACCAGGTGCTCCCCGGCCACCGACACGGTGCCATCGGCCCAAGCCTCGCCGAGTGCGGTGAGCGAGGGCAGCACCCAGTCGTCGATTGCCGTCTCGAAGGAGTGGGCCCCGAAGACCCGGTCCAGGACCCGGGCCGCTGTTGCGGCGTCCAGGTCCGCGGCGGCGCGCAGCAACTCCCCGGTGGCGCCGTCGGGTGGGGTGGGACCCGGCGCCGTGGGCCGGCTCAGCGCCTCCTCGGCGGCCAGGCTGGCCGGGGTGCCCCCGCGCACCAGATCGGCCACCCGGCGAAGCACCCGGACGTCGTCGGGGGAGTAGAGCCGGTAGCCCGCCTCGGTGCGGGCGGGGGAGGGAAGGCCGTAGCGCCGCTCCCAAGCGCGGAGCGTGGCGGGGCTGACGCCGACCCGCTCCGCGGCGGCCTTGATCGTGAACATCGCCGGGAGCCTAGTCCGCGAGACGGTCCAGTTCGCGCTGCAGACCGGCCTCGGCCCGGTCGCCGAGCCGGGTGAACGCCGGGCGCAGCAGCGGGGCGAGCAGGCCGGCCAGCCCGGAGAACCAGAACTCCGCCCGGTAGTGCACCCGGGCCCCGCCGGCGCCGGAGGGCAGCACGGTCATCGTGTCCTCGGACCGGGTGGTGTCGTTGGCGGCGCGCAGCCGCACCGTCGTGTCGTCGCGGGTGGTGACCACGTAGGTCAGGTGCACGGTGCGGCCGAGGAAGCGGCTGGTGTTCTCGTACCGGGTTCCCACGTCCCCCGTGCCGAAGGTGCGCCGGGTCTCGACCGTGCCGGGGTCCCAGTCGTTGGTGTGGGTGAAGTCCGCCAGGTAGTCGAGAGCCGCACGCGCCGATGCACGGGTGGTGACGGTGCGTTCGATGACGATGCTCATGCCATCACTGTACAAACCTTGTGCGAACCTTGTACAGACCTGTACCTTTCTCAGCAGGCGCAGCGTCCCAACCGGGGCGACGTCGCATACAGTGGGGAGTCGTCCGTGAACCAACCAACCGTGGCCGTCGTCGGTGCCGGGGTGTCCGGCCTGACCGCCGCCCACCTGATGCGCGACTCCCACCGGGTCACGCTCTTCGAGGCCGACCAGCGCCTGGGCGGGCACGCCCACACCCACGACGTGCCGGCCTCTGACGGGTCGACGCTGCGCGTGGACAGCGGCTTCATCGTGATGAACGACCGGACCTACCCGCACCTGATGCGCCTGTTCGCCGAGCTCGGGGTCGAGACCCGCCCCACCGAGATGAGCATGGGCATCAGCTGCGAGGAGTGCGGACTCGCCTACGTCGGGGGCCGCGGTGCCGGCGGGATCTTCGCGCAGCGGCGCAGGCTCCTCGACCCGACGTTCTGGCGGTTGCTGGCGCAGGTGCCGCGGTTCCACCGCCGGGCCCGCGCACTGCTCGCCGGGGACGAGGACCCCACCTGGGGTGAGTTCCTGGCCGCCGGCGGGTTCTCCGAGCACTTCGTGCGGCACTTCGCGATGCCGCTGGTCTCGGTGGTCTGGTCCTGTGGTGACCAGGACGCCGCCCACTACCCGGCCCGCCACCTGTTCGCCTTCCTGGACCACCACGGGATGCTCAGCGTGAAGG
>JAEWXC010000064.1 GCA_023396115.1 Actinomycetes bacterium | reverse complement strand
ACGCCGGGATGGGCGGGGCCCTGTTCGGCATCGTGGTCACCGGCGCGCTGCTGGCCGTGGTCGGTCTGGTCGTCAACGCGGTCGGCACCGGCTGGATCCACGCACTGATGCCGCCGGTCGTGATGGGCGCGATCGTCGCCCTGATCGGCTTCAACCTGGCCCAGGCGGCCTGGAACAACGTGATCAACCTCGACCCGGTCACCCCGATCGCCCCCGGTGGCAAGCCGGCCGGGCACCAGGACCTGCTGCTGGCGGCGGTCACCCTGGTCGTGGTGGTCGTCGTGGCCGCCCTGTTCCGCGGCATCCTCGGCCGCATCGCGGTGCTGATCGGCTTCGTCGGCGGCTACCTGACCGCGTGGGCCGCCGGCGCCCTGGACTTCAGCCAGGTCAAGGCCGCGGACTGGGTCGGTCTGCCGGAGCTCACCACCCCGACCCTCGAGTGGTCGCTGCTGCCGATGTTCCTGCCGATCGTCTTCGTCCTAGTGGCCGAGAACGTCGGTCACGTGCGCAGCGTCGCCCACCTCACCGGCGACGACTCGATCAACGAGATGACCGGCCGGGCGCTGTTCGCCGACGGCGCCGCCACCGTGCTGGCCGGCTTCGGCGGCGGGTCCGCCACCACCACCTACGGCGAGAACATCGGTGTCATGACCGCGACCCGCGTCTTCTCCACCGCCGCCTACTGGGTCGCCGGCCTGGTGGCCATCGCGCTGTCACTCTCGCCCAAGTTCGGGGCGCTGCTGTTCACCATCCCCAACCCGGTGCTCGGCGGCGTCACCCTGGCGCTCTACGGGATCATCGGCCTGATCGGTGTGCGGATGTGGATCGACGCGGGCGTGGACTTCGGCACTCCGAAGAACCTCTACCCGGTGGCCGCCGCCCTGATCCTGGCGATGGGCATGGGCAACGACGTGGTGGTCTTCGGTGACTTCACCCTCGGCGGCATCGCGGTCGGCACGGCCGCGGTGCTGGTGCTGTACCACGGCATGGCCGCGCTGGAGCGGCTGCGCGGGGGCACCTCGGCCTGAGCCACACCACCGTGACGGGGCACTCGGCTGGGGCCGGGTGCCCCGTCGCTGCGTGACACCATGGACCGGCCGGAACCGGCCGGTACGGACAGGAAGAGGCACCAGTCATGGAGGAGTTCTCGATCCTGGCTGCCGTGGCCGTGGCCGTGATCGTGGCGGTGGCCCACTTCGCGCCCCGCCTGGGGGTCGCGGCCCCGGTCCTGCTGGTGCTGGCCGGGATCGGGGCCAGCTACGTCCCCGGCACCCCGCACCTGGACATGGATCCGCACCTGATCCTCACCGTGGTGCTACCCCCACTGCTCTACGCCGCCGCGATCACCGTCCCGGCGGTCGAGTTCCGCCGCAACTTCTCCGCCATCTCCTCCCTGGCGGTGCTGCTGGTCATCGTCTCCGCGCTGGTCACCGGGCTGTTGCTGCACTGGCTGGTCCCCGAGATCCCGCTGGCGATCGCGATCGCCCTGGGTGCGGTGATCGCGCCACCCGACGCCGTCGCGGCGACCTCGGTGGGCAAGCGTCTGGGGTTGCCGCCCCGGCTGCTGGTGGTGCTCGAGGGCGAAGGACTGGTCAACGACGCCACCGCGCTGGTGCTGCTCCGCTCGGCGGTCGCGGCCGGGGCCGGCGGCGTCTCCCTGCTCGACGTCACCGCCGACTTCCTCCGGGCCGTGGTGATCGGGCTCCTGGTCGGGGTGGTGATCGGGCTGGTGGCCGTGCGGGTCCGGGCGTTCCTGGACGACCCGGTGCTGATCACCGCGGTGTCGTTGACGGTGCCGTTCGTGGCGTTCGTGCCGGCCGAGGAGCTGCACGCCTCGGGGGTGCTGGCCGTGGTGGTCGCCGGTCTGGTCACCGGCTACCAGTCCTCGCACCACTTCGAGGCCCAGGACCGGGTCACCGAACGGATCAACTGGCGCACCGTCCAGCTGCTGCTGGAGAACGGCGTGTTCCTGCTGATGGGCTACCAGATCGAGTCGCTCGTCTCCGACGTGCGCGGCTCCGACGACCTCGGGGTGGGCGGCACCGTCCTGCTCGGCCTGCTGTTGACCGTGGTGCTGGTCGCCCTGCGGATGGCCTTCATGATCCCGCTGACCGCCTGGCTCCGGGCCCAGCAACGCCGCGGGGTGGCGATGGCACCGCGGCTCGGCGCCCTGCAGGAGCACCTGGGCACGATCGCACCGGAGGAAGCCTCCTCCGGGCGACGGCTGCGGCACGTGCAGCGCCGGGTGGACCGCAAGCTGGCCGACCTGCAGCAGCTCGAGCGCAACGCCCTGGGCTGGCGCGGCGGCGCGGTGCTGGGCTGGTCGGGGATGCGGGGCGTGGTCACCCTGGCCGCTGCCCAGTCGTTGCCGGCCGACACCCCGTGGCGCTCCCAGCTGATCCTGGTGGCGTTCGTGGTCGCGCTGGTCACCCTGGTCGTCCAGGGAACCAGCCTGCCGTGGGTGATCCGGGTGCTCGGGGTGCGCGGCACCGACGAGCAGGCCGCGCGGGTGGAGCTGGACGGCCTGCTGACCGAGATCAGCCAGGTGATGACCGACGCGCTCGACAACCCCGACCTGGTCCGCTCCGACGGGCGCCGGTTCTCCGAGCGTGCCCTCGCCAAGGGCCGCACCCAGCAGGAGCTGTTCACCCGGTACGTCTCCACCGCCACACCGGAGGACCAGGCCCGGTTGGACGAGCACCGCGAACTGCGGATGCTGCTCCTGGAGGCCGGGGCCGCGGCGCTGCGCGACTGCCGGACCTCGGGTGAGTGGAACTCGGGGACCCTGGCCCGGGCCCAGAGCCTGCTCGACGCCGAGGTGATCCACCTGGAGAACGGCGTCCCGGGCCGCTGAGCCTCACCGCCAGGTGTGGTGGGCCCGCAGGTAGGGGATGCCGGCGCGCTGCAGCACCGCCACGGCGGCCAGCTGGGACCGGACCTCGAGCTTGCGCAGCACCGCCTTGACCTGGCTGCGCACGGTGGCCACGTTCACCCCGCCGGCCTCGGCGATCTCGGTGACCGAGTGCCCGTTGGCCAGGGCGCGCAGCACCTCCATCTCCCGCGGGGTGAGCCGCTCCAACCGTTCGGTGACCGAGCGGTGCGCGGCACTGCGGTGCTCCCACTCCTCGATCACGTCGGCGCTGACCTCGGGGTCCATCAGCTGCTCCCCCGCGTGCACCCGACGCAACGCGTCGGCCAGCTGGGCCAGCCCGATCGACATCGGCAGCACCGCGTCGGCCCCGGCGCTCAGCCCGGCTCCCCAGACCGGCCCGCGGGGGCTCCCGGTGAGCAGCAACCACGACAGGTCCGGGACCGCCCGGAGGATGGCCAGCGCGTCGCGCACGTGCAGCGGGTCGAGCATCTCCTGCACGAGCAGCCCCACGTCGGGGTCCATCTCGGAGACCACCCGGGCGGCCTGCCTGGCCCGGACCCCGTGGTGCGGTGAACCGACCGCGAGCAGCTCGAACTCGTGCCGGTGCAGCGCCACCCGGACCGCCTCGCTGGTCAGGTACTGGTCGCAGACCACCAGCACCCGCAGCGGTCGCGTCTGGCCCCGGGCCGTCGGCACCCGGGGTCCGCCCCCATGTCCCGCCATCACCGCGACCGCATCGTCGGGGGCGGGCCCGCTGGCTCAGTCGAGCAGGCGGAACCACACATGGTCCACCCTCCCGTTCAGCTGGTCACTGCTGCTCGAGGGCACCGAGCCCTCGGCGTCCACCTTGGCGCCGACCGCCAGGGGCACCGTGACCGGGAACTCGATGGTCCCGACCGCGACCGGGGCGGAGGCCTCCTGGTCCGGTTCGACGCCGTGCACGTCGGCGGCCGCGATCGACAGCACCCCGTCGACCAGTCGGCAGCGCAGCCGGAACCAGACGTCCGGCGGCAGCGGCTCTGCGAGCTTCACCTTCGCCTCCCCCCGGGAGCCACGCAGCACGCACGACGCGGTGCCGCGGTCCACCTGGAGCTTGTACTGGGCGGGCCCGGACCACAGGCCCCGCTGCACCACGTTCTCACCGTTGTCGCTTGTTGTCTCCCCCGCCGCGCTGTCGCCGGCCCCCTCGTCGAGGGCGACGTCGGCACCGAACTCGAAGTCGGCCTCCCCCGGCGCGAGCGGGTCCTCGCTCTGCCGCACCTGGACCACCAGGGCCGCGGCAGGGGCCGGGGACTCGGTGGAGCGGGCCGGGAAGCGGACCACGCTGCCCACCGGACCGGGTTCGATCCGGACCCGTCCCCCGTTGACGGCACTCACCCAGACCCGGACCGTCCCGCTGCCCCGGTTGGTGGCGGTGGCGATGGCTGCCCCGGGTTCGGACACCGCGTCGTCGAAGTCCAGCAGCACCGCACCGTCAGCGGGCGGCGGGCCGAGCCGCGGCGTGTCGGTGGTCGGGTCCGGGGTGGTCGCCCCGGGCCGGTCCGCAACGACCCCGCACCCACCCAGGAGGGCGACCACGGCGCAGCCGGCCACGACGCACCGCGTCGTGACCTGCTCCCGGCACCGTCGCTGGCGACGGGGCCCCCTCCGGGAGTGCTGCGCTGCCACCGGTCTACTCGAGCCCGACGGCGAAGGAGAACGAGAGCCCCTTGCCGATCGCGTTGGTCGTGGTGGCGGTGGCGCCCGGGTGGTTGCCGGCCGGCTGCACGCCACCGCTGTCCGCGGTGACGGCCGAGATCCGCCCGGACCCGGCCCCCTCGGTGAGGCTGCGACCCTGCATCGAGGCGGGCGGCATCCAGCCGATCACCGTCGAGGCCTTGCCGGCCCAGTAGCTGCCCACCACCGCGGCCCGGTCGGTGAGCAGGCCGGGTGCGGCGAAGTTCGTGGACGAGGCGTCGATCAGGTCGGCGCCGGTGGCCAGGACCCGGGTCGGCTTGTTGCTGCGGTAGGCCGCCAGGGTGAGGTCGGCCTTGGCGGTGCTGGTGAGCGGGACCGTCACGGTGCTGCCCGCGTCGGCGGCGGTGGCCCGTCGGGTCCAGAGCCGCCCCTGGACGTTGCCGCCGGAGACGTTGCGCAGCTCGGTCCACCCGGCCGGGCCGGTGATGGTCGGTCTCACCGTGTTGACCGCCATCGCCAGCACCATCGTGTCGCCGGCCTCGATGTTGTTCGGCACCACGACCCGGTGGTTGGTGGCGTTGGCGTTGCTGCTCACCGCGTCCACGAACGCCGTCTCGGTGGCGGGGGTGGCGGCCACCGTCACCGGCACGGTCAACGAGGACGACTTCCCGGCGGCGGTGGTCACGGTCAGGGTGATCTGGTAGGTGCCGTCGGCTGCGAAGGTCCGGTTCACCCGCACCCCAGAGCCGTTCTCCCCGGCCAGGTCCCAGGTGTAGGAGACGATCGTGCCCTCCGAGACGTGCGAGCCGCTGGCGTCGAACTCACACCCCAGCTCGGTGCAGTCGGAGGTGAACGCCGCCACCGGGGTGGGCGGGGGCATGGTGACCGCACCGTTGCCCTGGCTGTCCTGGTAGAGGAACCAGGACCGCGACGGCCAGGTGCGGTTGTCGACGCCGGGACCCGAGAAGGTGCTGGTGGTGCCCGGCACCGGGGCACCGGCCTGGGCGTTGGGCTCCCAGTCGGCGACGTAGAGGTTGTTGTCGCCGGTGGTGAACCACAGCTTCGAGCCGTTGGAGAACATCCCGCGGACCTGGTTGAAGTTCACCCCCGCGACGCCGTTGGAGGCGACCAGGCGCTGGGCACCCACGACCCCGCTCTGGGCGGTGAAGTAGCGGTAGAACAGCTGCCCGGAGTTGTTGCGGGTGAAGTAGATGCGGCCCGAGTCGTAGAACATCGAGGTCATCTGGGAGATGTCGTTGCGCCAGTCGGTCAGGGTCACCACCTGGTCGGAGCCGTTGACCGGCTCGGCGGCACCGAACGTGGTGCCGTCGAAGGAGCGGCGGACGAAGCTGCCGTCGGACAGACCCAGGTAGAGGTAGCCGTTGAGCATGAACGACCCACGCACCTGCGACCAGTCGACGCCGGTCCCGTTCAGCGCGGTCGGTTCACCGACGCCGCTCTCCAGGACGGTGCGGCGGGTCAGGCTGCCGGCGCCCGGACCGTTCTGGTTGAGCTGCCCGGTGCCGTAGACGTCGTTGGGCAGCGACGGGGTACGGACCGCGGGGAACTGCACGCCGTTCGCGGGCATCCGCGCGATCCGGCTCTTGAGCTGCCAGTTGCCGATCCGGTCGGTGTCCGAGGCCACCCAGAGTCCCTGGTCGGTGTCGAGGAAGTCGAAGACACCCACGCCCTTGGTCCGGCCGGGGTTCCACGTGTACGGCAGGCCGTTGACCGGGTCGAGCGCCGCAATGCCCTCGCGGGCCACCGCACCGGGTCCGGCCGCGTCACCGCGGAACGGGTTGTTCTGCCAGCGGAAGTGCCCACCGACGTAGACCACCTGGCCGGTGATCTCCACGCCGTAGGAGGTGTCGCCGCCGGTGTTGTTGATCCACGAGGGGCGGACGTCGGCCCCCGCCGCGTCGGTCTCGAAGCGGGCGGTGGAGTCGCAGGCGCTCCCCGCGCCGCCGTAGGCGCCGGTGGTGGAGATGACGAAGAAGGAGCCGTCGGGCGAGAAGTCCACGTCGCGCATGTAGCTGTCGAAGGCCGCGGCGCAGCCGGCGGTGTAGAAGGTGGTCTGGAACGTGCTCGGCACGGCCGTGCCGCCGGAGGTGTCCAGCATCAGCATCTGGTGGTTGGCCACCCCGTCCAGGGTGGCGAAGTTGCCCACTGCGGCCAACCGGCTGCCGTCGGGCGTCACGTCGATCTTCAGCACCTGGGTGGGCCCGTCGCGGTGGTTCCCGGCCAGCTGACGGGTCATGAACTGGGTGCGCAGGCCGGTCGTCGGGTCGACCGAGGCCAGGGCCCGCTGCGGCGAGCCGTTGAGGTGGGTGAACGCTCCGGCCACCCACAGCTGTCCGCGCGAGAGCGCCAGGTCACGGACCTGGCCGTTGACGGTGCCGGGGTTGAAGCTGCCCACCACCGACCCGTCGGAGACCCGGATCCGGGCCAGCCGGCTGCGGCTCACCCCGCCGATGCTGGTGAAGCTGCCGCCCACCCAGACCGTGCCATCCCCCGCGTCGAGGACCTTGCGGACGGTGCCGTTGGGGTTCGGCAGGAACGTGGTGCTGATCTGGCCGGTCTGGCGGTCGAAGGCCAGCAGGTTGGAGCGCGACAGCGTGGTGTTGCTGCCGTCGTTGCGGGCGCTGGAGAAGGAGCCCCCGAGCAGGATCGTGTCCCCGACGCGTGCCACCGAGAGCACCTCGCCGTTGAGCACGTGGGGTGTCCCGGAGGCGGCGACCTCGCTGACCAGCCGGCCCGCGGGCGCGGGGGCAGCGGTGCTGGTGGCCCCGGACAACAGCAACGGGGCCAGGGCGGTGGTGAGGACCACCGCGGCCACGCCGACGATCTTGCGCATGCTCACACCTGTCTGTCAGGGCACCACACCCGAGCGGGGCCAGTGGTTGTGCGGCGAGCGTGGCACGCGGATCGGCGCCCCCGGCGGTCCAGCGGGGCAACTTCACCCATATGAGTGAGGCCCCGGTGCGGCCGGCCCGGTTGGCTGGTGCCATGCAGGGGGCACGGGTGACGACGGGTGCCCGCACGTCCCGTGAGGTGCAGGTGCTGGCCGCGGTCTTCACCGGCTACGCGGTGTGGTGGGCACTCGGTCTGGCCGCCCTGGCGCCGCTCGTGCTCGGCGTCCTGGCGGCCTGGTGGGTGCTGCACCGTGGCGGCCGCGTCGCGTTGCCGCCCGGGTTCGGCTGGTGGCTGCTCTTCCTGATCTGGGTGGCGCTCGGTGCGAGCCTGTTGTGGGTGGACGCCCCGGGCGCCCAGCCAGGTGGTGGCAGCACCCGGCTGCTGGTCTTCGGCTACCGGCTCGCCTGGTACCTGACCGCGACCGCGGTGCTGCTGTGGATCGGCAACGCCTCGCGCAAGCGGCTTCCCGACCGGGCCGTGCACGTCGTGGTCGGCTCCCTCTTCGTGGTCGCCACCCTGGGTGGCCTGCTCGGCATCGCCGCACCCGGTGGCGAGTTCCGGTCCGTGACCGAGCTGGTGCTGCCGCAGGGGCTGGCCGGCAACAACTTCGTCAAGTCCCTGGTGCACCCGGAGTTCTCCGACGTGCAGATGGTGCTGGGACGGCCCGAGGCCCGCCCCAAGGCCCCCTTCGCGTTCGCCAACACCTGGGGCAGCGTGATGGCGCTGGCCGGGGTCTGGTTCGTGGTGGCCCTGGCCGGGTCCCGGCGCCGCTGGAAGGTGGCCGGCGCGATGGTGCTGGTGGTCGCCGCGTGGCCGGTGGTGGCGTCGCTGAACCGGGGTCTGTGGGCGTGCGTGGCCCTGGGCGGCGTCGGCGCGGTCGGCCTGGTGGTGCTGCGACACCGCTCCCGCGGCGGTCTGGTGGCCCTCGGCCTGGTCACCGTCGTGGTCGGTGCGCTCGCGCTGGGGCCGCTGGGCAGCACCGTGGGCGAACGGTTCGAGAACCAGCACAGCAACGACCGGCGCGGTCAGCTCCTCACGGCCACGGTCTCCTCGGTGACCACCGGGTCCCCGGTGGCCGGGTTCGGCAGCACCCGCGACGTCGAGGGCTCCTTCGCCTCGATCTCGGGCGCCTCCACCCCGGACTGTCCGGCCTGCGGTGTGCCCCCGCTCGGCACCCAGGGGCACCTGTGGTTGGTGCTGTTCTCCCAGGGCTGGCTGGGGCTGTGCTTCTTCCTGGTCTTCGTGCTGCTGGCGCTCGGGCGCAGCTGGCGGTGCCGGACCACCAACGAGACGCTGTGCACCTTCGTGGTCGGGTTCTTCTGCATCCAGGTGTTCGTCTACGACACCCTCGGGATGCCGCTGCTGATGGTGATGGCGGCGATCGCCCTGGTCTGGCGCGAGCAGCGCGAGTCCTCCGGGGGCCGCACCGCCCGACCCCAGCTGAGTGCCGGCCAGCTCGGCGAACGGCTGCGCACCGGGGCTCCGGTGGCCGGCGTGCTGGTGATCCTGGGTGCGGGGATCGGCTGGTGGAGCACCCCGGAGCGGGCTGCACCCGAGTTCACCGCGGAGGCCCGGATCGTGCTGGTCCCGGCACCGGACTACCTCTCCACCGGGTTGGAGGACGGCACGGCCGAGGAGACCCGCGGGGAGCGGCGGGTCACCATCGACACCGAGGCCGCGCTGGTGCTCTCCCAACGCGCGCTGGCGCGGGTCGTGGCACCGGAGGAGACCCCGGCGCTGCGTGAGGAGATCCGGATCGGTGCCGAGCCGAACAGCGACATCCTCAAGATCCGGGTCTCCGACACCTCGGCGGGCCGGGCCGAGGACCTGGCCGACGACGTGGCCGAGTCGTACCTGCGGGCCCGCTCGGAGTACCTGGCCGACCGGCGCAACGACCTGGTCGCTGACCTGCGTGCGAACCTCGCCGAGCTGGACCCGCGGGACCGGTCCACGCGGTCGACCCGCGGCCGGCTGCGCAACGCGGTGGTCGACCTGCTGCTCAGTGACGCCTCGGTGGGTCGGGTGGTGCGGCTGGTTCCCGCCGAGCCGGTCACCGGCCGGGAGGTGGTGCGCACCACCTCGGGCGCCGCGCTGGGCCTGCTGGCCGGGATCGGCGTGGGCAGCGCCTGGTGGCTGGTGCCGCGCCGGAGTGTCGGGAGGGTGACACGATGATCGACCCGTCGGCTCCCCGGCCCCTCTGGGCCGTCCTGACCGTTGACCCGCTGGCCACCCCGCTGGCCCGGTGGTTGCTCCCGCGCCGGTGGGCCACCCCGAACCGGATCACCCTGCTCGCCCTGGCCTGTGCCCTCGGGGCGAGTGCCTGCTTCGCGACCGGTCACCTGCGGGTCGGCGGTGCCCTGTTCCTGGCCCGGTACTTCGCCGACTGCCTGGACGGCATGCTCGCCCGGGCCCGCGGCACGTCCTCGCCCGGCGGCGCACTGCTCGACATCGCCTGCGACGTGACCGGCGTCCACCTCACGGCGGCGGCGTTGGGGTGGTGGTCGGTACGCAACGGGCACCTGGACAGCGGGTGGGCCCTGGCCCTGCTCGCCGCGATCGGCACGTACAACTGGGCGCTGGCGCACCGCAAGCACCTGGCCAATCTGGCCGGTGTCGGCGAGGGAGGGTCCACCCACACGTGGCCGGACGTGCCCCTGCTGGGGCGGTGGACCCGGTTCGCGGCCCGACGACGCATGATGGCGTTCCCCTGGGTGCTGGAGGTGGAGATCGCCGTGCTGGGTCTGGTTCCGCTGCTGGCCCCTGCGGTGGCCCCGCAGGCGCTCGCTGCCGCCGCGGTGGCGTACGCCGGTTTCACGGCCGTCAACCTGTGGCGCTGCGCACGAGTCGTGAACCGATCCGTGTCCCAGGAGCGCCCGAGCGCTCCCGACCAACCACCCCGTCCCGGAGGCACCCCGTGACCCAGCACCCGGCACCCGCTCCTTCCGTCCGCCCGGCCACGGATCGCGAGCCTGCTCCCGAGCCCCCGGACCTGGACGTGGTGATCGCGACCCGCAACCGGCCCGAGCTGCTCCGGGTGGCCCTGGCCGCCGTGGTCGCCCAGGAGCACGCCGGCCGGATCACCACCCACCTGGTCTTCGACCAGAGCGAGCCCGAGCACGACCTGGCCAGCGCCGACCCGCGCCGGCCCGTGGTGGTGCACACCAACCGGCACACCCCCGGGCTGGCCGGCGCCCGCAACACCGGGATCGGTGCCGGGACGGCTCGCTACGTCGCGTTCTGCGACGACGACGACGTGTGGCTGCCCGGGAAGGCCGCGGCACAGCTGGACCTGCTGGAGTCCAGCGGTGACGACACCTGTGTGAGCGGCATCATCGTGGAGTACGAGGACCACCGGGTCGAGCGGGTCCCCACCGAGCAGGACCTGGACCTGGCCACCCTGGTGCGGCGCCGGGTGATGGAGGCCCACCCCTCGACGGTGCTGGTCCGCCGCAGCGCGCTGTCACACATCGGGCTGGTCGACGAGCAGATCCCCGGTTCCTACGGCGAGGACTTCGACTGGATGATCCGGGCCCGCCAGCACGGTCCGGTCCGGGTGGTCGGCGCACCGCTGGTCCGGGTCCGGTGGGGCGGCTCGCAGTTCTCCCAGAACTGGCAGGTCATCGCCGACGCCATCGACTACGGCCTGGCCAAGCACGCCGTCTTCCACACCGACCGCCGGGCCCTGGCCCGGCTGCTGGGGCGACGGGCCTTCGCCCTGGCCGCGATGCGCCGCCCGGGTGCGTTGCGGGGCGCCTGGCAGACGGTGCGCACCTCCCCCCGCGAGCTGCGCGGCTGGCTGGCCGCGGCGGTCGCGCTGCGACTCGTCCCGGCCGAGCGGCTGATGGACCTGGCACACCGCCGGGGCCACGGCATCTGATCCGACCCCGCACCGTCCCGTCGCCCGTCGGGCAACGGCCCCTGCCCACCCCCTGCCCAGCCCCTGCCGACCTCGGCACGTGGGGCCGTCCGGCCAATTCCTGTGATCGACTTCACGCACCCCCTTTCTCCCCCATACTGGGGATGACTTCCACCAGCCGAACCGCTGACCCCCGTACGTTCAACGGGTCGCTGGGGGGCGAACGAGTCGTGGTGCCCTCCCCCGGATCCACAGGGTTGCCACGACTCCCACCACGAGGGAGCAACCCCTGTGAGCGTTCACCGCCACACGTCGAAGCGCACCGTCACGGCCGCGTCGACCATCATCCTGTCCACCACGCTGCTGGCCAGCGGAGTCGCCGCGACGTCGGCGACCGCGGCCACCGCGAGCGGTGGCACCGCCCACGCGGTCGCCGCCGGTACCGCCGCCCAGGCCGGTGCCGAGCCGCGTCGCAACCACCGTGGCTGGAAGGTCCTGCACAAGCGTCACCACCACCTGGCCGCCGGCCGCCAGGCCTGGACCGTCCGGGTCCGCGGGGACCTGTCCGGCCGCAAGGCCAAGGTCGTCGTCCGACGCGAGAACGGACGCCGCTGGGTCTCGACCCCCAAGGCCGTCAGCAACGGCCGCTGGACCACCTTCACGCTGCAGAGCACCAGCACCAACGACCGCAACTTCAAGGTGTCGGTGCGCTCGAAGAAGAAGCCGACCCGCCCGCTGCGCGTCCCCCCGGCCCAGATCCAGGTCACCCCCACGGCCCCGCAGAACGGTCAGCAGACCGCCCCGCAGGAGAGCCAGCCGACCACCCCGGGCACCTGCACCACGAGCAAGCGCGGCATCCCGTGCGCCCCCTACCTGGGCATGGCGTACGGCTCCAACACCGACCCGAGCTCGCTGGAGAAGAACCTCGGCGCCCCGCTGGGCGTCCGACGCACCTACTACCGCGCCGACCAGGTCGCCGGTGCGGTCCGCAACGCCAAGGCCGACCTGGCTGCCGGCCGCCTGCCCTGGATCAGCTTCAAGCTGCCCAGCTCCTGGTCCGCGATGGCCTCGGGGTCGGGCGACGCCTGGGCCCGTGACATCGCCGCGCAGCTGGCCAAGCTCAACGGCCCGGTCTGGGTCGCCTTCCACCACGAGCCCGAGGGCGACGGTGCGATCAGCGACTGGCGCAAGATGCAGGAGCGCCTCGCCCCGATCATGCGCAAGGGCGCCCCGAACGTCGCGTTCACCGTCGTGCTCACCGGCTGGCACCAGTTCTACGGTCCCAGCGAGTACTCGCTGGACAACATCTGGCCGCGCAACGTGCAGGTCGACGTCGCCGGGTTCGACGTCTACAACAGCCACGGCGTCGTGAAGAACGGCAAGGTCCTGAAGCCCACCGACATGGACGAGGCGTACTTCGCCAAGATCGACAAGTGGGCCGACCAGAAGGGTGTCGCGTGGGGCCTGGCCGAGACCGGCTACACCGACACCGCGGTCAAGGAGGACCCCACCTGGATCGCCCGCACCACCCGCGAGATGGCGGCCCGCGGCGGTGTCGCGATGACGTACTTCAACACGTCGCTGAACTCGATCGCCCCGTGGAACCTCAACGACGCGAAGCTGGTCGACTACCGGGCTGCGATGAAGGGCACGGCGCTGCTGGCGCGTCCCTGATCGACTCCTGAGGGCCGGGGTGACCCCGGCTGCGACATCACCGGCGGGTGGTGGCCCTGCGGGGCCCCACCCGCCGGTGCGCGTCCGGGGGTGTGCGGCTCCAGCGCTGCCACGCGTCGAGGAAGGCCACCCCCCGTGCGGAGATCCGGTCCCCACCCGGCCCCTGGGCGAGCACCAGGTAGCGGGCGGTGACGGCGGCCAGGTACAGGCCCACCAGCTCCGGTGCCGCGACGTCGACCTCGCCCAGCGCCGCCAGCACCGTGTCGGGATCACTGCCCCGGCGCACCGTGACGGCGTTGAGGTGGTGGTGCAGGGCGTCGAGACCCAACGGCACCGAGGTCTCGAACCGTTCCCAGTCCCACACCCCGACCCGTCCCCGGTGTGCGGCCAGGTTCCACGGGGTGAGGTCACCGTGCCAGGCCCCGACCGCGACCTCGGTGTCGCGGTCCGCGAGGGCCTCGTGGCAGGCGGTGGCGACCGCACGCAGCTCGGTGTCCTCGAGCGAGGCGAGCTGCTCCCCCAGGCCGGCGAACCAGTCCAGGTCGGTGAACGCGCGGGCCGGCTCGGCGAACGCCGCCCCGATCTCGGTCAGCACCACCCCGGGAGCGTGTTCCCGCCACGCAGCGGGCTGACGGGCCGAGGTGGGCAGGGCGGTGGCCACCAGTACCGGGTGGCCGGCCCACGGCGCGTCGTCGATCAGTCGCGGCACCCGGACCCGGTTCCACCCGACCTCAGCCAACCGGACCAGGGCGGCGGCCTCGGTCCGGACGTCGGTGGCAGCGACCGGCCCGATCCCGACCTTGGCGAACGCGACCGGGCGGCCGCGCCGGTCCACCACCCCGACCACGGGCTTGCGGTTGACCCGTTCCGACCCCACCCCCACGAAGAGGTGGACCGGTTCGCCGAGCACCCGGGTCAGGTGCTCGGCCAGGGAACCGGCCGAATCACCCCGGACCACCAGCCGGTCCGGCAGCACCGCGGCACCGGTGAGGCGCCCGACTCCCGCCGCGAGCGCCCGGGTGGCGCGCGTGCGTGACCCGAGGCCGGCGTGGAAGCGGGACAGCCCGGCGGCGGTGGCGGCGCGCGGACGCACCGGGACGGCCATCCGCGGGGACCGTGCCGACGGCGCCAGGGCCACCTCGGCCACCACGTCCGCACCGGCCGCGGCCCGGCGTGCGGTGGCGCGGGCCACCTCCGCTCCCGGCCACAGCTGCTGGAGCGTGGAGAGCAGGTCGTCGGCGCCGTTCACGGCCACCTCAGTCCCGGATGCAGGCGAAGAGGTGCCGGCCGTAGTTGCCCGAGTAGGGCTCCACGTCGTCGATGTCGGGCCCCAGGTCCACGACCCGGTCGAAGGAACCGTGCGTGGTGAGGAACTTCGCCACGTACGCGGTGTCCCACTCCGGCAGACTCTCGGCGAACCAGCGTTCGTGCGCCTGGCCGGTGTCGAGGAACAGCACGCGGCCGGTGACCCCGTCCAGGAGCCGGACCAGCTCCTCGGCCCCGACGCTGGCCCGCCCGAGCGCGAAGTGGTGCAGCAGGCTGAAGCAGGAGACCACGTCCCATGTCCGGGTCGCGGAGCCGAGCAGCTCGACCGCGTCCCCGGTGCTGATCCGTGCAGGGTCCAGGCCGTAGATCGCCTCCCCCAGACGCGGGGCCAACGGGTCCCGCTCGACCCCGTGGGCGTCGTAGCCGTGGGCGGCCATCTCGGCGACGAACCAGCCGTAGCAGCTGGCCACGTCCAGGTAGCTGGCCCCGGGGCCGATCCCCTCGTCGGCGAGCAGTCGGCGCATGGCCTCGAACCGGTCGGTGCAGGCGCGCACCGTCGGCCAGGCCGACAGTTCGGGCGCCGCCAGCGGCTGGTACCGCTCGTCGGCGCCGCCGATCCAGGTCATCCTGGACAGCATCGCCATCAACGGGGTCCGTACCCCGACCCGGTCGACGACGACCTCGATGTCCTTCTGGCCACGGAAGCTGGCCAGCGCGATCCGGTGGTGACCGTCGACGACCTGGTAGTAGTCGGTGCCGCGGACCGGGGCGACCCGGACCGGGGCGTCGGGGGCCGAGGCGTGCGGCGGGCGGAGCTCGGCGGACCCGGAGCCCTGCCCGGACCCGTCGAGTCCGGCGTCGGCCAGGAACCGTCGCGCCACCCGCGGGACCTCGGCCACGTCGACGGCGTCGAAGTACTGACCGGACAGCGCGATGCACCGGCTGGCCATCAGGCCGTAGTCGGAGGCGAGGATCTCGGAGTCACTGAGCGTGGCCCCCGAGGCCAGCGCGAGCAGCCGACCGTGCGGCCCGTCGGCGACGGTGCGGGAGCCCCACAGCAGGTCGCCGGTGGCGTCGGCGTAGGCGGTGGCGTTCATCCGGTTCTGGCCGCCCACCAGCAGGTGGTCGAGCGCGACCCGGACCGGTTCGCGTTCCCGTCCCCACTGGTCGGAGAGCCGACGCCGGATGCCGCTCGGCATCGGGGTCGCCCGTCCCACGCTCTGCCCCAGGTGGAGCGCGGTGTGGGTGGCCTCGCCGAACTGGCGCCGCAGCCGGCGCAGTTTCGGGTGGTGTCCGTTCAGCACGTCTGTCCCCTTTGTCCGTACGTGGTGGTCATCTCGCCCCGGCCTCCCGCCAGACCGGTGGTCGTCCCAGCAGCTCGGCCAGGTGTGCGTCGGCACCGCTGAACCGCTCGTCCAGGGCGGCGCGGGTCGGTGCCGGCAGGGCGTCGCGTGGACGCGCGTTCCAGGTGGGCACCTCGTCGGGGTCGCAGCGGCGCAGCCCCAGCCACTCCTGCAGCCGGGCGAACTCCGCCACCGGGTCGGCGTAGAACCGCTCCACCTCCACCACCCGTACCCGGTCGGCCCCGAGCAGCTCAACGTAGCGGCGGATCTGGCGGGCGTACTCGCCCCGGGCGACGTAGGCGTGGTGCCGGTGGGTGTGGCTGGTGTGGTCAGGGTCGGCGGCCAGCCGCTCCTCCTCGCCCGCGGTGCGGGCCGACTCGGCGGCCAGCGCCTCGTCGAAGGAGAGGTCGTCGAAGCCGCGGGCCTGCTCGTGCCGGTGCGCCGAGTGCGCCCGGTCGACCGGGTTGCGCACCATCACGACCACCTTCACCCCGGGCAGGTCGTGCGCGATCCGCTCCGCGGCCAGCGGGTGGTGCAGGTAGTAGCCGCTGACCTCGAACGTGAGCGGCCGACGCCCGCGGGTGCGCAGCCGGGCCAACGGGGCCAGCGGGAAGTGACCGGCGTACCACCGGGGGCCGCGGCGGTAGGAGTCGTCGAAGTAGCCGGTGCCCTTCGACAGGGTCGGGCGGACCACGTCGGGATGGTCGGCCAGCAGCCGGAACAGGGTCGTGGTGCCGCACCGTTGGGCGCCCACGACGACCAGGTCGGGCTGCATCCGCCACCGTGAGGTGGCCATCCCCCAGGCCAGGGCCGTGCGCCGCAGGCCGGCGTTGACCGGCGACGGCACCCCCCGGCGGACCCGGCGGGTCAGCGTCCTCAGGCTCACCGGACACCTCCGGTACTGGTCAGCGGGGTGGTGTCCGCTGCTGCGGCCCGACCGCGCAGCGCCGCCACGGCCAGGTCCAGCTCGAAGCGGCGGCGGGCCACGGCCAGCACCGCGCCGTAGGCGGCGACCACCACGACCGCGGCACCCAGCGCGAGCAGCAGCGGCGGGTCCAGGGCGCCGACGAGCAGCAGCGGCGCGCCGATGCAGAGCACCGGGGCCAGGGCTGCGGCCCCGACCTGCAGGGAGAACGGGTCCACGCCCACGGCCCGACGGACCTGGACGACGGCGAGGCCGCAGCGCACCAGCACGGCGGCGGCCCACGCCACCGCGGCACCCCGGATCCCCCAGGCCGGCACCAGGAGCACCAGACCGGTCAGGTTCACCGTCAGCGAGACCAGGGCGTTGCCGGCGCTGGCGGCGCTGCGGCCCGACATCAGCAGCAGCGTGTCCACCGGGCCGGAGGCCACGGCCAGCATCATCGCCCCGGCCATCACCCACACGACGACGCGGGCGTCGGCACCGGTCACCTCGTGTCCGAACAGGGCCAGGTAGGTGCCGGAGAGTCCGGCCACGCCCAGGTAGAGCGGCCAGGCCAGCAGGATGCTCCAGGCGGTGGCGACCCGGTAGACGCGGGCCAGGGCCGGGGTGTCCCCCTCCATCAGCAGCGCGGTGAACCGGGGCTGCAGCACCTGCTGCAGCGACTGGGTGCTGAGCTGGCCGAGCGGCACGAAGCGGGTGGCGGCGGTGTAGACGGCCGCCGCAGCGGGCGAGGCCAGGGCCGCGACCAGCACCACGTCGATCTTCTGCACCGCGACCTGGGCGATCCGGGCCAGGCCACGCAGCCAGGTGAAGGACCAGAACTCCGCGGCGACCTCCCCGTCAGCCGGCGGTGTCTCGCCGGGCGGGCCGGCCCGCAGCAGGCCGCGCAGCGCCAGGACGGCCAGCACCGCCGAGACCACGTAGGCGCTGGCCCAGCCGAGCAGCAGACCGGTCGTACCGACCCCGGCGGCCAGCAGCGCTCCGACGACCAAGGGCTGCCACCAGGCCCGCACCAGCCGGTCCACCACGACCGTGGACCGGATCCGGCCGTGCGCCCGGGCGGCGGCCAGTGCGACCTCGCCCAGCACCGCGGCGGGGACCAGCGCACCGAGCACGACCAGGGCCGGCGCTGCCTCCTCGCCCAGCCCCAGCACCCGTGCCCAGGTCTCGGCGCCGACCACCAGCACCGCGCCGAGCAGCACCGAGGCAGCCATCGCCGGGATCCCCGCGACCCGGACCAGGGAGCGCACCGCCAGCGCGCCACCCGAGGCCCGGTGCCGCAGCAGGAAGCGACCCAGACCGGTGTCCGTGCCCAGGGTGCCGATCGCGACGACGAGCGTGAAGAGCGAGGTGAGGGCGAAGAAGACCCCCGCGGTCGCAGCCCCGAGCACGCGGGTGACCACGGCCACCAGGATGAAACCGGCGCCGGCAGCGGCCACGGCCCCGGCCAGACCGAGGGCGCCACCACGGGCCACCCGGCCCAGGGCCGCGTCGGCCGTGGCGCGGTCGGGTCGCCCGGTCATCCTGCCGACTCCCGCCCCCCGGGGTCGTCGCCCCGGCGGGCATCCCGGCCGGCGCCACGCCCGGGGCCACGGCCGGGCGCTGCCGGCCCGCCCGTCGGACGCGTTCCGGCCGAGCCGGTGCGCAGGACCTGCCGGACCCGGGCGTTCGGGCGCGGGCGGTTGGTCCGGGAGGCGTCGCGGTCCTCGGTGGCATCCGAGCTCTCGGAGTCGGACGCGGCAGGCTTGTCCGCGGCCTTGCCGCCCCGCGGTTCGCGCGCCTCGGGGCCGGTCCCGGCGCGCTCCGTCGAGGTGGGGCCCTTCTGCGAGCCGCCGGCCCGCGGACCCGAGGGCGAGGAGTCGTCGCCGCGGCGACGGCGGTTCCGGGCCGGTGCGTGGACGGCCACCCCGGCCACCGGCACCCCCAGGTCGCCGGCACGGGCGATCACCGCGGCCAGCTCCGTCACCCGGCTGACCGAGCGGGTGACCACCGGCAGCACCACGTCGCAGCGGCCGAGCAGCAGCTCCCCGGTGGGGCCGGGCATCTGGACACCGGTGAGCAGCACCACCTCGGCCTGCTCACCGGCCCGGCGCAGCAGGTCGGTGAAGTCGTCGGTCGCGACCACGTCGGCCACGTCCTCGCTGCGCAGGTCACCGGCGTGCAGCACCCGCAGCCCGTCGGTGCGGCGCTGCCAGGCGCGGGCCAGGCGCACGCCGCCGTCGAGCACCTCGGCGACGCCGCGTTCGCCGTCGTCGGTGGGCGCCAGGTCGATCACGGCGGTGGAGGTCCGGGCCCGGGCCAGGGCACCGCCGAGCACCAGTGCGACGTCGTGCGGGTCCACCCCGATCCCGACCACGAGCACCCGCAGCGGGGCGACCGCCCCGGTGTGCACCCCGGTGGCGCCGACGCTGTCGCGCTGCTGCAGCACCCGGGTCCGCAGGGTCGCCCCGTCGTCGTCGACGGGCAGCGGGTCGTAGCCCGCGGCGACCAGGTCGCCGACCGAACCGACCCGGCCGGCCCCGCGCAGCCGGACGACCAGCAGGACCAGCCCGGCGAGCAGACCCAGCAGGGCGCCAGCCACCGCACCGAGCACCATGAAAGGCACCGGTGGCCGTGCGTCCACGGCGGCCGGGGTGACCACCTGGCCGGGGTCCTGGCTGCCGGTGCGCAGACCGCTCAGCTCGGTCCGGAGCTGGCCCAGCTGGGCGGTGGCGTCGGCGACCTGCTGGCCGAGCAGCACCCGCCGCGGGGAGTTGTTGGCGGCGTCACCGTAGGCGGCGGTCAGACGCTTGAGCTCGGTCTGCACGACCCGGATCTGGTCCTCCAGCTCCCCCGAGCGGCCGGCCTGGACGCTCTGCTGCCGGGTGGAGCGGTACTGCAGGTAGGCGGTCCCGAACGCCTCCGCACGAGCCTGTGCAGCGGCGGCACGGCGGCCCTTGACGTGGATCGTGACCAGCTGGGTGTTGGGCGGCACCTCGACGGTGACGCCGGTGAGCGCCTCCTCGGCAGTCACCGTCCCGAGCCGGCGGCTCACCTGCTGGGCGACGGGGTCGGAGGTGACCAGGCGCTTCTCGGTCTCCATGTTGACCAGGTCGTCGGCGCCGTCGGGGCTGAACGGGTTCCCCAGCAGGGGGTTGACGAGGATGGTGGTGGTGGCGGTGTACCAGGCGTCGCGGCGTTTCCCGACCCAGCCGGCGGCCACGGAGAGCACCAGCATGAGGACGAGGGTGAGGGCGACGGTGCGCCACACCGTCCGGGTCTGCTCGGCCCGTGCACCTGCTGCCACGACGCCCCCTTCGTGCCGCGCTCGTCTTGGTCCGGAGCGGACTGTGCCGTTCCGTGCTCCATCGTGGCCCGCGAAACGGACGCCCGTGCCTCGGGAACAGCGATCACCCCGAAATTGGGGATGCACGCTCCCACCCGCTGGAGGACGTTGGTGGTGGACCAGGTCCACCGGTCGCCCGCCCACCCGGGCGGCGCCCGGTCCGCCCCCAGCGCAGGGCAGCCGTCCGTGCGCGGCGGCCGGTGGGTCGTTCCGTCCGCGGTCAGCCCCTCCGCAGCGCCCGTTCTCCCCCAAAATTGGTGAAATACTTTTCCAGACCCGTGACGCCCGCGCCGACGGCGGCCTAGATTTCAGTCGTGGTCGTCGAGAGCACGGTCACACGGGGGCGAGCCGTTCGGGGGCTCAAGCGTGGTTCGTCAGCAGACGGGCCACGTGGCGGTGCGCGGACGGGACTCCGCTCATCACGCACCCCGGCGTGGCCGAAGAAGTGGGTCGCCCTGGGTCTCTGCCTGGCGGCGGTGGTCGGCATGCTCGGATTCAGTGCCCGACCCCGCGACCCCGACGAACTGCTGGTCGCCGGTCACCTCACCCGCCTGCTGCTCGGCAGCAGCCTGGCCGGCGCCGGGATCGTGCTGCTGGTCCGCTCCCGGTACTTCTCCGACCTGCACAGCGCCTGGCTGGCCACCACCCACTTCGCGCTGGCCTGCTACGTGCTGCCGCACGCGGTGCCGGCGATGGTCGCGGTCGGCCCCGGGGCCACGATGCCCACCAGTGGCCTCGAGCGCACGACCGCGGACGCCCTGGGCCTGCACGTCGTCGACGTGTCCATCTCGGCGGTGGCGGCCGTGCTGCTGGTGATGGCCCTGGGCCACCGCCCGGCCACCGGTCTGCTCCACCCCCTGCTCCTGGGCCCGGTCCTGGGAGTCTCGTTGTCGCTGGTGCGGATCCGGCTCCCTTCACCGGAGCCCGCGGCCTGGGTGGTCGCGCTCAGCCTCCTCACGGTGCTGGCCTGCGGGATCGTCGCGGGCTGGGCCCTGCTCCGGGTGCCTCGGCTGCCCCGGCGGGCCCGGGCAGGGCTGATCGCCGCGCTGGGGCTGATCGTGGTCGGATCCGTGCTGCCCAGCGGCCTGCTCGACGACCCGGCCCTGGTGTGGCTGGTGGTCCTGGCCAACGCGGGTGCCGCGATGCTGCTGCCGACCTCGGCCCTGCTGGCCCTGCAGTCGGCGATCAGCACCCACCTGGCGCGGGTGCTCCGTCTGGAGGAGCGGGCCTCCGACGCCCAGACCATGGTGCAGCGCGACCGCGAGCTGCTGCACGAGCTGCGTGCCTCGTTGGCCGGCATCAACGGCGCCACGGCCCTGCTCCAGACGCCGCCCGACTCGCTCCCCTCCGAGCGGGTCCAGGGGTTGCGCTCCCTGCTCGAGGACGAGGTGGAGCGGATGCTCCGACTCCTCAAGGAAGACGTCGGCGGCCACGTCCCGACCAACCTGGTCGTCGACGACGAGATCGCTGCGATCGTGGACCAGCACCACGCCCTGGGTCTGGACGTGCACCGGGAGTCCTCCGGCCTGAGCGCCCGGGCGGTGCGGACCCACGTGCAGGTGGCGCTCAACGTGCTGCTGCACAACGTCAGCCGGCACGCCCCCGGGGCCTCGTGCCGCGTCAGCGTCCGTTCCACCGGCTCCCGGGTCGAGGTCCGGGTCGCCGACGACGGTCCGGGCTTGGCGCCCGAGCTCGACGGTCTGCTGTTCGGCCACGGCAACCGCGGCCTGCAGTCGCCCGGTGAGGGCATCGGCCTGCACTCGGCCCGCCGGCTGCTGCGGGAGAGCGACGGCAACCTGCACCTGGAGCCCTCGGGGGTGGGCACGGTCTTCGTCATCACCCTGCGCGGCGCGGCGTGACGCATCCCCGCCCCGACGACCCGTCCCCGGTCCCCGACCGGCCCCCAGCCCTCCCCGCAGGCGACCGGGTCGGGACCACGCACGGGCGGGAGGTGTGGTGGCCGTGGCGCTGGTCGCTGGTCGGCTTCGTGGTCGTCATCCCGATCGGGCTGCTGGGTACGGTCACCGGCCCCGAGCAGGACGCCGCCCTGGGGGTGGCGAACTCGATGTGGCTGCTGTTCATGATGGTGGTGATCGGGGGCGGGCTGGCCCTGCTGGCCCAGTACCGGCTCAGCGGGCAGGTCGAGTTCGCCTGGCTGGCGGCCGTGCTGCTGGTCGGAGGCGTCTACCTGGTGGTCCACGTCGTCCCGCTCCACCTGCTGACGCGACCCGCGGGCGGACTGGCCGTGGCGGACCTGCTGGCCTGCGCCGGGCTGGTGATGATCCGGGCCGCGTCCAGACGGGTCACCCCGCACCGCTGGAGGCACCCTCTGGTGCTGCTGCCACTGCTCTCGGTGCTGCTGGTGCTCACCCGCCACCGCACGATCCCGCTGCCGGCCGGCGACCCGACGGTCGGGACGTCGCTGGGCGGGATCATCGTGCTGGCGTTCTGCCTGCTCACCGTGGTGTGGGTCCGCCGGATGACCACCTTCCCCCGCTCCATCCGGCGGGCCATCGCCACGTCGGTGGTGGTGACCACGATGGTGACCCGGCTGCCGTGGTGGGCGGTGCCCGAGTCGTCCCGGGTGTACCTGACGATCCTGCTGCTGGGTGCCACCACGATGCTGCTGATGACGTCGTTGCTCGCGATCCTGCGCTGGGGCATCACCCGCTACCAGCGGGCGGTGGTGGGTCTGGCGGACCGGGCCAACCGGGCCGAGACGACCGCGTTGAACAGCGAGCAGGTGATCGAGGACCTGCGCACCTCGTTGGCCGGGATCGCCCGGGCCAACGACCTGCTGCGCAGCCCGGACGCCCACCTGTCCGAGGAGCACCAGCACGTGTTGCGCTCCAGCGTCACCAGCGAGATGCACCGACTGGAGCGGCTGCTGGCCCGGCCGATCGGGCGTGAGGACGGTCCCTACGACCTGGACCGCGCACTGATGGCGGCGGCCGAGGGTCAACGCACCGCCGGTCGGGCGGTGCGGGTGGTGAGCAGCGGGCTGGTGGTCCGCGGGGCACCCGAGCAGCTGAGCGAGACCGTCCGGGAGCTGATCGCCGCCGTCGTGGCGCGCGACCCGGCGGCCCGGATCCATCTGGTGCCCGAGCGCACCGCCACGGAGGTGCACGTGAACCTGCGGATCGCCAGTCGCGTCATTGCCGGCTATCCCCACCGTCCCATGGACGAGGCGTCACCTGGCTCGGGTGAGGGCAGCGCCTCCGCCGAGTGGGACAGGCTGGACCTGGACCATGTGACTTTGCTCGCTCTGAGGCATCGCATGCGTCTGCGCGGGGAGGACTTGCACTGGGGACGGTCCCCGGACGGGGCGGACATCACCCTGGTGGTGCGGAGGTGACGGGCGTGAGCAGGACGGGGACCCGGGTGGGGCTCGTGGAGGACCACGGGTTGTTCGCCGAGGCGTTGTCGATCGCGTTGGAGATGGAGGGCCACCAGGTCCGCCGGACCCCGCTGGACGACCACGCCCGTGGGGTGGCCAGCGCGTTGCCGGCCCTGCTGCGCTGGCAGCCCGGGATCGTGCTGCTCGACCTGGACCTGGGTGTCTACGGCAACGGGATGACCCTGGTCGAGCCGCTGTCGCGGGCCGGGGTCGGCGTGATCGTGGTGACCGGCAACCGGGAGCGTTCGCGCTGGGGCGAGGCCCTGGGCCGCGGTGCCCGGCTGGTGCTGCCGAAGAACTCCGAGCTGAACGACATCCTGGCCGCGATCCGGCGGGTGCACGAGGGGCTGCCGGTGATCTCGGCGGCCGAGCGCAACGAGCTGGTCGAGCTGTGGCGCGGGGAGCACCGGGCCGAGCAGGAGGCCCGCGAGCGGCTGGACCGGCTGACCCGCCGCGAGTCCGAGGTGCTGGGTCACCTGCACCTGGGCCGGCAGGTGCGTGAGATCGCGCGCCTCTCCTTCGTCTCCGAGGCCACGGTGCGCACCCAGGTGAAGTCGATCCTCACCAAACTCGAGGTGTCCAGCCAGATCGCCGCCGTCGGGGTGGCCCACCAGGCCCGGTGGCAGCCGCCGGAGAGCGTGCTGCAGGCCGACGTCTGAGCCCCGGGTCCGTATCCGGGCGGTCCGGTACGGCCGAGTCACCCATTTCGGGCATGTCTGGGCGCCGCGGTTCTCCTAGCGTGGAACCACAGCGCCGGATGGCGGGGGCAGATGGGGGTTCGGATGCGCGTGCTGCTGGTGTGTTCTTCGGGGGGACACCTTTCTCAGCTCATGTGCCTGGAGTCGTGGTGGACCGACCACGAGCGGCACTGGGTCAGTTTCGACACCTCGGACGCGCGCGACAAGCTCGCCTCCGAGACGGTCACCTGGGCCCACCACCCCACCACCCGGAGCCTGCCGAACCTGGTCCGCAACGCCTTCCTGGCCCGGCGACTGCTGCGCGAGTACTCCCCCGACGTGATCGTCTCGACCGGAGCCGGGGTGGCCGTGCCGTTCTTCTGGCTGGGTCGACGCAGCGGGGCCCGGACGGTCTTCCTGGAGGTCTACGACCGGATCGACTCCCCCACCCTGACCGGGCGGCTGTGCGAGCGGGCCAGTGACCTGTTCCTGGTGCAGTGGCCCGAACAGTTGCTCCACTACCGCTCGGCCACGCTGCTGGGGAGCGTCTGGTGACCCCGCTCGTCGTGGTCTGCCTGGGGACCGACCACCACCAGTTCGACCGGCTGGCCCGGTGGGCGCGTGACCTGGCCGACGAGGGCTGGGTCCGGGTGCACCTGCAGCACGGGTCGACCGCGGTGCCGGAGTCGGAGTGCCTGGAGAGCACCGAGCTGATGGGGCTGACCCAGTTGCGCGAGCTGATGGAGGAGGCGGCGGCCGTGGTCACCCACGGCGGTCCGGGCCTGATCGTCGACGCCCACCTGAGCGGGCACCGGCCGGTGGTGGTCCCCCGCGACCCCACGCTCGGCGAGCACGTCGACGGGCACCAGATGCGCTTCGTCGCCCGGATCGGCCAGGGCGGGTCGATCATGCCGGCGCACACCTACGGCCAGTTCCGCGAGGCGGTGGCCGTGGCGGTGATCGGCCCGCGCAGCCCGTCGGTACTGCCGGGCTCGAGCTCGGGGGTGACGGAGAAGTTCGGCCGGTTGGTGGCCGAGCTGATCACCCGCTGAGCTGGTCACGCGCTGGGGTGGGCCTCAGCGGTTGAGCAGCACGATCCCGATCACACCGGGGAAGATGCCCAGCAGCAGCCACGGCGTCAGCGGCGACTTCTTGTGGATCGCGAAGCCGGTCGCCACGGCGAGCACGCCGAAGACCGAGGCGATGACGTTGAGCCCGACCTCGGCGCCGGGGCGCGGGTTCTCCAGGAAGAGCGAGGCGATGACCAGGCCCGCGGCCATGTGCAGGATCGTGGTGACCGCCAAGGTCGACATGATCCACTGCTGGACGTGGGTCAGCCGCTTGCTGTCGCGGGCCGTGGGGCGCGGTGCCCGTGGCGCGTTGGGGTCCATGAGGTGACGCTGCCGCTTGGCGGGGCGGGTGGTCGTGGCGGGCTCGGCGCTCATGGCAGTTCCTCACGGACGGGGTTGCTTCGACAACCATTGTTGCAGCAACCATTGCTAGAGTGCACATCGTGACCCCCTCCCCCGCGCCTGGTGTGACCGACGACATCGACCTGCTCGCCCTCGACCAGCAGGTCTGCTTCGCGTTGTCGGTGGCCTCGCGCACGGTGATCTCGGTGTACCGGCCGCTGCTGGAGCCGATGGGGCTGACCCACCCGCAGTACCTGGTGATGCTGGCGCTGTGGGGTGCGGAGCCGTTGTCGGTCTCGGACCTGAGCCGGATGCTGGACGTGGACGCCGGCACCCTGTCGCGGCTGCTGAAGCGGTTGGAGGCGGCAGGTTACGTGACGCGTTCCCGCGACCCGCGCGACGAGCGTTCCCTGGCCGTGGCGCTCACCGAGGAGGGCCGGGCGCTGCGGGCGCAGGCGGTGAAGATCCCGCCGGCGATCATCGACCGGCTCGGTGTGGGCCTGGACGAGCTCGTCGAGCTGCACTCCCGGTTGACCCGGGTGATCGCGGCCGCGAAGGCCGCACAGCCCTGATCGGAGCGGTCGCGATCCGGTGGCGCCCCCGGAAGGATTCGAACCTTCGACCGGCGGATTAGAAGGCCGCTGCTCTGTCCCCTGAGCTACGGAGGCGGGGTGGTCGGAGTCTAGCGGTCGCGCGCGCCGCGGCCGGCGGAAGGTGACCTCCGCGCTACGCGACGGCGACTCGCCCGGAGCGGACGACGAGGACCACGGGCAAGGAGATCAGTGCGGCCAGGACGCCGAGCCCGGCGTCGGTCAGGTCGACGCTGGTCTGACCGGGTTCCGCGTCGATGAGGAGGTCCAGGACCTCGAGCATCACCGCAGCAACGGCGAGGCCGACGCACAGCACCACCGGGCCTCGCCTCCCGCGGACCCGTTCGACGACGGTAGGTCCGCACACCAACGCCAGGCCACAGGGAACGAGGGTGCTCGTGACGCGCCCTGTCAGAACAGCCGGGACGAGGGCGGGCCACAGCAGTGCGCCGAGGATCGCGTACAGCAGGCAAACGAACCCGATGACGGCCACGAGAAGCCCCCGGGCTCCGGCCCGCCACTGCCTCTCGGGGAGCACACGCAGCCTCACGAGACGTGACCGGCCCGGTTGACCTCGTCGTGCACGAGTGTCCCGAGGAATCGGACCATCTGGTGCTTGAACTGCTCGTCGCCGAAGAACTTCTCGATCATCTTGGCGTACGCCTCACTGCTGGACAGGACCGCGTCGGTCACGGCGTCGGACAGGTGGGGTGATTCGACGAACTGTTGACTGCTGTTGGCTCCGGCCTGCGTGCGGATGGTGCTGTTCTCCCCCAGGACGGTGACCAGTCCTTCGACCCAGGACCGCTGCTGGCCGGGCGTGAAGTCCTCGCCGTCGAAGAGAGCGTTGACCTTCGCGAGCACCTCCTCCAGCAGCATCATGTGGGGATCGCGGGACTGACCGGATCCGGCAGCGGTGGCCGGCTGGAGAGGAACCACCTCCCCGCCCTTGAGGTCGAGTGTCTGGTCTGCGGCGCGGGCCTGCTTGATGTGGGTGAGCTCGACCGTGGACAGGTCGATGATCTCCGACCCCTCGGCGCGCACCAACCGTGGCTTGAGCAGCCGCAGGAACAGCGATCGCTTCTCCAGGTCGACGTCCTCGTAGTTGATGATCTGGGAGAGGAAGTCGTAGAGCCGCACGAACGAGCCGACGTCCTTGCGGAACAGTTCCAACTCCTCCACGCGACCCTTGTCGCCGGCGTCCTGGGCTGCGTGCCAGGCGTCCGCGAACCGTTGCGCCGCCGAGGTCAGCGGGGCGGTGACGGCGCCGTGCTTCCCGGCCACGTAGGCGTGGGTGAACGCGTCGATCTCGGCGTCGGTGTAGATCGCCGCGGCGTCGAGCTTGGCGCGGATGTCGTGGACGATGTCGGGGTCGGTGGTGCCGTCGATGCGGGCGTCCTTGTAGTACGGAAGGAACGCGTTGAGCACGTCGATGGGGTCGTTCACGAAGTCCAGGACGTACGTGGTGTCCTTGCCGCCCTTGGCGTAGGTGCGGTTGAGCCGGGACAGAGTCTGGACCGCGGAGACGCCGTCGAGCTTCTTGTCGACGTACATCGCGCACAGCAGCGGCTGATCGAACCCGGTCTGGTACTTGTTGGCCACGATCAGGATCTGGAAGTCGTCGGTGCCGAACGCTTTGGGGATGGTCCGTCCGCGCAGCCCGGCGTTGAGGTTGTGCTCGGTGTACGGGGCCTCGACGCCGGCGAAGCTGGCACCGGGAACCTGCTCGGCCGTCATCGACCCGGAGAACGCGACCAGAGTGGCGACGTCGGTGTAACCGGACTTCTTGATGTAGGCGTCGATGGCTTCCTTGTAGCGGATCGCGTGCTCGCGGGAGCCGGTGACGACCATGGCCTTGGCGTGCCCGTCGAGCAGGTGCCGCACGTTGGTGCGGTAGTGCTCGACGATGATCTGCACCTTCTGGGCGATGTTCGAGGGATGCAGTGACACCCACTTCATCAGGTGCTGGGTGGCCTCGGACTCGTCGACGAGCTCGACCGACTTCAGCTTCGCCTCACCCTTGGCCTGCTCGGCGATCTGGAAGGCGGTGTCGTACGAGGTGTAGTTGAGCAGCACGTCGAGGATGTAGCCCTCCTCGATGGCCTGCTGCATCGTGTACACGTGGAACGGGCGAGGACCGTCGTCGCCGGCCGAGCCCTTTGGAAGCCGCCCGAACAGCTCCATCGTCTTCGGCTTCGGGGTCGCCGTGAATGCGAAGAACGACAGGTTCTCGGAGCTGGCGCGTTGGGCCATCTCGGCGGCGAGCAGCGCCTCGGCGTCGAACTCACCGCCGTCCTCAAGGTCCTTCAACTCCTCGGACGTGAGCACGGCCTTGAGTTTCTGCGAGGTCTTCCCGGTCTGCGAGGAGTGGGCCTCGTCGGCGATGATCGCGAAGTTCTTCCCGGCCAGGCCCTTGTTCTCCTGGATCGCCTTGAGCGCGTGGGGGAAGGTCTGCATCGTCACGATCACGATCAACCGGCCCGCCAGCAGTTCGGTGGCCAGCAGCCCCGACTTGGACGTCTCGCCGGCCTTGAACGCCTCGTCGACGTTGATGGTGGCCACCGTGCCGGTGGTGCCCTCGATCTGCTTGACCGCAGCCTGCAGCTGGTCGTCCAGCACCGTCCGGTCGGTGACCACGATGACGGAGTCGAAGACCTTCTCGTTGTCGTCGGTGTGCAGTGACGCGAGCCCGTGGGCGGTCCACGCGATCGAGTTGGTCTTCCCGGACCCGGCCGAGTGCTGGATCAGGTAGTGGTGACCGGGTCCCTCGGCCTTGACCGCGCTGGTCAGGGAGGTGACCAGGTCCCACTGGTGGAACCGCGGGAACAACAGGGTCGACTTCTTGGCGATCGCCCCGCTGATCGGGTCGGTCTCGGTGCGGTGCTCGAGGTGCATGAGCCGCCCGAGGATGTGCAGCCACGCGTCGCGCTGCAGGACTCGTTCCCACAGGTACGCGGTGGCCGCTCTGCCCTCGACGGGCGGGTTCCCGGCGCCACCGTCGCGGCCGGTGTTGAACGGCAGGAAGTGGGTGTCCGGCCCAGCCAGTCGGGTGGTCATGTGGACCTCGTCGTTGGACACCGCGAAGTGCACCAGGCAGCGACCGAACCCCAGCAGCGGCTCACCGGCCGGCAGTCGGTCGGTGCGGTACTGCTTGATCGCGTGCGCGATGGACTGGGTGTTCTCGGTCTTCAGCTCCAGCGTGGCGACCGGGAGGCCGTTGACGAAGAGCACCAGGTCGATGCTGTTGGTGTGCTTGGTCGAGTAGTACACCTGCGGCATCACCCGGACCCGCACCGCCTCGTAGCGGGCCAGCGCGGTGGCGTTGAGGCTGGTGGCCGGCTTGAACTCGGCCATCTGGAACGACGCGGGGGTCTTCTTGAACCCCGCGCGGAGCACGTTCAGGGTCCCGCCGCCCTGGTCCAGCGGTAGGTCGAGCGTCTTCACCAGACGGTCCAGCAGCCCCTCGACTGCCTTGGCCTGCTCCGCCTGAGACGTCGACGGCTTGACCACCTTCGCCCACTGCTCGGGCTGGGTCTCCTGCAACCACGCCAGCACGTCGGGCACGAACAGCGCGCGCTTCTTGTCGTACCCGGTCCGCTCGTGCTCCGGGGTGAAGTGCCAGCCGTGCGCGAACAGGTGCTCACAGATCTCGGCCTCGAACGCGGACTCGTGTTCAACTCCCATGTCCCCGGCCGCCTCCTGCGTTCTCGATCAGCGCGTTGCCGCCGGCCGCTTCCAGAGCGGTGATGATCTGGTGACGCTGGTCGATGATCCAGTCGTTGATCGCGGCCCAGTCATCGCGCTGGTTGATGCTCGTGAAGGGTGACTGCACGATCACGCGTGCCGCTTTGCGACCGTCCATGGGGTCCCAGACCGCTGGTTGCCCCAACGCGGCGTCGAAGGCCGTGCGGCGAGAAGCGAGCGCCTCGTACCGGGCCCTGTTCAGCTCGGCGTCGGGCGAGCCCCAGTAGAGCTGTGCCTGGAGTCCGCGCTTGGTGAACGTGAACGTGACCACTTGGCCTTGGACGCCGGTCACGGTGTCGATCCATGCGCCGCGCGTGGTGGTGCCCCGCGGGGCCCACGGCATGTTCTTCTCACGAGCCGCGAGGAGGAACTGCTCCCAGAACTCCATGTTGACCAGCGCCTGCTCGCTGGGTTCACTCTGTTCGCGCGCGACCCGGCGCACCGTCTTCTCCCAGTCGTTGGGCCGGGCGACGAGCTCGAAGTTGGGCGCGACCTGCGAATCGCCGATCTTCACCAGGTGGATCACCACGCCGAACACGCGGGTGTTCTCGTCCGTGCGCTCGTTGAGCCAGTCGATCGCAGCACGGTGCTCGGGGCGGAACCCGGTGGTGACCCAGACGATCGTCGTCGGGTCGGTGCCCGCGGCGTAGGTGATGATCTGGCCGAGGTGGGTGTGGTCGGAGACCTCGAGCTGGTTCTCGACGATCACCCGCTCACCGGTCGACTCGTCCCGCCCGATCAGGTCCAGGCTGAAGTCCCCCACCGGGTGCTCAGCCGCTTCCAGCACCAAGTCCATACCGAGCAGGTCAGCGAGCACGTCGACGTTGCCCAACAACCACGGCGTGAAGTCGAGGGCTTCGTGCGGCCACACCTCACGGGCCTTCACCGGGACGAGTCGTCCAAGTTCGATGGTCACGATGCCTCCCCAACCATTCGCTGAGTGTCGATCTGGCCGGTCACGGCCGCGGTGATGAGGGCCGAACGGCGCTCGCGGGCGAGTTCGATGAGGCGTTCGGCCTCGCGAGTCAATGCGTCGACCCTCCGAACGTCCCGCTGCAGTCGCTTCACCACGGAGCGCTGAGTATCGAGGTCAGGAAGGTCGAGCGGCAGGTTGAGGATGTCTGTCTTGCTGACGTTCTGCATCGAAGGCGACGAACCGCTGGCAGCGAGTTCGATGCGTCCCCGTGACGCCGGATGGCCCAGTGCGCCAGCAACGAAGTCTGGTATGGCCGTTGCTCGCTCAACTTCCAGGGCGTAGAGCTTGTCGCACAGCTGCAGCTTCGGGAACTCGCCGACGACGACAGCTGCGCTCCCGACGAGGTCTCGGGTGTTGGCCCTGGACACGATGACGTCTCCCTCTCGAACAACCGTCTCCGGTCGGGGTGCCAGATCGTCAGGGAGTTCTTTGTTCTCGTGTGGGCGAAATATGCCTCCGTTTGCTGCTCCAGCCTTCAACACCGCCCAGACACCTACGCCGTCAGCTGGCCAGCCGTAGCAGTCGGGACTCCAACCCTGGCGGGACCCAACGATGGCGTGCTTCAGCCTGCTACCCGCGTCCCTCTCGACCCACGGCGCGAAGGCTGTCGCCTGAAGTGCCACGCGTCGCTCGCGCAGGAGGGCGATGAGGCGCTGTTGCTCGGCGATGAGGGTGTCGATCTGGGCGGTCTCGCGGTCGAGGTAGTCCGCGATGGCTCGCTGCGCCGCCGGTGGCGGAGCCGGTAGGGGCACCTTAGTGAAGTCCCCGAATCTGATGGACTGCCCGTCCCGTAGCTGGTTGGTAGTCGTCCTGAGTACCTGAATGTAGGCATCGGACTTGAGCAGCCAGCGGTAGTAAGAAGGCACCGCTCCGCGCATGGGTGATAGCACGGTGTAGGCGGTACTCACCTTGCCCGCGAGTTTCGAGTGCTCGAGGCCACCTTGGAACGAGCGGAGATGGATAATGAAATCGTCTGGCTCAACATGCTTCATCGAGTTCTGACCTTCGATGTTCTGCACAACTCGATTGCCGGTAATGGCCGTGTACTCGGTCTGGGGGAGCACGCCATGGCTTTGCGAAGGTGTCAGGTGGGTGTCCTCTGTGTGAGAGGGCTCTCTGCGCTCCCGAAAGAGCGACTTAGCCGGTGAGAGCATCCAGGAATCTGGGAGTTCACCATGCCAATCGTTGCTCACGCTTCCACCTCCCGCAGCAGCGTGAGGATCTTGGCGACCTGGGCTTCGAGGTCGGCGTCGATCTCGGCGAGCGGCCTCGGGGGGACGTACGTGTAGAAGTGCCGGGTGAAGGGGATCTCGTACCCGACCTTGGTCTTCTTGGGGTCGAGCCAGGCGTCGGGGACGTGGGGCAGGACTTCGGCGGCCATGTACGCGTCGATGGTGGTGTCCCGCCCATCGGCGCCAGTGGTGTTGCCGCCGTAGGTGAAGGGGACGTTCTCGGTGTCGCGGAGCTTGGGGTCGGGCTTGGGGTGGCCCTGGCGGTCGGTGACGACGTTGCCGTCGTCGTCGAGGAGGGGGCGTTCGACGGTGATGGTCCAGTAGCCGAACTCGGCCGTGTCGAAGATCTTCGACTTCTCGCCGTGCTCGTGGGCGGCGTAGAGCTTGACCAGCTCGTCGCGCTGGGCGGGGGTGATCTCGCGGCGCTTGGAGCCGAGGCTCTTGCGCATTTTCGCGTAGTGGTCGGTGCCATTGATGAGCTGGACCTTGCCGACGCGGTCGACGGGCTTGTTGTTGTCGAGGATCCAGATGTAGGTCGCGATGCCGGTGTTGTAGAACATCTCGGTCGGCAGCGCGACGATGGCGTCCACCAAGTCGGACTCCATCAGCCACCGGCGGATGTTGGAGGGCCCGGACTCGGCGGCGCCGTTGAACAAGGGCGACCCGTTGAGGACGATCCCGGCGCGGCCGCCGCCGTCCTTGACGGGCCGCATCTTGGAGACGAGGTGCTGCAGGAACAGCATCTGCCCGTCGGAGACGGCGGGGAGGCCGGCGTGGAACCGGGATGCCTCTCCCTTGTCGGCGACCTCCGCCTTCACCGCCGCCTGGGAGGCCTTCCAGTCCACTCCGTAGGGCGGGTTGGACAGGCAGTAGTCGAAGGTCCGGTCGGCGAACTGGTCATCCACGAGCGTGTTGCCGAGCTTGATGTTCTCGGCCGTCTGCCCCTTGGCGATCATGTCGGACTTGCAGATCGCGTACGACTGGGCGTTGATCTCCTGGCCGTACAGGTTGAGCTGGGCGTCGGGGTTGAGCGCCCGGAGGTGTTCGTCGGCGATGGAGAGCATGCCGCCGGTGCCGGCAGTGGGGTCGTACACCGTGCGCACGACACCCGTGGTGGTGAGCGCCTCGTCGTCGCCGGCGAAGAGCAGGTCGACCATGAGGCCGATCGCGTCGCGCGGCGTGAAGTGCTCCCCGGCGGTCTCGTTGGAGGCGTCGGCGAACTTGCGGATCAACTCCTCGAACAGGTCACCCATCGCGGCGTTGTTGACCGTGGTGGGGCTGAGGTCGACCTTGGCGAACGCCTGCACGATGAGGAGCAGTCGGTCCTTCTCGGCGAGCTCGTGGATGGTCTGCTCGAACTTGAACCGCTCGAAGACGTCGATGTTCGCGGAGAACCCGGCCAGGTAGTCGACCAGGTTGGCGGCCAGCCCCTCGGGGTCACCCAGGAGCTTGGTGAACGTCCACGGCGAGGTGTTGTGGAACCCCAGCCCGAGCTGCTGCTTGATCCGGGCAGCAGCGATCTCGGGGGTGGGGTTGGCAAGCACCAGCTTCGCCACCTCGTCGCGGGTGGGGGCGAGGATCGCGTCGAGGCGGCGCAGGATCGTCATCGGGAGGATGACGTCGCCGTACTGGTGGGGCTTGTAGGGGCCGCGCAACTGGTCCGCGATGGACCACACGAAGGTGCCCAGATTGCTCATGGTGAAGCGTCAGCTCTTTCTCTCGACCGCTGCGGCGATCCGGTGATGCCGCACAGCGCGCATTCTGCCTGCCACCGTCCGACACGGGCGCCGAACCGTGTGGGTCGGCGCGCCACTCCCGCTCGACCCGCCGCCGAGCCACGTGCCGATCAGGCCGGGGCGCCGAGTCGGTGCCGCACCACGCGCCGGCGCAGCGTGGGCGACGCCTCGACCTCGTACCCGGCGTCGAGGAACACCTGGAGCAAGCCGACCGAGGCCTCGTCCCAGATCACGGTCTTCCCCTCGGCCGGCTCGGTCGGGTACCCCTCGAGGACCTGGGCGCCGACCTGTCGGCCGTACTCGACGGTGGCCGCCGCCAGCTCGTACATCAGGCCCTGGCGCCGGAAGCCCTTGCGGACCACGAAGCAGGTCACCGACCAGACGCCCTCCAGGTCGGGGTCCATCCGCATCCAGGACTTCTTGCGGACCCAGATGCGCGGGTAGTTCTCCCGCGGCTCGACGGCGACCCAGCCGGCCGGTTCACCGTCGACGTACCCGACCAGGCCGGAGGTGGGGCCACTCGTGCCGCAGGCGGTCTGCTCCACCAGCGCATCGTCGCGCTCCGCCTGGGTGGTGTCGCGCCAGATCCAGCCCGGGACCTTGAGCCCCTGGCACCGGCACTTGCGGGCACCCCCGGCCTCGAAGACGGCGTCGACGTCCTCGTCGGTGGCCTCGTTGGCGGCCTTCCACGTGAACTGGGTCACGTCGCGACCGTAACAGCGCTCGCCGACAACGCCGGGTCAGGACGGGGGCAGCACCACGGTCCAGGCGATCGCCTTGCCGCTGGCCAGCCCGGTGTCCGCCGCCACCGCCGGCACCGGACCTGCCGCGACGCCCGTCTGGTCGGCCAGCACCGAGGTGAGCAGTCCGCCGCCGCTGCCACGGGTGGCGGCACGCAGCGTCAGGGATGTCGGCACGGTCCAGTCGTGGGCCGTGGAGAGTTTGTCCACCCAGGTCCGCAGCACCGTGCTGCCCGCGGTGGCCGCGCTCGCCGCGGGAGCACTGTGCACCGCCGTGGTGACGGTCTCGGCGCGGCCGGTGGCCACCGGCTCGCCCGCACCACGGTGCACGCTCAGGTGCGTGGCGCTCTTGGCGTAGGCGTCCAGGCTCACCCGGACCTGGCTGCCCGCGGTGCCGGCGGCAGCGACCCGGGTCAGCACCCACGATCGCACGTCGGTGCCGTCGGAGACCGTGCCGAGCAGGCTCCACCCGGCGGGCGCGGTCAGCGAGCCGGCGCGGTTGATGCTCACGATCAGCACCATCCGGTCCCCGGACTCCACCCCGGCCGGCGCGGTGACCGTGGGGGTCTGGGTGTTGGCGTTCTGCGTGGCCTCCCCCACGTGGGTCACCGACCCGGGTCCGGGCGGCTGCACGGTCACCGTGGCGGTGACGGCGTCGGTGGCCCCGTCGTCGTCGGCCACGCTGAGCCGCACCACGTGCTCGCCGGGCGCCACGTCGGTCTGGGTGACCTCCTCCCCCGAGGCCTGCTCACCTCCGGGCAGCTCCCACGACCAGGCCACGACCTGGCCGTCGGGGTCGCTCGAGGTGGCACCGGAGTAGGTGCAGGTGCTGCCCTGACAACTGACCTCGATCCGCGCCACCGGAGGCTGGTTGGCCGGCGGGGTCCCCGAGCCGACCAGCACCACCGAGTAGGCGCCCCCGCCGCCACCGGCCTGCACCGCGTCGGTGACCCCGGGCACCAGCACCGGGGTCGACCGGTCGGTGGTGCTGCCGTCGCCGAGCTGACCGGAGCTGTTCTCACCCCACGCCCGGACCCGACCGTCGGCCAGCACCGCCAGCCCGTGGTCGCGCCCCGACGCGATCGAGACCGCCCCGCTGACCTCGCGCACCGTCACCGGGCGGGTGCGGGTGCTGGTCGTCCCGTCCCCGAGGTTCGCGCGGTAGTTGCGCCCCCACGACCGCACGGTGCCGTCGGCGGCCAACGCGTAGGAGTGGTGGGCGCCGGCGGTCACGTCGCTCATGCCGGAGGCGATCACCTGCACCGGCACCAGCCGGTCGGTGGCGGCGCCGGAGTTGCCCAGCCCCAGCTGCCCGTAGTCGTTGGAGCCCCACGACCAGACGCTGCCGTCGGTCCGCACCGCCAGTCCGTGGTCGCGACCGCCGGCGATCCGCACCACCTGGTCCAGCCCGCTGACCGCGACCGGGGAGGTGCGTCGGGTGGTGGTGCCGTCGCCGACCTGGCCCTCGGTGTTGCGACCCCAGCCGAGCACCGTGCCGTCGGCCCGAACCGCGTAGGCCATGTCCCGGCCGCCGGCGATCGCCATTGCGTCGACGACGCCGGCCACGCGGACCGGGGTGCGCCGCAGGGTGGTGGTGCCGTCGCCCAGCTGCCCGTCGGCGTTGTAGCCCCAGGCCCAGATCCGCCCGTCGGAGGTCAACGCCATCGAGTGGTTGTGGCCCGTCTCGACGGCCACCACGCCCGAGAGTCCCGGGACCTGCGCGGGGGTGGAGCGGTTGCTGCTGCCGCCGGTGCCCAGCTGCCCGTGCTGGTTGCTGCCCCAGGTCCACACGGTGCCGTCGGCCCGCAGGGCCACCACGTGCTCGCGTCCGCCGTGCGCGTCGACGACGCTCTCGAGGTCGACCGGGGCGGGGGTGGTGCGCGGCACGGTGCCCCCGGTGCCGAGCTCACCGTAGGTGTTGGCGCCCCAGGTCCAGGGGGTGGACGGCGGCGCGGCCTGGGCCGCGTTGGCCAGCACGGTCAGTGCCGCCACCAGCAGGAGGCCCACCCAGGCCAGCAGGAACCCTCGTCGCTGCCGCAGTTCGCCACTCTCCACGACGCACCTCCACGCTCACCACGCTCCCGGTGCCTCGACACTAGGCAGTGCGCACGGGTCGCCGCGTCGCGGATTCTGGGGAAGTCCGCTCCCCGCGACGGTGGCGTCAGACCCAGGTGCGCAGGTCCGCCAGCGGCTGGCGCGGGGTGCGGTAGTCGTTGGCGGCGGCCTCGGGCAGCGCGTGACCGAACGAGATGCCGACCACCACCTGCCGGTGCTCGGGCAGACCGAGCTGCTCGCGGAAGAAGCCGGCCTGCATCGCGAGCGCCGCCTGCGGGACGGCGTCGATGCCGCGGCTGCGGGCAGCCAGCAGGAAGGACTGCACGAACAGTCCGCAGTCGACCGCACCGTACGGACCCAGGTCGGCCTCGGTGGTGATGATCGCGACGTGCGGCGCCCCGAAGAAGTCGAAGTTGCGCATCGTCTGCTGCAGCGACGCCGCCCGGTCACCGAACTCGATCCCGACGGCCTCGTAGAGCTGCCAGGCCGCGGCCTTGCGCCGCTCGTCGAACACACCGGCGTAGCGGGACGGGAACGGCAGGTCGGAGCCGGCCATCATCCCGGCGCCCAGATGCTCGGCGAGCTCGGCACGCCAACGGTCCGTGGTCGCGGGATCCGAGACGTGCACGTGCCAGGGCTGGGTGTTGCACCACGACGGGGTGCGTCCGGCCAGTTCGAGGATCTCGTCCACGGTTGCCGGGTCCACCGGGGTGTCGGCGAACTCGCGGCAGGAGTAGCGCTCGGCCAGCAGGGCGTCCAAGGAGGCGGTGGTCACGTCCGGGAGGCTAGCCCGGCCCCAGCGCCCGCGCATCCACACGTCCCGCCCGCCCCCAGCGCGTCCCACGGGTGGTGCGGCCGACCAACCGAACAGCCTCACCCGACGCTGTTCCCGCCGGCACACCATGCGTCGCGAACCAGGCTGCGGCAGCCACCACCGCGCGAGCAGCTTCGCCCATCACCGCCGGACGCCGGGGGCAGGAAGTGCCCGGCGTTGTCCCCAGCAGCGGCGGGCGCTGGGACAGTCCACAGCACCCGTGACCTGCGGAAATATCCTTGACTCGAACAGGTGTTCGATGAGAGGATGGGGGTGTTGACGAGGCCAGGAGGTGACCGTGGAGCATCCGATCTGTGCGGTCGCGCACGACCTCGTCGACTCGCTGGCCTCCGTCGCGCACGCGAATCCGACCTTCATGGGCGCGGACGAGAAGGCCGCCGCCCTGGTGGAGCTCGCCGAGGTCGAGGCCCGAGTCTGCGAACTCCGCCTCCGGGTGCTGGCCGCTGCCGACGACGTGGCCGACCAGACCGGTGCCCGCGATGCGGCGGCATGGGTCGCGCAAGCGACGCACTCCTCCGGGCGGGACGCCGGGGCGGACCTGCGGCTCGCGCTCACGTTGGAACGACGCCCACTGTTGGCCGAAGCGTTCCGTGCCGGGTTGGTGAACCGATCGCAGGCCGGGGTCATTGCGCGAGCACTGGACGAACTGCCTGACGACCTGGCACCCGAGACCGTCACGCTCGCGGAAAAGACGCTCGTCGCGGAGGCCGAACACCACGACCCCGCAGCCCTGCTGCGACTCGGGCGACGGATCCTCGAAGTCGTGGCGCCCGAGATCGCCGAGGCCGTCGAGGCACGACACCTGGCGAACCTGGAGGCCTCTGCCGAGGCCCGGATGCGGCTGGGGCTGCGCTCGATGGGTGACGGCACCACCAGGATCAGCGGGTTGCTTCCCGATGCGGACGCGGCCCGACTGGCGACGTACCTGCACGCCTTCACCAACCCGCGACGCGACGACACCACCCGAGCGGTGCGTGCGACGGTGCCGTACGGGCACCGGGCGGCTCGGGCGTTCTGCCAGTTCCTGGAAACGGTCGACCCGGCTCGACTGCCGGTGCACGGCGGGGATGCGACCACACTGGTCGTGACCATGACCCTCGACGCCCTGCGGTCAGAGTTGGGCGCCGCGACCCTCGGGACACCGACTCCCGACGGGGCGGAACGGATCACCGCCACCCAGGCCCGACGACTCGCCTGCAACGCCCAGATCATCCCCGCGGTCCTCAACGGAGTCGGGGAGGTGCTCGACCTGGGTCGGGCACAACGGCTCTTCACCCGGGCCCAGCGCAAGGCACTCCTGATCCGCGACCGCACCTGCCGCGCAGAGGGGTGTGACATCCCCGGCACCTGGTCCGAAGCACACCACCTGGTGCCGTGGTCCCACGGCGGGCCAACAAATCTCGCGAACGCCGTGCTCCTGTGCAACCGGCACCACCACCGCATCCACGACCCCGCTTACGACCACCGCAGGTTGGCCAACGGGGACCTGCGGTTCCACCGGCGGCGGTGAGGGGTGGTGGTGTGGGACTGGGTCTCGGCAAGCTCGACCAACGCGGTCTCTGCGGGCTCGACCACCGGGTGCGTGGGTCAGCCAGCCAGGCGGGCGTGCACGTAGCGGCCCGGGGGTTCGCCGTGCTCGCGGGTGAAGGCGGCCACGAAGGCGGACGTGGTGGCGTAGCCGACCAGGTGCCCCACCTCGGTGACGGTGTGGTCGGCCAGCAGCGCGACCGCCGCCTCCAGGCGGGTGCGGGTGCGCAGCTGGGTGAACGAGATCCCGTGCACGCGCTGCAGGTCCCGCTGCAACGTCTTCGTGCTCACGTGCAGACGCTGGGCCCAGTCCGCCAGGCCGGTGCCGTCCGCGGGGTCTACCTGCAGCGCGCGGGCCACCAAGTGGGCCGGGGACTCCTCACCACCAGGCCGGTGCTCCAGCGGCTCGGGATCCGCGGCCGCCAGACCGTCGAGCAGGCGCTGGCGAGCAGCCAGGCCGTCGGACTCACCCACCCCGGGGCGGGCCACGGAGACCAGCAGCTCCACCCGGGCCGGGTCACCGGCGAAGACGGCGGCCGGGTGCTCCAGCAACGCCTCGGGCACCCGACGCACGCAGGCCCGCAGCACCGTCTGGGACCCCAGCCCCCGCACCGCGGCGACGGTGCCGCGGCGAACCCAGAGCAGCTCCCCCGCGGCCAGGTACCGGGTGCCCATGCCGCGGCGCACCGCGAGCACCCCGTCCGGCGAGCAGAAGACCTGGTGCAGGAAGTCGTCGCGCCCCTCCGGGAAGTCGGTCGCCACCGGCCCCGGCGGGTAGCGCAGCACCAGCAGGCCGTCCGGCGGGCCCAGTCCGTACCCGAACTCCTGCACCTCGACTCCCCCGGCAGCGCTCGCCCGCGGCAGGGCCAACGTCTGTCCTCCCGACGACACCATCTGTCCCCTCCACGACACACCGACACGTCGAGGTAAGGATAGCCTCACCTATCACCGGGTGTGGAACGGCTCCACCCGGCGACCGGTCGCGTCCCGCGGCCCGCACCCCACCCGCTCCCGAGCGTCCCCGACCGGGGTGCACCACGTTGGAGGAACCCCATGCGCACACGTCCTGCTCGCCTGCGTCGCACCGCCGCGACCCTCGCCGCCGTCTCGATCGGCCTCGCCCTCACCGGCTGCTGGGCCGGGGACGGGGAGAAGGAGACCGCGTCGTCGGAGGAGACGATCACCTTCACCGCCGACAACGGCAAGGTCGAGATCCCCGCCGAGCCCGAGCGCGTCGTCGCCACCGGCTACGCGGTGCCGGTGCTGCTGGAGGCCGACGCCCCGCTGGTCGGCATCTCCGCGTGGGGCCGCGGCACCGCGCTGATGACCGAGGAGGACCTGGCCACCTACGAGGCCACCGACAAGATCATGGGCGAGACCGCCGACAGCATCAACTACGACGCCGTCGCCGAGGCCGACCCCGACGTCATCATCCTCGGTGTCCCGCTGCCGGTGCTGGGTGACGTCAACATGGAGCGCCTCGAGCAGGTCGCCCCCGTCGTCGTGCTCGGCCCGGCCGTGCCGGACTCGTGGAAGGAGCTCGGCAGCCGCCAGGCCGAGGCCGCGGGCGTGCTCGGCAACTACGAGGAGCAGAAGAAGGCCTACTACGCCAAGGCCGACGAGCTGAAGGCCAAGTGGGCCGACACCCTGGAGGGCACCCAGTTCGGCGCGGTCGGCGCCTACGGCGACATCTCGGCCGGGTCGTTCCACCGCGAGTTCGCCGGGTCGTGGGGCACCAACATCCCCACCGACATCGGCGTGACCTACTACGGCGAGGTCAAGGACCCCTCCGAGGGCGGTTCGGCCACGGTCACCGAGTACCCCTCGATCGAGGAGCTCCCGAAGAGCCTGGGCGAGGCCACCCACATCACCTACGCGGTGGAGGACGACGGCACCCCCAGCGAGGCCGTGCAGTACGTCCTGGACTCGCCGCTGTGGAAGAACCTGCCGGCGGTGAAGAAGGGCCACGCCATCGCGCTGCGCCACACCGAGGCCGCCACCTACACCTCGGCCATCAAGACGCTGGAGGCGCTGGACGCCGCCCTGACCGAGACCCTCGGTGAGCCGAAGGCCCAGGGGTGATCGCGTCGTGACGGCACGACCCACGGCCCCGGGGCCACTGGTCCGGGCCCACCAGCAGGACGGTCGCGGGACCCGGCGCGTCCCCTACCCGATCCACATCCGCAGCACCCGCGTGGTCGCCCGGACCGAGCTGACCCCGCACATGGTGCGCCTGCGGCTCGCCGGGCCGGAGCTGGCCGAGCTGCACACCTACGCCTGCGACGACCACGTCGGGATCATCTTCCCGTTCCCCGACGGGCAGCGCGACGACCCGGTGCACGACCCGGAGCGCCAGATGCTCACCTGGCCGCAGCCCAGCCCACCGATGCGCAAGTACACGATCCGTCGGCACGACCCGGTCGCAGCAGAACTGGAGCTCGACCTGGTGGTGCACCCCGGCGGGCTGGCCTCCGACTGGGCACTGACCGCAGCGCCCGGCGACGAGGTCGTCCTGGCCGGTCCGCCCGGCTCGCTGGCCTTCGCCCACACCTACGACCACTACGTGCTGGCCGTCGACACCACGGCGCTGCCGTCGGTGGCGCGGTGGCTCGAGGAGGGCGACTGGATCGAGGAGCGGCAGGTGTCGGTGCAGGTCCTGGTCGACCACGACCACCCCGACGAGACCGGCTACCCGCTCCCGCTGCGGCCCGGGGTCGAGGTGGTCTGGCTGGACCGCAGCCACGGGTCCGGTCTGGGCGACGCGGTCGCCCGGCTCGATCTGCCGGTGGACCCCTCCCGGGCGTTCCTCTACGCCGCTGGCGAGGCCTCCGACATCCGGCCGCTGCGTCGGTGGGCCAAGGAACAGGGCGTCGACGCGCTGGTCACCGGCTACTGGAAGCGCGGGGCCACCGAGCACGAGGACGACCACGAGCACGAGGACCACTGACCTCCGTGACCCTGTCTCGTTCTCCCCGGGCCCTGTGCCTGGTCGCGGGCAGCGTGCTGCTCGCCGTGGCGGTGCTGCTCAGCCTCACCGTCGGGCAGGGCGAGGTCGCCTGGCGCGACGTCGCCCCCGCCCTGTTCTCCCCCGACACCACCGACGACGCCCACCTCACCGTCCGCACCGTCCGGCTCCCCCGGGCGTTGCTGGCGGTGCTGGTGGGTGCCGCGCTGGCACTCTCCGGGGCACTCGTCCAGACCCTGACCCGCAACCCGCTGGCCGAGCCGGGCCTGCTCGGCGTCACCGCCGGCGCCTCGTTCGCGGTGGTGCTGGGCACCCGGTTCGCCGGGATGGACGGGCAGGTCGCGACGTTGCTGGTGGCCTTCGTCGGAGCCGTCGCCGCCGCGTTCGCGGTGCAGGCCGTCGGTGGCGCCGACCCGTTGCGGCTGCTGCTGGCCGGGGTCGCGCTGACCGCGGTCCTGGCCGGGGTCTCGATCGCGGTCCGGCTCGCCGACCCCGACACGTTCGACCAGTACCGGTTCTGGTCGGTGGGGTCCCTGGCCGGTCGCGAGCAGCTGCCGTTGCTGATCCCCTCGGTCGTCCTGGTGGTGGCGATCGTCGCCGCGATGGCGCTGGGTCCCGCGCTCGGTGCGGTCGCGCTCGGCGACGACGTGGCACACGGCCTCGGGGTCGAGGTGGCCCGGGTCCGGGTGCTGGCCCTGCTGGTGGCCACCGTGCTGGCCGCGACCGCCACCGCCGTGGCCGGCCCGATCATGTTCGTCGGCCTGATCGTGCCGCACCTGGTGCGCCGGGCCAGCCAGGCCTCCATCGGCTGGCTGATGGCCCTGTGCCTGGTGGCCGGACCACTGCTGCTGATCACGGCCGACACCCTCGGGCGGGTGCTGCTGCCCACCGGCGAGGTCCCGGTCGCGGTGCTGACGCCGCTGATCGGCGGACCGGTGCTGGTGTGGGTGGTCCGACGCTACGGGGCGGCCGGCCTGTGAACCGCGAGATGACGCTTCGGTTGACCCGCGGACGGGTGCTGCACGTGGACGCCCGCACCCTGGTCGTGTGCACGGCGCTGAGCGTGCTGACGCTGCTCACCGCTGCGGCCGCACTGTGCCTGGGCAACGGCTGGGACCACCCCGCCGACGTCTGGGCCGCCCTGCACGGGGAGGGCCCGGTCCGGGTCTCGGTGACCCAGTGGCGGATGCCGCGGGTACTGGCCGCCCTGGTCTTCGGGGTCGCGCTGGGACTGGCCGGCGCGATCTTCCAGAACCTCACCCGCAACCCGCTGGGAGCCCCCGAGATCATCGGGCTCGACGCGGGTGCGTGGACCGGCGTGCTGCTGGTCTACACCCTCAGCACCGCCCACGAGGCAACCCTCACCTCGGCCGCGTTCGCCGGCGGTCTGGCCGCCGCCGGGTTCGTCTACCTGCTCTCCTCCGGATCCGGGTTCTCCGGGCTGCGCCTGGTGGTGATCGGGATCGGGGTGCAGGCGGTGCTGACCGCGGTGAACTCGTGGATCGTGCTCCGGGCCGACCTGGACGTGGCGATCTCGGCGAGCGTGTGGCAGGCGGGGTCGCTCAACGGCCTGGACTGGGTCGACGTGGACACCCCGATCACCGTGGTCGTGGTGCTCTCGGCACTGCTGGTGCTGCTGGCCCGCCCGATGCACCAGGCCGCGCTGGGCGACCAGGTCGCGCTCACCACCGGGGTCCGGCTGGGTCCGGTCCGGTTGGGTCTGGCCCTGGTCGGGGTGGGGCTCTCTGCCACCGTCACCGCCGTCGCCGGCCCGATCGTGTTCATCGCCCTGGCCGCACCCCAGATCGGCCGCCGCCTGGCCGGGGCGGCCGGGGTGCCGCTGCTGCCGGCCGCCTGTACCGGGGCGCTGCTGCTGGTCGCCTCGGACCTGCTCGCCCAGTGGGTGCTCGCACCCACCACCCTGCCCGTCGGCGTGGTGACCACCGGTATCGGTGGCCTGTACCTGCTGTGGCTGCTGTCGAAGGAGATCCGCCGATGACCACCCCCGCCCGGCTCCGGGCCCTGGACCTGACACTGGGCTACGGCACCCGCACCGTCGCCGAGCACCTCGACCTCGACGTGCCGCACGGGGCGTTCACCGCGGTGGTCGGACCCAACGCGTGCGGCAAGTCGACGCTGCTGCGTGCCCTGGTCCGGCTGCAGCCGGCGCGTACCGGCACGGTCGAGCTGGACGGGCGTCCGCTGCGCTCGTGGAAGTCCCGCCAGCTGGCGCGCGAGCTGGGGTTCCTGCCCCAGTCGGCGCTGAGCCCCGAGGGGATCGGGGTGGAGGCGCTGGTGCGTCGTGGCCGCTACGCGCACGCCTCGGCGTTCGGCGCCTGGACCCCGGCCGACCAGGCGGCGGTCGAGTCGGCGATGGCGGCTGCCGGGGTGGCCGAGCTGGCCGGGCGCGGGCTGCACGAGCTCTCCGGTGGGCAGCGGCAGCGGGTCTGGATCGCGATGGTGCTGGCCCAGGAGACCGACTACCTGCTGCTCGACGAGCCGACCACGTTCCTCGACATCGCCCACCAGTACGAGCTGCTCCGTCTGCTGCGCAGCCTGGTCGACCAGGGACGCACCGTGGTGGCGGTGCTGCACGACCTCAACCAGGCGTGCCGGTTCGCCGACCACGTCGTGGCGATGCGCGAGGGACGCGTGGTGGCCAGCGGTGCACCGGCCGAGGTGGTCACCGCGGACCTGGTCCGCTCGGTCTTCGCGATGGAGTCGGTGGTCGTGCCGGACCCGGTGACCGGCACCCCGATGGTGGTGCCGGCCCGCTGACCGAGTCAGCCAGCGTCAGCCGGGATGACGCCGGGTCAGGCGCCGGACCGGTCGGCGTGGGCGTCGATCTCGGCCAGCACCCGGGCGGCGACGTCGTCGGGGGCGAACGAGTGCCGCACCGCCGTCCGGGCCAGCTCGGCGACCCCGGCAGCGTCCAGGTCGAGCAGGTCGGCGGCGATGCCGTACTCGGTGTTCAGGGTGGTGCCGAACATGGGCGGGTCGTCGGAGTTGATCGTCACCGGCACCCCGGCGGCCGCGAACACCGGCAGCGGGTGCGCGGACAGGTCCGGCACCACCTTGGTGGCCAGGTTCGAGGAGGGACAGACCTCCAGGGCGATGCCGCGCTCGGCGAGCAGCGCCAGCAGGGCCGGGTCCTGCGCGGCCGAGCAGCCGTGCCCGATCCGTTCCGCCCCGAGCAGCTCCACCGCGTCGCGGACGGTCTGCGGTCCGGTCGACTCCCCCGCGTGCGGCACCGAGCGCAGCCCGGCGGCCCGGGCGGCGTCGAAGTGCCGGGCGAACTGGGGCCGGGGAACACCGATCTCCGGGCCGCCCAGTCCGAACCCGACCAGGGCGTCGGGGGCGTGGTCCAGGGCGTAGGACAGGGTCGCGTCGGCGGCCGGGATGCCGGACTCCCCGGGGATGTCGTAGATCCAGCGCAGCACGATCCCGAAGTCGGCCTCGGCCGCCCGCCGGGCGTCCTCGAGCGCCTCGGTGTAGCCCTCGATCGGGATGCCGCGCAGCACCGAGGTGTAGGGGGTGCAGGTGAGCTCGGCGTAGCGGACCTGCTGCTCGGCGGCCATCTCCCGGGCCACCTCGTAGGTCAGCAGGTGCACGTCCTCGGGGGTGCGGACCAGGTCCACCACCGAGAGGTACACCTCGATGAAGTGCGCGAAGTCGGTGAACTCGAAGTACCGGGCCAACTGCTCGGGGTCGGCCGGGACCGGTCCGGGGTGCCGGGAGGCGAGCTCGGCGACGATCCGCGGGGAGGCGGAGCCCACGTGGTGCACGTGGAGCTCCGCCTTCGGCAGGCCGGCGATGAAGCCGGCCAGGTCCCGCGTGGTCACTCGGTCGGCTGGTCGGTGGGCTGGTCGGTGGCCCCGCCCTGGTTGGTGGCCTGGGAGGCCAGACCCAGCAGGCGGTCGATCACCGGCTGCAGGTCGTTGCCCTGCACCGTCTCCCCGTCGATGATCACGGTCGGGGTGGCCCGCACGCCCGCCTTCGAGGCGGCCTCGTCGGAGGACTTCACGAAGTCGGCGTAGGCCTCGTCCTCGATGCCCGGACGCACCTCGTCCTCCTCGGCACCGGCAGCGACGGCCTTCTCGACGAGCCAGTCGTCGTCGGGGACCTGACCGCGCTCGTCGGGCTGCTCGGCGAAGAGGGCGTCGTGGAACTTCTTGGCGACCTCGGGGCCGCTCTCGGCCAGGACGACCCAGAACGCGTTCGCGGCGCGCTTGGAGTAGCCCCCGGCCATGTCGAGGTAGTTGAACGGGCGGTACTCCACGCTGATCCCGCCGGCCTCCGCGGCCGCCTCCAGAGCCGAGGTGGTGGCCTGCTCCAGGTAGCCACAACCGGGGCAGAGGAAGTCCTCGTAGATGACGACCTGGGTCGCCGCGTCCTCGGGCCCGACCCGGAGCCCGTGCTCGGCGGTCGCGGCCTCGGGACGGTCCGCGTTCTCGACGTCGTTGCCGCGGGTCAGCATGAACGCCACGACCAGTCCGATGACCACCACGACGGCGCCGACGGCCAGCGCGGTGTTGCGCTGCTGGCGGCGCTTCTCGGCCCGGCGCCGCTCCTCGGCGGCGGCCTTGGCCTTCGCCTTCACCGCGGCCCGCTTCTCCCGCGCCGACTTCGGTCCGGTCCCCGCGGACGGGGAGGGATCAGTGTTCGGCTTCTTCTTCGACATCCTCATACCTTTCCGGTCCACGCAACGCTGCGTCGACCGACAACGGGGTCCGCGGTCGGACCACCAACCAGAGCGATCCCAGCAGCAACCCCGTGTTGCGTGCCAGGTCCCACGGGTAGGCGCTGGAGGCGCCCTCCTCGGCGCCGCCACCGCCGAAGCACCCGCAGTCGATCTCGATGCCGCGCACCCAGACCGAGACGATCGCCAGTGCGAACGCGGCGACCAGCACGGCGGCGACGCCGGCGGCCGGGCGGGTCAGCAGGCCCAGCAGCAGACACAGCCCCACGGCGATCTCCAGAGCCGGTTGGCCGTAGGCGACGGCACCGACCAGGGGCTCCGGGACGATCTCGAAGGCCCGGACCGCGACCTTGCCGGCGATCGGGTCGGAGACCTTGAGGACGCCGGCGACGAGGAGGACCCCGCCCACCACCAGGCGCGCGACGACGCCGATCCACTGCAGCACGAGCCCGAGCGTACGGGGGCCGTGGGGACGGGCGGCGGGGCGGGCGCAGCGACGGGCGGCGGGTCGGTGCTCCTCGGTAGGCTGGACCACGTGAACGACCGACTCGTGTGGATCGACTGTGAGATGACCGGCCTCGACCTGGGCGCGGATGCGCTGATCGAGGTGGCGGCCCTGGTCACCGACTTCGAGCTCAACATCCTCGGGGAGGGGGTCGACGTGCTGGTCAAGCCGCCGGCCGAGGCGCTGGAGCAGATGGGTGACTTCGTCCGCGACATGCACACCACCTCGGGACTGCTGGAGGAGCTGGACCGGGGCGTCACCCTGGCCGAGGCCGAGGAGACCGTGCTGGCCTACATCCGCGAGCACTGCGCGGAGGGATCGCGCCCGCCCCTGGGCGGCAACACCGTGGGCACGGACCGGGCGTTCCTGGCCCGGGACATGCCCACCCTCGAGGGCTTCCTGCACTACCGCAACGTCGACGTCTCCACGATCAAGGAGCTCTCGCGCCGCTGGTACCCGCGCGTCTACTTCGGCTCGCCGGAGAAGAACGGCAACCACCGGGCGCTGGCCGACATCGCCGAGTCGATCGAGGAGCTGCGCTACTACCGCGAGGCCGTGTTCGTCCCCCAGCCGGGCCCGGACAGCGCCACCGCGAAGGCCCTGGGCGCCACGCACTCCGGCTCGATCACCTCGACGCTGCCGGGTCTGGGCAGCGACTGACCCCGATTCCACGATCCCCCGGGGCGTCCTCTATGCTCATCCCCGATCCGGTCACCGGATCGCGATGGTGGGTGTAGCTCAGCTGGTAGAGCGTCGCGTTGTGGTCGCGGATGTCGCGGGTTCGAGCCCCGTCACTCACCCCAGGTCGAAAGGCCCCGCTGCTGGTGCAGCGGGGCCTTTCGCGTTCACGCCTCCCGGTCGGCCAGACGACCCGGCCACCAGATCCGCTCCCCCACCACCGCGAACAACGCGGGCACGACCAGCGGGCGCACCACGAACGTGTCGAGCAGGATGCCCAGACCGACGATGATCCCGATCTGGGTGAGCGTGATCAGCGGCAGCACCCCGAGGACGACGAAGACCGAGGCGAGCACGATCCCGGCGCTGGTGATCACCCCGCCGGTGTGGCCCACCGACTCCTCCATCCCGCGCACCGTGCCCAGTCGAGCACCCTCCTCCCGGGCCCGGATCACCAGGAAGATCGTGTAGTCGATCCCGATGGCGACCAGGAACAGGAAGACGTAGAGCGGGGTGTCCCGGTCCAGCGCCGGGAAGTCGAAGACGTGCCGGCTGACCCAGCTGCCCGCCCCCAGGGCGGCCAGGGTGGAGACCAGGTTGACGCCCAGCAGCAGCACCGGCGCGAGCAGCGAACGGAGCAGCACCACCAGCACCGCCAGGACCACCAGGACGATCAGCGGCACGATCACCCGCAGGTCCCGTTCGGCGGCGTCGCGGGCGTCGAGGTCCTCGGCGACCGTGCCGCCGACCAACGCCTGGGCCCCGTCGACGTCGTCCAGCTCGGCCCGGATGTTCTCGACCGTGGCCAGGCTCGCGGGGCTGCCGGGCGGGTCGTCGAGGGTGACCAGGGCCAGGCCCCAGTCCCCGGCCGTCCCGGCCGGGGTCACCCGTTCGACGCCGTCGAGCCCGTCGAGCGCGGCCACCGACGGGTCCAGCGCGTCGGCGGCCACCACCACCCGGACCGGGTCGGAGGACCCGGAGGGGAAGTGCTCCGAGAGCGTCTCCAGCCCGTCCACCGACTCCGCGGCGACCCGGAACTGGTCGGTACGGCTCAGCCCCAGGTCGATGCCGAGGGTGCCGGTGCCCAGCGCCGCCAGGGCCAGGATCCCCGCGGCCAGCACCAGCGGTGCCCGGCGCACCACCGCCCGGGCCAGCCGCAGCCACGCCCCGGGCGGCGCCTCGGCGGCGTCGGGGTCGAAGCGCGGGACGAACGGCCAGAACAACCCGCGGCCGAAGCAGGACAGGGCCGCGGGCAGCACGAAGATCCCGAACATCAGGGCGACGAGCAGGCCCACCGCCGCCGACAGACCCAGCGACCGGGAGTTGGGCTGCACGCTGAGCAGCAGCACCAGCAGGGCCAGGACGACCGTGACGTTGCTGGCCAGGATCGCCGGCACCGCACCCCGGAACGCCGCGGCCAACGCCTCACGGGGGCGTTCGTGGCGGCGCAGCTCCTCGCGGTAGCGCGAGACCAGCAGCAGGGCGTAGTTGGCGCCGGCGCCGAAGACCAGGACGCTGGTGATCCCGGAGGTGGACCCGTCCAGCGCGGCGCCCAGCCACAGTCCGACCCGCTCGGTGAGCAGCGCCGCGACCCGGTCGGCGATCCCGACCACCAGCAGCGGCACCAACCACAGCACCGGCGAGCGGTACGTCAGCACCAGCAGCAGCGCCACCACCCCGGCGGTGGCCAGCAGCAGCCGCAGGTCGGCGCCCTCGAAAGCGGCGGAGATGTCGGCGGCGAAGGCCGCGCCCCCGGTCAGCTGGACGGTGAGCCCGTCCGGGGCGTCGTCGGCGTCGGCGCGCAACTCCTTGATCTTGTCGTTGAGGTCGAGCCCGCTGAGCTCGGCCGGCACCGGCAGGGTCACCAGCAGCGCGGCTCCGTCACTCGAGGGCACCGGCCGGCCGAGCGCCTCGGCACCGTCCAGGTCCAGGGTGCGGGCCCACTGGGCCTGGACCTCCCCCACCCAGGCCCGGTCGGACTCGGTCAGGCCGCCCTCGCGCGCCACCACGGCGATCGCGGGCACCACGTCGCCGCCGGGGAACTCCTCGAGCCGCTGTGCGGCGAGCACCGAGTCGGCGTCGTCGGGCAACGTCTCGGGCGCGGTGCGACCGCCCTCCGCGGGGGCGAAGGCCATCACCACCCCGGTGAGCAGGGCGGCCACGACCAGGCACAGCCAAGCGGTCCGTCGGGCGGTGGTCAGGTGGGAGAGTCGTTCCAGCGTCGCGCGCACGCGCTCATCCTGCCAGCGGCACCACAACAACCGGCAACACGACAACCGGCACCGCAACAGCCGGTGCCGTCGTGCCTCCCCGGCTAGGTTGGCGGGGTGAGCGAGCAGCAGGTCTTCGACAGCATCGTGGTGGGCGCCGGGCACAACGGCCTGGTCGCCGCGGCCCGGCTGGCCCGTGCCGGTCAGCGGGTCCTGGTCCTGGAGCGGCTGGACCGCACCGGGGGCGCGGCGGTCTCCACCCGGGCATTCCGCGGCCACGCCGCCCGGCTGAGCCGCTACTCCTACCTGGTCAGCCTGATGCCGGCCGAACTGATGGCCGAACTGGACCTGGACGTCCGGCTCGCGTCGCGGCGCACCGCCTCGTACACGCCCTACGTGCGCGAGGGACGCCCCGACGGGCTGCTGGTCGAGCACGAGGAGGGCGCCGAGACCGCCGAGTCGTTCCGCCGGTTGACCGGTGGGGACGAGGAGTACGCGGCCTGGCGGGAGTTCTACGCCGACGTGGCCCAGCTCGCCGAGGTGGTCGCGCCGACCCTGCTGCAGCCGCTGCCCCGCGCCGCGGACCTGCGCAGCCGGGTCCTGGGCCGCACCTGGGAGGACGTGGTCGACACCCCGCTGGGCACTGCGCTGCGCCGCCGCTTCTCCGACTCCCTGGTCCGCGGGATCGTGGCCACCGACGCCCTGATCGGCACGTTCGCCTCGATGGACGACGCCTCGCTGGTGCAGAACCGCTGCTTCCTCTACCACCTGATCGGCAACGGCACCGGGGAGTGGCGGGTCCCGATCGGCGGTATGGGTGCGGTGACCGCGGCGCTGGAGAAGGCCGCGACGACGGCCGGGGCCGACCTGCGCACCGGCGTCGAGGTGACCGCGGTCCACGACCACGGCACCGTGGACGCCCCCGCCGCGGAGGTGACCTGGCGTGACGCCGACGGCCGCACCCACAGCGCCCGGTCGCGGCACGTGCTGTCCAACGTCGCCCCGTGGACCCTGGCCGGCCTGACCGGCGCCGAGCAGCGTCCCGAGAACCGTCCGGTCGGTGCCCAGCTCAAGATCAACTTCCTGCTCGACCGGCTGCCCGCCCTGCGTTCGGGCGTCGACCCGCAGGTGGCCTTCGCCGGGACCCTGCACCTCAACGAGGACTTCACCGACCTGGAGACGGCCTGGCGCACGGCCGCGGCCGGACAGGTCCCCCGCGACCTGCCCGGGGAGGTGTACTGCCACTCGTTGACCGACCGGTCGATCCTGGGCCCGGAGGCACCCGAGGGGCAGCACACGCTGACCTACTTCGGCCTGCACCTGCCCGGCACCCTGTTCGAGTCCAACCCGGACCTGGGCCGCGCCCGCGCGGTCTCGGCGGCCCTGGCCTCGCTGCAGCAACACCTGGCCGAGCCGCTGCTGGCCTGCGTGGCCACCGACGAGCTGGGCAACCCGTGCATCGAGGCGAAGATCCCCCAGGACGTGGAGGCCGACCTCGCGATGCCCGGCGGGCACATCTTCCACGGCGACCTGGAGTGGCCCTGGGCCAGCGACCGGGCGCGCCTGGAGACCCCCGCCGAGCGCTGGGGCGTGCAGACCGCGTCCGGGTCGGTGCTGCTGTGCGGTTCGGGTGCGCGCCGCGGTGGCGCGGTCTCCGGGATCGGCGGCCACAACGCCGCCCAGGCGGTGCTGGAGGCCGACTGAGGCGGGTGCCGGCGCGGACGGATTCCGAGTTGGGTGGACGACCGGGCGGGTGTAGAGTGGGACCTGTTCCACCGAGCGCCATTAGCTCAATTGGCAGAGCAGCTGACTCTTAATCAGCGGGTTCGCGGTTCGAGTCCGTGATGGCGTACCGAGAGGCCCGGCAGACCACGTGTCTGCCGGGTTTTTTGGTCTCCCGGCACCAGTGCGTCCGGTCGGCGGGGCCTCGATTTCGACTGCCACCGACCCGGTGCTACAGTTCTGATCGCTCCGGCAACGGAGCGGGCGCCATTAGCTCAATTGGCAGAGCAGCTGACTCTTAATCAGCGGGTTCGCGGTTCGAGTCCGTGATGGCGTACAGGAGAAGGCCCCGACCAGCAGGTCGGGGCCTTCGTCGTTCTCATGCGGCGGCAGGGTGCGGGGGCTCAGGGACCGCGGCCAGGGCTCAGAGGTAGAGCCCGGTGGGGCTGCCCTCCAGCCGACCCGCCGAGACCGCGTGCACGTCACGCTCGCGCATCACCACGTAGACGTCGCCGTTCACCTCGACCTCGGCCTTCTCCTCGGGGTCGAAGAGGACCTTGTCGCCGACCTCGACGGAGCGGGCGTGCGGGCCGACGCCGACGACCTTCGACCAGGACAGCCGACGCGCGCCCATCGCGGCGGTGGCCGGAATGACGATGCCACCGGAGGACCGGCGCTCCCCCGTCTCCCGGTCCAGCTCGACCAGGACCCGGTCGTGGAGCATCTTGATGGGGGTCTTGGAGTCCCCGGGTGCAGGGTTCACGGGGACTACTTCACGACCTTGCGGATCAGCGCCATGGTCACCAGGACCCCGACCGCGATGCCGGCGGCCCGCAGGATGTTGTCGGTGCGCGGTGCTCCCGACGGGTCGACGAAGTGGGCCCGGATGCCGGCCACCTCACGACCCACGATCGTCTTCGGGTTGGCCCGGTGGACCAGCTCGTCGATGGTCCCGGCGAGACGCTCGCGGGTCTCCTCGATCTCGCGCTCCAGTGCACTCTGTTCGTTGGTCACCCGCGAAGGTTATCAACGTCACGCCCACGGTCCCGAGGCGCTCGGGGGGCCGCGGACCGGCTGGGTAGGGTCGGGACCAGCAGACCCGCCCCTCGACCCCCGGAGGACCCATGCCCCGCCTCGCCGTCGGCGACACCGCGCCCGATTTCACCCTGACCTCCGACACCGGTGAGCAGGTGCGCCTCGGCGACCTGCGCGGCAGGAACGTGATCGTCTACTTCTACCCCGCCGCGATGACGCCGGGCTGCACCAAGCAGGCCTGCGACTTCACCGAGAGCCTGGACTCGCTGCGCGCGGCCGGCTACGAGGTGCTCGGGATCAGCCCCGACAAGCCCGAGAAGCTGGCCAAGTTCCGCGAGCGCGACCACCTCACCCTGACCCTGCTCTCCGACCCCGACAAGGCCGTGATGACCGAGTGGGGTGCGTTCGGCGAGAAGAAGCTCTACGGCAAGGTCGTCACCGGCGTGATCCGCTCCACCGTCGTGCTCGACGGCGACGGGGTGGTCACCCTGGCCCAGTACAACGTCAAGGCCACCGGGCACGTCGCCAAGCTCCACCGCGACCTGGGTCTCGCCTGACCCACCACGGCACGAGGCCCCCGCACCGGTGCCGGTGCGGGGGCCTGTGCGTGTGGGGGTCGGGTCAGGAGACGTCGCGGCGCATCGTGGTGAACCGGCCGATGCCGGCCAGCACCAGCGCGTAGGCCAGCAGCACGAGCCCGCCCTGCCACCGGTCCAGCAGCTCCATCATCCCGGTGGCGCTGTACAGGCTGGACCCGACCAGCGCCTCGGCTGCCGCCCCGGGCAGGAACTTCGCGGTCCAGGCGATCGCGTCGACCGCTCCCAGCGCCATCCGCAGAATCGGCTCGACGAACTGGGTGAAGGCCAGGATCATCACCACGGAGGCGACCTGGTTGGTCACCAGCGTGCCGACGCCGACGCCGATCACGCCCCACAGCGCCAGCGCCACCACCGACCACGCCAAGTTCGCCCAGACCGCGGACTCGCCGAGCATCACCGGGGCCCCGGCGGCCGCCAGCGACCCGGCCCCGGCCAGGGCCACCGCGGCGGTGCCGACCAGACCGAGCAGCGCCCCCTGGCCGGCCTGGACCACCAGCTTGGCGCCCAGCACCCGACCCCGGGACGGTTCTGCGAGCAGCGTGGGGGTGATGGTGCGGTGCCGGAACTCGCCGGTCACGGCCAGGGCGCCCATCACCAGCGGGAAGACGTAACCCAGGGCCGGGGCGAGGGTGTAGACGGACTGGGCGATGGCCAGGTCGCTCATCGCGACCGCGGCCACGTCCTCGGGAGCGGTGGCCAGGCTGAAGGCCATCACCACCGCCAGGAAGGCCATGTACCCGGCCATGCCGGCCAGCATGATCCACCACAGCTTCGTGGAGGTGACCTTGCGGACCTCCGAGCGCACCGATGCGGAGAACGGGGTCGTGCTCATCGGGCCACCTCCTGTCCCGACTCGTCCAGATCGCCCGACGTACCCGGTTCCCCGGGAGCACCACCACCGGCGCGGTCCTCGACCAGCTTCAGGAACGTCTGCTCCAGCGAGGCACCGGCGTTGCCGAGCTCGTGCAGCTCGTAGCCCCCGGCGTGGGCCACCGCACCGACCTGGGCCGCGGTGGCGCCCTCGACCTGCAGGTGGGCGCCGGTCGGGGTGACGGCGAAGCCGGCGGCCAGCAGCGCCCGCCCCAAGCCGGACTGGTCCGGCCCGGCGACCACCACGTGCGAGGTCGCCATCGCCACCAGGTCCTCCAGCGGCGAGGCGTGCACCAGCCGGCCCCGCGAGATCACCACGACGTCGTCAACGGTGGCCTGCACCTCGCCGAGCATGTGGCTGGAGACCAGGACGGTGCGACCCTCGCGGGCCAGGTGGCGCAGCAGGTCACGCAGCCACACGATCCCGTGCGGGTCCAGGCCGTTGGTGGGTTCGTCCAGGATCAGCACCGGCGGGTCACCGAGCAGGGTCGCGGCCAGGCCCAGGCGCTGCTTCATGCCCAGCGAGTAGCCGCCGGCGGGACGGTCGGCGTCACCGGCGAGGCCGACCAGCTCCAGCACCTCGTCGACCCGGCTGTCCGGCACCCCCACCAGCGGCGCCAGCACGCGCAGGTGCCCCCGCCCCGACCGTCCGGGGTGGAAGCTGGCCTCGAGCACCGCCCCGACGACCGAGGAGGGGCGCTCGATCGAGGTGTAGGCCCGGCCCCCGATCGTGGCGGTGCCGGCGGTCGGTTGGACCAGGCCCAGCAGCATCCGCAGGGTGGTGGTCTTGCCCGACCCGTTGGGGCCCAGGAAGCCGGTGACCCGGCCGGGCTCGACGGTGAAGGTGAGGTCCTCGACCGCGTGCACCAGGCCGAACCGTTTGGTCAGGCCGGACACCTCGACGGGCAGGCCGGGGGCGTTCGCTGTGGCAGACATACCTAGACTCTCTCAACACGTTCAACCAGCCGAAGTGGTGGAATTGGCAGACACGCAGGATTTAGGTTCCTGTGCCTCAGGGCGTGGGGGTTCAAGTCCCCCCTTCGGCACCCGGTGCGCTGCGCTGGCGCTCAGCGACCGAGCAGCTCCTGCACCCGCGGGGCGAGTTCGCGCAGCGCCCGCCCCCGGTGACTGATCCGGTCCTTCTCCCCCGGCGGCAGCTCGGCGGTGGTCAGGTCGACGTCGTGGTGCTCGTCGGCCACGAAGACCACGTCGTAGCCGAACCCGCCGCTGCCGCGCGGCTCCCGCACGACCCGGCCGTCCATCCGGCCCTCCACGACCAGCTCCACCGGTCCGGTGTCACCGGGCAGGCTGACCGCCACCGCACAGGTGAAGTGGGCCGCGCGCCGCTCGTCGGGTACGTCGGAGAGCTGGGTCAGGAGCAGCGCGTTGTTGCGCTCGTCGGACTTCGGGGGGCCGGCCCAGCGGGCGCTGAGCACCCCCGGCATGCCGTTGAGGGCGTCCACGCACAGACCCGAGTCGTCGGCGATGCTCGGCAGCCCGGTCGCGGCGACCCCGGCCCGGGCCTTGAGCAGGGCGTTGCCGGCGAACGTGGGCTGGTCCTCGACCGGCTCGTCGTAGGGCTCCACGTCGGCCAGGCCGAGCACCTCGATGCCCGGCAGGTGCCCGCCCAGGATCCGCTCCATCTCGGCGATCTTCCCGGCGTTGCGGGTGGCCAGGAAGACCCGCAGCCCCGCGCCGGCGTGCGAGGCCAGCCCTGCGTCAGCGTTCGAGGACCTTGCGGTGTCAGGCATCGAGCGCGGCCCGCTGCAGCAGCGTCAGGTCGGCGCAGCCCTTGGCACCGAGGCTGAGCAGCGCGTCCAGCTCGGCCCGGTCGAACGGCGCCCCCTCGGCGGTGCCCTGGACCTCGATGAAGGAGCCGGAGCCGGTCATCACGATGTTCATGTCGGTCTCGGCCCGCGAGTCCTCGGTGTAGGGCAGGTCCAGGCGCGGCACCCCGTCGATGATGCCGACGCTGACCGCGGCCACCGAGTCCTTGAGCGGGTTGCCGGTCAGGGCGCCCTGGGCGCGCAGGTGGGCCACGGCGTCGGCGAGCGCCACGTAGGCGCCGGTGATGGCCGCGGTCCGGGTGCCGCCGTCGGCCTGGAGGACGTCGCAGTCGAGCTGGATGGTGTTCTCCCCCAGCGCGGCATCGTCGACCACGGCTCGCAGCGACCGCCCGATCAGGCGGGAGATCTCGTGGGTGCGGCCACCGATCTTCCCCTTGACCGACTCGCGGCTGGATCGCTCGTGGGTGGCAGCCGGCAGCATCGCGTACTCGGCGGTGACCCACCCCAGACCCGAGCCCTTGCGCCAGCGCGGCACCCCCTCGGAGGCCGACGCGGCGCACAGCACACGGGTCTTCCCGAACTCCACGAGCACCGATCCGGCGGCGTGGTCGAGCCAGTTGCGGGTGATCGTGATCGAGCGGAGCTGGTCGTCGGCGCGGCCGTCGGCACGGGTGGGGGCAGGCTGGGTGGTCATGGGGCGATCCTAGGCAGAACGCGGACCGGCCCGGG